>PACX01000011.1 GCA_002702895.1 Flavobacteriaceae bacterium | reverse complement strand
TAAAACTAAAAAGCCATCTTTTGTTCCATTACAAGTACAACTACCAACTGTAATTTTATTATTATCATCCTGAAGATTAAAACTTCCTGCTGTATCACAAGGACCTACATATGCTTCAACTGTTAATTTTGCATTAATTCCTGAGGGACCTCCACCTCCATTTTGATTTCCAATAAGTAAATTAAAGCCTGCTAAACAATCATAAGTAAAAGTTGAAATCAATTTCCAATCTGCTACAGTACTATCCATAAAAGGCAATGCATCTTCACGAGTACCATTTTTTGTATCTACCATTAACTGTACTTTTCCAGTTGAAATTTCAAGTTTTGGATTTCCTTGACCAGACCATGGGGTCCACATACTACCAGATGTTACAAATCTTCCATTACCATTAAATTCAGTTGTATTAGCACCAAATGTATTGTCCCAATGTTTTTGTTGAAAATTTAAAAGATTTACTCCATCAATATCAAATTGTAAGCCATCATCAAAATCTTGGAGATCTAATTTAACTACACAACTTTCAAAAATATCTCCGGAACCAAGTGTAAGTTTAATATCTACATTTTTTCTAAAAACCTGGGATCCTGAACCAGATCCAGTTATATTTTGTGGAGGAATTATCATAGGATAAGTTCCAGAAGCTGTAACATTAAAATCTCCACTGACAGTTAATGTTGAAGTATTAGTACATGGATTACTTTGACCTAAAACAAATAAAGAAGTTAAAAAAAAGAGAATAGAGAATGGTTTTTTCATTTTATAATTTATTTATATTCCATTTGGTTCTGTAATAGTTGCTTCAAAACATTGTTCATAATTGGATTGACCATCTACCTTAAAACAAATAGTGTATTTTCCTTTACCTAAACCTGGAACAGTAGCAGTTTTATTAGCACCTTTTATTGTAATTGGATTATCTAAACCGCTAACAGTAATTGTATAGTCATATGAATTATCTTCAACAGATAAAACTAAAAAGCCATCTTTTGTTCCATTACAAGTACAACTACCAACTGTAATTTTATTATTATCATCCTGAAGATTAAATCCAGTTGTTGATACATTTATTGTAACGGTAGCTACATTACTTTCACTACCATCATCTTTTAATGAAAATTCAAATAATGCATAAGATTGTGTGTTACCAACTTGCATATCATTCCAAGTAAAACCTCCAATAAAACGATTAAACTGAGCATAATCTTCATTTCCGCCAGCATTATTTGGTTCGCCACTATGCCAATTTGTATATGGGCGTTCACTTGAACCTAATTTAACTCCATCCACCCAATACCATCCTCCACCAGGTTCTGAATAATCACTAGCGTTTCTATCTTGACTAAGGCCATACCAAAATGGTCCGTCTAATCTGTTCATAGATTTAAGAGCATCATAAATTGATTGATCCATTGTTTTATTAAACGGCACAAACATTTGAGCTCCATCATAAGAATCGGTTAATGTTTTAGCATCAGGCCAATCCATTCTTTTAGGACTACTTTCCATAAGATAATAAGTTTTTCCAGCTGGTTTATTGTGGCTAACTGGAACACCATTGTTATTTATAACAGTTAAACCATTTGCAGCGGCAAAAGCTGAAATAGAAAGGTCTCTTGCTACAAAAGTAAATGAATCTGATCCAGACCAATTTGAGTTAGGGGTATACTTCACAGTTGAAGAAGATAAAAATAAAGGAAGATCATTTTGAGAAATAACAGTAGTTCCATTTTTCAAAGTACCATTAGCTGGTAAAGATTTAATAATATAAGTTAAAACATCTCCATCAGCATCAGATGCAACAAGAGTTATATCAACATCTTTATTTTTATCTGTTGAAACAGTTTGATTATTTGCTACTGGAGCAGTGTTTTGTCCAAACACAAAAAAATAAGATAATAAACTAACTAAGGAAAATATGTTTTTCATATTGTTAAAATACGAAAAATATTTCCAAAATAGTAAGTGAGATTATTTTGCTAACTTTTCTAATGTTAGACCTTGAAATACAATTGTAAACAAAACTACCATGTAGGTTAGAAAAAGTATTAGGTTTTTACCATCACCAATTTGATCAGGCAAATTTAACGCTAATGCTATACTTAAACCTCCGCGTAAACCTCCCCAAGTTATAATTAATGATGTACTCTTTTCAAACTTTTTATATGTTGATAATATCATAATTGGAACAGAAACTCCTATTCCTCTAGAAACAACAACCAGGATAATAGTAATTATAGAAATTAAAAAATATGCAGGAACAAAATTCTGGAATATAGGAATAATTTCTAGGCCAATTAAAATAAATAATATCGCGTTTAAAGTTTCATCTAATAAGTGCCAAAATTTATACACATATTCACCCATTGCTTTTTGAACTCCATCTTCTATCTTATCAGTATCAATGTTTCTATTTAAAAATAAACCCATCATTACAACTCCTAAAGGACCAGAAAAATGAAATTGGTTAGCAAGTACAGTAACTAATAGAACTAATGAAAGTGTTATTAAAACTTCTAATTCTATATGTTGATTTTCAATATATTTAACCAGTTTTAAACCAAAATATCCTAAAGCACATCCCAAAACAACTCCACCAATAACTTCCGTTGCAAACAACATGCTAACTCCTTCAGGTGTAACATTTTCAACTCCCATTAATTTAATTTTTAAAAGAGTAAGAAAAATAACCACTCCTATTCCATCATTAAAAAGAGATTCTCCAGCAATTCGTGTTTCAGTTACTGAAGATAAATTCATTTTTTTAACTATAGAAAGAACTGCAATAGGATCAGTTGGAGCAATTAAAGCCCCAAATAATAGGCAATCAACATACGAAAGACCTAGATCGTTTAAACCAAAGAAAGGCTGATCTATCAACCAAAAAATTCCAGAACCAACAGCGAAAGTTGAGAATGCTACCCCAAAACTTGCCAGAAAAAGAATTGTAACCTTGTCCTTTAAAAGTTCATGAACATCAACACTAATCGCTCCTGCAAATAATAGAAATGGTAACATTACATCAATTAGAAGGATACTAAAATCAAAACTTTTAGTAATTCCAGTAATAATTTCTAAAAAATCCGGAAAAATCACTCCAATTGTTAAAACAATTAGAGATAAGCATATTGCAAGAATCATCAAACCAATAGTTTGAGGAAGCTTAAGTAATCTCAAGTTTATGATTGAAAAAAATGATGCTAAAAGCAATAAAACAGTTGTTATTTCTAAAATGTTCATTTATATATATTTAATTTAAAGAAACTCTTGCTACAAATCCAAAACCTGTTACATAAAGAAATTTCTCATCTTCATCAAAATTACAATTAGTAACACCACCTCCAAAATTAATTCTTGAAATCAATTCACCATTAGGAGAAATAATCAAAACCCCTCCTGGACCAGTTGAAAATATATTTCCTGAGGAATGAACTTTTAAACCATCAAAACCTCCTCCATAATCTTTTAAAAGTTCTGTACCATCAAAAAATAACTCTGAACTAAAATCATCTTTAATATTATATTTAGTTATAATAGGGTTCTTATCATCTGAATTATTTACAAAAAGGTAATTTTCATCATTAGAAAGAGTAATTCCATTAGGAAGACTAAGATTAGATGAGATAAGTGATAATTCACCTGAAATAGAAAACTTATAAACTCCACTAAAATTTAATTCCTTAAACTTATTATTAAATTTTCTTTCTTGTGGATTAAAAAATCCATAAGGAGGATCTGTAAAATATATATCTCCATTACTATCCATTATCATATCATTTGGACTATTAAAAAACTTTCCTTCATATTTATCAATTACCGTTTCAAATTTAGGAACATCATCATCTAATTTTATTAATTTAGCCACTCTCCTATCACCATGTTGACATAAATAAAGGCTTCCATCATTCCCATAGATTAATCCATTAGCTCCAATTAATCCAGTTTCAAAATTAGGTGCATATCCTGTATATCCACTAGGAATCATATAATCAGATAATCCAGATTTTTCATTCCATTTATAAATTTTATTGGCAGCAACATCAGTGAATAATAATGAATTCATTTCCTTACTCCATAGAGGTCCTTCTGCTACAATTAAAGAATCTGCTATAATCTCAATTTTAGAATCTAAATCAACTATATTTTGATCAGAATTAGAGAAAATTTCAATAAAAAAATCATTACTTTTTTCTTTATTGGTATTTCTATTGCAGGCGATAATAAAAATTATAAATATTAGGTAAGTAATTTTTTTCATTTTAATTAATTTTTTAAAAAGTTAATTTAATAATCTTTTGTTTTAATCTCTAATTATTTCAAAACAATGATTTAAAATTGTATCGGGTCTAATTGTTGCGCCCACGGAACAATACTTACTTATTGCTAAAGAAATAAAACGTTCAGCTTCATTATCTTTTAAATCGGAGGAGAAAATCAAATATTTTATATCAATAGATTTATAATATCTAGGAGAATCATCAACTCTTTTTCCTGATGAAATTGCCTTGATATCTTTAAAATCTCGTCTTCTTTTCTTTATCATAGATACTATATCAACCGCTGCACATGTTGTTAATGCTGATAATAAAAGTTCCATTGGAGACATATGTTCTTTTTTATTCTCAGCATACATGTCAACTATTAAGTTATTTCCAGAATTATTTTTAACACTAAATTTTTCGTCATCTATATAAGACATACTAATTTTTATATCCATATATTTTATTTATAAATTTTTTTCATAAAATTTATTCCGGTTATTGAACTCGCAGTTATTAATCCTGAAAAAAGAGCACCACCAATTCCAGCACTTACAATATCTTGTCCTGTTAGGTATAAACCTTTAATGGATGTTTTAGGTTTTAAAAATTTTTGACTAAATCTTTTTGGTGTATGTTCTAAGCCATATAATTCTCCTTTTTGGTAATTAACAAAATTCTTTGTGGTTAATGGGCTAGACAGCTCATAATGGTCAATAGAACCTTTCAAATTAGGCAATTGTTTAAATAAATGACTTAAAAGCCTCTGACAGATAGAATCTTTTAATTTCTCATAAGATTCGTCTCTTTTTTTCCATGATGAACCTTCCCACTTAGCAAAAGCTTCATAAGGCAATAAAGTAATTATATCAATTGTACTAGTATTAGGATATCTTGTATTCCAAGTAGGATCTTTAGCAGATGGAAATGAAATATATATTAGAGGAAAATCAGCATTTTGATCTTTCAAATAATTTTTAACTAATGAATCATGATCTATTTTATCAGGATAAATCCATAGATTGTGTCTTGGGAGATTCAAATCTTTTGCTGTTCCTTTTAACCCAATATACATACATCCATGAGCCACTGATGGATTTACTGACTTTAAATAACTTTTAAATCCATATTTTAAACTTAATTCATTATTTATTAAATTATTGTAAGTGTTAAAAACCCCAACTCCACTAATTATTAGATCTGAAAAAATCTTTTTTCCATCATCCATTAAAACCCCTACAACTTTCTTATTTTTTACAATTATTTCTTTTACCTCTGCCTTAATTAAAATTTTACCCTGAGATCTTTCAATAACTGGATTAATTGTTTTGACAATCTCTGATGAACCACCAATTGGAAAACTTCCTCCCCTAAAGTAATGTTTAACAACAGAAGCATGCATGGCAAAACTACTTTGTTTTGGAGGCAAACCATAATCTCCATATTGAGCAGTTAAAACTTTTATAAGTTCTTGATTTTGAGTTAATGAATTAATTACTTCATATGTAGTTTTTGAAGAATATTTTAAATATTTTTTTCTAAATAAAAAACCAAATAAAAAACTAATAATACTAGGTAATGCTTTTTCCATATAAAACTTCTTCATAGCCTTATTACATTCAAAAATTGTTTGAATATAATTTTCAATAGCCTTAGTTTCATCAGGAAAGTATGAAATCAGTTTATTTTTAAAATTTTCAACACCCTTTACAAAATCATATTTCTTATCTCCAATGATAATTCTATCATAAATATCGCCCATATCCTCCCATTTAAGGTTTTTATTAGAAATGTAATCAAACATTTTTCTAATGGGGCTATTTAAATTCTGAACCTCTCCAATATAATGGATACCAACATCCCACTCATATCCTTTTCTTTTGAAAACATGAGTAAAACCGCCAGCTGTATAATGTCTTTCTAAAACGATTACCTTTTTTCCTTCTTTTGAAAGTAATGCAGCAGTTGTTAAACTACCCATTCCTGATCCAATTATTATTGCATCATAATTATCTTCTAGTTTAACTTTTCTTTTATAAGATTCAATCATTAATTCTAAATTACAATTTTTATAATTATTTTATATGATTAAAAATTACTAAAAATTATAATAGCATAGATATTCTTTATATCTTCGAAACCTTAATTTTTTTTCAAAATTCAATATGAAATTAATAATCAATAATTTAAACAAGACTTACAGTAACAAAGTAAAAGCTTTAGACAATATCACTTTAAATATAGGAAAAGGAATGTTTGGTCTCTTAGGACCAAATGGAGCTGGTAAATCTACATTAATGAGAACTATAGCAACACTTCAGTCACCAGATTCAGGAGATATTAACTTTAATGAAATAGATGTTTTAAAAGATCAATTGTCTTTGAGAAAAATTTTGGGATATCTTCCTCAATCTTTTGGAGTTTATCCAAAAATGTCTGCTGAAGAATTATTGAATTATTTTGCTCTATTAAAAGGAATTTCTAACAAAAATAAAAGAGACAAACTAGTAAATGAACTTTTAGATATTACTAATCTTCAAGATGTTAAAAAGAAAAATGTTGACGGTTATTCTGGGGGAATGAAACAGCGTTTTGGAATAGCACAGTTACTTTTAAACAACCCTAAATTAATTATTGTAGACGAACCTACAGCAGGATTGGATCCAGCTGAAAGACAACGATTTTTAAATGTTTTAAGAGAGGTTGGAACAAATTGTACTGTGATTTTCTCAACCCATATTGTTGATGACGTAAAAGAGTTATGTAATGATATGGCTATATTAAATGGAGGAAGAATACTAAAACATATTAAACCTATTGAAGCTACTAAGGAAATTAAAAATCAAATGTGGACCAAGATTGTTAAAAGAGAAGAATTGGATGAAGCAGAGGTTAATTTTAATATTTTATCATCTAATTATAACGTTGATAACACTTTAACCATAAGGGTTCATTCAGAAAAAAAACCTGAATTAGGTTTTAAGAGAACAGAACCTCAATTAGACGATGTTTATTTCATTGCACTAAAAAAGGATCAATAATCCTTATTTAATAAATTAACCATAAATTATATATGTTTTTTACTATTTTTTTTAATGAAATAAAGTATTGGTTTGGAAGACCAGCCTTATATATATACTCACTTATTTTTCTTTTCATTGCCTTAATGATGTCTGGTTCAGCTGCAGGACTTTTTGATTTCTTGACTGTTACAACAGGTTCTTCAAAGATTGTTAACTCTCCACTTGGAATAACAGGATTATTTGGAGGATTAACTGGACTAATTATTTTCCTTTATCCTTCAATAATTGGAGTTGCTGTTTATAGAGATTATAAATCTGAAATGCATACAATTTTATATTCTTATCCATTTACAAAAGCAGAATATTTATTTGCCAAGTTTTTTAGTGGAATTTTTATTGTTAATCTTATAGTATTAATAATTGGTTTGGGAATTGCCCTTGGGTTTATTCTTCCTGGAACAAATCCAGATATAGTAACAGCATTTGATATAAGATCATACTTAGACATTTATCTAATTTATATTCTTCCTAACATGCTTTTTATGGGAGCTATAGTTTTTGGAATTGTAACTTTTACGAGAAATATCTCAGCTGGGTTTATTACTGTATTAATTTTATTAATATCTCAAGGATTTTTAGTTAGTCTTTTTGATGATCCTGAAAAAAGGTTTATTGCCGCAATTTTAGACCCTTTTGGGGATTCAGCAATTAGCTATTATACTAGATACTGGACAGTTTCAGAACAAAATGAATTCTATATTCCAATAAAAGGGGTTTTAATTTATAATAGATTAATTTGGGCAGCAGTTGGAATAGCACTTTTCACAACCATATATAAGCTTTTCAGCTTTAGTCAAAATGCCTTTACAATTAATTTTAACAAAAAAGATTCTAAAAGAACAACAAAATCAAATTTTGGAGGAATTGTAAAAATAAACTTACCTAAAATAAATCTTGATTTTTCGTTTAAAAATGATTTAAAATCACTTTGGAAATTATCAAATATTGATTTTTTATTTATTGTAAAAAGCTGGCCTTTTATTTCAATAGTTTTAGCTGGATTATTAATTAATTTAATAGGTCTTTTTGAACTTGGAAATATTTTTGGAACCTCAACCCTTCCCAGAACTTGGAGAATGTTAGAAGCTGGATCGACCTTTACTCTAGCAATTAATATATGTACATTTCTTTATGCGGGTATTTTAATTCATAGGTCTAGAATTTCTAATATCAATCAATTAATTGATACAACACCGATCCCAAACTGGGTCCTTTTAGGGTCCAAGTTCCTGGCAATTTTAAAAATGCAATTAGTCCTTCTTTCTTTAATAATGATTACAGGATTATTATTTCAAACCTTCCAAGGTTTCTATGATTATGAAATAGGTCTTTACATTTATGAGTTATTAGCATTAAACCTTATTTATTTTATTATTTGGGCATTTCTAGCATTTCTTATTCAAACTCTAATTAGTAACCCATATGTTGGATTATTTGTAATGATAGTTCTATTGATAGGTATTCCACTAACGCAATTAGCAGGAATAGAACAATCAATTTTTAAATACAATCAAGGGCCAGGATTTTCATATTCAGACATGAATGGATATGGATCAAGATTGGGTCCCTATTTTATATATAATTTTTATTGGCTTTGTTTGGGAATAATCTTCTATATTTTGACAGCACTATTTTACATTAGAGGCTTACCTAACAATTTCAGAGAAAAATTAATTATTGCAAAATCTAGATTTAATGGTAAGTATCCCTTTTTAATTTCCATTTTCACAATTTTATTCATTTCTATTGGAGGATATATTTATTATACTAATAACATTTTAAATGACAGGACTTCATCTAAAGAACGAGAAATTGAAGCAGTCGAATGGGAAAAAAAATATAAAAAATATGAGAAATACAAACAACCAAGAATTGTCTCTGTTAATGTAGATGTAAATATTTATCCTAAATTAAGAAACATTAATGCCTCTGGTGAGTACATTATGATAAATAAAACAACAGAACCAATTGATAGTATATTTTTAGACCATAACTCAGCTTTAAGTACTTTTAAATTTGATAAAGAAAACTCTTTAGTTTCTGAAGATACATTATATAATTTTGATATCTATAAATTAAAAAAACCGTTGTTTTCTGGAGATACTTTAAAATTAGCTTTCACAGTTAAAAACAAACCCAACACATTATTGAGAAATAATTCGAGTGTAATTTATAACGGAACATTCATAAATAGCTCATATTTCCCTAGACTTGGATACAGCGGAGGTGAATTAACTGATGATAAAACAAGAGAAAAATATGATTTACCTCCAAATGAATTGAAACCTTATCCTTCAGATTCGACAGCACTTGGAAATACATATATATCAAAGGATTCTGATTGGATTGACTTTGAGGCTACAGTTAGTACTTCTAAAGACCAAATTGCCATTGCACCAGGATATCTACAGAAAGAATGGGTTGAGGGAGATAGAAGATATTTTCACTATAAAATGGACAGTAAGATCTTAAACTTTTATGCATTTAATTCTGCAAAATATGAAGTGAAAAAAGATAAATGGAATGATGTAAACTTAGAAATATACTATCACAAAGGACATGAATACAACTTGGATAGAATGATTAAAGGAATGAAAGCTTCTCTTGATTATTGTACTGAAAATTTTAGTCCGTATCAGCATAAACAGGTAAGAATAATAGAGTTTCCTAAAACTTCAGGTGGATTTGCACAATCTTTTCCTAATACCATTCCATTTTCTGAAAGTATTGGATTTATTGCTGATGTAGATGATTCTGAAGAAGGAGGAAACGACTACGCATTTTTTGTAACTGTTCATGAAGTTGCCCATCAATGGTGGGCTCATCAAGTAATTGGTGCAGATGTCCTTGGAGCTACTATGCTTTCTGAAAGTTTATCAGAGTATGTTTCGTTAAAAGTTATTGAAAAAGTTAATGGTAAAAAGAAAATGCGAAAGTTTTTAAAAAGATCTCTTGATACATATTTAACATCCCGAACTTTTGAAAGTAAAAGAGAAAATGCCCTTATGTACAATGATGGTCAAGGATACATTCATTATCAGAAAGGTTCATTAATTTTTTATGCATTAAGTGATTATATAGGAGAAAAAAAATTAAACAATGCTCTTAGTAAATATGTAAAGAAAGTAGCTTTTCAAGCCCCCCCCTACACTACTACTATTGATCTTGTAAATCATGTAAAAGAAGTAACTCCTGATTCTTTAAATTATTTAATTAAGGATATGTTTGAAACCATTACTCTTTATCAAAATAAAATAGTATCAACAGAATCTAAAAAATTAGAAAATGGAAAATATCAAGTTGATATAGAATTTAAAGTAAGTAAGTATAGAAATGATGAGAAAGGAAAGATTTTTTATGGAAATCAAGAAAGAGATTCAATTTCATTCAAGACTGATAAAATGAAAAAAGCTGAATATTCGGTATTTTTATCAGATTATATAGATGTTGGTATTTTTGGCGAAGAGGAAGATAAAGAAACAGAGCTATATCTAAAAAAACACAAGATATCATCAATAAACAATAAAATTTCTATAGTTGTAGATAAGGAACCTTTAGAGGTGGGAATTGATCCTTATAACAAATTAATAGACACAAATTCTGAGGATAACAGAAAAAAAATAAATCAAGAAATTCTATAAATAATGAAAAGAAGAAAGTTTAATAAACTAATTACCTCTCTTTCTTCAGGAATAATTATGTCTAATGGTTATTCTTGTTCTAATTTAAATAAAGTTGATAAGTATGGGATTTCCCTAGCTCAATGGTCATTACACAAAATGATTAAATTAGATAAAACCCTTAACCCTTTAGATTTTGCACAAAAATCAAAAGAACTTGGTTTTGAGGCAATTGAATATGTTTCTACTCTTTATAGACCAATATTAGAAAAGTTATCCATAAAAGAAATGACCATTGAATTAATAAATAAATCCAAAGAACATGAAATAAAAAACTTACTGATTATGGTAGATGATGAGGGTAATTTATCATCCAGTAATTTAAATGAAATAAAAGAAGCTATTGAAAAACATAAGATGTGGATTGAAATGGCAAGTAAATTAGAGTGTCATTCAGTAAGAGTTAATTTAGAAGGTGAAGACCAGCTTGATAAGTGGAAAGAAAACTCAATTAAAGGTTTGACTATGTTAAGTGAATTTGCTGGTAATTATAATATAAACATAATAGTAGAGAATCATGGTGGAAATAGCTCAAATGGAAAAGATTTAGCTGAGGTAATTAAAAATGTTAATTTGGATAATTGCGGAACTCTCCCGGATTTTGGAAACTTTTGTATAAAAAGAAAAAATAGATCTTTATATGATGGTCCATGTGATATTGAATATGATAAATATGAAGGAATGAGGGATTTAATGCCATATGCTAAAGCAGTAAGTGCCAAATCCTATGATTTTGATCAATTTGGAAATGAAACTACTATAGATTTTAAAAAAATGATGGACATTGTTGAAGAATTCAATTATGACGGTTATTTAGGTATTGAATATGAAGGCAATAACCATTCTGAAGTTGATGGCATTGAATTAACAAAAAAATTAATCCAAAAATATAATAGTTGATTTATATTTAAAACTAAGGTTTTAAATAAAATAGATTAAACTTTTATATTTGTTACTTGTCAAAAATCAATACATTACAGTGATCAAAAAAATTCTTGCTTTACTTTTTTTATTTATTTTTACTGTAAATGGTTATTCTCAATTAAGTAAAATTCATTATATACCACCCTTGACAAGTTCAGATCAGGGAAATGCTGAGCCATTAGACCAATGGTTTTATATTTCAACCCCAATTAATGGTGATGTTTCTTTTAAAATATCACCTGTTGGAGGAACTCCTGATCAAGAAATTTCCTATATAGTAAATAATGCAAATCCAAAAAAAATTCCAATTGCCAGCTCAGATTACTCCCAATTGTTTCAAGCCCCTTCTACAACTAGCACAGTTACAAATGATAAAGGATATATTATTGAAGCTCAAGATGTAATTTATGTTTCTGTAAGAATGAATGCAGGAGGAGGAGCACAAGCTGGGGCATTGGTTAGTAAAGGGGAAAATGCACTTGGAAAAAATTTTAGAATTGGGACCTATGACAACCAAGGTGTTACAAGTACTAATCAAACAAATTATTTGAATTTTTTCTCTGTAATGGCTACAGAAGATCAAACTATAGTCAACTTAACAAGTAATAATATTTCTGGTCTAGTTATTCAAAATTATTCTGGGCAATTCCCTATCGAAAACATAACACTAAACAGAGGAGAGAGTTATACCGTTGCATTAAAAGTAACAGACGCAATACCTGGAAATAGAGATGGTCTAATTGGAGCTCTAGTTAATGCTGATAAAAATGTTGTTGTAAATTCAGGTTCAGCAAATGGAAGTTTTGGAAATGGAGGAGCTAGAGATTATGGTATTGATCAAATTGTAGGGTTAGATAAAGTTGGAAAAGAGTACATCTTTGTAAAAGGTGCTGGACAAGATTCTTATGAAAACGTGCTAATAGTTGCACATTATGATAATACAAATATTAAAATTAATGAAGAATCAACTGAAGCAACAATAAATAAGGGTGATTATTATATTATTGAAGGAAATAAATTCAGTGATGGGAACATGTATGTTACATCTTCTGAGGATGTATTCGCATATCAAGGAATTGGGGGAAGCAGTGAAGCTAATCAAGGGATGTTTTTTGTTCCTCCTCTTAGTTGTGAAAGTCGTGGAGATGTAAATAATATAGCTTATATCGAGGAAATTGGAGATAATACATTGGATGGTGGAGTAACTATAGTTACTAAGGGAACTGCTTCAGTTTTAATAAATAATACGGATATTGCTAATCAGCCTGCAGGAATCTCTGTTGTTGGACCATCCACAGTAACTGGAAAAAATGATTATGTAACCTATAATGTAACTGGACTTTCCGGAAATGTAACTGTGAGCAGTTCAGATGAGCTTTATTCTGCTTATTATAATCAAAGTGGTGCTGCTACTTCTGGAAGTTTTTATGCTGGTTTTCCCTCTGACCCAAATGTGTCTTTGAATTTAGTTGCTTCTGCATTAGGCTCTTGTATTTCTGCTGATGGAACCTCTAATGTAACTTTTGAGGTTAGTAACTCTGGAAGTTATGATAGCTTACAATGGGTAAAAAAAGATGAAGGTCAAGATACTTATAGTGATATTGTAGGTGAAACAAATAATACATATAGACCTACTGAAATTGGAACTTATGCTGTGAAAGGTACAATCACTTGTACGGGATCAGTATATAAATCAACTGACATTCCTATTAGTATATGTCCAACAGACTATGATAATGATGGTATTATAGATAACCTGGATTTAGATACAGATAATGATGGAATATTAAATACTACAGAATCATTAGGAACAGGAATTATAAATATTGCTGATCCAGTAAACCCTACATTTACTTTAACTAATGGAAAAACAAATACAGTAGTCTTAACAGGAGAATTAAAAAAAGAAAGTACTGTAGATCCTGCAAATAACTCACTTACTGGCACATCTACAGGGACATTTAAATCTACTGTAGCACAAGCTGAGTCTGGAACAAATACTTTTACTATAACAACCACATCAAAAGATTCTCAAGGACAAGATGAACTCCTTTTTTTTCATGCTACAAAAGATCCTGATGTAGTTCATGATAGAATTGATGGAGAAAGCTTTATCTATAGTATACTTCCTGCAGATAAAAATATTACAGTTTGGGATCCAGATGACAGATTATTAATTGATACAAATTATGATGGAAAGTTTGAATCAGGTGTTACATCATTTACTGCTTCAGAGATTCGTTTTAGAACTAATCCTAATCCTTCCGGGGAAACACCTTATGAATTTTTTGCCTCACAATGTAAATCAATAACATTTACTCATAGAAATATTAACAAAGACGCCTCATCTTCTTATTCTGGATTTATTGAAACTATTGACTATAATTTAAATACTGACTCCGACAGTACATTTATTTATGATTACTTAGATTTAGATAGTGATGATGATTCATGTAATGATCTTACAGAAGCTGGGTTTGAGGATAAAGATCCAGATGGAGATGGAATTATGGGAGAAGGTCAACCTACTTTTGATAATGGAAAGATAGACTCTAGAGGAAAATATAAAGACCATACATACCCTGATCCGCTTAAAGATACTGGAGACTCACTCTATTTATTTCAAAAAGCTGGAACAGGAATTTCTATAACGAATCAACCTAGTGATGCAAGTGAATGTGAAGATGGTAATGTAAGCTTTGAAATAACAGCAGGGTCTCCTGATCCGGCTGAAGCAACTGTATCCTATAAATGGCAATTATATGACGCAACAAACAATAAATGGAGTAATATTACAGATGATACTACTTATTCTGGTGCAACAACAAATAAGCTAAGTATTTCTACAATTACCTTAGCTATGTCAGGAAATAAATTTAGAACAAATGTTTCAACAAGTGAATATTTATGTGGAACTAATTCAACTGAAGTTACATTAACTGTTGTTGCAATTCCTTCAAAACCAATTGTAGATCCTATTCAAATATATTGTTACGATGAATCTAATCAACCAAAAGTCTCTCAATTAATAATAAAAGACCCTGACACAACACTTTCAGTACAATGGTATGAAGCTGAAACAGGAGGAGATCCAATTGATCCCAATACGTTATTAATACATGAAAAAAAATATTTTGCACAAGTCACTAATAGTTCTGGATGTTTTAGCTCTTCTAGAACAGAAACAAAAGCTTTTATTTCTAATCCAACTCTAAGTGCAACAAAGGATGCTTTATGTTTAACTGAATCGACAACTATTTCAGTCACGGGGATTCCACAAACTGCAGAGGATTTTATAAAAGATCATCCTGAATTAGATTTATTTTTATCCTATGGTGGATCTAATTACTTTCTAAAACAAGAAGCAATGCCCTGGGAAACTGCTTACGATCTTATTCAAAGCTTTGGCGCTGGAGCCTCTATGTATCAAATAAATACAAAAGAAGAAGAAGATGCTGTTTGGGATGAACTTAACAAAAGAGGATGGGCTAATGCAGGAACAAATCCTAATAACCACTTTTGGCTTGGTCTAAAACAATACAACACTGCAGAGCTAAATCCAAATAACAAAGTTGATGAAGGATGGTACTGGTTAGATGGCAGACAACTAACTTCTGAACTAGCAAATTGGGCTTCTGGTGAACCAAATGATTATCCTAGTTCTGAAGAAAATGGAGAAGAAGATTATGGACAATTTGATTTTGGTGGTGTTGCTAAAAAATGGAATGATATGACCAATGTTCAAGATAGTGGAAATTCATGGCCAGTCTTTGAATTTAACGGAACTACGTCTGTTAAATGGGGTGAATATACTAATGAAGAGAAAACCGAGTTTACACTTTTCGATGAAGCTAGTAGTAGCTTGACAGTTACTCCAACAAAAACAACCGTATATTTCTTAGAAGTGACTATTGATAATATATTATGTCGAACTGAGCATACTATTACAGTTAATCCGAATCCTGTTTCTAATACTGTTGGAGATTTAACATATTGTGATGATAGCAGTGATGGGGATGATACAAATGGAATTATTCAATCAATAAATTTTGAAACTCAAAGTCCAACAATTCTTGGAGACACTCAATCTTCAAGTGATTTTACAGTGACTTATCATCTTAGTCAGGCAGATGCAGATGACACTACAAAAACTGGACTAGTCTCTCCTTACACCAATTCAGTTGTTGGAGGAGAAAAAATTTATGTTAGAGTTCAAAACAACACTACTAAATGTATCAATACAACAAATTCCTTTGATTTAAAAATAAATGTACTTCCTAAAGCTAATGCGGTTAGCAGTATAATAAAATGTGATGACAATTCCGTTGGTGATGATAAAGATGGGTTTATCTCTAGTTTTGATCTTAGTTCTCAAACATCTACCATTCTTGGTGACCAAAGTAGCGATGATTACACTGTCACCTACCATATCAGTCAAGCAGATGCAGATGATACAACTAGCACTGGATTAACTTCACCTTACACCAATACAAATAAAGGAGGAGATAAAATATATGTCAGAGTTCTTGATAACAATTCTGGATGCTATAGATCAAGCACTTCTTTTAATGTTACAGTAGCACCTCTTCCTGATGTAAAAACACTAATTACTGTTGAACAATGTGATGATGATGAAACTAATGATGGAAAATCAATATTTAATTTAACCGATAATGAATCTTTAATCTCTTCTGATTACCAAAATGAAACCTTTGAATATTATACTGCATCTGATTTTAGTGTAAGTTCACTAATTGCAGATCCTACTAACTTCACAAATGAAGCATTTAATCAAAGTATTTATGTGAAAATAATAACTTCTGAAAATTGTTTTAGAACATCTCAAATTGATATTAAAGTTGGCGCTAGCTTAATAGCGGATAGTTTTATGCTATACTATGCTATATGTGAAGATTCTCCAGCATTAAATCAAGATGGTATTGCTACTTTTAAAAGCGATGTTTTAAAAGATATTAAACAAAAACTTATTGCATCTGATGCTAAGTTTTCAGCTCAAACTATCAAAGTTGGTCTTTACAGAAATAAAGAAGATGCATTAACTAATAAAAATCCTATTGATATCGATAAAGACTTTACCAATACTACTGCTACTACTCAACCTATATGGGCTAGTATTGAAAATACAGAACTTAGTAAAGTAGAGTGTTTGGGTCTTAAACAAGTAGCAACTCTTTATGTTGAGCCTAAGCCTGTTGCTAATGCAGTTACCATAGCAAAACAATGTGATGGTGATAGTGCATTAGATTTAGATTCCC
>PACX01000010.1 GCA_002702895.1 Flavobacteriaceae bacterium | reverse complement strand
TGGTTCGAGCCCAGGTGGGACCACCCTTAAAACCCCTCTTCTTGAGGGGTTTTTTGTTTTTTAGAACCAAAAATACCCTTTGGGTACCATATTGGGTACCATTTCATGTGATTTTAATTTAAGAAAGTGTATCTGCTTTTACACTTTCTTATTTTGTTTTACGAACCTTAGTCATTAGTTTTATATTAGCCCTATTATGAGTTCTGAAAAAAACATAAAGATTTTTAAACGTTCAACTAAAATAATTGGAGTAATTATTTTATTATTTCTTTGTTTAGAGGGTGTTGAATATGAATTAATCCAGATTGGAAAGTTTGTTGTCTCTTTTATTTTATTAGGACTTGCTTATTTAAATAAAGACGATAAAATACTTTTATTATTATATTCAGGATTAGGAGTTTTGTATTTTCCTCTTCTAAAACTTAATTTAGGAGCTGATTTATGGCTTGTAATTAATATTTCTTCCGTAATATTTCTCGTTTCTCCTTTTTTATTTAGTTTAACTAGGAGTTTTAGTTTTTCTTGGAAATTTTTTAAAAAAGAAATATTATACACAACCTTAGCACTTTTAATTATTCCTCTTTCTTTTTTAATAATTTCATTACACACCTACTTTGTTAATGAACAATTGAATTCATTAAAAGAACAAGCAGTTATCTCAAAAGTTTTTGAAAATAACAATTTAAACTGTATTCATTCAATTTTTATATTCCTAAACACAAATAATCTTTTAAATATTAAACCTTCTACATATACTGAAGACTCAAGATATAAAGAATGGATCGAAGTTCTTGACAACAACAATTATGCGCAAAAAAGAGTTTATCAAACATTAAAAGAAAATGGTATTAAATTAAGTGAGTATGAAGTTTGGGATAAAATTGTAGAATTTGAAAATTCTATTGATATTCAAAAAAGGTTTCGTTTAGCATTTGATTCTTATACTTCAAAAGACGAGTATGGAAAAAAAACTTTTCGCTCAAAGGGATTTGATTTTTTTCAAGAAACACTTATTGAAGATGAATCTTTTTATAAATTAATCTATTTACATGTTTTCAATAATTTTCCAGATGTAAAATCTAGATCAGATTTTGATAGACGCACTAGACCAGATAGAGGCTATAATAAAATCGGTTCAGAGTTTGTAAAAGAATACAAAAAAGTAAGGGGTAAGCTCGTCGATCCAGAAAGATTTATTACAAATAATATATTACCATATTTAATTGTAATTCTTATTTTGAGATACCTTTTCTTGATAGGAAAATTTTTAATTTTTCATATAAAAAACCATAATTAAAATATGTCCCTTAAAGTTATTAGATACAAAAACTATGGATGCATTATGTGTTCTGAGGAAAGCAAAGACCCTTATGACAATAAATTCTTTTGGTCTTTTTTTGAACTTAGTAATGGAGAAATTATTGATTTGAATTTCACAGAGAACTTGACTAATGGGAAAGTAACATCTATTGATTATTTTTTTGGGTATTCAAAGACTGAATTAAAAACTGGGGAAATCAGAGAATATAAATTTGGAAATGCCAAGCCCAATACAAGAGAGTTTTCAAATGAGTTTTTTGATTGGTTTGATGCAAACCCTCCAGTAAAAGATTGTAAAGAGCTAATATGGCCAACTAAGGATGAAGAAAAATGTGTTAAAGAGTTCTTTGATAAAAACATATTGAAAACTAAAGAAGTTCCAACAAACATTATTACTCTTTAAAGAAGTTAAAGTCCAAACCGGACTATAACTAGGTTAAGGGTGAGAAAGTGTAAAAGCAGTTACACTTTCTGTTGGTACCCAAAAGGTACCACTTTGGTACCCAATGGGTACCATCTATTTTTCTAATCAATTGATTATCAATGATATAAACATATGGTTATAGTACAGGTGGGACCACCCTTAAAACCCCTCAAGAAGAGGGGTTTTTTGTTTTTTTGATAATTTTGTTTGATTAATGACAACTGATATTGTACTTTTTTAATCTCCAATAGTTATATGGCAGTGGAGTAATAAATCCAACTATCAGCATTAAGGGTACAGCCCACCAAGTCAAAATTGCTCCTCCAGTTAATAGCAAATCTGTGATGTTCATAGACAATTCCATTCCCAACATTGAAATAAAACTCATCCCCAAAGCAGTTTTTAGGGCAGCTTTAAAATCCATTTGTTTTAAAAGAATAATAGTTTCCAAAATAATCGAGGTCAAAAGCCCATTTATAATTGCTAAGCTCATTATTTCAAAAGAGGACCAATCGTGCTCTATATTCTGGAAATAGAATATAGTTCCAAAGTCTCCAATTGAGCAGCCAAATAAGCACCATAAGGTATTTGTTCTGGCCTTTTTCCAGGTGTGTTTACATCTCCAATTCATAAAAATAAATTTACCTAAAAATATCTTTAATAGAAATAACTATTTTTGCTTAAAATAATACTATGGATAAATTAGATTTTTTAAATATTACTTTTTTAGATAACGAAGTAAAAGATTATATCATTTTCTTACTAATTCTTCTATTTGGCTATATATTAATCTCCCCTATTAGTTCATATATTAGAAAAATTATATTTAGAATAGTTGGCAACACAAATCATCAAAATGGTAAAATTGAGTTTGATTCTCTATTAAAAAAACCTCTTTATTATTTTTTGCTTTTACTAATTTTTTATTTTGGGTTTAACTCCTTGGTGTTTCCAGAATCATGGGGATTAGTAGACTCTTCTGAGCTTGGAATAAAAATGATTTTATCAAAAGTGTTTTCATTCCTTTTAATTCTCACAATTTTTTGGACTATTCTACAGTCCGTTGAATATATTGGTCTTAGATTAAAATTTGTAGCTGAACAAACCGAAAGCAAAGTAGATGATCAACTAATTCCTTTTGCCATTGAAATTGGCAAGGTATTGGTTATAATTTTTGCTATTGTAGTTGTTCTGGCGAATGTTTTTGAGCAGAATGTAACTGCTTTGGCTGCAGGTCTTGGAGTTGGAGGGGTTGCAGTTGCGTTGGCTTCAAAAGAAAGCATAGAAAATCTTCTAGGATCTTTTACAATCTTTCTAGATAAGCCGTTCCAGGTTGGAGATATAATAACAATAGGTTCAATTACAGGTGCGGTTGAGAAAGTCGGTTTTAGAAGTACAAGAGTTAGAACTTTTGATAAAAGCATTGTAACAGTTCCTAATAAAAACCTAGTCAATGCAGAGTTAGATAATTTAGGCGTTAGGCCTGTAAGACGTGTAAAAATAAATATTGGATTAACATATTCTACATCTGTTGATCAAATTAAAAATATTGTAAATGATATTCAAAAACTAATTGATGAACACAAGCAAACCAATCAAGATGGGAAAGTCAGATTCTTAAATTTTGGTGATAGCTCTTTAGATGTTATGGTTCTTTATTATGTAAACAGCCCCAACTGGGATGCTTTAGTAGACACTCAACAAGAAATTAATTTTAAAATAATTGAAATTGTAAAAAAACATAATAGTGATTTTGCATTTCCAACTAGCTCGGTTTTTCTAGAAAATCAAAATGTTAAAAAATAGCGCTAAGCCTAAAAAACAGATTTACAAAAACTATAGTCAGGAAGATTTTGATGTTTGGAAAATCTTATTTGAAAAACAAATTCAATATCTCCAAAACAAAGTAGCTACAGAATTTATTGATTCATTAAAAAAAATGAAATTCAATTCCAATAAAATCCCAAATTTTAATAAAATAAATAAAATCCTCAAATCTTCAACAGGCTGGAAAATTAAAACCGTCCCAAATATTGCGGAGGCTAAAGAGTTTTTTTCTTGTTTATCTAAAAAACAGTTTACAACTACATGTTGGTTAAGATCAATGGCTGAAATTGATTACCTAGAAGAGCCTGATATGTTTCATGATGTTTTTGCTCATATCCCTCTGCTAATTAATAAGAACTACTCAAATTTTTTTCATGAATTAGGAAAAATTGGAGCTTCAGTAATAGGGGACAAAGAAAAGCTTAAAAAGCTTCAAAGATTATATTGGTTTACTATTGAATTTGGATTGATGAGATCAAAAAATGCTTTTAAAATATATGGTGCAGGTATAATTTCCTCTAAAGAGGAATCAGAAAATGCAATGGCAAAGTCCTCAACTAAAAAAGAATATAATGTGAAGCAAATAATGAATCATTCTTTTAGAACTGATGTCATTCAAGACACCTATTATGTAATTAATTCTTTTGAGGAATTAAAAAACTCTATTGATGAGATTAGGTGCGAGCTTTATGATTCTTAAGTTTAAATTGCTACGATTTTCTTGTTGTAAAAGAATCTATTATAACAAGTTATTTTTTATTTATTTTTTGACTTTTTGACAGATTTATTTTTTTTGGTATCTTATTTGTTGATATAAATATATGAGTACAACTGAAAAATTTTACCAAAAAGCTGTTTCTAAACTAGCTAAAGGAGCCACTATTAATGAGCTCTACGAATTACTTTATAAATATGAAAGAATGGAAAATTATGATGCTTGTGCCGGAATCCATAAAGCAATTAAGGATCGTTCAAAGTAGTATGGTTAAGCAAGTATTTTCTTTTTTGGTTTTAGCATTTCTAATTTCTTGCAATGATTCTTTTACTAAGATTACTTCTATAAATGAAATTAATGGTAATTGGAAGTCTTCAAGTCAAATTCTAGAGATAAATACAGAGAATATGACTATTAAATTTGGTTCAGACTCTATCCCTTTAATACTGACTTCGCGAACCTATGACAGATCTAAAATAACCGTCTCAACTGGACCAATTATGTTTTTTGATGCCCATGTTTATATCAATCCTGATGGAAGCAAAATAAGAATCGATAAGATTAATATAAATGAAAGCACCGTATATGAAAGGGCTAAATAAGATTTGTTAATGAAAGAGCTATTTACCCTAACCATATTGTTAATTGCTAATTATGGCATCTCTCAGATTATTTCAGAGAAATTAGTTAAAAAACACCTTTATACATTGTCAAATGATAATATGGGCGGGAGAAAAGCTGGCACTTTAGGAATTGAAAAGGCTGCAAAATATATAGAATCCGAATTTAAAAGAATTGGATTAGAAAAATTTGATGGCCTAGACTCATACAGGCAAAATTTCACAGATAGAGACCTTTCTCTTTTTAATATAATTGGCTGTATAAAAGGGAATGAGAAAAGAGATGAATTTGTAATAATTTCTGCACATTATGATCATTTGGGAACTAAAAATAATCTTGAGGGAGACAAAATCTTTAATGGCGCTAATGACAATGCTTCGGGTGTTACTGCAGTCCTTGCTCTTGCTGAGTTTTTTTCTAAAAATAAAATTAATAGTCGGAGCATTTTATTTATTGCTTTTACTGCAGAAGAAATGGGGCTGTTGGGTTCTAAGTATTTTGGAAAACAAATTAATCCGGAAAAAATTGTTGCAGGAATAAATATTGAAATGATTGGAAAGGAATCTCCTTTTGGGCCAAAAACTGCTTGGATAACAGGATTCGATCGATCAAGTTTTGGTCAAATAATTCAGAAAAACCTAACTAATTCAGAATACAAAGTTTTTCCTGATCCATATATAGCTTTCAGACTTTTTTACAGATCTGATAATGCTGCATTGGCTAGATTAGGAATCCCGGCTCACACCTTTTCTACAAGCCCAATGGACAAAGATCTCGACTATCATAAAGTTACTGATGAGGCTAAAACCCTAGACCCTTATACTATTAAAGAAACAATTAAAGCAATTGCTGAAGGCACTCTATCAATTATAATAGGAAAAGACACTCCTTCAAGGGTTAAAATTATAAAATATTAATTTTTTAAAAAGGCGTTAATATTCTTTTGATTCTTACTGATATTAAGTTAATTTTAAGAAAACTAATTTCATTATGAATAAAAAATCTAGAAGAAATTTCATCAAAAAATCTACTGTTTTAGGCGCTGGATTTTTTATTGTTCCAAGAAACGTCTTAGGGGGAAATGGCTATACCTCACCAAGTGATCAATTAAACCTGGCTGCTATTGGCTCTGGCGGAAAAGGGTCTAGTGATATTGCAAATGCCTCAGTAAATGGGCGTGAAAGAATAGTAGCATTATGTGATGTTGATTTTTCTGGAAGCGCTAAAAGATCTGTTAAAAAGTTTCCTAAAGCAAAGCTGTATTCAGATTTCAGAGAGATGCTTGACAAAGAAAAAGATATAGATGCTGTAACCATTTCTACTCCAGACCATGTGCATGGACCTGCAGCTGTTTATGCAATGGAAAGAAAGAAGCACGTATATGTTCAAAAGCCAATTACTCATAATATTAGAGAAGCTAGATTGCTTACCGAGTTGGCTCGAAAGCAAAAGGTTGTAACCCAAATGGGTAATCAGGGGGGATCTAACCCTCTATTAAAAATGGTTCAAGGCTGGATAGATTCCGGTAAAGTTGGCAAAATTTCCGAAGTTAAGGTTTGGACAAATAGACCTGTTTGGCCTCAAGGGGTTGAGATGCCTAGTCCCGATGCCAGCCAAAAGCCAGATTCTTTAAACTGGAATTTATGGCTAGGTCCTGCTAGTGAAAAAGCTTACACCCCTAATTTACATCCATTTAATTGGAGAGGGTGGTGGGAATATGGGACAGGAGCATTGGGAGATGTTGGTTGCCATTTAATTGATATTCCTTTTAGAACGCTGGGGTTAAAATATCCAAAAGATGCAGAATGTAGTGTGGGTAGCGTATACACTAAAATGTGGAATGCCGATTATTACCCTGAAGGCTGTCCTCCATCATCATTAATTACTTTAAACTTTGGGGCAACTAAAAAAAATAATACTCCAATGCAATTAACTTGGACTGATGGGGGTATTCGTCCTCCTCATCCTGAAATTATTCCTGCTAATGATGATATCGGGGGGCCCGGAAGTTATAATGGCGTCTTAATGATTGGAGAAAAGGGAATTATCTCAACAAACATTAATGACAGCTCTCCTCTAACTCCAAAGTTATATTTGTATGATGGAGGAACCGAATTTGGGCCTGAAACTGAAAAAATGCCTGAACCTGAATATGGCCACCAAAGAAAATGGGTAGATGCATGTAAAGCTGGATTTAACAGTAAAGAACATTTAGAGCTGACCTCTTCTTTTGATTATGCTGGACCAATGACTGAAACAGTTTTAATGGGGAATTTAGCTATTAGAAGCTATATGCTAAGAAAAGAAAATTCTAAAGGAGGTTTTGACTTTTTTGCAAGGAAAAAACTTCTATGGGATGGAGAAAATATGAAAATTACAAACCTCGAGGCGGCAAATCAGTTTGTTACTAGACAATATAGACAAGGATGGAAAATATGATTTAATGATTTATTTCATGGCATTATTTTTGAACAAATCTTTGTATGAAAAATTTGCTGTCAATAATCTTTTTTCTGTTTTTTAGTATCTCTTTAAAATCTCAGAAAATATATTCTTCTAATAAATCATATCAAGCAGATTTAAAAGTGTTTGTTGTTAAACATGAGTATCAAGCAGATTTGAATGTGTTTAAAGTAAGTCAGCCTTATCAAACAGATGGCAATTCAGGTCTATGGTATTTTGTTAATCAACAATATCTTTCAGACAAAAAAGTCTTCTTTGTAGATTATGAATATCAGTCTGATTTAAAAGTTTTTTTTGTTAATTATAAATATCAATCCGGATGGAGAAATAGCAATAAAAAGCATTTGTTATATTAAAACATAATCCTAATTTCAATAGACCTAATTAATTATCTTTGCCCATGATATAATTCATATAAATGAAGCCAAATCAAAAGCTAGGCACTTCTAAAAAAACACAAGTAGAAAACATGTTCAATGCAATATCAATTGAATATGACTTTATAAACAAACTAATTACTTTTGGAAATGATATTAAATGGAGAAAAAAAGTTTATGAAATTGCTAAAGAAAGTATGCCTAAACGTGTCTTAGATATTGCAACAGGGACTGGAGACATCGCTTTGGAGCTTGCAAATATAGAGGGTGCAAAAATAATTGGCTTGGATATTTCTGAAAAAATGTTAGATCTAGGAAGACAAAAAATTCTTAAACAAAACCTTTCTGATAAAATAGATCTTATCTCTGGCGATGCTGAAAGCCTTGCTTATTCAAATAATTATTTTGATGTAATAACAATTGGATTTGGTGTGAGAAATTTTCAAAACCTGATTAAAGGATTGGATGAGAGCAGAAGGGTTTTGAAGGAAAATGGAAAATTAATAATCTTAGAAAGTTCAATTCCTAAAAATCCAATCATTAGGTTTTTTTACTTTATTATTAGCAAGGTTTATATTCCATTTTTAGGCCTTCTTTTTTCAAAAGATAAATCTGCTTATAATTACTTGCAGAAATCCGCTGAAAAATTTCCTAGTGGAAATAAATTTGTTGAAATTTTAAAAAAGTGTGGTTTTAAAAATATTAAAACGACAGAACAAATGCTCGGAGCTACATCCATATATATCGCACAAAAGTAATATTAAAGCTGTTTTATAAATTATACATGATTTCTAATAGTTTATTCTTTTCAAAATTAAATGCCTTTCATAAGAATGAAACTCCTTTCGTTGCTTATAAATTGCCTGACTCTAATATATTGACCTTAAATATTGCTAAAAAAGACACTGTTTCTCCAATTTTTCTAAAAGATGATCCGGGTTTTATAATAATGCCTTTTAGCCCAAAAAAGAAAGGCTACCTAATTCCTCAAGACAAAACTTATTCTACTAAAGTTGATTCGGATAATAGTGCTTTTTGGTCAAAAAAAAATAAAATAAAATCTAATTTATTTTTTAAGCAAAAAAAGACTTATCTAAAAACCATTACTGATATTATTTCTAAAATTTCAACAACAGAATTAAACAAGTTAGTTTATTCTGAATGTTTTAAAATTGATGCTAATGAAAATAATTTCTCTAATTATTTTCAAAGACTATTAAATTCTAATCCTATGGCTTTTTGCTATTTGTTTTATCATCCAAATGAAGGTTTTTGGATAGGTGCAAGCCCTGAAACCCTCTTAACTATTAAGGATAAAAAAATAACTACAATGGCGCTTGCAGGAACAAAAACAAGAGCCGTTTCAAAATGGGGGAAGAAAGAAATATTAGAACAAAAAATAGTTCAAGATGAAATTCAGAAAGACTTAATTCCATATTGTAAAAGTTTACAAGCTCAAAAAACACATACTTCAAAAGCAGGGAATATTGATCATTTGAAAACTATTTTAACTGGCATTACAAATTCTAAACCTATTGAAATTCTCAGCGCAATTCATCCAACACCTGCAGTAGCAGGGGTGCCAAAAAATACTGCTATCTCAATTATTGAAGAAAAAGAGAGCCATGATAGATCTTTTTATTCTGGATATCTAGGCTTTATCAATCGAAATAATTGTAGGCTTTTTGTAAATCTAAGGTGTGCACAAATTAAAAAAAATCAAGCTAACGTTTTTGTAGGAGGAGGAATAACAAAGGATAGCTTGCCTGAAAAAGAATGGGAAGAAATTATGGAAAAGTCCCAAACAATTTTGAGAGCTATTTGTATATAGTCCATTAATTCATTTAGTACATTTGTAAGTCAATGATGTATCCCAAAATTCCTTCTGCTCAAACAATAATCCTTTATTGTATAAAAATAGGAATAAAGCATATTGTCATCTCTCCTGGATCAAGAAATGCCCCTTTAGCAATTGGGTTTGCATCTAATGAAAAATTCAAGTGCTATAGTGTAATTGATGAAAGGTCAGCTGGGTTTTTTGCACTTGGAATTGCACAACAAACTAAACTCCCCGCTTTACTTTTGTGCACCTCTGGCTCTGCTTTACTGAACTATTCTCCTTCAATTGCCGAAGCTTTTTACAGTGAAATTCCTTTGATTGTTATTTCCGCTGATAGACCTGTTTACAAAATAAATATCGGGGATGGACAAACTATTGATCAGATTAATGTTTTTGGAAAAAATATATTAAGCTCTGATTCTCTAATGCAAGATCTTAACCACCAAACTCAGGCAATCAGCAAAAGCAATCAACAAAAACTAATCAAACTTCCTGTTAACAAAAAATCAATTGACAAATTACAGTCTGATGTTCAGGTCTATAATGAAAAGCTGCTTGAAAAAAGTTTTTATAATTGTATTGAGCTAAATAAGCCTATACATATTAATATCCCGCTAGAAGAACCATTATATAACTTTGTAGAAAACCCCACTATTTCCCTTTCTAAAAAGAACAGGCCCTCTTCTCCTGTTTCAAAAAGTTCTGACAATTTTAATCCTAATATTTTTAAAAAGCACTCTAAAATTATTGTTTTAATTGGCTGTTGCTCTCCAAATTATTTAACTACAAAAACTATTAATAAAATAAAATCTAATTCTAATATTGTTGTACTAAAAGAAACCACCTCAAACATAGAAGATGATTCTTTTTTTGGAAATATAGACAAAATAATTGCCCCTATTGAGCTTTTAAAAAACAGTACTGAAGTTTTCAAATCTATTCGTCCAACTCTACTTATTACAATCGGTGGAATGATTGTCTCAAAAAAGGTTAAGTCTTTTTTAAGAGATTTTTCCCCTCAACTTCATCTTCATGTTGGGTTAGGCAAGGCCAATGATACTTATTATGTTGGGGTTAAACATATTCTTAAAAACCCTAATCTTTTTTTTCAAAAAGCCAAGTTTATTAAAAATTCTGATTTCAACTATTACAATTCATGGAAAAAAATCTCTAATCAAAGAATAGCTCCTCATAAACTTTTTTTAAAAAATGCTCCATTTTCAGATTTAATTGTTTTTTCAATTATATCTTCTAGCATTCCTCTTGCTTTTCAGGTTCAAGTAGCTAATAGCTCTCCCATAAGATATCTACAACTTTTTAAAATTCACTCCTCTAATGCAATTTATTGTAATCGGGGAACAAGCGGAATTGACGGAAGTACGTCAACAGCAGTTGGCGCAGCTGCTGTTTCCTCAGGCCCAACTCTTTTAATAACAGGCGATATAAGTTTTTTTTATGATATAAATGGCCTTTGGAATTCTTATATTAAATCTAGCTTTAGAATTATAATTATTAATAATGGTGGTGGTGGGATTTTTCGAATTTTACCTGGTCATAAAGACAATAAAATTTTTTCAAAATTTATAGAAAACAATCATTCTTTAAACGCTAAATATTTAGCAAAACTGTATGGTTTTAATTATCAAAAAAAGAGCTCCAAGTCTGGAATTACAAAAGCATTAAAAACCTTTTTTAAAAATTCTTTAAAGCCAAAAATTTTAGAAATATCAACTCCTTCTGAAATAAGCTCTAAAACCCTAAAAAATTATTTTAAATATTTGTCTAAAAACTAATATTTAAAAAGCTGAAGAAAGCCTTATCTTTAAAAAAATTTTATGATGAAAGTCAAATGGAATAATGTTAAAAAATACTCTGATATAAATTTTGATTTTTATAATGGAGTGGCCAAAATAACTATTAATCGCCCTAAGGTTTATAATGCTTTTAGGCCTGAAACAAATATTCAAATGCTTGAAGCTATGGATATTTGTAAAGAAAGAACAGATATAGATATTGTTGTAATAACAGGCGCTGGGAAGAAAGCTTTTTGTAGTGGTGGAGATCAAAATGTAAAAGGTGCAGGCGGCTACATAGGAGATGATGGAGTCCCAAGATTAAATGTTTTAGATCTCCATAAAAAGATTCGAGAAATTCCTAAGCCAGTAATTGCTATGGTTAATGGTTATGCTATTGGAGGAGGTCATGTTTTACATGTTGTGTGTGACCTAACAATAGCAAGTGAAAATGCTATTTTTGGACAAACTGGTCCTAAAGTTGGTAGCTTTGACGGAGGTTTTGGAGCTTCATATTTAGCTAGACATGTTGGCCAAAAAAAGGCTAGAGAGATATGGTTTTTATGTGAACAATATTCTGCTAATGAGGCTCTCAAAATGGGGATGGTTAACAAGGTTGTTCCTTTAAATCTTTTAGAAAAAACTGTTTTAGAATGGTGTGTAATTATGCAAAAAAGAAGCCCTTTAGCCTTAAGAATGATTAAAAGGAGTCTTAATGCTGAGCTTGATGGGCAGCATGGTTTAATGCAGCTTGCAGGAGATGCTACATTGTTATATTATCTTACAGAAGAGGCGCAAGAAGGTAAAAATGCATTTCTAGAAAAAAGGGATCCCAACTTTAAGAAATATCCAAAGTTCCCTTAGATCTAATCATATATAATTATTTGTTAAACAAGATGGCTTCAAAATTAAATGTATGGATTTCAGCAGCTAGACTTCGAACAATCCCATTGTCTGTTTCTGGTGTTTTGATAGGCTCTTTTTCAAGTTTAAACGACAACAAGTTTAATCTTTCTATTTTTTTACTTGCCATATTAACTACTGCTTCATACCAGATTCTTTCAAATTTTGCAAATGACTATGGAGATGGAGTAAAAGGGACTGACAAAAAAAGAATTGGGCCCAAAAGAGCTCTACAAAGCGGGGAAATTAAAGAAAATGAAATGAAGAATCTAGTTATTATAAGCGCTCTTGTATGTTTCCTTTTAACAATTATACTAGTCTCTATTTCTTTTAAAAATAATTTCATAAATCTTGCTTTATTTATTTTTTTAGGTATTCTAGCAATTATTTCAGCAATAAAATATACAATTGGATCTAATGCATATGGGTATGTTGGCCTTGGAGATGTTTTTGTTTTTATTTTTTTTGGCTTAGTTAGCGTATTAGGATCTAATTTCTTGTTCACAAGTTATTTTAATTTTTCTCTAATTTATCCTGCTTGTGTCATAGGCTTCTTGAGTGTTGGAGTTTTAAACCTAAACAATATGAGAGACATTAAAAATGATTTTGAAAACAAAAAAAATACTCTTGTTGTAATAATTGGCCTTCCTAAATCTAAAATATATCATTCTGCTTTATTGATATTATCGATTATTTTAATGTTAAAATTCCATTTTTTAATTAAAATAAAATCAGTTTTATTGACAATTTTTTTCATTTTATTAGTATTAGCCCTGCTATTTCAGGCTTATAAAGTTTATAAAGTTTCTCATGAAAAAGATTTTGATTTATACTTAAGGCCTTTGGTCTTTTCTGTTTTTTTATACGCTATAATCTTATCAATTCATTATTTAGTATTCTTATAGCCATGAAAGCTTCTTATTTTAAACATATATTAAAGTTCAAAACTCCCTCTGGAACCTCCAGGGGTATTTTAACAAGTAAAGAAAGTTGGTTTATAATAATTAAAACTAAAAGCTCTTTTGGCATTGGGGAGTGTAGTTTAATTCCTGAGCTAAGTCCAGATCCTATATCTTCGTTTGAAACAAAACTTAAAGAAGTTTGTAAAAAAATTCATTTGGGTTTTGATAAATTATCCAAAGATTTAATAAAGTTTCCTGCCATTTCATTTGGCCTTGAAACAGCATTTAGATCATTGAACAGCGAAAGCCCTTTTATTTTTTCTAATTCTAATCTTACAACGGGGCAGAATGGAATTCCAATTAATGGTCTAATTTGGATGGGAAGCCATAGCTTTATGAAAAAACAAATAAGTGATAAAATTCGAAAAGGATTCTCTTGTTTGAAGATTAAAATAGGGTCATTAAACTTTACAGAAGAGTGTGACTTATTAAAGTTTATTCGTTCAGAATATTCTGAATATGATTTAGAATTAAGGCTAGATGCCAATGGATCCTTCTCAAAGGAATCTGCCTTAAAAAAACTAAGTAAACTTTCTAAATTTAACATTCACTCCATTGAGCAGCCAATTCAAGTAAATCAATGGGATGAAATGGCGTCTCTTTGTGAAAAATCTCCAATTTCAATAGCGCTAGATGAAGAGCTAATCGGCGCTTATTCTGTTGCCGATCAAGACAAAATGTTGAATAATATAAAGCCAGACTATATTGTCCTTAAGCCCAGTTTAATCGGTGGTATACAAAACTCTGAAAGCTGGATTCAGTCTGCTAAAAATTTAGGAATTAATTTCTGGGTGACCAGTGCTTTAGAAAGCAATATTGGTTTGAATGCCATTTCACAATGGTCATATAAGAATTCCTCCTTTTTACACCAAGGCCTAGGAACAGGGGAAATCTATTCAAATAATATTGATTCTCCGTATTACATTCAAAATGGGGTTCTTAAATACAACCCTAACGATTCTTGGGATAAAAATTTCTTTACAAATTATCTCACTTAATATGAAAAATTCGCCATACAGTTTCCATCCTAACTTTAAATTAAATGGAATGCTCTATAGTACATTAAAGAAAAGTCTTTCATACAAAGAATTCTTCTCGGACAAAATTGATGTTTTAGATTTTATTGAGACTTGGGAAAACAACGATTCTGTTATTTCTTTAAAAACTTCTGGGTCAACTGGTCTCCCAAAAAACATTCTTGCTAAAAAAAATGCAATGGTTTATTCGGCAAAAAAAACAGGGAAAGAGTTTGATTTAAAATCTGGTAGTAAAGCGCTACTTTGTTTGCCTCTAACTTTTATAGCGGGGAAAATGATGCTAGTAAGGGGTTTTGTTTTAGGATTAGATTTACATATTGCAAAGCCCAGTAGCTCCCCTTTAAAAAACACTACTAAATTATATGATTTTGTTGCAATGACACCTTATCAACTAGAAAGATCAATTGAAGATTTAGACAAAGTCAAGTGTTTAATTGTTGGTGGCAGCCCAGTTTTAGAGTGGATAAAAAAGAAAGTTAAATCTTCCTCAACTATAATTTACGAAACTTATGGCATGACCGAAACCTTATCACATGTTGCTATTAAAAATCTCAGCATTGGAGAAAATGAATTTCGAGCTATTTCGGGAATTACTTTTTCAGAAAAAAATGGCTTTTTAGAAGTTTTTGCTCCATTTATCTCTAAAAATCCTATCCTAACTAATGACCTGATTCGCTTGGTTTCCAATACTGTCTTTGAATGGAGGGGAAGGGCTGGATTAATAATAAACTCTGGCGGCATAAAGATTAACCCAGAAAAAATAGAAAAGCTCCTCGGAACATATTATAACATTCCGTTTATAGTGTGTGGATTTCCTGACAAAAAGCTAGGCGAAAAAATTGTTTTAGTTTTTGAAAACAAAATCCCGTCAACCCCCGAATTATTTTTTAAAAATTTAAGCCCTTACGAGAGGCCAAGGGAAATCTTTTTGTTAAATTCATTTAAAAGAATACATGGGAAAATAAACAGAAATGATATTAAAAATAGACTTTTAAAAATTTCAAATGGAAGAAAGTAAAGAAGAGGAGTTTTGGAATACCTTAACACATTTTATTGGACTAGTTTTAAGCTTAATTGGTCTTCCTTTTCTTTTATATTACAATAGCAATCTTACTGAGCTTAGCATTTATGGTATTCTTTTTTTTGAATTTGGATTAATTAGTCTCTATTCCGCATCAACTCTTTACCATTATACTTCCAATATTGAATTAAAAAAAAAATTTAGGATTTTTGATCATATTAGTATTTTTTATTTAATAGCTGGTTCATATGCCCCAGTTTGCCTAATAACTCTCTATGAGGGTGCTGGAATTAAAATTCTTTCTTATATAATTGCTCTTGCTGTGATAGGAACCTTATTTAAGTTTTTTTTCACTGGGAGATTTGACAGGCTTTTTCTTCTTCTTTATTTATTTATGGGCTGGTTAATCATTATAGATTTTGATTCTATTTTGGCTCTAATTCCCTTTAATGGAATCCTATTATTAGTATTAAGCGGGGTACTTTATTCTATTGGAACAATTTTTTATAGTCTTCAGCAGGTGAAATATTCCCACGCTATCTGGCATCTATTTGTTTTAGGAGGAAGCGCATCACATTATTTTGTAGTATTATTTTATATTATATAGGCTGTTTTAATTCTATAAAAACTATATATTTATACCTAAAAATCTCTATAAAACTATTTATTTTAATTTTTATATTATTTTTTCATGTACAAATATTTATTCTTATTATTTTCATTAATTATGTTCGCTCAAAAATACGAAACCCAAAAATATGAGGTCATTAATAAGCTGGATGATTTCGAGATAAGATATTATCCTCCTGCCATAAAAGCAAAGGTTAGCTCTGGGGGTAATTTTTCAAAACTTTTTAAATATATAAGTGGAAATAATGAAAAAAATGAAAAAATTGCAATGACTACTCCTGTTTATATGAGCAGAAAAGATGAAAAGATTACAATGGAGTTTGTAATGCCCTCGAAATATTCTGAAAAAAATATGGTTCCGCCAAATGATAAAGATATTGTTTTATATAGATCAATCCCTGGATATTATGCCTCAATTACTTTTGGGGGATATGCTAGCGTTAAAAAAGTCAATTACTATTATGATCTTCTTTTAAATAAAATTAAAGACAGTGAATTGGTAGTAGTTGGACGCGAGCCTATTTCTCTTTCTTACAACAGCCCTTATAAAGTTTTCAATAGACGAAATGAGGTCCTTGTAGAAATTGAATATAAAGAAAATTAATTTTTATTAATCTTTTTTAAAATTAATTTTTGGGTCCATAATTTCTAAAATTAGATTGTTTAATTTTTTTTCAAACTCAGTAATTTTTAATCTGTCGATTCTATTATCCTCTTTTTTTTCTTTTCTGACTCCAAATTTCATAATCCCTTTACCTAAATCTCTAAATGAAATAAGGCCTGCTTCAATATTAGTTGTTTTTGGAAAGTTCTTAAAATACATGAGAGCATAACACATTAGTTGCATGGATTTTGTATTTGCTAATTCCATACAAGAATCTATATCTGTTAAAACTACTTCATAAGGTCTAATAATTCCTGTTTTATAATCTATTATTCTAGTTATTCCATTTCTAATATCTATTCTATCTATAATTCCTTTTAATTTTACAGAATTCTCTAAGCCTTCTATCTCCAACACACAAGTCATTTTTTTCTCTAAAGCAATAATCTTTAACTCATTTCCTAATTCGATATCCTTTATTTCTTTTTTAATCAATCTAAAAATACCGTTTTTAATTACCTCATAGAGAATTAAAGCCTTGCCTTTTTTTAAATCATTAAAACCATTTTTAATAAAAGCTCTTTTTGTTTTTTCTTCAACTAAAGATTGGGCCTTTAGCATATCTTTCTTGTTAATTTTTTTTCCAATTAATGGCCTATAAATCTCTTCAATAGATTCGTGAAAAATAACACCAATAGTTCTGGGGTTTATTTGGTCTTCTTGCATTTCATAAATATTCAAAAGAGTTTTGTAATAAAATTCTTCTTGGCTTTTTATATACTGATCTAGTGTTGAGGGAGAGAATCCTTTTTCTGCTAACTCATGTAATCTTCTAATTAGTCCTGGAGATTTTTTTATTATGAACTCTTCTTTTTCTTTGAAAATTTTCGGGCCAGCATTGTGAAAAAATATCTGATGTTTCTTTTCATGTTCAATTTGATGAATAAATCTACTTTTTTCTCCTCCCATTACGCCATCATTATAGTTGTTATAAATTAAAAAAATATTTTTTGCTCTTTTAATAATTCTATAAAAATGGTAGGTATAAATAGCGTCTCTTTCGCTGTAAGTTAAAAGGTTGTGTTTTTTTCTTAAATCAAATGGAATTAATGAGCTATGTATTTTCCCCTTTGGAAGTATTCCTTCATTAACTGAAGATATTATTACATTCTCAAAATCAAGTGCTCTAGACTCTAAAAGTCCCATAATTTTGACTTTTGCATTTTCATTAGTCTCAAAACCTAAAGCTCCATTTTCTAGGGATGAAAAAAGGACGCTTTTTAAAATTTTTAAATCCTTAAAAAAAGAAAAAGTGTTTAGAATACGCTCCATCTCTTCGAGGGATTTTATACAATAGTCTGTATTAGAGAAACTTACTGCCCTTTTTTTTGATTTTCCATTTATAAAAAACATTAGTTTTTTAAGAGAATTAATAGCTTGTTTAGATGAGCCCCAAGGTTTTAAAAGGTCTTCTATTATTTTAAGCTCTGATTTATCTAGTTTTTTAAATTCAGGAAATATGCTCTTCATAGCCCTGTGTTTGCTTAATATTTTAAAAAGCTGCTCAATGTTTTTCTTTTTTGAAGACTGTTGAGTTTTAAAAATGTCTGAGATTAAAGCAATAAATTCTTCTAGCTTTAATTTTGTCTTAATGGTTACTTCAATGTCTTTTAAAGGTAATGTGTTGTAATTTAAAACTGGGTCTATAATAGCCTCTTCCCCTAAAATAACAACAGTTTTTTTTAATTCCCCTTCATTAAAACTGGAAAGCGTTCTTGAAACCTCAATTGCTTGTCCAAGTACTTTGGGAGTCCCTATTATATTGATGCTTTTTTTATTAGAATAATTTTCTCCTTCCCATTTAAATGGATGCTTTTTAAATCTTTTCCAGCTATTTCTATACTGTTTTATAAAAAAAGCCGCTCCATGATCCTTGTTTTTTAAAAACTCTTTATCAATATCCCAATAAATTTCACCGTTATTTAATTCTAATAATTCCTGGATAATTAGCTCTTCTGACTTGGTTAATGCATTTAGACCAATAAAAATATGAGTTAAATTGTGGTTTGCCTCTTTATAATGTTCTAGGTTTACTTTTGCTTCAGCATAACACATCCCTTTTGTTCCTATTTCGTTATTTATTAATTTCGATCGGAAAAGCGAAAACAACCTTGGTAAAATTTCCCATAACAAAGATTTGTCTTGATTAGAAAATTTCTTTTTTGTCCAATTATTAATTTTATTAATCTCTACGAGTTCCTGCAATATCAACTGAGGATTCAATAAGTTTTGTTCTATTTCACTAACATCCATTAAAAACTTCCTCGCCCAAATATTAAAGTCTTCAAAGAAGTTCTCGTTTTTATTTTCCTTTAGCTTAATATAGGCTTCATATAAAGTGAAAATTAATGTCTTTTCTTCAGCTTCATTCAGCCCAGAAATTTTAATTATAAATGAGTTTATACTTTGAATTTGTGGGACAAAAGCTATCCCTTCTATTTTTCTTAAAACTAGTTTTTTAAAATAGTTTGCTGACCTTTTATTAGGGAGAATAAAAGTATGATTATTAAGATTTGTTGCGTTTATCTTTATATCGTCAATAACTTTTTCTAAAAAAGAACTCATTTTAGTATAAAAATAAAAAAAGCACCTAATAAAATTAGGTGCTTTTTTAAATTATTAAAGAATTTTAAAATTATTCTACAACCTTAAATTCAACTCTTCTATTTGCAATTCTTCCTTTTCTAGTTTTATTAGAGCTTGAAGGTTTGTCCTCTCCATAGCCAACTGCAGAAAGTCTTTCTGATGCAATTCCTGCATTTACAAGATAATCCTTAACAGAACCTGCTCTATTTTCAGAAAGTTTTTGATTGAAAACTTTTGGTCCAGATGTGTCTGTGTGTCCTTCAATTACAAAGCTCGTTGTTGGATACTTGTTCATAATTCCTACAACAATATCCAGAACTTTGGTTACCTTATTTCCTAAATCTGCCTTGTTTAATTCAAAAGGAACTTTTGCTCCCATTGCATTTAGCTCATCCATAACTTCTTTAGTAGGCTGTGGACATCCTTGATTTGAAACAAGTCCAGCAACTTCAGGACATTTATCATCTTTGTCTAATACCGTGTCGCCATCAGTGTCAGGCCATGGGCATCCATGATTTTCAACAGGCCCAGCAACATCAACACATGAATCAATATTATCAGCTACTCCATCACCATCTGAATCAGGACATCCGTTCATTTCTATAGATCCAGGTTCATTTACACAAGCGTCCTTAGAGTCTTGTGTTCCATCACCATCAGTGTCTGGACATCCATCAAATTCAACTAATCCAGGAGTATCAGGACAGGAATCCTTACTGTTTTCTATTCCATCGCCATCATTATCTGGACAACCATTAAATGCTGGCAGTCCAGGCTCTTCTGGACAATCATCATGTTGATCATAAATTCCGTCTCTGTCTGTATCTTTTCCTCCAAAACTAACAGCTAATGCAACAGTATGTTGAATGTGAGCTTGTAAATCTTGCATATCATTAAAAGCATGCTTATATGCGGAGTTAACGGTTAGTGCAACCTTTTCAGAGAGAGGCACATTTATACCAACTCCTCCATTCATAGTCATAGACTTTTGGTTACCAAACCATGTATATCCCGTTCCTGCCTCCAAGTAAGGCTCAATATTACAGAAATTAAAGTTTTTTCCAAGTTTATAATCAACCAAAATGTCTAAGCTTGCTATTCTTTTAGCCGAGATTCTATTTCTCTCATCACCAAGTCTAGTGATTTGATTTAAAGATCCTCTTATTCCAAAATTAAATTTTTCATTTCCATATCTGGAAAGACTAACGCTATTAAGTGCTGTTTGAGTATTCCAGTTTTCATGAATATTAAAATATTCACTAAACCAATGTCCAGTAGCGTTATCTGATGAGTCAGTACCAACAGGATGGAAATCAACTGCGTTGTTTCCAAAGCTCACTGCCCATTGATTGTTCTTATCTTGTGCTGTTATAGAATTAATATAAAAAAGCACAGTAAAAACTAAAATTAATTTTCCTAATTTTTTCATTATTATAATTTTTAAAAAATTCCTTAACTGCAAACTTAATGAATTTACTGAATATAAGTCTCCTGAAGGTCAGGTTTTATAGAATTATGCCTCTACTACCTCTAATAATGGCTTTACATAAACAAGTATTGATTTTTCTGTTTTTAGTCCCATATTTTTAAGTGCATCTTTATATTTCTTTATCTGAGTTATGTCTGATGGTCTTTTTTCGCCTGTTTTATAGTCAATAATTGTATGTTTCTGCTTTTTTGATACAACTATTCTGTCTGGAACCATTATTTCTTTTTTTTGATTAATAATTTCCCTTTCACAAATCACATCATATTCCTTAGAGAAATATTCCTTTAAGCTTTTGTGTTCAACCACATTTTTGGCCAATTCTATTATTTCTTGCTGTTCTTTTTTATTACTCTTGCTTTTTTTTAGAAATGTCTGTGCCTCCTTTTCTAGTTGAAAGGAATATTCCACTTTAGACATAAGCTCATGAAAGCTATTGCCAAATAGCGTTTTGTTATTTTCAAAAGGTTTATAAAAGTTTGGTGTTTCTATTTTCTTAGGGAGCTTTAATTTAGAGCTTAGCTCGCTATCTTTTTTTACTGTTGTGTTTTTTTCTCTTTTTACTTTTTCGCCCCAAATCCTTTCTCCGCAGGAATATTTATAACTTTGTGTGCTGTCAGGAATGTATAAGCCGGGTAGAAATTCTAGATTAAATTTTAATTCCAGGTCTGATTCGCTCAGCTCATTATCTTTGGTTTGTAATCTTTTATACACTTCTTCTGTTAAATTCTCAGGATAATATCCTATAAGACTTTGTTCTTTTACCTCTTCCCATTTTCCACAATCTATTATAAACTGTTTTAAGATTTCATTGTGTGAATTGTTTAATGTTTTTTCTGGATAAGTAGAAATTATATACACCTCTTTTATTGCTCTAGTAAGGGCTACATAAAGAACATTCATGTTGTCTAGTTCTTCTTCTTTTTTTATTCTTCTATAAGCCTTTTCCCCTTCTTCTCCTGAGTTTTCTATAGCTTTACTAAAAGAAACTAAAAGGTCGCTGTTTTGTTTATTGACTTTACATGGAAGCCATACTTTTTTGCTATTTGAAACATATGGTTTTGAGTCAGCAAAAGGGTATATAACTATTGGAAATTCAAGCCCTTTAGCTTTGTGTACTGTCAAAACCTGCACAGCATTTATTTCTTCATTGGTGATAACTGCTAACTTTTCCATATTTGTTTCCCAAAACAATAAAAAATCATCTTCACTTTTGTTGCCTGGCAAGAAAAAAGTAAAGAGTTCTTCCATAAAAAAATGAACTCGCGCATCTTCTTTTTGGTCTAATAGTAAGCTTCTGTTTACTCTTGATATTGCATTATATATAGGAATTTGAATAAATTCTTGGAATGAAAGTTGTAAAAAATCCTTGAAAAATTCTTCAATGCTTAGGCTTAAAGATTTTTTGAAAAAGTTAAAAACATCCTTAGGAGCTTTGTCTTGTATAAAATATTGTATAATAACCTTTCTAGATTTTAGATTCTTTGGGTCTATTCTGAGTCTTACTAACTCTACCAATACATTAACAGCATAAGAGTTTTTTAACAATAATGATTCTGAGGAAACTACCGGAATTTTATGCTTTATTAAAAAGTCTACTATTATAGCTTGTTGTTTATTATTTCTAACTAGAACGCACTGATCTAAATACATAAATCCTCTAAAGATATTCTCGCTAATTGTTTTTAGTGTTTTTATTAAAAAATGCTGTTCACTAAAAGTTTTATTTTTTCCTGAGTTCTTAATAAACTCAACTGAGACATAGCCTCCTTTTTTTTCATTTAATTCTTGTTTGGCACCAGACGAATAAATTTGTGTGTTTTCTTTGAACTCAAACTGTTTTGAAACATATTCAAAAAATTTGTTGTTAAATAATACTATTTCCTTGCAACTTCTATAATTTTTTGGCAAATTTTTAATTTTCTTTGAAACTGTAAATGGATTTTCTTCATTTAATAACGAAATAAATTTGTCTGGATCTGCCCCTCTCCACCTGTAAAGAGATTGCTTTGGATCTCCAACCAAAAGCAAAGAACCTTGGTCCTTTTCAGATTCTCCTGATTCTAAAGCGTGGGAAATAAGCGGTATTAAATTTGACCATTGTAAAATAGAGGTGTCTTGAAATTCGTCGATCAAATAATGCTTAAATCTATTTCCTGTCCTTTCATATATATAAGGGGCTGGCTGGTCTTTAATTTCCTCGCTTATTATTTGGTTGAAATCGCTAATTAAAATTTCTCTTTTTTCTTTTTGTATTTCTTTAGATATTTTTTTTATCTCCGTTAATAGCGAAAGAGGAACAATGGAGTTGCTAAAAGATTTAAATATTTGCCAATTGTATAGTTTTTTTTCAATTTTATTAAAACTGGCTAATAGTTTTGGCATTAATTCTGAGAGAATCTGTTGATTGCTTGAGGCGCTTTTTTTCGTAATTAAAGCCTCTTTTTGAAATAGCTTTTTTATCGATTCTAAATTGTTGTTTTTAAATTCCTTGTTTTTAAGTTTTCTTAAAAATTCTGGAAATGAATTCCTTGAAAACCCCAGTTCTGTGTTTGTAGCATTAATTATCTCTTGGCAAAGGTTAACTTGCTTTACTATGTCTGACTCTAAATTCTTAAGTGATTTAAAAATTTCTTTTTTTTCCAACAAAAAATCTTCGACAGTTTTTGTTTCAAGTTCTTTTATTTTATGGTAATGATTTTCATTTATTATTAACTGCGAAAGCTCTTTTAAATCAAAGCTAATGTCCCAGGATTTTCCTTCAGCAACTTTTGAGTTTGCAAATCCTACTAATGCTTTTGTAATAGTTTTGTTTTCCCCAACAGATTCAAGGAGTCTTTCTATTGATTCCTTAACAATAATTTCTGGATCTAAGACAAGTTCAAAATCTGAGACTATCTTAAGTTCTTGTGCAAAAGATTTTATAAGATTGTGGCTAAAGCTGTCTAATGTAGAGACTTGAAAAAAAGAATAGTTATGAAGCAGGTGTTGTAATCTCTTATTTGCTCTAATTTGAATTTCTCTAAATGAAAGGTTCATCTCTTCTTTCACCGATTTAAAAATTTCGGTTGGGTTTTGGACTGACTCCGCTTGTGAAAACTCTTTTAAAGAAGACAAAATTCTTGTTTTCATTTCATCTGAAGCTTTATTGGTAAATGTTAGTGCCAATATTCTTCTGTAAGAATCTTTTTCATTAGGTCCTAAACACCTTGCCAAATACTTGCTTGCTAGAGCAAAGGTCTTGCCTGAGCCTGCCGAAGCATTATAAATTTCATAATTAGATTTCAAAAAAAAATTTTGTATCTATATAAAAGTACGTGATTATTAATTAATTTTATATAAAATAAAAATCTTAATTATGAGCTTTGAATTACCTCAACTACCGTATTCTCATGAAGCCCTAGAGCCTCATATTGACAAAAAAACAATGGAGATTCATCACGGAAAACATCATGCTGGATATACCAACAATTTAAATAATTCCATTAAAGGAACTGAGCTTGAAGGCCTTTCTATTGAAGAAATTTTATCTTCTTTAGACATGGACAACATGGCTGTTAGAAATAATGGAGGAGGCTTTTTTAATCATAGTCTTTTTTGGAACATAATGTCACCTAATGGTGGGGGAAGCCCCGATGGGAATTTGATGTCTGCCATTAATGACTCTTTTGGAGATTTTGAAAGTTTTAAGACTAGTTTTTCTAAAGCCGCTGCAACTAGATTTGGTTCTGGATGGGCGTGGCTTTGTGTTCTTCCAGGTGGAAAGCTTGAGGTTTGTTCCTCAGCAAATCAAGACAATCCTTTGATGAAAGGTGTTGGGTGTGGAGGATACCCAATTCTAGGGCTTGACGTTTGGGAGCATGCTTATTATCTAAATTATCAAAACAGAAGACCCGATTATATTGCTGGTTTTTTTAATGTTATTGATTGGGAAGCTGTTTCTAAAAAATTTGCAGAAAAAAGCTAGTCTTTATTAATAAGCTCTTTTTTTAATGCCTTCATAGAAATTAACATACGCCTGGTTAACAACCTTGTTGCCTCCTGGTGTAGGATAGTTTCCAGTAAAATACCAGTCTCCTAAGTTTTTAGGACAAGCATTGTGAAGCCCCTCAATTGTTTGAAAAATAACATTAATCTCAGCATTAATGGTATCTTCTTTTAGAATTTCTGATATTTTTTTTGAAATTTCATCGCTTGAAAAGTCTTTGTATATTGCCTTAACCTTATTCTCCATTTGATTAATGGGAAGCTTTAACTCTTTTAAACAAGCTTTATAGGTTTTTTCTAAAAGATTCTTTTTGCTCTCATTTATAAGCTCTAAAACAGCTCTAAAGGCAATAAAATCTTCCATTCTTGCCATATCAATTCCATAGCAGTCTGGATATCTAATTTGTGGTGCGCTAGAAACTACAATAATTTTTTTTGGATTAAGCCTGTCTAGTATTTTTAAAATGCTTTTTTGTAGAGTTGTTCCTCTTACAATGCTATCATCAATGATAACAAGATTATCAGTTTTATTTATTGACCCATATGTAATGTCGTAAACGTGTGCCACGAGCTCGTCCCTGTTAATATCATCCGCAATAAATGTTCTAAGCTTTGCATCTTTAATTGCTACTTTTTCTATTCTTGGTTTGCTAGAAAGCAAATGACCTAACCTTTCTTTTGTTATTTTTTCTTTATTATCAACTATCTCATTTATTGCCTGATTATGCATGTATTCCTGAACTTCTTGAACTAATCCATAAAAAGAGGTTTCTGCTGTATTAGGTATGTAAGAAAAAACCGTGTTTATAAGATCCCCTTTTAGCCTTTCTAATATTTTTGGGAAAAGATATTTTCCTAATTTTTTCCTTTCAGAGTATATTTCTGCATCACTTCCTCTAGAAAAATAAATTCTTTCAAAAGAACAAGATTTTTTTTCAACAGCCTCTAAAATAGTTTCAATTGAAAAGTCCCCTGACTTTTTTATTATTATGCTTTTTCCGGGATCTAACTCCTTTATATGGCTAAACTTTGCATTAAAAACTGTTTGAATTACAGGGCGCTCAGAAGCTATAACAACAACCTCCTCATTTTTAAAATAGTATGCTGGCCTAATTCCTGCAGGATCTCTTAAAAAAAAAGAGTCGCCATGACCAATTAATCCTGCCATTGCATATCCGCCGTCCCAATCTTTTGAAGCTTTTTTTAATATTTTAGATATATTTAGTTTCTTCTCAATTAAAGCAGAAGCTTCAATTTTACTTATTCCCTCTTTCTTTAATTTTCTGTAAATTTTAGACACTGCATCATCTAAAAAATGTCCTATTTTTTCCATTACCGTAATGCCGTCTGCTTTGTTTTTTGGATGTTGACCTAGCTTAACTAAATTATCAAAAAGCTCTTGATTGTTGGTCATATTGAAGTTCCCAGCAACAATTAAATTCCTGTGCTTCCAATTGTTTTGTCTTAAAAAAGGATGAACACTTTCTATATTATTTTTACCAAATGTTCCATACCTAACATGCCCTAGCATGAGCTGTCCTAAATAAGGGATATTATCATTCTCTTCGATATTAATTTCTTTTTGTATTTTTTTGTTAATTTCTGAGAAAATCTCTTGTATTGGTTGTTTCCCTGCTGATCTTTTACGATAGACATACTTTTCACCAGGAATTGAATCTAGTTTTACGCTTGCAAATCCTGCGCCATCCTGACCCCTATTGTGCTGTTTCTCCATCATCAAATACATCTTATTAACGCCATAGCGTTTTGTTCCATATTTTTTTTGATAAAAGTCCAGGGGTTTAAGCAGTCTTATAAGAGCTATTCCACATTCGTGTTTAATTTGGTCGCTCATAGATGCTTTTGAGATTGTTTGTAAAAATAGGTATTTTATTTATAGTTCTGAGAGGAAATTATTAACTTTTTTTAAACTCATTAAGCCTATTTATAAGCTCTTGCTTTTTTAAATTTTCCATTGAAAGTGTGCCAAAGTTTTCTACACAAAAAGACGCCATTACTGTTCCGTAGACCATGGCCTCTTTTAGGCTTTCAAAATTTATTTCTTTCTGCTCTGAAAGAAATCCTGCTAGCCCCCCTGCAAATGTATCTCCTGCTCCAGTTGGATCAATCACTTTTTTTACAGGAAACGCCTTCAAATTAAACTGGTTATTTTTCCCAAACAATGCAGATCCGTGTTCTCCTTTTTTAATTATAATATATTGTGGTCCAAGTTTTAAAATTTCCTTAGCAGCTTCAAGCAGAATTGTCTTACCAGAAAGCTGTTTCGCTTCATCGTCATTAATTACTATTATATTTACTCTTCTTATCACATTAAGCAGATCATCTAATGCAGTGTCCATCCAAAAATTCATAGTATCTAAAATAGTTGCTTTTGGATTCCCCGTTAACTGATCTAAAACAGTCTTTTGAACAAGAGGATGTAGATTGCCTAAAACAGCAATAAAAGGGGATTTAAATTCTTTTGAAACTTTTGGGTTGAAGTTCTCTAAAACATTTAGCTCCGTGATTATTGTGTCTCTTTTGTTCCAATTTTTATGATACCTTCCCTTCCAATAAAAAGTTTTTCCATTAGGAATGATATCAATTGATGACGTCTTAACTCCTTTATTGTTTATAAGCTCAATGTGCTTCTGTTCAAAATCTTCCCCAACTGCAGAAACAATAGAAGAGCTCGTTTTAAAGCATGAACAAGCTAAAGATATATATGTGCCTGAGCCTCCCAAAATCTTTCCAGACGATCCATATGGTGTTTCAATGTCATCGTAAGCAACTGTTCCTACAATTAGTGTTTTCTTCATTTTAATTTAATTTTTCATAACTCTTATCTATTAAAAGAGTCTTCTTTTTTGAAGCTGCAACTGCTAAATAATCACATCTTTCATTCTGGGGATGATTGTTGTGCCCTTTGATCCAAAAGAACTTAATATTGTGTTTAGGATATATTTTTAAAAACTCTATCCATAAATCTGCATTTTTTTTCTTTTTAAAATTCTTTTTTTCCCATCCAAAAACCCATTTTTTCTCTACTGCGTCTGAAACATATTTTGAATCTGTATAAATTGAAATTTGTAGCCCTGTCTTTTTTAATTTTTTTAGAGCTTCAATTACGGCTAATAGCTCCATTCTATTGTTCGTTGTCATTCTATAGCCTTCTGAAAACTCTTTAAACCTTTTAGTCGCTTTTTGCTGTATAACTATTCCATATCCTCCTGGCCCAGGATTTCCTCTGGATGAGCCATCGGTGTATATCTGTATTATCTCATTCTCCATTTATCAAGGTCTTTTCAATTATTTTAGGGAAAAAAGAATGTTCTAGTTTTAAAACTTTTCTAGCAAGAGACTCTGAAGAATCTTTATCGCTAATAGAAATTGATTTTTGGAAAATTATCTTTCCTTCATCATAATTTTTATCAACGAAATGAATTGTAATTCCTGACATTTTTTCATTGTTTTCAATAACTGCTTTATGAACATTCATTCCATACATTCCTTTTCCGCCATAAGCAGGGAGAAGTGCTGGATGTATATTTATTATTTTATTTGGGAAGGACTCTATTATTTTTAAGGGAACTTGCCATAAAAATCCTGCAAGAACTATAAGGTCCGGGGATATCCTTAAAATTGAATTCAATACCGTGTTTGTTTTATAAAAACTCTCTTTGTTTATAAGCAAGATTTTCACTCCATTATCTTTGGCTTTTTTTAAAACTTTTGCTTTTGGGTTATTACAAACCAGCATCTTAATTGAAATTTGTTTTCTAAACTTGAAATATTTACATATCTCGAGAAAGTTAGTCCCAGAGCCTGATGCAAACAGAATAATTTTTTTTTTATTCAATTTTAGTTATAAAGTTGTAACAAAATAACACAATTCTCTCTCGCCAATCAACTATATGTCAAATTCTTTTTTTGTAATTTTTTTAAAAAAGAGGTTATATAATGTAAAGTTTTTTATTTTTGTCTGAACTTTAAACCAAAGAATTATGTCAGATATTTCATCTCGTGTAAATGCAATCATTGTTGACAAATTAGGTGTTGACGAAAATGAAGTTGTTTCTGCCGCAAGCTTTACTAACGATTTAGGGGCCGACTCTCTTGATACCGTTGAGCTAATAATGGAATTTGAAAGAGAATTCGATATTCAAATCCCTGATGACCAAGCTGAGAAAATAGCCACAGTAGGACAAGCTATTCAATATATCGAAAGTTCAAAATAATCCTTATGAGCCTTAGGCGCGTTGTTGTTACTGGATTGGGGGCTCTAACCCCAATTGGTAATACAGTCCCTGAATATTGGCAAGGTTTAATTAGTGGAGTTAGCGGAGCTGCTCCTATAACTTATTTTGACACCTCTAAGTTCAAAACACAATTTGCTTGTGAGTTAAAAGGGTTTAATCCTGAAGACTTTATGGAGAGAAAGTTGTCTAGAAAAATGGATCGCTTTGCTCAGTACGCCATTGTTTCTTCAGATGAGGCCATTAAAGATGCTAAAATAAATTTGGACAACTCAGACAAAGATAGGATTGGCGTAATTTGGGGGGCTGGAGTTGGAGGGTTGGAAACTTTTCAAAATGAAGTTCTTGGCTTTGCATCAGGAAATGGGGTTCCTCGATTTAATCCGTTTATGATCCCTAAAATGATCCCTGATATAGCTCCAGGAATAATTTCAATTAGAAACGGTTTTAGAGGCCCTAACTTTGCGACTGTTTCTGCTTGTGCTTCTTCGGCTAATGCTATTATCGATGGCTTGAATTACATTCGTCTTGGTTATGCAGATATAATTATTTCAGGCGGGTCTGAAGCCGGAGTTGCAATTTCAGGCATTGGAGGTTTTAATGCCCTTCATGCTCTATCTACAAGAAACGAAGATCCTAAAACTGCTTCTCGCCCATTTGACAAAGATAGAGACGGGTTTGTCTTGGGAGAAGGTGCTGGCTGTCTTGTTCTTGAAGATTATGAACATGCAATTAATAGAGGGGCAAAAATATATGCAGAAATTGTTGGAGGAGGACTCTCTGCTGATGCATACCACATGACTGCTCCACATCCAGAGGGTATTGGAGCAATCAAAGTAATGCAAAACTGTATTCGCGATGCCAAAATAAGCTCCTCTGAAATAGATACTGTAAACATGCATGGCACATCAACACAATTAGGGGACGTTGCTGAAGCTAAAGCCTTGAATGATGTTTTTGGAAAGCACCTCTATTCTATGAATATTAATTCTACCAAGTCTATGACTGGCCATCTTTTGGGTGCTGCTGGAGCTGTTGAATCTATTGCTTCAATTCTTTCAATTAAAGAGGGGGTAGTTCCCCCCACAATCAATCACTTTACAAAAGATGAGGAAATTGACGAGAACATAAACTTTACTTTTAATTCTGCGCAAAAAAGAAATGTTAACATTGCCATGAGCAATACTTTTGGATTTGGAGGGCATAATGCATGTGTGCTTTTTAAAAAAGCATAATGTCTCGCTGATACTTTGCTTTTATGTTCTAAATTTCACAAATTGTATCTTTGAATGTGCCTAAGCATATAATTTCTCATAGCGAAACAGATGATTTTGGGGAAATCATTGCGATTCATTGTTCTTTAGAGCCTTTTGATTTAGCATTTAAAATTAATTCTCTTTTAGGAATAAGACTAATTCGCTCAAACCATGACATTAGTTTTAAGAAATCTGAAGAAAGATATATGGCATATTCTTTTGAACCCGATTTAAATGGGCCTTTGATTTATCTGTACTCTAATTCATTTATAAAATCACATGTTATTAAAGATTCTGGATTGTTGTTTGATCATCAAACCACAGAGATGTTTTTAATACCAGAGTTAAAGCAGGCTGACTTTATAATTAAGTATGTTGATGAAAAAAAGACTGTTGACTCCTTTATTAAATCTTTATCTTTGCTTAAAGAAATCTATTCTTGCTATAGAGTCAAAAAAACAAAAATAAAATCTAAACAAAACTTAATCCTTTAATTAATGAAGCTTAATAAAACTAAAATTGTTGCTACTGTAGGGCCGCAGTCTGAATCTAGAGCAGTATTAAAAAAGCTAATGATGGCTGGTGTTGATGTTTTCCGGATTAATTTTTCTCATGCATCATACAAAGAGATTAAAGCTTCTGTTAAGAGTGTCCGCGCCCTAAGTGAGGAACTAAATGTTCACGTGTCTATATTAGGAGATCTACAGGGTCCCAAAATTAGGCTCGGACTTGTAAAAAAAGATGTGTCTTTAAAAAAGGGAAGTGTTGTTAAAATCACCACTAAGGATGAGAAAGAAGGAGATGAAAGCTGTGTGTCAATAAATTATTCTAAATTTCCTTTGGATGTTAATTCCGGTGAAAAAATTCTAATTAATGACGGGAAATTGATTCTTCAAGTTTTAAGCTCAAACAAGAAAGATCTTGTTGAGGCTAAGGTTTTACAGGGCGGGGCGCTAGAGTCTAGAAAGGGAGTTAACCTGCCCAATACAATAATTTCTCTTCCTAGCTTGACCAAGAAAGATAAAGAAGATGCTTTTTTTGCAATTAAAAATGGTTTTGACTGGATAGCCCTATCCTTTGTTAGGTCTAAAAAAGATGTTTCTGATTTAAAAAAACTAATTACAGCCGTGGGTAATTCTAGTATTCCTATAATTGCAAAAATTGAAAAACCTGAGGCAATTCATAATATAGATGGCATTCTAAAAACAGCTGATGGAATTATGGTTGCTAGAGGGGATCTTGGGCTTGAAATTCCCTCTGAAGAGGTGCCTTTAAATCAAAAGCTCTTGGTAATTAAGGCTAAAAAAGCTAGAAAGCCAGTTATAATTGCAACTCAAATGATGGAGTCTATGCTAGACAGTCTCACTCCTTCAAGAGCAGAGGTAAATGACGTTGCTAATTCTGTAATGGACGGGGCAGATGCCCTGATGCTATCTGGAGAAACTTCAGTTGGTAAATTTCCTGTTGAAGTAGTTAAAACAATGGAAAAAATTATAAATCGAGTGGAAAGCTCTCCGTTGATCAAAATCCCTTATGAATTGCCTAAAATTAAATCAAAAAGGCTTTTAACCAAAACGGTTTGCTTTCATGCCTGTAACATTGCAAATGAAATTAGCGCTTCGGCAATCTGTACCCTTACAAACAGCGGGTATACGGCTTGGCAAATCTCGTCTTGGAGGCCTAACGCGATGATTCTTGTTTTCACTTCCAACAGAAAAATTCTAGCTCAGCTCAATTTGCTCTGGGGTGTAAAATGTATGTTTTACAATAATTTTGTTAGCACTGATGACACAATTGAAGAGGTTAATCAGCTCGCCAAGCAACAGGGCTTCATAAAAAAGAATGATTTTGTCATTAATTTATCTGCAATGCCCATTGTTAAAAAAGGAGAAGTAAATACTTTGAGGGTCTCTAAGATATAAAGCAAGTTGTTTTGCTTATTTTTGTTAAATGGAGACAACTAGACAAAAAAAAGTGGCTGGAATTTTACAAAAGGACCTTGCTGTTCTTTTACTAAAGCTTCTGAAAAATTCTGGGAAAAATAATATTCTTTCCTCAGTAACTAAGGTTAAAATATCCCCTGACCTTTCAATTGCCAAGATATATGTTAGTGTTTTCCCTGTTTTGGAGGCTTCTAACATCCTTAGTCTCATTAACAAAAATAAAGGCTCTGTCAAAAAATCTCTTGCAGAATTAATTAAAAACCAAGTCCGCAGAATCCCTGATCTTGTTTTTTATCATGATGATTCGCTGGACCATATTGACAAAGTAGAGAGTGCATTAAAGGGTGTTGAGGATCCAATTCAAAACTCTAGCCTTTTGAACAAACGAAAATCAATCTAAGTTGGGAGTTTCTGATTTTATAGCAAGGAGGTACTACAGTTTTAAAAGCAATTGGAATATTGTCAATATAATTAGTCGTTCTGCTTCATTTGTTCTTATTGTGGCTGTCTGTGCTTTTTTTGTTGTGCTCTCTGTTTTCTCCGGCCTAAAAGTTTTTGGGTCAAATTATTCCAAGGCTTTTGATCCTGATATAAAAATTGTTTCAAAAGAATCTAAACATTTTTACCTTGAAGAGTCCATTTCTGAACAATTAAAAAAAATCTCTAATATCTCTTTTTTTTCGGCTGTCCTTGAAGACAAAGTTCTTGTAAAAAACAACGAGAATAGCGGCTTTGCATATTTAAATGGTGTTGAAAAACAGTATAGTTCTGTTTTTGAAATTGAAAAAATTATTACTCTGGGTGGATGGCTAACATCTATGACTGAAAATCAAGTTGTGGTAAGTCATTCCCTAGCGGATAACCTTAGTCTTGGTCTATACAATTATGGCGGAGGACTGACTCTTCTAGTACCCTCTAAAAAGGACGAAAACAATATTTTACAAAACCCTTTTAGTTCTTCATTTTTTATGGTTTCTGGAATTTTTGGATCAAGTGAAGCTAACGATCAAAAAAATATTTTTATTCCATTAACTTCGGCGCAAATTCTTTTGGGTCTTGACAAAAGGGAGGTTTCCTCCGTTGCTATTAAACTAATTGATAATGATAAAAGTAAAAGCACGATTAAAAAAATTCAAGAGGTTTTTGGAAATACTTTTTCCGTAAAATCTCGTGAAGAATTAAATGAGACTTATTATAAAATGTTGAATGCAGAAGGGTTAATCTTGAATCTTGTTTTGGGTCTTATTTTAGTTGTGGCCATGTTCAATACTGTTGGGGCTGTCATTATTTTAATCATAGAAAAGGAAAAAGATATTAAAACTTTATACAAAATCGGAGCAAACCGGGCTCAGGTTTCTAGTGTGTTTTTCAGACATGGCCTTTATTTGTCATTCTCTGGGGGGTTGGTTGGTCTTGTATTAGGTTGTTTAATTGTTTTTATTCAAGAGCAGTTTGGAATTATTTCTCTCTCAGGAACCTTAATTCCCTATCCTGTAGTTTTTGAAATAAGCAACTTTGGAATTGTGATTGGCTGGATGGTACTAGTTGGAACTGGGGGAGCTCTTTTGTCTTTGCTTGCTTTAAAAAAAGTTAAACTGTAGCTTCAAACATTTCTGATCTTTCCTCAAGCTCACTAAAAACATCCATTACATCTGTTATTGTCTCTCCTGTAACCAGCCTCGTTCTGAACGGCTTAAAGTTTATTATTCCTCTAAAATAAGTTGAATAATGTCTTCTTGTTTCCAAAAGGCCTAGCCTTTCTCCTTTCCATTTAATGGACATTTCTAAGTGTCTCTTGGCTGTTGCTATTCTTTCTTCTAAACGGGGCCCTTGAGATAAAGCGCCTGTTTCCAAATATTTTTTTACTTCTTTGAAAAACCACGGATTCCCAATAGAGGCTCTTCCAATCATGGCGCCATCCAACCCATATTCGTCTCGCATTATTCTTGCTTTCTCTGGGGAGTCAACATCTCCATTTCCAAAAACAGGAATTGCCATTCTTGGATTATTTTTTACTTTAGAAATCAATGTCCAGTCTGCTTTTCCTTTATACATTTGTGCCCTTGTTCTTCCATGAATTGATATTGCTTTCGCGCCAACATCTTGCAGCCTTTCAGCTACTTCAACTATTTTAATAGTTTTCTCGTCCCAGCCTAGCCTTGTTTTTATTGTTATTGGGAGTTTTGTTCTTTTAACCATTTCTGAGGTTAGCTTTACCATCAAATCAATATCTTTTAAAATCCCAGCCCCTGCTCCTTTGGAAACTACTTTTTTAACGGGACAGCCAAAGTTAATATCAATAATGTCTGGGTTTGTTTTCTCTACTATGTCAACAGCTTTGAGCATTGAGTCTAGGTTTGCTCCAAAAATTTGTATTCCTACAGGCCTTTCTTTTTCATATATGTCGAGCTTCATAACACTTTTTTGTGCACTTCTAATAAGCCCTTCACTTGAAATAAATTCTGTATAAACAACGTCTGCTCCCTGTTCCTTGCATAAGGCTCTAAATGGGGGATCGCTGACGTCTTCCATAGGAGCCAACAAAAGAGGAAAGCCTTTTAATTTTATATCGCCTATTCTTACCAATCTTATTTTTTTAAACTACTTGCAAAAGTAAAATATTAATTGAACTATATTTGTGCTCCTATTTAAACTTTAAATGAGCGCTATTAGAAACTTCTGTATTATTGCCCATATTGATCATGGAAAAAGCACTCTTGCCGACAGGCTTCTTGACTTTACGGGTGCCGTTTCGGCTAGAGAAAAACAGGATCAACTCCTCGATAATATGGATTTGGAGAGAGAAAGAGGAATTACTATTAAATCTCACGCTATTCAAATGAACTATACAAAGGGTGGTATGGACTATGTTTTAAACCTAATTGACACGCCCGGTCATGTGGACTTTTCATATGAAGTTTCTCGTTCAATTGCCGCGTGTGAAGGCGCCTTGCTTGTTGTTGATGCAGCTCAAAGCATACAGGCTCAAACCATTTCAAACCTTTATCTTGCCCTAGAAAATGACTTGGAAATTGTCCCTGTTTTAAACAAAGTTGATCTGCCTTCAGCCAATCCTGAAGAGGTAAGCGATGATATTGTTGATCTTCTAGGGTGTAAGAAAGAGGAGATTATTCATGCTTCTGCAAAAACGGGACAAGGAATTGAAGAAATTTTGGATGCTATTATTTCTGTTGTTCCTGCACCCTCATCAAATATTAACGCTCCATTAAGAGCTTTGATTTTTGATTCTGTATACAATCCTTTTAGAGGTGTTGAAACCTACTTTAGGGTTTTCGATGGACAAATAAAAAAGGGCCAGCCCATTAAATTTCTAGCAACTCAAAAAGAATATTCTGCTGATGAAGTAGGAACATTAAACCTAACTCAAACTCCAAAGAAATGTATTAAGGCAGGAGATGTTGGATACTTGATTACTGGAATTAAAAATGCGAAAGAAGTAAAGGTTGGCGATACTATAGTAGAGGCTAATTCTGAACTAAAAGAGGGTATTTCCGGCTTTGAAGATGTAAAGCCAATGGTTTTTGCTGGAATTTATCCTGTAGATACTGAGGAATATGAAGATTTGCGTTCGTCCATGGAAAAGCTTCAATTAAATGACGCGTCTCTAGTGTTTATCCCAGAAAGTTCTTCTGCTCTTGGCTTTGGTTTTAGATGTGGATTTTTAGGCATGCTACATTTAGAAATAATTCAAGAAAGACTGGAAAGAGAATTTAATATGTCTGTAATTACAACTGTTCCTAATGTTTCATATAAAGCTTATACAAGAAAGGATCCTAATTCTGGCCTACTGGTTAATAATCCGTCAGACCTGCCCGACCCTAGTAGCCTAGATCGTGTTGAGGAGCCTTATATTAAGGCCACCATAATTACCAAGTCTGATTATGTTGGAAACGTTATGAGCTTATGTATTGAAAAGCGAGGGCAAATAATCAATCAAACCTATCTTACAACACAAAGAGTAGAATTAGTCTTTGATATGCCTCTTGCAGAAATAGTTTTCGACTTTTATGATCGTCTTAAAACTGTTTCCAAGGGTTATGCGTCTTTTGATTATTCTCCTATTGGGATGCGGCCTTCAAAGCTTGTTAAGGTAGATCTTCTTTTAAACGGAAATTCTGTAGATGCCCTTTCTTCATTAATTCATTTTGATAATGCCTATACTATTGGTAAAAAAATGTGTGAAAAACTTCGAACCTTGATTCCTCGTCAACAATTCGACATCCCTATACAAGCTGCCATTGGGTCTAAAATTATTTCCAGAGAGACTATTAAGGCTTTAAGAAAAGATGTAACAGCCAAATGTTATGGGGGAGATATTACTAGGAAGCGTAAGTTGCTTGAAAAACAAAAAAAGGGCAAAAAGAAAATGAGGCAAATTGGAAGTGTTGAAATTCCTCAGGAGGCTTTTATGGCTGTTTTAAAACTAAACGACTAATATGGGAGGCTTTATTAAACTTTATTTCATTTTTAAAATCTAATTATAATAAATTCGTATATATGAACTCTATTTTAAAACCGTTTGCTTCTTTCCTTGTTCTGTCTTTTATTTTTTTTGGCTGTTCCAGTTCGGAAGATGAAGGCGGTGAATCACCCACATCTCCATCAGTAACTATCCCGTTAGACGTTTATAAAAAAGTTTATGGCACAACTTCTGAAATTACAATTCAAGGCGGATATGTTTATATAAACACTAATGGTGTTCCTGATCATAAAAGCCCTTATTTTAAAGATACAAAATGGCACGATGCAAAGTATGAGGCTTATGACGCCTCTAATCCTAATATCTTTCATACAGGGGATTTTCACTTAAATCCAAATCGGATTTCTGAACTATCTATTTCGTTCAAAATTCCTAACTCCCCCTCTAAGGCATCGACTAGCAAGCCAACTTCCATGGGGCCTATTGGTGTTTCTTTAAATGGAGTTCCTTTTTATAATCAATATGCTGGAATGAACGAACCTTTAACAAGAGAGATTAATTCTTTTGATAATTACAATGGTCACCCTGCTCCTTTATCTCCCGGTGGTGAAAATGGCTCTGGAGGCAGATATCATTATCATATGGAACCTTTTTGGTTAACAAAAAACGCTGGCAAGGATGCCCTTTTAGGGTTTTTATTAGACGGGTTCCCTGTTTATGGGCCTGAAGAAGAAGGCAAGGCTATTTCTAGTTCTGACTTAGACTCGTATCATGGACACACGCATTCGAATAAAGAATTTCCAAACGGAATTTATCACTATCACACAACCGCAGACACTCCTTACATTAACGGAAACGGGTATTATGGATCTCCAGGAACAGTTAGCCAATAGGCTTTCGTTATTTTTATTGCTAATCTTTTGTGGCTCTTGCTCTTTTTCCGAAAATACTCTTCAGCTAAATTTTTCGGAGACAACTATTGATTTGAACAAAAACATTGTTGTTTATAATAACGTTCCTTATTCTGGAAATATTTACGCTTTTTATCCTAATTCAAGCGATACGCTATGGTCCAGAAGCTACAAAGAAGGGCTAAAGCAAGGGGTTTGGAAAAAATATTTTTCTAATGGCAAACTACAAGAGTCTAGAAGATTTGATATAGGAAAAAAAGAAGGGGATTATCTAGGGTATTACAATGATGGAAGTAAAAATTTTATTTTCCAGTTTAAAAATGGAGAATATAACGGAACCAACAAGGTTTGGACAAAAGGAGGGGCTCTTGTTGAGGAGGCAAATTTTAAAGCCGGCTACGAACAAGGGGTTCAAAAAAGATGGTATCTTAATGGCAAGATTAAGTCTAATTATATAATAAAAAATAATAGAAGATATGGGCTTCTTGGAACAAAAAATTGCATCACAGTTTCTGACAGCATTAAAAAGTCTTAGTATTGTTTTTTTTGTTGTGTCATGCTCTTCATCTCCTATTTCTGAACTTCCCTATTATAACACGCCTGACTTTACACCGCTTTTTTTAACTGAAAAAGAGGCGGCAGAAAGAGTAAGCCATACTATTCCGTCTTTTGTGTTTTTAGACCAAAATAAAAACGTGTTTTCTTCAAAAACCTTAGAGAACAAGATTCATGTTGCTAATTTTATTTTTACCACATGCTCTGGAATTTGCCCAAATATGACCTCAAATATGAAGATTGCTGAAAACGCTTTCTTTAATGACTCTTTAGTGAAAATTTTATCTTTTAGCGTAACTCCTTGGATCGATGACTCAAAAAAACTTCTAGATTATGCTTCGTTTTATCAAATAAAATCTAACAATTGGCATTTTTTAACTGGTGACAAATCTAAAATTTATGACTTGGCTCGAAGATCCTATTTTGCTGAAGAAGATTTTGGCTTTACAAAAGACAGCACAGACTTTCTTCATACTGAACACTTTATTTTGGTTGACCAAAATAAAAAAATTAGAGGAATCTATAATGGCACTTTGCGGCTAGAGGCCGAACAGCTCGTAAAAGATATTGCTGTTTTAAAGAGCTTGTTATAAATTTTAAATAACTTAGTTCCAATGAAAAAACTTCTTCTAAAAGTTTTTCTGTTTTTGATTGTGCTATAACTTGAGTTAAATTTAAGATTATGAAAAAAACCATCTTGCTCTTGCTGTTTCTTCCTTTCGTTTCTCTTTTAAACGCCCAAAGGCCAAGCGCGAAACAAATCGCAATCCCATACCTTCAATATCCCAGCTCTCCTCTAAATGCAAATGTTGAAACGTATTTCTCTAAAATTATCAATAAGTCTACCGCTGTTTATGCTGCAAATTCAAAACTAATTCTGGAAGGCTATCAAGAAGTGGATTATTTAGATGGTGCTGACTTAGAAATTAAATTCATAATAAATGCTGTTTCATTTTCTAGTTATATTAAGAAAGAAGTGTTTAATAAAAAAATAAACGACAGCACCTATGTTAAGGCTGTGGGAGGAAGATATGTAGTTGAGGCAAGAATGAATTACAGTGAACTTGTTAATGATAACAAGAACAGCTCCGCTTTAGTGTCTAATGAGGGTATCATAAAGTTTAGCACTTTTAATTCTGGTTTAATTAAAAACTATAACGAGGCAGTAAAGCTTCATAACAATAATCGTGACAGACACGCTTTTAATTTGTATGGAAATATGATTTATTTCTCCATAAACAAATTTAATAACGAGATTAACGGCTCCTATGGCTTCCCGTTGCGCACCTACTACATGGCTTTTGTTAGGGGCAAAGGAAGAAAATTTAATTATTCTGATTTGAACAAGGCATATAACGACTTTAAAAGTGTTTCGGAAAATATATCTAAGGCTTTTAGAAAAGATGATCGATCCAGATATGGTGATTTTAGAAATGATGATGAACAAAACAACTTCTTAAAGCTTGATGGTTGTATTAAAATATGGGAAAATGCAATTCAAGAATACGTTCCTAACAAAAGAAAGACAAGAATAGGAGACAAGATTATTGATTATTTATATTTAAATCTGGCCGCTGCCCATTTAATGAACTCTTACTCTAAGGACAATTGGGATGATGTTTATGAAAATTTATCAAAGGTTAAATTAAATAAAAGCGAAATCAATAAAGCAAATAGTTTTGAGTCTAAGGTAATAGATATTCAAAAAAGGATCAATGCTTTTAAGCGTAGGGGCTAGTGCGGCTTTAAACAAATGAAAAAACTACTTTTACTATTACTGTTTATTCCACTTTTGAGTTTTGGGCAGGATAATATGTATTACGTTAGTTCAGAAGGAGGATTAAATGTTCGTGATAAACCAGGAATCGATGGAAAAAAAACTGCTACTCTTTTAGTTGATGATTTAGTTTACCTGTTAGAGAAAACCGACATATACCTAACAATAAACGATTTAAATAAATCAACCGGAGAAACAAAAGGAATATCTGGTCAATGGGTAAAAATAAAAACACATACTCCTCCAAAGTTAAAAGGAGATAAAATATTGTGGAAAAATAATGATCAAAATATTGAAGGATATGTTTTTGATGGATTTA
>PACX01000009.1 GCA_002702895.1 Flavobacteriaceae bacterium | reverse complement strand
CCCTCTCTTATTTAACGAGAAGGATTGAATTTAAAAAAATATATTTAAAAATAAGGTTTATAAATTATAAATCAAGATAAATGTATGTATTATTTGACATTATCCACTTTATAAATTGTATTTTTAAAAATCATTATTAATTCTATCTAATTATATTATGAAAGACATAATAAAAAATATAATAAACAAACAAAGAACTTTTTTTAATTCAAAAAAAACTTTTAATGTTAAAACAAGGAAAGAATTATTAATAAAACTAAAAAAAGAGATAGTAGGTAATGAAAAAGAAATTGAAAATGCATTATTTAAAGATTTAGGTAAGTCAGAAGGTGAAAGTTACTTAACAGAATTACATTTTGTATACTCAGAATTAAATATAGCTATAAAAAATATTAATAAATGGGTTAGAAGAAAATCTGTTAGATCTTCCTTATTAAATTTTCCATCATCAGATTACATAATCCCTGAGCCATATGGTGTTACCCTACATATATCTCCATGGAATTATCCATTTCAATTATCTATAGCTCCACTAATTGGTGCAATTGCTGCTGGAAACACTGTTGTTTTAAAACCCTCTGAATATTCTTTTAATACCTCAACAATTTTAGAAAAAATAATTGAAAATGTATTTCCAGAAGAATTAGTGAAAGTTGTTCAAGGTGGACCAGAAGAAGCAACAGAATTATTAAAATATTCTTGGGATTATATATTTTTTACTGGAAGTGTTAATGTTGGTAAAATAGTTGCTGAAAAAGCAGCAAAATTTTTAACTCCAACTACATTAGAACTTGGTGGAAAAAATCCATGTATTATTGATGAAACTGCCTCAATAAAAGTGTCTGCAAAAAGAATTGTTTGGGGAAAATTTATTAACTGTGGACAAACATGTATAGCACCAGATTTTTTAATTGTTAATGAAAAAATAAAAGACAAATTAGTTAATGAAATTATAAATCAAATTAAGTATATATACGGAGATGATCCACAATCTTCAGAATCATATGGAAGAATTATAAGTAAAAAGCATATTAATTTTTTAAGTTCCTTATTAAACAATGAAAATATAATTCACGGAGGAAGAATTGATTCTGAAAATAAATATTTTGAACCTACTTTGGTTGAAATTAAAAATTTCAATTCAAATTTGATGCAACAAGAGATTTTTGGTCCTATTCTTCCTGTTTTTGGATATAAAGATTTTATAGAAATCGATGAGATCATTAATAAATATAGAAACCCATTGGCTTTATATATTTTTACTAAAAAAACAAAATTTGGTGAAAAATTCCTTAATAATTATAGCTTCGGTGGTGGTGCTATTAATGACACAATTGTACATATTGTAAATGATCGATTACCTTTTGGCGGAGTTGGTAATAGTGGAATGGGAAAATATCATGGTGAATCAACCTTTAAAACATTTTCTCATTTTAAGCCATATATTTCAAAACCTTTTTGGATGGATATTCCTTTAAGATATCCTCCGTTTAAGAAAAAAATTAATTTTCTTAAAAAAGCTCTCAAGCTAATTGAATAAAAATTTATGGAAATATTGAAAATTTTAATTTTATTATTACCATTTTCAATAAACACACAACTTTACAAAAACTACCATAATTTACAAAAATTAAAACTTGAAATAGAAGTTTCAAAAATTAAAAATAAGGGAATAATCTATATAGGTATTTATAATAATGAGATTGATTTCAATTCAAATGACACATCTAAAGAAAGATTATATAATGGAATTAAAGAAAATGTACAAAAAGGAAATTATAATAAAGAAATTTTTTTAGATAAAGGAGTCTATGCAATAAAAATTTATATAGACAAAAACTATAACAATAAGTTTGATTTTAATATTTTTGGTCTGCCCAAGGAACAATACGGGTTTTCTAATAATGTGATGAATTTATTTGGTCCTCCAGATTTTGATAAGGCATTATTTATTTTAAATGACAATAAAAAAATTAAAATAAATTTAAGATAACAAATGATTGAAAAAAAAGTATTCGAAGCTATAAATTTCAGAAGGTCTGTTAGAATTTTTAAAAAAACAGAAATTAATAAGGAAAAAGTAAAACAATGTATTCAAAATGGTACATTAGCCCCCAATAGTAGTAATTTACAATTATGGGAATTTATACACGTTACTAATAAAGAAATACAAAAAAAGATAACTAAAGCTTGTTTAAATCAAAATGCAGCAAAAACTGCTAATCAATTAGTAATCATTGTTGTCAGAAAAGATCTTTGGAGGCAAAGAGCAAAAGAAAATGCTAATTTCCTTAAAGAACAATCAAAAGAAGGTTTAATGTCAGATAAAAGTTTTAAAATGGCCTTAAACTATTATACCAAACTTATACCATTTACTTACACTGATTTTTTTGGAGTTTTTGGAGTTTTGAAATCATTTACTGCTCAAATAACTGGACTCTTTAGACCAATGTATAGACAGTTAAGTTCCAGTGATAAACGAATTATTTCTCATAAAAGTGCAGCATTAGCGGCTCAAAACTTTATGATTAGTATGTCGGCTATAGGATATGATACTTGTCCGATGGAAGGTTTTGATTCATTAATGGTTAAAAAAATATTAAAAATTCCTTCTAAAGCAGAAATTAATATGATTATAGGTTGTGGAATCAGAGACAAGAAAGGAATCTATGGAAAAAGATACAGAGTTCCTTTTGAAAATGTTTATAAAGCTATCTAATTTCAACTATTTAAGATAATTATTATTAAAATTATCTAATCCCTCTTCAAGCCAGTTTTGATATACATCTTTTGAAGTATATTGAATAGGAGAATTTAAAATCTCCAGTTTTGTATTTAACAAAACATAATATGGTTGTGATGCAGTTTTAAAGTTTAATGCTTGAAATGTAGCTGATTTGTCACCAATAGTTCTAATTTTCTTAATTTTTCCGGAATTATATTTAATATCAAATTGATTATCAATTGGAAGTTCCTTTCTATCATCCACGTAAAGTGATATTAAAACAAATTTTTCGTTAATTAAGTTAAATACATTTGGATCAGTCCACACATTTTCTTCAATCCTTCTACAATTAACACAAGCCCATCCAGTAAAATCTAATAATATTGGTTTGTTATTTTGTTTAGCAAATTGCAAACCTTTATCAAAATCTTTAAAACAGTTTAATCCTAATGGACAGTCGTTTTTCTTTGGATATATACTATAAAAAGATGGAGGAGTAAATCCACTTAATAGACGCGCACTATTACTTCCATTAGGGAGTAATGCTGGACTTAAATAAATTGCAAAAATTAAAAATAATAGAGATAAACTAACATTAAAATTAGATCTTTTTACAGTATTAAGTTCATATGGAAACTTATATACCCCAAAAAGATATAAGGATATCATTAATGAAATAACAACCCAAATACCAATAAAAATTTCTCTTTTTAATAATCCCCAATGTTCTACCAAATCTGCATTAGATAAGAATTTAAATGCAAAACCTAACTCTAAAAAGCCTAATAGTATTTTAAATGTATTCATCCATCTTCCTGATTTTGGTAATGATTTAAGCATGCTTGGAAAAAGAGCAAATAAAGTAAATGGCAGAGCTAATGCTATCCCAAAACCAAACATTCCTATTGATAATTGAATTGCACCTCCTTGGGAAGAAATGGAACCTACTAATAAAGATCCAAGAATTGGGCCAGTACAAGAAAAAGATACCAGAACAAGGGTTAATGACATAAAAAATACTCCAATAAATCCGCCTATAGAATTAGATTTAGAATCTATTGAATTTATCCAAGAAGATGGAATAGTTAGCTCATAAAAACCAAAAAAGGAAAAAGCAAAAACTATAAAGATTATAAAAAACAAAATATTCAGCCAAGCATTAGTAGAAATAGAATTTAAAATCTCTGGATCTAATGATTCTATAAAATAAAAAGGAATGCTTAGAAATAAATAAATTAAGATTATAAATAAACCATATACAATTGCATTTAATGATGATTTAGATTTCTTCTTTGTAAAAAAAGAAACAGTGAGAGGGATCATTGGAAAAACACAGGGAGTTAATAATGCAAGTAAACCTCCTATAAATCCTAAAATTAAAAGATTAAAATAATTGTTTCCTGAAATACTTTCGTTTGAAGAATTTTTATTTAATAATTCTGTGTTTTTAAAATCTAATTTAAGAGGATTCACATCGTCTGAAGTTAAAGATGTTAAATCTTCATTTATAGCATCTTCAATAGATCCATCAATATTAAAAACTAATTCAGCCTCTCTGTAGATACATAAATATTCATTACAAGACTGATAAAAAATTGTAGCAAAAATTTTATCAATATTAGGATCATTAAGTTTAATTTTTTGTTTAAAAGTATTTGAATTGATAAAATAAGTTTGATCCATTCTAAAAATAGGATCATATTTAGTTATAGATTCGGATTCTTTAGCTTTACCAATGAGTTTAAATAAGGACTTATTATTCTTAAAAATAAATTCAGTTGGTATAGCCCCACCTTCAATAAGAAATTGCGAATATAATCTCCATTCACTTTCAATTTCTGATGATGTAACTAGTTCATAGTTGTTCTCAGAAATTTTATTAACAGATGTTTTGAAAGTTACTGGATTTTGAGAATATACTATTTGAAAAGAAAATAAAAAAACAATAAATAAATTAAAAAAATTTCTCATAAAATTTCAATTTTTAAAGAAGCATTATTGTTTTTAAAAAACCTCCGGTCAGGTCTTTTACCTACAATCCAAATAATTTCTTCATTATTACAAAGAAGCCATTGGTTTTGTTTGTCAAAGAAAGACATTTTTTCGTCTTTATAATACTTTGATACTGTTTTTTTTCCTTTCATACCAAATGGAAAAAAAACGTCACCTTTTTTCCATTTCCTTAAATAAAGAGGAAAATCTATTTCATTTTTTGATAGATATATAGATTTTTTATTAAATTCGGTTTGAAAATCCCCTACTTCAACACTCATTTTAATTGGAATTACTAAACCTTTTATTCCAACTTCAAAAGTTCTCTCAACTAAATGTGTTTTGTTTTTTAAAATTAAATTTGATCTATTACTTAAAAGAACATGGGTATTAGATTCTATAATCTTTCCTGAAATAGAATTACAAAGTTCTAATATTTGGTCTGAATATTTGAAGTTATATTCTTTAAATAAATAAAAAACAAGAATACTATTTTTTAATATAAAATTCTTAGAAATAGAAATCTGATCATTTTTCAAAATAAAATTTTGATTTTTAATTTGTTGTATATATGTATTGATAATAAGATTAGATTCTCTTAAAAAAGTCATTGTTTTTTTTGTTTGATCTATAAATTTTGGATGTAACTTTTTTAGCGGAGGAATAATTTTATTTCTAATCTGGTTTCTTTGATAGACATTTTTCTTATTTGTAGAATCTTCTCTCCATTTGATATTATTTGCTTTTGCATATTTGATTATTTGATCTTTTGAAAAAATAAGCAAGGGTCTAGCAATTAAATCATTTAATTGTTTGATACCTGTTAGACCTTCTAGACCTGAAGCTCTTGAAAGATTAAGGATAAATGTCTCTAAAGAATCATCTAAATGATGTGCAGTTATAATATAATCCAATTTTTCTGTTTTTAAAACATCATAAAACCATTTATACCTTAAATTCCTAGCAGCCATTTGTATGGATTGTTTTGGAAGTTTTGTAATAAATGATTTAGAAAAAAATGGAATAGAGTTAGATGTTGCATATTTTTTTACAAAATTTTCATCTAAGTCACTTTTTTTAAGCCTTAAATTAAAATTGCAATGCGCTATAGAAATATTATATTTTAATTTTTTTAACAAATTAATCAAAACCATGCTATCAATTCCCCCACTTACACATACAAGCAGTTTAGAATTATTTAAAAAACTAAATTCTTTTTTAATATGTTTAGAAAATAGACTATACATTTTTTAACAATATTACGTTTTTTAAAAATTTTAAAAAAAGCTTATTTTAAAATTGAGATCATTGGTTGTGCTTTTAATAAACATTCATGATATTCATTATTTGGAGTTGATTTGGATGTTATTGCACTACCTACATGAAATGAAAGATGGTTTTTTTTAGAATCATAAATTAATGATCTTATAATAACATTAAAATCAAAATTTCCTCTAGGATCTATGTAGCCAAGAGCTCCGCTGTAAAGACCTCTTTTTGAAACCTCTAAATCTTCAATTATTTCAAGTGCTTTTATTTTTGGAGCACCTGTCATACTTCCCATTGGAAATGTTGATTTAATTATATCTAAAAATCTTAGGTTTCTATGAATTTTACATTCAATTGTAGAAATCATTTGATGTACTTGTTCGAATGGATAAACTTTACAAAGCTCACTAACCTTAACAGAACCAGGTAATGAAATCCTAGAAAAATCATTTCTGACCAAATCAACAATCATTATATTTTCAGACCTTTCTTTTTCATTAATATGTAATTCATTTTTTAAATTTGAATCAATTAAAACATCTGAATCTCTTCTTGAGGTTCCTTTTATTGGTTGACTTATAATTTTATCATCAATTCTTTTAATAAATCTTTCAGGAGAACTAGAGATTAAATAAAAATTGTTTTCTTTAAAAAATGCACTCATTGGAGTTTTAGAAATTCTATTTAAATTGTAATATACATTTTCAGGGTTAATTTTGGAATTCTTAGAAAACCATTCCATACAAAAATTAGCTTCATAGATATCACCTCTATTTATATGAAAAAGCATTTTTTTAATCTTTTCCTCATATTTTGACTTTGATAACCTAGGTTCTAATTTAACATTATCTAGATTTTTAAAATTCTTTTCTAATTTAATTGAATTAATATTTTTCCAGTCCTTTTCAATCTCTGATTGATTTATATATTGTGCTTCAATTTTATTATATCTTATTATCCAAATTTTTTTGGGCTGAAAGAAAAATAAATTTGGCAAATCGAAACTAGATTCATTATTGCTTTTTAAGTTTTCTAATTCATTTTTTAAATCATAGGAGAAATATCCAAATAACCAATCCTTAGTATTATTTTTATAATCTTCAAGTTTTTTTAGTGAATTTTTATTTGTAAAAGGTATTTTTGAATACGCATCTACTGCTAAAATAGATTCATAATCTCCCAATCTATTTTGATAATTATTAGAATTTAAAAAAATAGAGGAAGAAAAATTTTTAGACCATTCAAAAATTTTCTGTTTAAATAAACTTAAATCATCTATATTATAAGATCTAATACTTCTTTTCAATTATAATTAAGATTTAAATATGAAGAGCTCTATTTTCTGTAGCTGCTAAAGCAGCTTCTTTAATAGCTTCTGAATAAGTTGGATGTGAATGACTCATTCTTGAGACATCTTCAGCTGAGGCTCTAAATTCCATTGCAGTAACAGCTTCTGCAATCAAATCTGCAGCCCTTGCTCCTATAATATGAACTCCTAAGATTTCATCTGTTTTTTTATCAGCTAATATTTTAACAAAACCATCAAGATCCATACTTGCTCTAGATCTTCCTAGGGCACGCATTGGAAACTGACCAATTTTAAAATCTAATCCTTCTGAATTTAACTCCTTTTCAGTTTTACCAACAGATGCAACCTCAGGCCAAGTATAAATAACATTAGGAATTAAATTATAGTTAATATGTGGCTTTTGATTAGCCATTATTTCTGCAACCATAACACCTTCCTCTTCAGCTTTGTGAGCTAACATTGGACCTTTAACAACATCCCCAATTGCAAAAATATTTTTAATTTTTGTTTGAAGTTGATCATTAACCTCAATCTGACCTAAATCATCAAGTTTAATATCTAAAGATTTTAAATTTAATCCATCTGTATAAGGTTTTCTGCCTACCGATATTAAACAATAATCACCCTCAAAAAAAACTTTATTACCAAGATTATCATCAGCCTCAACTTTTACTATATTATTTACAGAACTAACATTATTAACTTTGTGAGATAAATAAAATTTTATTTTTTGTTTTTTAAAAATTTTAATTAATTCCCTTGAAACTGATGAATCCATAAATGGAGTAATAGTATTTGAATATTCAATTACTGAAACCTCAGAACCTAATCTATTATAAACCTGACCCAGTTCAAGTCCTATAACTCCACCACCTATTACAATTAGTTTCTTTGGAATCTCTTTTAATTCTAATGCTTCTGTTGAAGAAATAATTCTTTTTTTATCAATTTTTGCAAAGGGAAGAGATGCAGGTTTAGAACCAGTAGCTATAACAGCATTTTTAAATGATATTCGAGTTATTTTAGATTTATTGTTTATTTCTACTGTGTTAGAATCAACAAATGATCCTAATCCATTAATTACTGTAACCTTATTTTTATTCATTAAAAAATCAATTCCTTTTGTTGTTTGATCAACAACTTTTTGTTTTCTAGAAATCATTTTATCTAAATCGACATTAATTTTTCCTTGAATTGAAATTCCGTGGGTTTCAAAATGATTTATAGCATCGTAATAATGATGAGAAGAATCTAAAAGTGATTTTGAAGGAATACAACCCACGTTTAAACAAGTTCCTCCAAGAGTTTTGTATTTTTCAATTAGGGCCGTTTTCATACCTAATTGTGAACATCTGATTGCACAGACATAACCACCAGGACCAGAACCTATAACAGCAACATCAAATTTATCCATCATTATTTTTCAAAAATACAAATGTTTTATTTCATTTAGCTAAAATGAGTTATATAAAATTTGATTTAATATATAAGTAAATTATATATTAGCATTGAACAAATTATACATGTAGTTGAAAAATAAAAAAACTCTTCTTTCACTTAAAGAATCATTATTTCCTGTATTTTTTTTGATATTTCTTTTGGCGTATAATGTTTATGTGTATGGGGATTCAGCCATGAATGGATCAAACCAGTTTATATTATTATTAGGAGCAGCTATTGCAATTATAATTGGATTGAAGAAAGGTGTTTTGTTTAAATATATGATTGATACTGTTTCATCAAACCTTAAGTCTATTACAGGAGCAATTTTAATCTTATTATTTGTCGGAGCTTTATCTGGAACATGGTTAATTAGTGGAATAATTCCATCCATGATCTATTATGGATTACAAGTTTTACATCCTTCAGTTTTTCTTCCATCTTGTTTAATAATTTGTGCAATAATTTCTGTTGCAACAGGAAGTAGCTGGACAACATCAGCAACTGTAGGAATTGCTTTAATTGGAATTGGAAGAGCTATTGATATCCCTGTAGGAATGGTTGCAGGAGCTATTATTTCAGGTGCTTATTTTGGAGACAAACTTTCTCCATTAAGTGATACAACAAATTTAGCACCCGCAGTTTCTGGATCTGATCTTTTTACACACATTAAATATTTAACTATTACAACTGTTCCTACTGTAATTGTAACACTTTTTATATTGTCTATTATAAATTTTTTTACAATTTCATCTGGACCTACTGATCATCAATCTATTTTAAATACTATTAGCAATACTTTTTATATTTCTCCTTTACTATTTATAGTGCCTTTATTAATTGTATTTATGATTTTTAAAAAAACTCCTCCATTAATTGCATTATTTATTGGGACTATTCTAGGTGGATTATTTGCTGTTATTTTCCAATCTTCATTAATTAATCAAATTTCTGGTAATTCAGAAATAAGTTTTGCCACTGCTTATGAAGTTGTATTAAATTCTATAACAATTGAAACCTCAATTGATTCAGGGGATCCTGTTTTAAATAAATTATTTAATAGTGGAGGAATGAAAGGAATGTTAAATACAATTTGGTTAGTTATATGTGCTATGGTTTTTGGTGGAATAATGGAGGCTATAGGAGCATTACAAAAAATTAGTTCTTCTCTACTTGAACTAGGCAAATCTACATTTTCAATTTTTGCTAGTACCGTTGGCAGTTGTTTAGCTATAAACCTAACAGCTTCGGATCAATATTTGTCTATTGTAATTCCAGGAAAAATGTTTTCACAAGCATATAAAGATAAAGAATTAGCTCCAGAAAACTTAAGCAGAACTTTAGAGGATTCTGGAACAGTTACATCAGTTTTAATTCCTTGGAATACGTGTGGAGCATACCAATCTGGAATTTTGGGAGTTAGTGTAGCTGATTATTTTGTTTATGCAATATTTAATTGGCTTAGTCCATTTACAACTTTGCTTATTGCTGCGTTTAATATAAAAATAAAAAAACTAAAAAATAGAGCTTAAAATTATTAATTATAAATTTTTACTTTTGTTATACACTTCTTATGACTAAAACTGATAACAAAGAAAAATCTAATAATTTATTTAAACTTAGTAGAAGCCAACAGATAATGCTGGGTGTATTCTTAATACTTCTTTCAATTATAATTTTTGCGTCATTAACTTCTTATTTTAATACATGGAGAACAGATCAATCAGAATTAGATAGTTTTTTTAACCGTGATACTGAAACATTAAATATTGCAAAGAAGTTTGGTGCTCAAATAAGTCATTTTCTTATTTATAAAATGTTTGGATTATCGTCATATATTATTACATTTTTACTGTTTATTTCTGGTCTTTCATATTTTGTTGGAGCAAATTCAAATAAGCTAATTGAGAAGTGGATCTGGGGAATTATAATTACTATTTGGTTTTCCCTCTTTTTTGGATATTTCTTTACTAATAAAATACTAGGTGGTGCAATAGGTCTCGAAACTACTGATTTTATAACAGTCTATACTGGAGAAATTGGAGTTTTACTAATCCTAATCTTTGGATTTATTTCATTTATTGTTTTAAAAATCAAAGTTACACCTGAAAAAATTTATAAATGGATAAAAGAAAAATTTAAAGTCAATATAAAAGATAAAGAAATTATTGAAAATGATAATTTAAAAATTAATAATTCAGATTTATCAGCAGATGAGGAAAAAAAAGAAACAATAAAGGAATCGGGTATAAAATTAAATAAAGATTTAAAACCAACTATTGAAAATTTTTCATCAATAAATAATAAGTCTGATAGCACTAATAAAAAAGACAAAGTGGAGGATATTAAAATTGAAATTAAGGAAAATGTTGAGGAAGAAGTATTAGATGAAGATTTGATTGCAAAAAATTTAGTAAAAAAATATGGTGAATATGACCAAACATTAGAATTAAAAAACTTCCAACCACCCTCTGTTGATCTTTTAAAAGAATATGATACTGGTGGTGTGATTACAATAAATGAAGAAGAACTTGAAGAAAATAAAGAAAAAATAATAGAAACTCTTGCAAATTATAAAATTGGTATTGATCAAATTAAAGCTACTATAGGCCCTACAGTAACTCTATATGAAATTGTTCCTGAAGCAGGAATAAGAATTTCTAAAATTAAAAATCTAGAAGATGACATAGCTTTATCATTATCAGCATTAGGGATAAGAATTATTGCACCAATTCCTGGAAAAGGTACAATTGGAATTGAAGTTCCAAATAAAAATCCATCTATTGTTTCTATGAAATCTGTTATTTCTTCAAAAAACTATCAAGATGCTGAAATGGAACTTCCTCTTGCATTAGGAAAAACAATTAGTAATGAAACTTATATTGCAGATCTTACAAAGATGCCACATTTGTTAATGGCTGGAGCTACCGGCCAGGGTAAATCAGTTGGCCTTAATGCAGTTTTAACATCTCTAATTTATAAAAAGCATCCATCTGAAGTTAAGTTTGTTCTTGTAGATCCTAAAAAAGTTGAGTTGACTTTATTTAATAAAATTGAAAGACATTATTTAGCAAAACTTCCTGATTCAGAAGAAGCTATTATAACTGATAATAAAGAAGTAATAAAAACTTTGAATTCATTATGTATAGAAATGGATAACAGATATGAGATGCTTAAAAATGCAATGTGTAGAAATATTAAAGAATATAATGCAAAGTTTAAACAAAGGAAACTTAATCCTGAATCTGGAAATGTTTTTCTTCCATATATAGTGTTAATAATCGATGAATTTGCAGACTTAATAATGACTACAGGTAAAGAAGTAGAAACTCCAATAGCTCGACTAGCACAATTAGCTAGAGCAGTTGGAATTCATTTAATCATTGCAACCCAAAGACCTTCTGTTAATGTAATTACTGGAATAATAAAAGCAAATTTTCCTGCTAGAATTGGTTTTAGGGTTACATCAAAAATAGATTCAAGAACTATATTAGATAGTGGGGGTGCAGATCAGTTAATAGGAAGAGGTGATATGTTATATACTCAAGGAAATGATCTTGTAAGAATTCAATGTGCTTTTGTTGATACACCTGAAATACAAAAAATTACGGAATACATTGGATCACAAAAAGCTTATGCAAGTGCTCACATTTTACCTGAGTATATTGGTGAGGAAAGTGGAACTTCAATCGATAATAATATTGAAGATAGAGATGTTTTATTTAAAGATGCAGCAGAGGTTATTGTAATTGCTCAACAAGGCTCTGCATCTCTTTTACAACGAAAAATGAAATTAGGATATAATAGAGCTGGCAGGATAATTGATCAATTAGAAGCAGCTGGAATAGTTGGACCATTTGAAGGAAGCAGAGCTAGGGATGTTCTTATTTCAGATATAGCATCATTAAATGCTTTTTTAGAAAATGAAAAAAATAATTAATGAAAAATTATATTTTAATATTTTTCCTGCTACTTTTCAGCAGCATATTTTCTCAAAATGACCTAAAAGCAGAGGAATTATTAAATAAAGTGTCTGACAAAATTGATTCATCAAATAACTACTCAATTAATTTTACATATACAATAGAAAAAGAAACAAATTCAAATGGAAGTATTTTAATTAGTAAAGAAAAATATTATTTGGATTTTATGGGAATTATACAAGTTTGTGATTCTAAAAACATATATACTATTGTTCCTGAAAATCAAGAAATTTTGATTTCTGAAATTTCTAAAGAAAAGTCTCAAACAATTTCTCCATCAAAATTATTAAGCTTTTATAGAGAAGGCTATTTTGTAAAATGGTATGAATTAAAAATTAATTCAAATGATAAAATTCAATATCTTAAATTAATACCAATTGAACCTAATAGTCAAATCAGTCATTTACTTATGGGTATAAACACAGTTAATAATGATATATTTAAATTAATTGAAATAGGAAAAAATAAAAATAAAACTATTCTGGAAGTAAATTCCATTCTTTACAATATAAATATTGATAAAGACAAGTTTATTTTTAACAAGGATAATTATAAAGACTATTACATAGAATATATTTAGAAATGAAAATAATTGACAAATATATATTAACATCATACCTTAAAATATTCTTTAGTTTTTTTATGATTTTGATGCTTATTTTTATAATTCAAATTATTTGGGTTTTTATTGATGATTTGGCTGGCAAAGAAGTAGATCTTGAAATTATCTTTAAATTTCTATTATATTATTCCCCAAAGCTTTTACCTCTTGTTCTTCCTTTAACAGTTTTATTAGCTTCAATAATGACTTTTGGAAATCTTTCTGAAAATTATGAATTAGCAGCAATTAAATCCTCCGGAATTTCACTTTTTAAATCAATGCGAAGTCTTATTGTATTCAACCTATTTTTATGTTTTGGAATGTTTTTTATAGCAAATACTTTGATACCATATGCAGAATTTAAATCATATAATCTAAGAAAAAATCTTGCAAAGGTTAAACCTGCATTAGCAATCACAGAAGGAGTTTTTAATGATATAAATACATTGAATATAAAAGTTGCTGAAAAATATGGTCCAGATAATAATCTTTTAAAAGATGTGATTATTCACATGAATAATTACAATGCCAAGAATTTAATTGTAATAAAAGCAGAAGAAGGAAAACTAATTAATAGCGATTCAGATGAAATTTTACAATTAGTACTAAAAAACGGAAATAGATATGAAGAAATTGAAAATCAAAAACCATCTGATAAACAGATAAAACCACATACCTATGTTTCTTTTGAAGAATATACAATGAATATTGATCTAAGAAATTTTAATCAAGTTGATTTTGGAGAGGAAAAATATAATAATACCTATAGAATGCAGAATATTTCACAGTTAAAATATAGCATAGACTCTTTAACAAAGAAATTAGCATTCAGATATTCAAATTTTGGAAAAAGTTTTTATACTAGAACTGGAATTACAAACTTTACAAGAAGCGTGAGAACTGATAATAAAAATATAGATAAAAAACTTTATACTAATTACAAAATTCATTTAAGCGATTACCCTAGAGATATTCAGGTATCAATAGTTAATTCTTCACTGAATAATTTAACTAGCCAAAAACAGGTTTTAAGTAATCAAAAAAATACTTTCTTTATTAAAGAAAAAATTATAAATCTTCATAAATCAAATCTTTTTGATAAATATTCATTTGCTTTAACATCAATTATATTGTTTTTTGTAGGTGCTCCATTAGGTGCATTAATTCGTAAAGGTGGATTTGGACTTCCTATGGTTATTTCCTTAATATTATTTCTTACATACAATTTTACAGGTACTTTTACTAGAAATGCAGCAGAGGATGGTAGTATAGATGCAATGTTAGGAAGCTGGATACCTAATTTAATAATGCTTCCTTTGGGAATTTATTTAGTTTGGAGGGCTTCATCTGATAAATCTATTTTCAATTTAGATACTTTATTAAATCCTATTAAGTTAGGTTTTAGTAGATTAATTTCAAGAAAAAAAGTATAAACCATCGTATCTTTGTATAAATCATACTAAATGGCTAAAATAAAGAATAAACTGAATTCAATTTCTGATGCGATTAAAGATATAAAGAAAGGAAAAATTATTATAGTTGTTGATGATGAAAACCGAGAAAATGAAGGTGATTTTATTTGTGCAGCTGAATTAGCATCTCCTGAAATAATTAATTTTATGGCTAAATATGGCAGAGGACTAATCTGCGTGCCATTAACCGAAAATCGTTCGCGAGAATTAAATCTCAATCCTATGGTTCAAAATAATACAGACCCTATGGATACTGCTTTTACTGTTTCTGTTGATTTAAAAGGAAATGGAGTAAGCTCAGGTATATCAGCTTCTGATAGATCCAAAACAATTAAAGCGTTAGTGAATAAAAAGACTAAATCAAGTGATTTAGCTCGGCCTGGTCATATTTTTCCTCTAATTGCTAAAGATGGTGGTGTTCTAAGAAGAACAGGCCATACTGAAGCCGCAATTGATTTTTCAAGATTAGCTGGGTTCTCTCCTATCGGTGTAATTTGTGAAATAATGAAAGAGGATGGTTCAATGGCTAGATTACCAGATTTAATTAATCTATCAAAAGAACTTGATTTGAAGATTGTTTCTATTGAGGATTTGGTAGCATATAGAATGAAACATGATAGTTTAATTTCTAAGAAAGAAAGTTTTCCATTTAACACTCGTTTTGGAAAATTTAATTTACATGCTTTTCAACAGACTAATAATGATCAAGTTCATTTAGCATTATCTAAAGGAAAATGGAAAGAAAATGAGCCTGTAATGGTAAGAATTAACTCCTCTATTACAAATAATGATTTATTAAGCTCATTTACTAGTTACAAAGATGAAAAGTTAGATTCTGTATTTGATATAATTAATTCTAATGGCAAAGGTTTAGTTGTGTTTATAAATCAATCTCAAAGCTCTGATCATGTATTTAATAGATTACAAGAATTAAAATTAATCCAAAAAAATGGTGAAATTAAAATTCCTCCTCCTATAATGGATAAAAAAGACTTTGGAATAGGAGCACAAATATTACATGAACTTAATATACAGAAAATTGAGCTACTAACTAATAACACTCAAATTAAAAGAGTTGGAATGGTTGGTTATGGTTTAGAAATTGTAAAATATATTAAATACTAAAAGAACCATAGTTTAAAAGCCATAAAAATTACTATTACAGTAAGGAAAATTCTTATAACATTTTCACCTTTCTTTACTGACCACCTACTTGTAAACCATCCTCCATTTAAAGTCCCAACTCCCAAACAAATTCCATATGTCCAATCAACCATATCATTGAAGACAAATGTAATAAATGCTCCTAGGGTATATACTAATACAATAACAACTTTTGTTGCATTAACTTGTAATAGATTTAATCTATTATAGAAGTGTAAAAATAACATAATAATAAATCCTATTCCTGCATTAACAAATCCACCATAGACACCAATAAAAAAGAATATAACACAAGAAAAAATTAAATTTTTTCCTGTTGTTTTAACTTTTAAAGTTGATTTAATAATTCTGGGTTTAAAAATTATTATCAATACTACCAAAATCATGATAATTGACAGAATTTTATTAAAAACTTCCCCTTCAATATCAATTGCTATATGAGCACCAATTACTGATCCAATTAATGCAAATGCACCTAAATATGCACTAAATGGATATGTACTTAAGCCTTTACTTTTAAAACCCATATTAGCTGAGAATGCAGTCATCATTATTGCAATTCTATTAGTTCCATTTGCAACAGAGGAAGGAAGACCTAAAAAAATCAGTAAAGGCAATGTAATTAAAGAACCTCCACCAGCCATTGTATTGATTATTCCTACAATAAACCCAACTAATACTAATAGAGGGTATTCCCAAGAGAATTCAGTAAACAATTCCATGTTTCGAATTTAGTTATAATAAGTCTATCTTTTCATTAATAATTAACAAAATTGTAACAGAATAAAAAAGGATATATATTTGCATCCCATTGGAGGAATGGCAGAGTGGTCGAATGCGGCAGTCTTGAAAACTGTTGAGGGTCACACCTCCGGGGGTTCGAATCCCTCTTCCTCCGCAAAAGCCCTT
>PACX01000008.1 GCA_002702895.1 Flavobacteriaceae bacterium | reverse complement strand
TTTAAACCTCTTTGAGCTAAATTTCCATGTCCTACCTCTCTTCTTGAAGTTCCTCTTAGGGGTCTAGCTTCTCCTGTGCAAAAAGGTGGAAAGTTATAGTGTAAATAAAAAGTTTCTTCTCCTTCGTATGAAGGCATATCAATTTTGTTTGCATCTCTAGATGTTCCTAATGTAACAGTTGCTAGAGCTTGAGTTTCTCCTCTTGTAAATATTGCTGATCCATGCGTTGAAGGTAAATAGTCAACTTCAGCCCAAATATCTCTGATTTCATCAGTTTTTCTACCATCGAGTCTAAATCCTTCACTTAATGTCAATTCTCTAATAGCCTCTTTTTGAGATTTACTAAAATATTTTCCAATTAATTTTCCGTTTTCTTCAATTTCTTCTTCTGAAAAGGATGCTTTAATCTCTTCTTTTAAGTTAGAAAAAGCCAAACTACGTTCCGCTTTTGAAGTTCCTTTTTTAGCTATTGCATAACACTTATCATAACAAGAATCGTGAATTTGTTTTGCTAAATCTTCGTTTTCTTCACTGGTATCATATTCTCTTACTTCTTTCCTACCTACAGCATTAGCTAATCTTTCTTGTGCTTCAATTTGAATTTTTATAGATTCATGAGCAAATTTTATAGCTTCAGCCATTTCTTCTTCACTACATTCATCCATCTCTCCTTCAACCATCATAACTGAATCGGCTGATGCACCTACCATTATTTCAATATCGGCATCTGCTAATTGAGCTCTACTTGGGTTGATAATAAATTTACCATTAACTCTAGCTACACGAGCTTCGGAAATTGCACATTCAAAAGGAAAGTCGCTTAGTTGAATTGCAGCAGAAGCAGCAAGACCTGCTAAAGCGTCTGGCATTACATCTTCGTCATGAGACATTAATTGAATCATTACTTGTACTTCAGAATGATAGTCTTTTGGAAATAATGGACGAAGAACTCTGTCAACTAATCTCATAGTAAGAACTTCTCCATCACTAGGTCTAGCTTCTCTTTTAAAAAAGCCACCAGGATATCTACCAGCAGCAGCAAATTTTTCTCGGTAATCAACTGTTAAAGGTAAAAAATCTACTTTTGAAGCCTCATAGTTTGAAACAACAGTACATAAAAGCATTGCTTTTCCCATTTGAACCACCACCGATCCATGAGCTTGTTTAGCAAGTTTTCCAGTCTCTAAAGTTATAGTACGTCCATCACCTAAATCGATAGACTCTTTGTAGGTTTTAATTTTCATATTTTTTCATTAAATAAATTAAGTTTTGTTGTGTTTAAGTAGAATACCAATGAAAAACTATGATGAGGATACTTATTTACGGAGATTTAAATTTTTAATTATTTCTCTGTAACGAGTAATATCTTTGTTTTTAAGATAGTTTAATAAGCTTTTTCTTTTACCAACCATCATAACCAAAGATCTTTCAGTATTAAAATCTTTACGATTATTTTTAAGATGTTCAGTTAAATGATTGATTCTAGCTGTAAACAATGCTATTTGTCCTTCAGCAGAGCCGGTATCTGATTCAGATTTTCCGTGCTTTTTAAATAAATTTTTTTTATTTTCTTTTGATAAATACATGCCAATATTATTGTAAATAATTATTATGTAGCTAATAATTTGATTATTAGACGGGCAAATATAGGATTAAATTTTGGAATTTTCGAATTAAGTGTTTTTAGTTCTAACAGGTCTATTAAGTATTAAATCAAAATATAAATTTATTTTTTCCTTTAATTCTGTTCTTGGTGTAATAAAATCTAAAAAACCATGTTCTAATAAAAATTCTGATTTTTGAAATCCCTCAGGCAAGTCTTGTCCTGTAGTATCTTTAACAACTCTTGGTCCAGCAAATCCAATTAATGCTCCTGGTTCAGAAATATTTATGTCTCCTAGCATAGCAAAAGAAGCTGTTGTTCCACCTGTTGTGGGATCTGTACATAATGAAACATATGGAAGTTTGTGATTTGAAAGCTGAGTAAGTTTTGCAGATGTTTTTGCCATTTGCATTAATGAAATTGCACCTTCCATCATTCTAGCACCTCCAGATTTAGAAATTATTAGTAAAGGGGTTTTGTTAGATATTGCATGATCCACAGCTCTCGATATTTTTTCACCAACAACTGATCCCATTGAACCTCCAATATATCTAAAATCCATGCAGGCTATAACTAATTCTTCTCCATGTGATTTTCCTACAGCAATTCTCACAGCATCTTTTAATCCTGTATTTTTTTCAGCTTCTTTAATTCTTTTAGTATAGGGTTTATTATCAACAAATTTTAAAGGATCTTTTGAGGATATTTTTTTATCTAATTCTTTAAACCCATCATCGAAAAGAATATTAAAATATTCATTACTTCCTATTCTTAGATGAAAACCATCCTCAGGTGAAACATAAAAATTTTGTTCTAATTCATCAGTATCAATAATCTTACCAGTTGGGGTTTTATGCCATAATCCTTCAGGCGTATCCTTTTTTTCTTTAGTAGATGTTCGAATTCCTTTTATTGTTCTTTTAAACCAAGCCATTTTTAAGGATATTTATTCAAATATAAGAAACCTAAATTATTGAAGAGTATTTACATTGTTTAGATCATGAAATGCTTGAGTTAATCTTGTTTTAAAGCTTTCTTCAGCTTTCCTCAACCAAACTCTTGGATCATAATATTTTTTATTTGGAATATCTATCCCATCAGGATTACCAATTTGAGTTTCTAAGTAGTCTTGATTTGATTTAAAATAATCTCTAACTCCACCCATAAAAGCATATTGCATATCTGTATCAATATTCATTTTTATAGCACCATAATTAATAGCTTCTCTAATCTCTTCAAGTGATGAACCTGAACCACCGTGAAAAACAAAATCAATGGGGTTATTAGTTACATTAAACTTTTTAGAAATAAATTCTTGAGAATTTTTTAGAATTTTTGGAGTTAACTTAACATTTCCTGGTTTATAAACTCCATGAACATTTCCAAAGGCAGCAGCTATAGTAAATCTTTTGCTAACTTTTGATAATATTTCATAAGCATATGCTACTTCTTCTGGCTGAGTATATAATTTTGAATCATCAATATCTGTATTGTCTACTCCATCTTCTTCTCCTCCAGTAATTCCTAATTCAATTTCAAGAGTCATCCCAATTTTATCCATTCTTTTTAAATATTGTTTACAAATAGAAATATTTTCTTCAATAGGTTGATCAGAAAGATCAATCATATGAGAACTAAAAAGTGATTTTCCTTTTAATTTGAAATTTTCTTCACTTGCATTAATCAATCCATCAATCCATGGTAGAAGTTTTTTTGCTGCATGGTCAGTGTGAAGAATTACAGGAACATTATAAGATTTTGAGAGTTCTTGAATATGTTTAGCACCAGCAATTGCTCCTTTAATTGCTGCATTTTCATTATAATTTGATAGTCCTTTTCCTGCATTAAAAAGAGCTCCTCCATGTGAGAATTGAATTATTACTGGGGAATTTAATGAAGATGCAGTTTCTAAAACTGAATTAATTGAATTTGATCCGATAACATTTACTGCAGGCAAAGCAAACTTTTTTTCTTTTGCCAATTTAAAAATTTGTTGCACTTCATCACCCGTTGCAACACCACTTTTTATTTTTTTCATTATAATTTACTATCTCAATATAAGATTACTAAATTAAAAAGAAATATTGATTTAAAATGGATAATTTAAGCCTATATTAAATACAGCTTTTTTAAGTTGAAAATCAGTAAGCCACCTATCTTTTAAATCTAATGCCGGGTTATAAGCTTTTAATCCCATATCAAGTCTTAAAACAAAATATCCTAAATTATATCTGACTCCAATTCCAGTTCCGATAGCAATTTCATTTAAATCTTTAAAACCATCAAAAGTTCGCTTGGAATCATTTGTATTATCAAATACATTCCAAATATTTCCAATATCAGTAAAAATTGCTGCATTAAGTTTGCCAATAAATTCAAACCTGTATTCTAGGTTAAATGCAATTTTCATATTAGCTTCATTGAATTCGCTAATAGCTCCACTACTTCCTGGGCCAAGTCTATAAACTTCCCAAGCCCTATTATCATTAGAACCTCCTGAGAAAAATGATTTAGAAAATGGAATATTATCTGAATTCCCAAAAGGAATAGCAATTCCATAATATCCCCTTATAGCAAGTACTGAATTTGAAGAAATAGCCCAGTGTTTTATATAATTTAATTCAGTTTTGAAATATTGAGAATATGCTAATCCAAGAATTTTATTATTTCCATACTGATCTTTTGAGCTATTAAATTGATTTGCTAATAAATTTGTTATATTTCCTGCTAACTCAACCTTAAACTTAAATTGGGAGAAATTTTCATCAAAAATACTTCTTCTTGTATTTGTTATTATTGAAAAATTTGAACCGATAATAAGGTTGTTTGATGTAAGTCTATTTTTTCTATCATTTATATAATTAACAATATTATAATCTTCTTGACTTAACGATATATTATTGGAAATAACATCATTTATAAATGAATTAATTCCATTTGGAATAATCAATCTATTTTGATTATCAAAATAAGTACTATTAGTATTGTAATTTTTAGCTATTACATTAATAGAATTAAAAGAATTAGAATAGATATTGAAATAATTAATGCTGTTTTTATTATTAACTAACTCCATGTTAATTAAACCTAAATTTATTTTTTTATTTTTTTTATTTGTCCAATCATAATTTAAATCAAATTTAAAACTTTGTCTATCCAAGCCAATATTTGTTTGCTTTGATGTGCCCAAACCAATGTATGTTGTTGGATTAAATTCAAGAGGCAATATTTTTTTAGAATTGAAAGGCATGTAAAATCTAGGAAATTTAAGTCTAATATCAATTCCGAACTCTGAAATAGTAGTATTAGCTGACTTTCCAACAGTTCCCCTGGTACTAATTTCTAATCTTTCAGCACCTCTAAATATGTTTCTGCTAGTAAAGGAATTTTGAAAAGCTATTCCAATATCTTCAATATTTGAATGTTTTAAATCAAAACCAAATCCAAGTGAAAACCTTTTTTTGGCACTCAATAAAATATTAGCATCTAACTTGTCACTTGAATTTTCTAAATAACTATAACTGATAGATGGATATTGAAAATTTTCAAGATTATTTAATTGCTTAATTGTTTTAGATCTTAATATATCACTATATATATCTCCTTTTTTGAAAGAAATTAAATCAGTTAAATTTTCTGGTTTATACCTTAACTTTCCTCTTGAAAAAATATTTATGTTATCATATTCCACACTATTTTCTAAATCATTTTTAGAAAGAGAAATAAAATCATCGGTGTAAAGATTTATTTTATTTATGTAGTGAATCTTGTAATCATCAATAGCTTTTAAGTTATTGCTTTTTAAATCATATTTGGAAATATTTATTTTCACAGGAATTCTTAAATCTATTCCTGTAGAATCTCTTGAAGCTTCAAAAGAAATGGAACTTATTTGAAAATTATAGATACCAGAGTTTTTAAATAATTTATCTAGCCTATTTCTCTCTGATTCGAAATCTAGAGTATTAAATGGCTTATTTTTTTTTAAAAATGAAGTTTTAAGATTAGCAGTATATATAGAATCTAACAGCTTCGATTCAATATTAGATTTAATACTTTCAAGATAATATTGATTTCCTAAAATAATATTATAGATAACTTTTCCATAGCTGTTATTATTTTTGTCTATTTCGATTTTTGAAGAAATATTAGCATCAAAATATCCATTGTTTTTGAAATATGACTTTAAATTTTCAATAGAAATTTTAGTTTTAGTTGAGTCTATTAATTGAAGTTCCTCACCATTTCTTTTTTTCCAATCATTAAAATCATTAATATATTTTTTTATTTGTAATACCTGTTTTTTTGATAATATTTTTGTTAATTTTTTTTCTTTGTTTGATGATTTTTTTAACCATTTATCAAAAATTGAATCAGTATTTTTTTTAGATGATTCATATAATGATGCTGAAAAAGGAAAACCTAGAAAATATTTGTTTTTATTTTGTATTAATAATGGTTTTAATGAGTCTTTTGTAATTGGATTTCCATTTATTAAAATTTTATTAGAATTAAGTATTAGTTTGCCTTTTTCAATATTCTTTGAAACAACGCATGACTGAGTAAAAGAAATCAAGAATATAAATAATAGTATTTTTGCTAATCTATATTTCACAAATAAAATATTATAATCAAAAATACAGCTTTAAATATGGTTACCAAAAATGATGTAAAATTCATAAATAGCTTAAAACATAAAAAATATAGACAATTAAATAATTGTTTTATTGTAGAGGGCAAAAAATCAATTATAGAATTTTTAAAATCGGATTATCAACTTATTAAACTATTTTCTGTGGATTGTTCTTTTTTTAGTAAAATAAAAAATCAAGTCAAAATTGAAAACAGTTTACTAAGAAAAATAAGTTTTTTAATTAATCCAGACGATCATGTAGCTATTTTTAAATTGAATTATTCTAAACCTATAGATAACGAAAATTTAATTATTGCATTGGATTCAATAAGGGATCCAGGAAATTTGGGAACTATAATTCGTACTTGTGAGTGGTTTGGAATTAAAGATATAATATGTTCTAATGATTCTGTAGATTGTTACGGCCCTAAGGTTATCCAGTCAGCTATGGGTTCAGTTTCAAGAGTTAATATTACATATTTAGATTTAATAAAATATTTAAAATCTTCGAAATCTAAAAAAATAATTACATCATTAAATGGCGAATCTATTTATAAATACGACGAATCATTTGACAGTGGAATTCTTGTATTTGGAAATGAAGCAAATGGTGTCTCTAAAGAATTTTTTGAGTTAATGGATTATAACATTTCAATTCCAAGATTTAAAAATAATAAATTTCCTGAAAGCTTGAATTTAGCTTCATCATTAGGAATTATTTTATCAGAAATTAGTAGAAAAAGTATTTGATTAGTGAAAAGTTAAATTAATAAATATTCCCCTAGTACTTAATTTATCTATATGCCCAGTCCAGGGACTATTTACATCATTGTCAGGAACTAATTCATCTTGCAAAGAGAATAATCCTCTTATTGATGGTGAAAATTTAAAATATTGTAAATAAAAGTCGATTCCAAAGCCCAATTCATAATATAAAGTATTAGCTTTTAATCTAAATACATTATTCTTATTATCTTCAGGGGAATTTTCGTTACTTGATAAATTGAAAGATGTTGAAATTCCTCCAATTAAATAAGGCCTATAGTTATTAATTTTTTTAGAACTAAATTTTAATAAAATAGGTAAGTGAATATAAGTTGATTTAATTGTTCTTAATGTATCACTATACTGAGTAAATTTAGATCTTTCATTATATTTTAATGCTCCTTTATTTGTATGTAAGCCAGGTTCAAATCTTAAGTTTAAATGTTCATTTATTTTAAGATCACCAATTAATCCAATATTTAATCCTAGTTCTTCTTCAACTTGTGTGGTATAATTAGGGTTTTGTTTATAATTAATTTTAAAGTTGTATTGATTTAATCCAATAAAATATCCAAAATGTATTTTTTGTTTATCAAAATTTTGAAGATTTTCTACTTTTATTCCTTTATTTTGACTTATGCCGTTAAAGTAAAAAAAGATTATTAAAAGGGCAGAAAAGTATTTGTGCATATATTTTATCAAATTTATGAAACATTAATTTAACGCATTAAAAATCTTTTAGTATTAAAAATTATACTCATTTTTTTAAAATCAAGTATATTTGTTTAGTTATTCAATGCTATATATATGAAAATCATAATAGCAGGAGCTGGCGAAGTTGGATTCCATTTAGCAAAATTACTCTCTTTTGAGTCTCAGGATATTACCCTAATTGACAATAAGAAATCAAATCTGAATATTGCTGAAAACCAACTTGATATTAAAACAATTGAAGGAGATTCATCATCAATTTCAGTTTTAAAAGAGGCAAATGTTGAGCAGTCTGATTTGGTAGTTTCCTTAACGGCTTCTGAAACAACAAATTTTACAACTTGTTTTTTAGCTAAACAATTGGGAGCTAAAAGAACAATTGCAAGAATTTCTAATGCAGAATTTATTGACAATGATCATAAAATTGATTTCGATTCTATAGGAATAGATGAAATTATTTCACCTGAAAATTTAGCAACGGAAGAAATAAAACTTCTAATTCATGAATCAGCTTTTACAAATAGTCATGATTTTGAAGATGGGATATTAAAAATGATGGGTGTAAAACTTCAAAAAAAGGCTCCTTTTATTGGAAAAACTGTTATGGAGTCTGCATCTGTATTTCCTGGTGTTCATTTTATGCCAATAGCATTAAAAAAAGATGGAACTGAAAAAACTATTATTCCTAGAGGAGATACAGTTTTTTCTGATGGTGATCGGGTTTATTTTATAACTGATGAAAAAGGTTTAAAAGAACTTTATGATCTTTTAGGAACTAAAAAAGAAAACATTGAAAATATAATGATTTTAGGGGCAGGGAGAATAGGTGCTAAATTAGCTAGAGATTTAAGTAAAGAAGGTTTAAATGTTAAAATAATAGAAATTAATGAGGATAAAGCAAATCATTTAGCAGAAGAATTGTCAGATGTAATGATGATAAATGTGGATGGAAGAAATGTAGATTTGTTAGTTGAAGAGAATTTAGAAAACATGGACGCTTTTATTGCCACTACTGGTAATTCAGAAACTAATATAATGTCATGTTTGATGGCAAAATCTAAAAAAATTAAAAAAACAATTGCTCTTATTGATAATATGGATTATTTTAATTTATCTCAATCGATAGGAATAGACACACTAATTAATAAAAAACTTTTAGCAGCGAATGATATTTTTCGCTTTGTTAGAAATGGAGATATTGTTGAATTAGCTAAACTTAACAATATGAACGCTGAAATTGTTGAGTTTAATGTTAGTCAAAAATCAAAAGTTTTAAACAAAAAAATAGTCGATTTAAATTTTCCAAGGGAGGCTATAATTGGAGGAGTAATTAGAGATGGCGAAGGTATAATAGCTTTAGGAGATTTTGTAATTCATCTCGGAGATAGGGTTTTGGTATGTTCCACACCAGAAGTTTTAAGTAAAGTAGAGAGTTTATTTTTATAGACTAATTATGACAAAACTTAACAAAAAATTAATCTTTTATATTATCGGAATGCTTCTAGTTTTTAATGCAGGTGCTATGATTATTTCATCATTTGTAAGTATTTTATATAATGATGGTGTATTTGGTGAAATAATTTTATCGGCAATTTTTCTAATTATTTTAGGCTTTATAATAATGTTTTTTTGTAAAAATAATATTAGACAAATTAATAAAAGAGATGGATATATTATAGTTACTATTGGATGGCTTACTATGGTTTTTTCAGGAATGCTTCCCTATTATACTACTAACTCTATTAATTCCTTTCCAAATCTTTTTTTTGAGACTATGTCTGGTTATACTACAACTGGATCAACTATATTAAATGATATTGAAGCATTGCCTAAGAGTATTATTCTTTGGAGAAGTATGACTCATTGGCTTGGAGGAATGGGAATAATTGTTTTAGCTATTGCTATTCTTCCTCTTTTGGGAATTGGCGGCATGCAACTTTTTTCAGCTGAAGCTCCTGGAATTAATAGTGATAAAATACATCCACGAATAAGTGATACTGCAAAAAGACTATGGATTATTTATGTTGGATTAACATTCCTAGAAACCATATTATTAAAAATAGCTGGAATGAGTTTTTTTGATGCAATTAATACTTCAATGAGTAATATAGCTTCTGGGGGTTTTTCCTCACGAAATGGAAGCATTGGTTATTGGAATGATATTCCATTGATTCAATATATCATTATACTATTCATGTTTTTGGCAGGAACTAATTTTGTTCTAATATATTTTGGAATTATTGGAAAAATTAAAAAAATTATTCGTGATACTGAATTTAAGTGGTATCTGTCATTAATTTCCTCTTTTGTAATAATAGTAACAATTACTTTATATTTTTCTGTTGACCTAAGCACAACAGATGTTAATCATCCACAGGTTTTAGGAAAGTTTGAAAGTAGTTTTAGACATGCTCTTTTTCAAGTTGTTGCTATTATAACAACAACAGGTTTTGTTACAGGCGATTTTATTTCATGGGGCCCTTTTTTAACAATGTTATTCTTTGGAATTATGTTTTTGGGTGGTTCATCCGGATCAACATCTGGAGGAGTAAAGATTTTAAGACATTTAATTCTTATCAAAAACGGTTTTCTTGAATTTAAAAGATCTTTACATCCAAATGCAATTGTGCCTTTAAGACACAATAATTCAGTTGTTGAAAAACCAATTATTATTCATGTGTTAGCCTTTTTCATTTTATATCTTATTTTATTTATTTTCGGAGCTGGAGTGCTAAGTTTACTTGGATTAGATTTTATGTCTGCAATTGGAGGAGCAGCTTCGTCTATAGGAAATGTTGGTCCAGCTTTAGGATCACTTGGCCCAATAAGTAATTTTGATAGTCTTCCTGATTTAGGAAAATATTGGTGTTCATTTTTAATGTTAATTGGAAGACTGGAGTTATTTACTGTTCTAATATTATTTACCCCATTTTTTTGGAGAGATCGTTAACATTCAAGTGCTAATTTAATTCTAATAATTGCTTTTTTTATTTTTTCTTTAGATGCAGCGTAAGAAATTCTAATATTTTTTGGACTTCCAAAAGCATCTCCACTAACTGTTGCGACGTGAGCTTTCTCAAGAAGGTATATTGTAAAATCAGATGCATTATTTATTTTTTTTCCTTTAATATTCTTTCCAAAAAAGCTGGATATATCTGGGAATACATAAAATGCTCCTTTAGGTTCATTTAATTTAAATCCTTTTATTTCTTTTAATAATTTGATAATTAATTCTCTTCTACACTCAAATTCATCTACCATATATTTAATTTTACTAGGGGAAGCTTCTAAAGCAGCAATGGTTGCACGTTGGGCAATACAATTTGTTCCGCTTGTAATTTGACCTTGCATTTTTGTACATGCTTTAGCGATCCATTCAGGAGCTCCAATATACCCAATCCTCCATCCAGTCATAGCAAATGCCTTTGCTAATCCATTTACAGTTATTGTTCTTTCATACATTGAAGGAATTTTCGCTAAACTAAAGTGTGGAATACCATAATTTATATGCTCATAAATTTCATCTGAAAGGACATATATATCAGGGTGTTTTTCAAGAATTTTAGATAGTTCTAAAAATTCTTTTTCTGTATATACTGATCCACTAGGATTATTAGGGGAATTAATTATTATCAATTTAGTTTTTTTAGTGATCGATTTTTCTAATTTTAAAGGAGTTATTTTAAAATCAGAAGAAATATCAGAACTGATTTCTATTGGATTCCCTTCAGCTAGTATTACAATTGCAGAATAACTAACCCAATATGGAGCAACAAGAAGAACATCATCACCAGGATTAATCAAAACTTGAACTACATTAGCTATTGATTGTTTAGCTCCTGTTGATACTACTATTTGATTAATTTCATAGTTTAATCCATTATCTCTATTAAATTTCTTACAAATGGATTTTTTTAAATCACTATATCCATCTACGGGTGTATAGGAATTATAATTGTCATCGATTGCTTGTTTTGCAGCTTTTTTAATAAAATCTGGAGTATTAAAATCAGGCTCTCCAAGACTAAGACCAATAATATCTATTCCCATTTCTTTTAATTCTCTTGCTTTTGCGGCCATTGCTAATGTTGCTGAAACTGGTAAATTATTTATTCTTTCTGAAAGTTTATTGCCCATATTTACAAAAAAATTAAGCTTAAAGATATTTATTTTCATAAAATTAATAATGTAATTTAGACCAAATAAAAAAAAGTTTTGAACATTTTTAAATCAAGTTTTCCTACTATTTCAGACAAACAATTATTTAAGCTTAATAGTTTACCTAAATTATATGAGCTTTGGAATAATAAAATAAATGTAATTTCAAGAAAAGATATTTCAGAATTAAAAATTAGACATATATTACACTCTTTGTCAATAGCAAAAGTTATAAAATTTAAAAGTGGCTCTAAAATTCTAGATGTTGGTACTGGAGGAGGATTCCCTGGGATTCCTTTAGCAATCATGTTCCCCAAAACAGAATTTGTTTTGTCTGATTCAATTGAAAAAAAAATTAAAGTTGTTGAATCAATAATTAATGAGTTAAATCTTAAGAATGTAAGAGCTCAAAAAATTAGATCTGAAAAAATTGAAGAAAAGTTTGATTTTGTTGTTTGCAGAGCTGTTACTAATATGACAAATTTTATTAAAATTATTGATGGTAAAATCTCATCGATAAATAATCATAAATTTAAAAATGGAATTTTTTATTTAAAAGGTGGTGATCTTAACTCAGAGCTAAAAAACTTTAGATCATATACTGTATTTAGTATAAATAACTATTTTAAAGATTCTTTTTTTGAAACAAAGAAAATAGTTTATTTACCTATTCCATATAAGGATAAGGATAATCAGTAGGAGGGCTGAAATTTTCTTTGATTAGTCTTGGAGAAACCCATCTCAACAAGTTTAACTTCGATCCAGCCTTATCATTTGTTCCTGATCCTCTAGATCCTCCAAAGGGTTGTTGACCAACTACAGCTCCTGACGGTTTGTCGTTGATATAGAAATTACCAGCACTATATCTTAAGTGTTTTAATGCATACTTAATACTTTCTTTATCATTTGAAATAAAAGCACCAGTAAGAGCATAAATAGATGTATTATCAACTGTTTTTAATATCTCTTTCCATTGATCGTCAGGGTAAATAAAAATAGTAACAACTGGTCCAAAAATTTCTTCATTCATTGTAATATAATTTGGATTTGAAGTTAAAATTACAGTTGGTGAAATGAAATAACCTTTAGAATCATCATAGTCTCCACCAATTAATATTGTCGCTTCATCGTCATTTTTAGCTTTTTCAATATATTTCACAATTTTATCAAATGAATTTTTGTGAATTACGGCAGTCATAAAATTTTCAAAATCTATGGGAGAACCCATTTTTATAGTTTTGATTTGGTTTTTAAGAATTTGTAAAATTTCATCTGATTTAGATTTAGGCAAATAAATTCTAGATGCTGCTGAACATTTTTGACCTTGATACTCAAAACCTCCTCTTAAAATTGCCGTTGATACAACTTTAGAATCAGATGAGGGGTGTGAAACAATAAAGTCTTTTCCTCCAGTTTCACCAACTATTCTTGGATAATCTTTATAGATATCTATATTTTTACCAACTTTAGACCAAAGACCTTTGAAAACATGGGTAGAACCTGTAAAATGAATTCCAGATAAGTTGGGGTTTTCTAAAGCAATATTTGTTATCATTTCAGGATCTCCAGTTATCATATTGATGACTCCTTTAGGAAGACCTGCTTCATTAAAAATATCCATTATTACATTTGCTGAGTAAATTTGGGAATCACTAGGTTTCCACAAAATAACATTACCCATTAAAGCAGCACTGGCACAAAGGTTTCCTCCAATAGCAGTAAAATTAAATGGGGTAATTGCATATACAAATCCTTCAAGAGGACGATACTCAAGTTTATTTGAAACATTTCCCACTGTTAAGGGCTGTTCATTATAGATTTCAGACATGTAAATAACATTGAAATTCAAAAAATCTACAAACTCACAAGCTGCATCAATCTCTGCTTGAAAAATACTTTTTGATTGGCCTATCATTGTAGCAGCATTAATTTTAGATCTGTATGGTCCAGCAATTAATTTAGCTGCTTTTAAAAAAATTGAAGCTCTCTCTTCCCAAGGTGTATTAGTCCATTCATTTTTTATATCCAAAGCAGATTTAATAGCATCTTTTACATGAATTTCTTCACATAGCGAATATGTTCCTACAATTTTTTGATGGTCATGTGGTGGCGTAATATTTTTTTTATTTTCTGTATAAATTTCATTTTCTCCAATAAATAGTGGAATATCAATTTTTTTAGAATACATTAAATTATAAGCTTCTATTACCTCCACTCTTTCTTTTGATCCTTTTAAATAATTTTTAGTCTCCTCATTAATGCGTTTTGGTAATTGAAAAGTGTTTGTTTTCATTTAATTGTGAATTTTTAAAATTAATTTAAATTTAGTTTAAAGCTTGTGGAGCAGTTAATTTAAAAGTAGGAATATAAGCTCTAAATTTTTTGCCATTATTTATATCTACCATATTATAAAATCCTCTCATCGCACCCACAGGAGAAGTTATTAAACATCCTGAGGAATATTGGTACGAATCACCTGGTTTTAATAAAGGTTTTTGACCAATAACTCCTTCACCATCAATTATAATATCTGAACTTAAGGAATCATAAATTCTCCAATGTCTAGTTTTTAGTTGAACTGTGCTTTTACTTTGATTAGTAATTGTAATACTATAATTAAAAGAAAAATGAAGATTATAATTTTTAAAATATGAACCATCATAACGGGACTTTACAGAAATTTTAATTCCTTTTGTAACATGATTGATCATAACATAATAACTTACTAGCTAATATATTGATTAATTTTTTATGTTCATTGATTTAATACTCTTTTCCCCTATTAATTTAAAATACTTTTCATTGTTCTTTTTATGAAAAATCAAAACTGTATATAAATTTTCCGTTTGCCAAAAATTTCCTTCTAAATAATTAATAGTATTGGGATTTAATGAATTTGTATAACCATATTTATAATTGTAAAAACCTTGTTTGAATAAAAAAGAGCCTGTATATAATTTTTTCTTTTCATCAAATATTAATTTATAATCATCATTTATTATGAAATTATTAAATCTGCCAAGTAGATAAATATTGTTACTATTATTACAAATATTAGTCTTTAAATTAAAATGTACTCTTCCATAATCATTTTCAATATCAAGGTCATAATTATTATTAGAATTAATTAAAAAATCTCCATTAATATCAGGGTTAAACTCATAAATTTGATTGGTTCTTTCTTTATCATTGACTAAAAAGTTATTATAAATATCCGTTAATTTTGATTTATATATTCTATAGTTTGTAGAATTAATATTAGAGTTGTCAAAATTTAAAAATTCATTTCCCCCAGCAAAATAAATATCATCATAAATTAGATTATTTGAAAAAATAAATTTTGGCTTTTCTACGATTATTGAATTTGACCAATTATAATTTTTTATTACAATAACTTTCAGCTTTGAAGAGCTATTGTATATTTTAGTACAATCCTCACAATTAAGATTTATTTTAATTTTTTGATCAGTTTTAAAATTTTCAATATCATTTGATTTAGAAATTATTATTTCAATTGATGTACGATTGTTTATATATGAAAATCTTTTTTCAAAAATTTTTTCTCCATTTGATAAATGAATACTAATTGAATAATTTCCAGATAATTTTAATTTGACATCCTGATTTGGAATATTTAAAGTATAATTTGTATATGGTTGTAAAGTATTAAATGAATTTCTTATATTTTTTATCCTTATATCATCAAAACCATCGATATATTCAGATTTATATAATTTTGATAAATTCCACATATAATCGAAATGTTGTATTTGATAATAATAGTTTTTTTCATCTGCATCTAGATCATCAAAGCTTAATTCTAATTGATCTCCAAAGGAAATAAATGGACTTGATAATTTTGAACTTTTAAGAATAATAGTCTTAATATTTTTTGGAATTTCTAAACTTTGAGAACTTAGATAGTTTCCAATCATAATAAAAAATATATTAAAAACTAATTTATAATTTATTGACATTTCGAGTGTAAAGATATTATAAATAAAAAATCAAAAATTATCCACTATTTAGAATCAATATAAATAAAAACTTTATTAATAAATTAATCTTCAATCGACTTTTACTTAAGGGTTTAAATTAATAAATTTGCCACCGATTAGTCACTACAAACAAATATGTCAAACGACATCAGAATTAAAAATGGTTTAACCATTAATTTGAAAGGTGCTGCCAAAAACATCGTTAAAAACGCACCTTACCCTAAATCTATCTCTCTAAATCCATCCGATTTTCATTTAATTATACCCAAAATGGTTGTAAAAATAGATCAAAAAATAAATATTGGTGATGTCATTTTTTATTCAAAAAAGGATGAGAGAATAAAATTTTGTTCGCCAGTTGATGGAACAATTAGAGAAATTGTAAGGGGAGCAAAAAGAAAAATTATAGAAATAATTATTGATGTAGATAAAAATCAAAAAAATGTAGAGCCTAAAATTATTGATTTTGAGATATTGAATGAAAAAGAAATTAAAAATTTTATTTTAAACTCAGGATGTTGGCCTTTCATTAAACAAAGACCATATGATATAATTGCAAACCCTTCAGATAAACCAAAATCTATTTTTGTTTCTACATTTAATAGTGCTCCAATTTCCGCTGATTTTCAAATTATTCTAGATGATCAGAAAGAGGAGTTTAAAACAGGTTTAAAAGTTTTGTCCAAATTAACCGATGGTGAAATAAATATTTGTGTTAAAAAAGATATTCCAACATTTATTAATAAAATAAATAATATAAAAGTTCATTTTGTGAGCGGTCCTCATCCTTCAGGAAATGTGGGAGTTCAAATTCATCATATTAATCCTATTAATCAAGGTGAAAGAGTTTGGATATTAGGTCCAGAAGATGTTGCAATTTTAGGAAGATTATTTTTAAAAGGAACTTATAACCCAATAAGAACCTTAGCAATTTCAGGTGCACCAGTTAAAAATCCTCAATATTATAAAACAATTGTTGGATCCGAATTAAGTGAGATTATTAATGATGCCGGCATTGATTTAAATGATTCATTAAGAATTATTAATGGAGATGTTTTAAGTGGAGTTAAAGTTGAACCAGATAATTATATAGGCTTTTACAACAATACAGTGTCTGTTCTCAGGGAAGGAAACAACTACAGAATGTTTGGTTGGGTTCCATTTATTAATAATGAGGTGCCAAGTATTTATAAAACCTCTTTTTCTTGGCTATTTCCAAATAAAAAATATGATTTGGATACAAATTTGAATGGTGAAGAAAGAGCATTTGTAGTAACAGGTGAAATGGAGAAAGTTTTTCCTATGGATATTTTTCCTATGCAATTGCTTAAAGAATGTATGGTTGGAAATATTGACAAAATGGAAAATTTGGGAATTTATGAAGTTGCTCCCGAGGATTTTTCTCTTATAGATTATTCCTCCTCTTCAAAAATAGAGGCTCAATATATAATAAGAAAAGGACTTGATTTAATGATTGAAGAAGTTGGTTAATTATTTATTAAAATGAATATTAGAAAAACTATAGATAAGCTAAAAAAACCTTTTAATAAAGGTGAAAAATGGGAAAGATTAGCACCTGCTTTTAATGCCTTAGATACTTTTCTATTTGTCCCAAAGCATACCACTAAATATGGTGCTCATATAAGAGATGCTGTTGACTTAAAAAGAACTATGATAACAGTTATTATAGCCTTGTTACCTGCCTTGTTTTATGGAATTTATAATACTGGATATCAATATTATTCTCAGTTAGATTTGGAATACAATACATTAGATTTATTTATTCACGGATCTCTTAAAATAGTTCCTATGATTGCTGTATCATATATTGTAGGTCTCGCAATAGAATTTGCATTTGCAGTTTTTAGAGGGCATGAAGTAAATGAAGGGTATTTAGTAACAGGACTTTTGATCCCTATGATTATGCCAGTAGACATTCCATTATGGATGGTTGGACTTTCTGTTGCATTTGCTGTCATAATTGGTAAGGAAGCATTTGGTGGAACTGGAATGAATATTTTGAATCCTGCATTAACAGCTAGAGCATTTGCATTTTTTGCCTATCCGACATATATGTCTGGCAATCAAGTTTGGGTCTCTGAGGCCTCCAATATTGATGGAGTATCAGGGGAGACTATTTTGGGTGTTTTAGCATCAGGAGAGAGTTCATTAAACTATGATCCTTTGCAAATGTTTATGGGATCAATTCCAGGATCTATTGCAGAAACATCAACATTAATGGTTATAATTGGTGCATTTATTTTAATATATACTGGAGTTGGAAGCTGGAGAATAATGGTTAGTGGAGTAATCGGAGCAGCTATTATGGGATTATTATTTAATCTTTGGGGTGCAAATGAGTTGATGAGTTTTAGCTGGATAAATCAAATGATGGTTGGTGGATTTGCTTTTGGAATTGTTTTTATGGCAACTGATCCTGTTTCAGCAACTCAAACGGTAAAAGGTAAGTGGATATATGGTTTTTTAATTGGAATTTTTTGTATTCTCATTAGAGTATTTAATCCAGCATATCCTGAGGGAGTTATGCTAGCTATTCTACTTATGAATGTTTTTGCACCAACAATTGATCATTATGTTATTGAAGCAAACATTAAAAGAAGAAAAAAAAGAATGATTAAAACTGCTTTAAATATTGCTTAATATGGATAGAGATTCAAATTTATATACTTTTTTATTTGCAACCCTTATGGTTTTAGTTGTTGCAACAGTCTTAGCTTATACTTCTCAATCTTTAAAAGATTTACAAAATGAAAATATAAGAAAAGAAAAAATGCAAAATATTTTGTCTACTGTAGGAATTAATGTTACTAGGGATGAGTCTGAGCAATTATATAAAAAATATATTATTGAAGAATTAGCATTAAAAATAGATGGATCTGTTAATAATCAAATTAATCCATTCTCTGATATTGTTTTAGCAAAAGAAATAAAAAAGGATTACAAGGATCAGCACTTTCCACTTTACATTGCTGAAATTGATTCGGAAAAATATTACATAATTGAATTACGTGGTGTTGGATTATGGGATGCAATTTGGGGATATATGTCTTTGAAAAATGATTTAAAAACTATTAAAGGAGTTTCATTCGATCACAAAGGTGAGACTGCAGGACTAGGTGCTGAAATTACTAAGGATTGGTTTAAGGAAAGCTTTACAGATGAGAAGGTTTTTGATGAAATGGGTAAACTAACAGGAATTACCGTTTTAAAAGGTAATAATGACCCTAATAATCTGGATAAAGATGATTACGAAGTTGATGCAATTTCTGGTTCTACTATAACTGGTGATGGTGTAACAAATATGATTAAAGAAAGACTTAATAATTATTTACCTTATTTTGAAGAGATAAAGTTAAATTCAATGATTAATTAAAATGAAAAAATTGAAAAACAAAAACCCTTTACTTCTTTTTATTTCTAAAGGAAAAGAGCCTCTTTTTTCAAAAAAAAATAGACAGTTATTAAAAGATCCATTAGATGATAATAATCCTATCACAGTTCAAGTACTTGGTATTTGTTCTGCTTTAGCAATAACTGTTCAACTTTGGCCAGCCATTGTTATGACTTTTTCTGTGATATTTGTTATGGCATGTAGTAATGTTATTATTTCAATTTTAAGAGATTTAATTCCAAACAGAATCAGAATTATTGTTTTTTTAGTTGTTATATCATCACTTGTAGCTCTTGTAGATCAGTTTTTAATGGCCTACGCTTATGATGTTAGTAAAGAACTTTCAATTTTTATTGGACTAATTGTTACCAATTGCATAGTAATGGGCAGATTAGAGGCTTTTGCATTAGGAAATGGTGTTTGGAAATCATTTTTGGATGGAGTTGGAAATGCATTTGGTTATGGAGCAATTTTAATTGCAGTAGCATTTTTTAGAGAACTTTTAGGCTCAGGAAATTTAATGGGTTTTCAAGTAATTCCTGATTTCATTTACGAAATGGGTTATGAAAATAATGGACTTATGTTGTTATCTCCAATGGCATTGATAACTGTTGGAATAATAATTTGGATTCAAAGATCAAGAAATAGAGATTTAATAGAGCAGAGATAATAAAAAAATATGTGGGAACAGTACGCTAATCTTTTTGTCAAAAGTATATTTATAGAAAATATGGTTTTTGCATATTTCCTCGGAATGTGTTCTTATTTAGCGATTTCTAAGACTTTAAGAAATGGAGTTGGGATGGGACTTGCGGTAATTTTTGTATTAACTATCACTGTTCCATTGAATTATTTAATTGATTCATATTTATTGGCTGATGGTGCATTAATTTGGTTAGGCCCTAAGTATGCAGAATTAGACTTAAGTTTTTTGAGCTTAATAATGTTTATTGCAGTTATAGCATCAATGGTGCAATTAGTAGAAATGATTGTTGAAAAATTTTCACCTGCATTATATGGATCACTCGGAATATTCTTGCCTCTTATAGCAGTTAACTGTGCAATTTTAGGTGGTTCTCTTTTTATGCAAATAAAAGATTTTTCAGGAGTATCTGAGGCTGCGGTTTATGGGTTTGGGTCTGGAATAGGATGGTTTTTAGCAATTGTTGCAATTGCAGCAATTAGAGAAAAAATGGCATATTCAAATGTTCCAGCACCTCTAAGGGGATTGGGAATTACTTTTATTATAACTGGATTAATGGCCTTTGGTTTTATGAGTTTTATGGGAATAAAATTATAATTTTATGTTGTCTATCTCCACATATATTTTTTTTAGTATAATTATTTTTCTAATAATTGTTTTTCTTTTGGTTGGAATGCTTCTTGGAGTAAAAGCTAAATTATTACCTTCAGGACCAGTTACTCTTTTAGTTAATGGAGAAAATGAAGTAGAAGTTTCTTCTGGAGGAACTTTATTATCAACTCTTGGAAATAATAAAATTTTCTTACCATCTGCTTGTGGAGGTGGAGGAACTTGTGTTCAGTGTAAATGTGTTGTAAAAGAAGGTGGGGGAGAAATTTTACCCACAGAAATCCCTCATTTCAGTAGGAAGGAAATTTCAGAAGGATGGAGACTTGGTTGTCAAGTTAAAGTTAAGGAAAATATGAAAATCGAAGTCCCAGAGGAAGTATTTGGAATTAAAAAGTGGGAAGCAACTGTTGTAAGAAACTGGAATGTAGCTTCTTTTATTAAAGAATTTGTAGTAGAAATTCCTGCAGATATGGGATATAAAGCTGGAGGATATATTCAAATTGAAATACCTGAATGCGAAATTGATTATAAAGAAATGGATATTAGTGCACATCCTGATGAACATCCAAGTGATCCTGAAAAATTTAAACTTGAATGGGATAAATTTAATCTTTGGGATCTTAAAATGAAAAACTCTGAATCAGTTGAAAGAGCATATTCTATGGCATCTTATCCAGCAGAAGGGAAAGAAATAATGTTAAACGTACGAATTGCTACTCCACCATGGGACAGAACTGTAAATGGATGGAAGGATGTTAATCCTGGAATAGCATCTTCCTACATATTTTCTAAAAAACCGGGAGATAAAGTCACTATTTCAGGACCATACGGAGAATTTTTTATTAACCATTCTGAAGCAGAAATGTTATATGTTGGTGGAGGAGCAGGAATGGCCCCAATGAGATCTCACTTATATCATTTATTTAGAACGTTAAAGAGTGGAAGAAAAGTGAATTTTTGGTATGGAGGAAGGTCTAAAAGAGAATTGTTTTATATAGATCATTTTAAAGCTCTTGAAAAAGATTTTCCAAATTTCAAATTTTATATGGCACTTTCTGAACCTAACAAAGAAGATAATTGGAAAATTAAGGATGGTTTAGAAGGAGAAGGTGATGGTTTTGTTGGTTTTGTTCATCAAACACTTATTGACAATTATTTAATACATCACGAAGCTCCTGAAGATATTGAAGTATATTTTTGTGGGCCTCCACTTATGAATCAAGCTATTGAAAAAATGGCAGATGATTTTGGTGTACCACCAGAGAATGTTAGATTTGATGATTTTGGAGGGTAACTAATTATAGTTTTATCTTAACTATATAATTTTAAATAATGTTCTTACATTTAAAGGTGCTCAAGAATTTGATTTTATTTTTAGCATGTACAATTATTAGTTGTTCTAATGAAGTTAGTATTCATTCTTATTCAGGAAATGCTTTAGGAACTTCTTTTAAAATTTTATACACGTCTAATCATCCATTAAAAAATATTGATGTTATAACTGATTCTATTTTTTTTGAAATAAATAATTCCCTATCAACTTATATTTCAAATTCGGATATTTCCAAAATAAATGATGATATAGATTCAATAAAAATTGATAATCATTTTAAAAAAGTTTTTAATAAATCTAAGGTCATCTGGGAATCTACAGATGGATTTTTTGATCCAACTATTGGACTTTTAGTCAAAGCATATGGATTAGGACCAAAAAATGATTCAAAAAATCCCATTAATATAGAAAGTATAATGAATTTAACGGGCTTTGATAAAGTTTCATTGAGAGACAATTTTATTTATAAAGAAAAAAAAGGAATTTATTTAGATTTTAATGCTATCGCAAAAGGATATAGCGTTGATGTAATTTCAAATATGTTAAAAAGTAGGAATATCAATAATCATTTAGTTGAAATCGGAGGAGAAATGGTTGCTAGTGGAAAAAATTTAGTCACTAATAATTTTTGGAGAGTAGGAATAACGGATCCTTTGAGGCCATTTTCTAATAATTTTATTAAAAAAATAGAATTACAAAATTTAGCGCTTGCTAGCTCTGGAAATTATAGAAAATATATAATTGATAAACAAACTGGAAAAAAAATAGTACATACAATTAATCCAAAAAATGGAAATGCATTTAATACTAATGTCTTAGGGGTTTCGGTAATTGCTCAAGACTGTATTACTGCTGATGCATATGCTACTTCATTCATGGCAATGCCAATGGATAAATCAATTGAAATGATTTCACAATTAAAAAATCTTGAAATAATGATTATTTACAATAATGAAAAAAGTGAAGTTGAAATTTTTTCTACTGATGGATTTGATAAACTTGTTTTAAAATAATTTTTTACAAATTGGAATTATTTCATTCTTGACTATACTATATCTTTTAATTTCTTCATCTTTAAAATCTTTGGCATAGTTGTTTTTTTCAACATAAAAACCAACTTTTTTAAGTCTATCAAAATAATCTAAGCCATAGACTCTAACATGATCATATTGACCAAATTTTTTAATTCTTTCATTTTTATCTTTAATTTTTGGATCTTCAAAAGTCCTTTTATTATTTAAGTCAATTGGAACTTGCAATATCGCTGTTCCATTTTTATTTAATATTCTGTAAAGTTCTTGCATTGCTTTTTTATCATCATTTATATGTTCCAAAACGTGATTGCAGAGAATAAAATCAAAAAAATTATCTTCAAATGGCATCTTGCAAATATCACCCTTGATATCAGCTAAAGGAGAATTTAAATCAAACGTTATATAATTTTTATTTTTTATAGATTTTAGAATTTTATAAAAGGCTTGCTCAGGTGCTATATGTAAAACTTTAATTTTGGCATTAAAAAACTCTGTTTTGTTTTTTAAGTAAAGCCATAATAATCTATGTCTTTCTAAAGATAATGTTCCTGGACTAAGAGCATTTTTTCTTTGATTTTTATAACCATAAGGTAAAAATTTTCTGTATGATTTGTTATTTATAGGATCATAGAATTTATTTCCTCTGTAATAAAAATCTAATATTGGTCTAAAGAAATTACTCCAAAAAATTAATTGAGGACGTGGTATTTTATTAATTATAAACTTTATAAGCCAATCCAATTTTTAAGATTTAAATTGATTTTCTTCTTTACTCTTAATTCCTAATGAGTCATATATATAATCAAATGTCGATAGCAAATTAGGCTTTTCATTAATTATGGCAACGTTATGTTCAAAATGTACGCTAGGTAAGTTATCTGCAGTTAAAATCGTCCACCCATCATTTAATTGATTTATTTTTGCAGTTCCCATATTAATCATAGGTTCAATGGCAACTACCATTCCATTTTTTAACTTTTTTCCAGTTCCTCTTTTACCATAATTAGGCATTTCAGGTTTTTCATGCATGCTTTTACCTAAGCCGTGTCCAACAAGTTCTTTTACTACAGCATAACCATTGGATTCATTATGTGTTTGAATAGCATAGCCTACATCTCCAATTCTATTATCTTTTTTAAATTCTTTAATCCCTAAATAAAGGGATTCTTTTGCAGTTTTTAATAATTGTTTAATTTCTTTTTTTACTTCTCCAACTTCAAAAGTATATGCATGATCTCCATAATATCCATTCATGAGAACTCCACAATCAATGGATAGTATGTCTCCATCTTTAATTTCATCTTTATTTGGAATTCCATGGACTACTTGAGAGTTTGGACTTACACATAATGTATTTGGGAAATCATATAATCCTAAGAATCCAGGTTTAGCTTTATGATCTCTTATGAATGATTCTGCTAAAGAATCAAGAAATAGAGTATTTATTCCAGGTTTAATTTCTTTAGCTAACATTCCTAAAGTTTTTGAAACCAATAGAGCACTTTTTCTTATTAGCTCTATTTCTTCGGAAGATTTAATTAAACTCATTTTTTAAAAATCAGCGTAAATATTTTTATATTCTTGTCCACTCAAAATTTTAAAAATGTCTTTTTCTAAAGTTTCAACAGGAAACTCTACAATTCTGTTAATTTCTTTTCCATTTTTTTTAAAGATATAAGTTGGAACATTAAAAATATCTAATCCATTTTCATAATTCTGAGGAGTAGTTTTTTGTTCACTCATTCCAATTAATAGAATTTTTTCATTATCAGCTTTTATATAATCACAAAGTTTAAAAAATCCTGGAATATCTTTTTGACTTTCTTCACACCAGGTACCCATGAAAACCGTAATTTCAAAATTTTTCATTAGTGGTTTAATTTTTTCTGCGATTGTTTCATCTAGTTCATAATTTTTATAATTTTTATCAAACCAAACTACATGTGGATTTTTTTCTAACTCATTTCTTTCAAAGTATCCAATAATATCCTTGTCTTCTTTTTTATTTTCTACTACTTTATTTGTTTCTTTTTTGGATTCAGAATTTTTTGTTTTACAAGAAAAAAATAAAATAATGCTTAAAAAAATAATTGTTTTTTTCATATCAGTTTATTAAAGATTTTCCAGTCATTAATTTAGGTTTTTTTATATTCATTAGATCTAGAACGGTTGGAGCTATATCTGCTAAAATACCATCAGATACTTTTTTTATTTTATGATCAACAATAATTATAGGCACCATATTTTTTGTATGAGCTGTGTGGGGTGATCCATCAGAGTTTTTCATTTTATCACAATTGCCATGATCAGCAATAACTATGATTGAAAATTCTTTTTCCAATGCACAGTCAATAATTTCGGATGAACATTTATCAACAGTTTCGCATGCCTTAATAGCTGCTTCAAGGTTTCCAGTATGTCCAACCATATCTGGATTAGCAAAATTTAAACATATAAAATCTGTGCTATTTTTTTTTATTTCTTCTATTATAGAATCTTTAACCTTATATGCACTCATTTCAGGCTTTATATCATAAGTTGGAACTTTCGGAGATGGACATAAAATTCTAGATTCATTTTTAAAAGGTTTTTCTCTTCCTCCGTTAAAAAAAAATGTTACATGAGGATATTTTTCTGTTTCAGCAATTCTAATTTGAGTTTTATTACTGTTTGCTATAACCTCTCCTAAAGTATCTGTAATATTTCCTGAGTCATATATAGTTTCAATACCTTTAAATGATTCGTCATAATTAGTCATAGTTAAAAAATTTAGATTTAATTTTTTCATTTTTAAATCTGAAAAATTTTCTTGGGTTAATACTTTTGTTAACTGTCTTCCTCTGTCTGTTCTAAAATTGAAAAAAATGACATAATCCCCTTCTTCAATATTCCCAATTGGATTTCCTAAATTATCTACTTTTACAATTGGTTCAATAAACTCGTCAGTCACCCCCCTGTTATAAGACGATTGAATAGATTCTAAAATATTTTGAGACTTTTCACCAATTCCTTTTGTGAGAAGATCATAAGATTTTTTAGTTCTTTCCCATCTGTTGTCTCTATCCATAGAAAAATAACGGCCAATTACAGTTGCTATTTTTATTTCTGAGTTTATAATTTTATTATTTAATTCTTGAATAAATTTTAAACCTGATTTAGGATCTACATCTCTACCATCTGTGAATACATGGATGTAAATATTATCAATTTTCTTTTCATTGCAAGCATCAATTATTCCTTCTAAATGATCAATATGGGAATGGACTCCACCGTCAGATAATAAGCCTAGCAAATGTAATTTCTTATTTTTTTGTTTTACATTTTCCAAGGAAGTTTTTAAAATATGTTGATTTTGAAAAGTTTTTTGCTGAATGTCGCGATTAATTTTTGTTAACTCTTGATAAACTATTCTTCCAGCTCCTAAGTTAATATGCCCCACTTCACTATTGCCCATTTGACCACTAGGTAATCCAACGCTTTCTCCAAATGTGGTAAGCTTTGCAGATGCATAATTATTATATAAAGAATCAATAAATGGTGTTTTCGCTTTATCAATTGCAGATACTTTAGGATCTTTAGCTATGCCCCAGCCATCAAGAATCATTAAAATAACTTTTTTTGAAATTTTCAAAATTTGATAACTAATAAGATTTTAAACAAATATAATTATAATCGAAGGAAATAGTTATTTCAAATCCTTATTTATATCTAAAATATATTCTTTTTTATATTTTTCTATAAAATCGTCAGTAAAATATGCAGAACCCTTAATTTCATCTTTTTTAATAGCTTTTTTTAAATCTGATTTTATAAATAATGAAAGCATTTTTTTTGAAATAGGCGCATAACTATAGTGCCATGGTTCATGTTCAAATCCCTTCCTATTAGGATTGTTATCATATGTAATGTAAAATCCAAATTTTTCAGAATTTATATTGAGCCAACTTTTAACTTTGAAGAAGACACCCCCTTTTTCAAATTTTTCCGCAATTAATACATCTTCTTCATCAGGATAATTATTGTCAATAATATCAACTTCTGTTCCCCAGTGATGTCTAGAAGTTCCAGGGATAGTAGAAAATCTAATTATTTCATAAATTGCTTGAGTAGGATTCAAGTTAAATTCTGTAGTAAATTTTTTAAATTTTGTATTCCATATAAGTTTTTGTCGGTCATATCCTCTGTATGCAGAAACAATTTTTAGGTCTATACCATCTCTTTTTGCAGCGATTAGCATTCTATTAAAAGCATCAAAAGTATTTTTTTCAAGTTTAATTGTATCTCCAACTAAATTGGGATTTTTTATTCCTTGAATTATGTCTAAATCCATGCTGGTTTGAGAAAAATTAATATTACAAAGTATTAAAAATAGCAATAAGTTTATGTTTAAATTCATTGTAATTCTTTATATAAAAAATAATGTAATCCAATACCTTTAATTTCATAACGAAACCCCAAATCAATGTAATTTAGATTTAAATAGAAATTAGCTGCTTTTACTCTGGCATTCATCCAAATATTTTCAATCTTTAAAATTTTACAATGTTTTTCAGCTTCTATTATAATTTTTCTTCCAATACCTTTTTTTTGAAAATTTTCTAAAACACACATTCCTCTAAGTTGATAACAGTTTGTTAGCTTTTTGTAAGTTGATTTATTTTTAATTAGAGTAACACCTCCGACTATTTTATTGTTTAAATACGCGCCAATATGAAATGAACTCTCTAAATCGTCGCCTTCATACTTACAATAATTAAAACTAGCATTATTTCTCAATATTTTACTTCTTATTGATAGCAAATCATTTGCACTAACTTTCTTTAAAACAACATACATTTATTATAAATTTAATAATATAATTTTTTAATTAATGCAATCTTAGATATAAATAACCATTAATATTATATTTGTAGTAATGCGGGAGTAGCTCAGTTGGTAGAGCGTCAGCCTTCCAAGCTGAATGTCGCCGGTTCGAACCCGGTTTCCCGCTCAATTAATTTTTAATAATGAGGTTTGCAATAAATTTTTTTCTTATTTTTTTTATATTTAATTTCTCATTTTCACAATCAGATTATAGAACTTGGATAAGAGGAAAAGTATTATATAAAGATTATAATGTTGTTTCAGCTAATGTAATTAATAATACTTCTCAAGAGGCAACTATTACTGACAATGATGGAGAATTTGAAATTAAAGTAAAGCTTAATGATAGGTTAGTTTTTTCATCTGTTCAATATCAAATAAGATCTTTAGTAATCAATAAAGATATTTTACAAAAAAGTAGAATTGTAATTGATGTAAATGAAAAAGTAACAGAATTAGATGAAGTAGTTGTAAGTCCTGAAAACACCGAGAAATTTATAGATTTAAAAAAAGAAGAATTTAAAAGAATAGACTATAGTTTTGATAAATCAACTAGATTAGAGAATCAAATATTACAATCAGGAAGATTTAATAATGGACTTAATTTTATTAATTTATATAAAACTATTGCTAAATCAAGTTCTAAAGATGATATAGCTGAAAATTCTAGTAATTTTTCTTATAAACCTAGTAACCTGCTTAGAGAAGTTTATGATGATGCTTTTTTTATTTTTAATTTAGGAATACCAAAAGAAAAAATTGCCGAATTTTTATTGTTTTGCGATGAAAAATTTCCTTCAAAATTCTTATTCAAAAAAAGTAATGAATTCCAGTTAATTGATTTTTTAGTTAAGCAAAGTGATAAATATAAAAAGATACTTAAAAGGGGTTAAAGTAATTTTTTGTTTTCTTTTTTTAGGGATGCAAATTATTTTTTCTCAAACCAATCAAAATTATAAATCATTTAAAGGTGAAGTAGTTAGTGACTCTCTAAATCTGAGTGGAATACATATAATTAACAAAAGTAGTGGTGCAAAATCAATTACAAATCAGAAAGGATTATTTTCCATTGGTGTAAAGAAAAATGATACGATTATAATATCATCTATACAGATTAAACCCCATATTATTGTAATAAATTCAAAAGTCTTTAGTCAGGATTTAATAAAGGTTTATATTGAACCTTTTGTAAATGAGCTTGATAATGTTGAAGTGCGCCCTCATAATTTAACAGGGAATATATTAAATGACATGTTAGAGTCTGGTATCAAAAATCAAATTAATTTTGATGATGTTGGTGTTCCAGGATTCAAGGGTAAAAGAGAAGAAAGAATAGTATATAAAAACGATTCGCAAATTATACTTAATGTTCTTCTTTTGCCTCTAATGCCAATAGATATTGAGGGTGTATATAAGCAACTTTCTGGTTATTATGATGATCTTAAAAAGAAAAGAATTTTAGATAAACAATTCAGTTCAGTTGTTCAGTTGATGGAATTTTATGGTTTGACTTTTTTTATGAAAAAATATGAACTTAAAGATAACGAAGTGTATGAGTTTGTATTGGGCGCAGTAGAAAACTCAAATATTGAAAATGATTTTAAATCTTCAAATCATAATTTAGTGTTAGAATCTTTTGATAAATTTTATAATTCGATTAATGAATAATAAGTTAAAAATAATTTTTGTATTTATTTTATATGGATTTAGTATTCATAAGTATTATGTTAGCACAGGACTATATGAATACAGAGATGATTTAAATTCATTACAAATTGTTATAAGAGTATTTGAAGATGATTTTACCAATGTTATTAAAAAAAATTATGAACTGGATTTAGGATTAGTTGAAAACTTAAATTTAATAGAGTCTAAATCTAAAATTGAAGATTATTTGATCTCTAACCTAAGTTTTATCATTGATGGAAATAAACTTGAATTCCTTTATTTAGGAGCTGAAAAAAAAAATGAAGTGATTGTTTTATATATGGAGATTGAAAAATTGAAACCTTTTAAATTTTTTGAAATTAAAAATACAATTCTCTTTGATTTATTTGAGGATCAACAAAATATTATTCATGTAAAAAAAGGTTCTCAGAGAAAGAGTTATATACTTAGAAAAAACAGACCTGATATCTTGTTTGAGTTATAATCTTTTTATTAAATTTAACATCAAAAATTTATAATATTATGAAATCTAAGAAAATTCTTTTGGTATTAATTTCAATTGTCATTTCACCTTTTTTTTATTCTCAGGAAAATAATTCTAATGAAAAACAAAAAGGACATTCAAATATTAATAAGTTTAGACAAATGTATCAGGAATTTTCTTCACCTAACATGTTTAGAACTGCTGCTGGTGCCCCAGGTCCTGCTTATTACCAACAACAAGCCGATTACAAAATCAATATAGAGTTAGATGATAGAAATAAAAGAATTTATGGTGAAGAAACTATAACATATACAAATAATTCTCCAGATAATTTAGAATATCTTTGGGTTCAATTAGATCAGAATGTGAGGAAAAAAGATTCTCCATCCTTAAAAATAGATGGTTCTGGAGTTAGACCATTTTACCGTCCATCTGGATTTACCAATGAGTTTTTAAATGAACCTTTTGACGGGGGATTTAATATTGATTATGTTAGAGATGAAGATGGAAATCCATTATCTCACTTTGTAAATCAGACAATGATGAGAATTGATCTTCCAAAAGTATTGAGGAATAGTGAAAAATTTTCTTTTTCCATTAAATGGTGGTATAATATACAAGATCATGTAAATCAAGATGGAAGATCTGGTTATGAAACTTTTCCTAGTGATGGAAATAGATCATATATTATTGCTCAATTTTTCCCTAGAATGGCCGTTTATAATGAAGTTGAAGGTTGGCAAAATTATCAATTTTGGGGAGATGGCGAATTTGCCCTTCCTTTTGGAGATTATGATGTTAAAATTACTGTTCCAGCTGATCATATTTTAGATGCAACAGGAAAATTACAAAATAGAAAAGATGTTTTTTCTAAAGAAATGATTAAAAGGTATAATAAAGCAAAAAAAACATTTGATAAACCTGTCATGATTGTGACTCAAGCAGAAGCAGAAGAGGCTGAAAAAAGTTTCTCAAATAACAAGAAGACATGGCATTTTAAAGCAGAAAATGTTAGAGATTTTGCTTTTGCTTCATCAAGGAAATACATTTGGGATATGATGGCAGTTAAAATCGGTAATAGGGATGTAATGGCAGTTTCCCTTTATCCAAAGGAAGGAAATCCCCTTTGGGAAGATTATTCAACTATTACAGTTGCAGAAACTTTAAAAACTTACTCTGATTATACTTTTGATTACCCTTACCACAAGGCTATTTCAGTACATGCAAAACAAATTGGAATGGAATATCCAATGATATGCTTTAATTTTGGAAGACCTAACATTGATGGTTCATACTCAGATGATGTGAAATTTGGGATGATTGGAGTTATTATACATGAAATTGGTCATAACTGGTTTCCAATGATAGTTAATAATGATGAACGCCAATGGGCTTGGATGGATGAAGGGATCAATACTTTTGTTCAATATGTTACTGAACAAAAACTAGGAAAAGATTATCCTGAAATAGTATATCCACTTGAAAATTTCCCATCTGATAGAGGTCCAGCTAAAATGATTACGAGATATATGAGTGTTGATCAAAATTTTTTAGCACCAATTATGTCTAACCCTGAAAACGTCTATAGTTTAGGTCCTAATGCTTATGGGAAACCAGCAACAGCTTTGAATATTCTTAGAGAGACTATTATGGGTAAAGAATTGTTTGATCATGCTTTTAAAGTATATTCCAAAAGATGGATGTTTAAACATCCCTCACCTGAAGATTTCTTTAGAACTATGGAAGATGCATCTGCAGTCGATTTAGATTGGTTTTGGAGGGGATGGTTTTATACAACTGACTATGTGGATATAGGTATAAAAGAAGTTAATCAATATTATGTTTCACCTGGTCCTGGTAAAGAGATGAGAAAAGTAATGGAAGAAAGAGGAATTCCTATGAATAGATTAAGACCAATGGTTTATTTTGAAAAGTTTGAAAATGATTCTGAAAACCTTAAAGACGGAAATCCATTAGAAAATTCTAAACTTTTAAATAATTATTTAAATGAAAATTATAGTGATGATGAAATTACAAATTTCAAAATCCCAAAGTATTTCTATGAAATTGTTTTTGATAAGCCAGGAGGACTCGTGATGCCAATTATAGTTGAATATGAATTTGAGGATGGATCTAAAGAAAGAGTAAAATATCCAGCTCAAGTTTGGAGAAAAAATGATAAAGAAGTAAGTAAAGTGATTACTTCTAATAAGAAAATTATTAATATATCTTTAGATCCGGATTTTGAAACTGCTGATATTGATACATCTAATAATTCATGGCCAAAAAAGCAAGAAAATTCTGAATTTGATGATTTTAAAAATAAAATAAAAGGTTAGTAATGAATCATTTCCATTTTTTATTTATTAGTGGTCCAGAAATTCTTTTGATAGGTCTCGTTATTTTACTTGTTTTTGGAGCAGATAAAATTCCTGAGCTTTCTAAGGGACTTGGAAAAGGTATTCGTGCAGTTAGAGATGCCACAGATGAAGTTAAAAGTGAAATTAATAAAAGTGCAAAATCTAAAGGAATAGACACAAAATCTTTAAAAAAGGATATTGATAACGTAAAAGAAAAAATTGAAGATTTAGGAGGATCTATAAAAAGAAACCTTTAAATTTTTCTACATATAGACAGTCCATCCCTAATTGGAAGAATAATAGTATCTAATCTTTTATCTTTTTTTAATAATTTATTAAATTCAATTAATTTTTGAGTTATTAAATCTTGATTTTTAGGATTTAAAACTTTTCCACTCCATAGAACATTATCACATATTAGTACACCGCCAGAAATAATTTTATCTATTATTAAATCAAAATATTCAATGTAATTTTCTTTGTCTGCGTCTAAATAAACAAAATCAAAAATCTCATTAATTTTAGGAATGATTTTTAGAGCATTTCCTACATGTTGTTGAATTTGATTTACAAGTCCTGATTTGATAAAATATTTATTTTGAATATCCTTTAGTTCTTCGTTTATATCAATGGTATGAATAATACCATTATGATCTAATCCTTCTGCAATACATAAGGCAGAATATCCTGTATACGTTCCAATTTCTAATACTTTTTTTGGTTTTATGATTTTAGAAATAATTGACAACACCCTTCCTTGATAACTACTACACAACATTCTTGGATTAAGAATTTTTAAATTAGTTTCTTTGTTTAATTCTTTAAGTAAGCTTGGTTCTTGTTGTGAATTAAACTCCACATAATCTATAATATTTTTATTTATAAATTCATTCATTTTTTAGGCTTAGCATATTTAAATCTATTTATAAGAGTAGGAAGCGCATATCCGTCTAATCCATTTACAGTAACTGTTTCAGCCTTATCCAATTGTAAATATCCATCATTACTTATAATATCTTTTTCAAAATAGATATCATTAATTTCTGCAACAATTAAGAGTGTATTATTTTCCTTAATTTCATATTTATTCAAAAACTTACAACCTAATTTAATTTTTGAACTTTTAACATATGGGGCTGGAAAATTATTTAGATATTCAGTTTCAAATTTAGTTATATCAAATTCTGAAATTTTATGTGGATATCTAGCTGAAGTATGATGGGCATCCTCAATATCATCAACATGTATATGATTAACTGTAAAATAATGATTAGAGATTATATTTCTGTAAGTATCTCTTGGAACTATTGTTGGACGAACAATGAAACTTAATAAAGATGGATCACTTCCTAAATGTGTGATGGAACTAAATATAGCTAAATTTAGTATTCCCTCATTGGATGAGGTTCCAATTAAGTTTGCGGACTTATATCCAGTACAACTGTTTATAAGATTTAGCCTAAAAATTCTTTCCATTGAATTTATTTTTGACTTTGAAAAATGTTCCATAAATTGTAATAAAATAAGCCTCAAAAATATGAAAATTATTAAAATTTTATCCCTCATTTATATTTCTATTCTAGTTTTAAGTTGTGCTAATAATCAAACAAAAAATAAATCATTTGAAAAACCAAATGTTATTCTTATAATGGCTGATGATATTGGATTTGAAGCTCTTCAAATTAATGGTGCAGATGATTATAAAACACCTGTTTTGGATTCACTGGCTAGAAATGGAATTAATTTTACAAATGCTTATTCTCAACCACTTTGTACACCAACACGGGTTAAAATTATGACTGGTAAGCCAAACTATATTAATTATGAGTATTTTACTTATTTAAATCCTAATCAAAAAACATTTGGCAACCTATTTCAAGAAAATGGTTACAAAACATCACTGGTTGGTAAGTGGCAGTTAAATGGAGTTCAATATGATTTAGAAAATAATCAAGACTTAAATAGACCATATCATTTTGGTTTTGATGAATATTGTCTATGGTGGTTAAGAGAAAGAGGTGACAGATTTGCAAACCCTAATATTGTACAAAACGGAAAAAAATTAGAAACAAATATTGATGACTATGGTGCAGATATATTTTCTGATTTTATAGTTGATTTTATAGAAAAAAATAAAAATGATCCTTTTTTTATTTATTACCCAATGGCTTTAGTTCATGATCCGTTTCGTCCAACACCAGATTCAAAGGATTGGGATGATTTGGATAAAAGAAATTCTGGAAATGATCCAAAATATTTTTCAGATATGGTAACTTATATGGATAAAGTTGTTGGTACAATTACTGATGCCATAAGAAAAAATAATTTAGATAAAAATACTATTTTGATTTTTCTTGGCGATAATGGAACTGATAAAAAAGTCGTAACATTAAATAATGGAAAAGAAATAAAAGGTTCAAAAGGAGTCACAATTAAATATGGTTCAAATGTTCCAATGATCCTGAACTGGAATAATTATATTAATGAACCTCGAACAAGTGATGTTCTAATAGATTTTACAGATTTTTATGCAACATTTGAAGATATTCTCAATGTTGACAAACCAGATTCGTATGGGAAAAGTCTTATTCCCCTAATGTTAAATGAGGGTTACAAAGAAAGAGACATTTTGATAACTTATTATAATCCAATGTGGGGTTCAAGTGGACTTACTAGAGGAGTTTACGCACAAGATAAAAACTATAAGTTATACAAGAGTGGTAAATTTTTCAAATATTCAGAAGATTTATTTGAAGAAAATCCAATTTCTTTTAATGTTTTTTCAGAAGAAGAAAATAAAATATATAATTCCTTAAAAAAATCTTTAGATTCAGTTCCAGCTTTACCTGCTCAAAATCACAATGGATGGAAAGAAAGAGGCACAGAGGTTAAACAAAGTAATAAATTTAATTCAATATGGCAGCTAAATTCAGAATAGCAATTATTTTTTTAGTATTTGGAATTTTATGTTTATTATTATTTAAATTAATTGGAAGTGAATTAGATGAAAATGGTTTTCTTAGAGAACCTTTTTTTTTAATTCCAATTGGGTGGGCATTTTTATTTTTAGGACTTGCTAGTTTTTTATGGATTTTACTCAAAAAAAATAAGCTCCATTAGGAGCTTATTTAATTTTTTTAGAAAGAAGAAAAATTAATCTCTTTTTTTGTCGTCACCACCATCTTTAGAGCCTTTACAATTAGCCATTACTTCTTTCAAAATATCAGGAGAATCAATTTCTTTTTCAAGTACATTTTTATCATCATCTAAAACTAAAATAGTAACAGGGAAATTTAAGCGAGGTTTATTTTCTTTAGTTTTACCATTTTTTTCGAAATAATCTTTCATTTTAGAACAAACTTCCTTTCTGTCGTTTCCAGTTATAACAGAACCATCACCCATGGTGTAAGAAAGTGGATATTTAAATTTAAAACATGGTCCTCTTTTCTTTTTACCATCTTTTCCGTCTTTACCTTTTTTATCACCCCAATCTTTATCACCTCTTGTTGATTCTAATCTTCTTCCATTAGTTGTAAAATATTCATTATCATTTCTTTCATAATCTAATTCAAAGTCAAAAAAGTCCCAACTTTTCATTTCAATTTCAAAGCCTAGTTCAGGAGCAAGTTCAGCAGAACCTATAACATCGCCTGGTTTATTAAAATCTAGGCTAGTGATTGCAGATTTTGGAAGATCATTTTTTGTAACAGAAATTCTGTTTTCAGCATTAATGATTGCTTCAATTAATTCATCATCAGACATTTCTCCTGAATTTTCACAAGAAGTGAACATTAATGGAAATACAAGAGCAAATAAAAATATTTTTTTCATAATTTTAAATTTTACTTATTAAAGTTTAGACTAATCATTAGTCTAAAAGGTTTAACTACAATGTTTTAAATCAAAATATATGCCAAACTTAATCAAATTTATAAAAATTTATTTAAATTCTCATGTTTTTTTCTGTCTAGTTATCTCAAGAAATAATAATCTATTCTAAACAGTATTTATTATATTGCATTACATGTTGAGAAAATCTACATTAATCTTCTTTTTATTTTTTGTACTATCTAATTATTCTCAAGATGAAAATCTTGTTGAGGAAGATTTCCCCATTCTTCCTATTTGTAATTTAATTCCTGAGAATTTACAGAAAAAATGTTTTGAAGAATCTATTCAGGAACACATCGAAAAGTACTTTATTTATCCTAAAACAGCTCTTGATTTAGGACTTCAATCAGTTGTAAATGTCTTTTTTGAAATAAATGAAAATGGAGAACCAAATAATATAATAGCTAAAGCAAATCTAGTTGGTGTCAAGTTTGATAGTGAAGAATCTTTATTGGATGCCAGTCAATTATTTGAAAATGCTGCTCAGGAAATTATTAAGAAACTTCCTAAAATGATACCTGGTAAAGTAAACGGTGAACCAACCTCTTTTCCTTTTCAACTTCCAATAACATATAGAATCCCTTCTGAATCTGATAAATCAAATGATGTTTTCCCTTTGGATAGTGTTGAATGGGCTCCTTTATTTCCAGGATGTGAAGAAAAGAACTCAGATGATTCAAAAACATGTTTTAAAGAAAAAATAGATAAACATTTTAAAAAATATTTAAAATTCCCTAAAAAAGCTAAAGGGATTGTAGCAGAAGAATCAATTGTTTTTGTTGAAATTATTATTGAAAATGATGGTAAGATTTATGATATAACTATTTTAGGTCCTGATGTCTTTAGAAAAGAGACGGAAAGAGTTATAAAAAAACTTCCACTCATGGAACCTGCATTAAATAATGATTTGCCAGTTGCTGTTTCCTATACAATTCCTGTTGCATTTAAACCTAATTAAACAATGAAAAAAATTACAAATCATACTGGCTGGATTAAATCTTTATTATCATTCTTTTTACTATTTGTTCCACAAATTTTTGGGGGTATATTTTTGTTATTACTTGGATTTGACTTATCTAAAATGTCAGAAGGAAATATTGATCTAAATATGATGATAACTCTGGAATATTCTATGATTTTTACAATGGGAATTATGTTATGGCTTTTCATGAAATTTATCGATAAACAACCATTAATTGAAATTGGTTTGGAGACTAAAGGAAGGTTAAAAGAATTCAATTATGGAATAATATTGGGTTTATTAATTATGGCTTTTGCATATGTTTTCCTTTATTTAATTGGTGAAATAGTTTTTAAAAATTACAATTTTGATTTACAAAAGATTTTTTTATCAATTGTTTTATTTATGGGTGTTTCTATTTTTGAAGAAGTTATTTTTAGAGGATATATGCTTAAAAATTTATTAGAATCTTTTAATCCTTATGTAGCATTATTTATATCCTCGATTTTCTTTTCTTTAATTCATGGATCTAATCCAAATGTAACTACTCTTGGTTTGTGTAATATATTTCTTGCAGGATTCTTTTTAGGAGCATCTTATATTTTTACAAAAAATCTATGGTTTCCAATTGCATTACATTTCAGCTGGAATTTCTTCCAATCTATGTTTGGATTTAAGGTTAGTGGACTTGATTCGTATTCAATAATTGATTTCTCAATTCCTGAAAATAACCTATTAAATGGAGGTGAATTTGGATTTGAAAGCTCATTTCTTTCCATTATAATATTGATTATTGGTACTTTTATTATTTGGAATTATTTTAAGAAAAATCATTTAGAAAAATCATAGATTTGATATATTAATGGGTCATTAACTCAGTTGGTTCAGAGTGTTACCTTGACAGGGTAAAAGTCACTGGTTCGAATCCAGTATGACCCACAAAAATTTACTAAATAATATGGAAAATAAATTTATACTTGCTTTTTGTTTCTTTATAGTATTATCATGTAGTAATCAATCTGAGAGTAATGATAGTGAACCCTCACCGACAAATAATGGTGGAACTGTCGAAATATTCCTTATAGATTCCTTAGATGATACCAGAAAATACTGTTTAGACATTGTAGGATACAAGGAAAATGCAAATGTTAATAAAGGTCTTCAAGGTCATTCATGTTATTCTTATCAAGGTCAAATTTCAATAGATCAAGGTTTTGATAATGGAAGGATTTCTGAAAAAGAATTTTACATTCCATATTTTAAAGTATGTATGGAAGCAGAAAATATTCAGGAATCATCAAGTTTAAATTTAAAAACATGTGATAAGAATGAAAAGCAAAAATTTATTCTTCAAACTAACGGAAAAATAAACCCGGAAAGTAATTTGAATTTGTGTTTGACATTATCAAAAAATTCCAGAGAAGGTGGTGGTGGCACTCCAGTACATTTAATTCGTGATTTAAGTCTTCAAATTTGCGATGAAAGCCTTTCTAATTATCAAAAATGGGGGACTAGAAAAAGTAATTAAAATGGTTTTTCAAAAAGAAATCGATTTAAAGCCTTATTCAAGGGGTTTTCATCTAATTACAGATCATATTATTAACAATATTCCAAATATTTCTGGAGTTGTTCATGTTTTTATTAAACATACTTCTGCTAGTTTAACAATTAATGAAAATGCGGACCCATCAGTAAGAGTAGATTTTGAAACCCATTTTAATAAAATGGTTTCTGAAAATGAAACCCATTTTACCCATATTTATGAGGGTAAAGATGATATGACGTCCCATATAAAAAATAGCTTATTAGGATCTTCAATTTCTTTTCCAATAACAAATGGAATTCCTCAATTTGGTACTTGGCAGGGAATTTATTTATGCGAACATCGAAACAATGGAGGGTCAAGAAGATTATTGATAACAGCAATAGGAGAATAATTTTCTTTATTTTTGAAAAAAAACATAATTATGAAAAAATTATCTCTTTTATTTTTATCATTTTTTGTTCTATTTTTTTCATTTGATTTAAATGGACAAAATTTTGATAAAAAAATTAATGAATTAAGTTCTAATTATGAATCCGATGTAATTGAGCTTAGACACTGGTTTCATCAAAATGCAGAGTTAAGTAATAGAGAATTTAAAACAGCAGAAAGAATAGCAAATGAATTAAGAAAGATTGGATTAAAACCACAAACTGGAATAGCTAAAACGGGAGTTGTAGCGGTATTAAAAGGGGGAAAACCGGGTCCTGTAGTTGCTCTTAGAGCTGATATTGATGGTTTGCCAGTAAAGGAAAGAGCAGATTTACCATGGAAGTCTGAAATGATTGGTGAATATAATGGAGAAACTGTTCCTGTAATGCATGCTTGTGGTCATGATACTCATATTGCTATTTTATTAGGAACTGCTAAAATTTTATATGATTTAAAAGATCAAATTCCTGGTACAATAAAATTTATTTTTCAACCTGCTGAGGAAGGGGCTCCACCAGGTGAAGAAGGAGGCGCTGAACTAATGGTTAAAGAGGGGGTTTTAAAAAATCCTGATGTTGATGCAATTTTTGGACTTCATATTTGGTCTCAAATTGGAGCAGGACAAGTTTTTGTTCGTCCCAAGGGGATAATGGCAGCCGTTAATGAATTTAGAATTGATATTGAGGGAGTTCAAACGCATGGTTCAACTCCATGGACTGGAATAGATCCTATTGTTACTGCTTCTCAAATGATAAACTCAATTCAAACCATTGTAAGTAGAAATATGCCACTGACTGAAGCAGCTGCTGTTGTTACAATTGGAAGTATTCATGGTGGAGTCAGAAGTAATATAATTCCTGAAAGTCTTTACATGCTAGGAACAATTAGAACTTTAGATGAGGGAATGAAAAAAATTGTTTTGAAAAGATTAGATGAGATTGTTCACAATGTTGCTGAGGCAAATAATGCTAAAGCTAAACTTACTTATATGGTAAGTTATCCCATAACTTATAATGACCCAAAATTATATGAAAAAATGTTACCCTCATTAAAAAGGATAAACGGGCCAAGTAATGTTAATTTTATGAATGCAATTACTGGTGCTGAAGATTTTTCTTTTTTTCAAGAGAAAGTGCCTGGAATGTATTTCTTTATAGGAGGAGCAAAAAAGGGAACAGACCCCTTAAAAGCAGCACCTCATCATACACCAGATTTTTACGTTGATGATTCTGGGATGATTACTGGTATAAAGTCAATGACAACTTTGGCATTAGATTACTTAAGTAGCAAATAAATTATTTTTGAGTTAATTCAGGGGAGGAATTCTCTTTTTTGTTAGACTTTCATAGGCGAATCCTAGCTGATATAATTTGTTTTCACTAAATGAAGGCCCTATAAAGGTTAAATTAGTAGGTAATCCAGAGTCTCTATATCCCATTGGAATAGTTAAACATGGATAATAAGCAGCAGCAGCATATGCTGCATGATAATTATTAATTGATAAAATAGCATCTAATGAATTTTTATTAATGGATTCATCAAAGAATCGTTTTCCTTCTTTTTTTAATTTAACTTTTAACATTTTAAATTCTTCAATAGATGTATCATCAGAAACAATTCCCTCAAAAATACCTTGACCATAAGGAGATCTTTTTAAACTGTCTTGAAGATTGTAATTTATAATATCAGAAATGTTTTTTATTGCTGAATCAACTTTTGAATAACTTGAAAGATATTCGGGTAATTCTTTTTTCATATCAACATCTAATATTTTTCTAAATCCAGAAAAGTCAATTTTTGGGGGATCAAATTCAAAAATAATTCCACCAGCTTCTTTTATTTTTTCAATTGCTTCTTTATATAAGGGCTCATTTAAAAGACTTTTAAAAACTCCTAATCTAACGCCTTTAAGTGATGAATTTGTAATTTTATTTATGTCAATTTCAATCTTTTCTTTTGAATATTTATCCTCAGAGTCAAATCCCATAATACTATTAAAAACAATTACATTATCTATAACATTTTTTGTCATTGGTCCAGATGTATCTAAAGTGCTTGAAATTGGAACTATTCCTGTTCTGCTAACAAGTCCTATTGTTGGTTTTAGTCCTACTATTGAATTTAATGAAGAAGGTGAAAGTATAGATCCAGAAGTTTCTGAACCCAATGAAACAGAAGATAAATTAGCTGATATTGCAGCTCCACTTCCTGAACTTGAGCCTCCAGATTCAAAAATCTTTCTTCCGTATGGATTAAGAGTTTGACCCCCTATAGCACTGTAGCCTAAGGGACATCCTATACAAAAATAATATGCCCATTCACTTAAATTAGTTTTTCCTAAAATTAGAGCTCCACTTGCTTTTAGTTTTTTTGTAACAAAAGAATTTTCAGCTATATTTTCCTTTAATAAAGCAGATCCAGCAGTAGTAGGTAATCCTTCGTAATTAATATTATCCTTTAATAATATAGGAATGCCATAAAGTGAAAAAGTTGAGTCAGGCTTTTTTTTATCCTTCTCTCTAGCTTCTTCAATAATATTTGGATTAATTGAAATAATAGAATTTAGATATGTACTTTGGTTAAATTCAATTTTTTTAATTCTGTATAAATAAAATAAAACTAATTTTTCATAGCTTAATTTTCCTGAAATTATATTTTCTTGAATTGAAGGAATATCTTTTTCAAGTATCAAGGATTTTAAATTTTCATAATTTTCTTCATTAAATCCATATATATCTGAATTTAATTCTTTAAACCAATTATTTTTATCATTGTATTTAGACTGTATAAGTTTAAAACGCATTCTCTCATTTGAGTGATCTAGATTAGTTTTTATTTCTAAATCTTCATTGTATGATATCCATTCAGTACTATTTTTAAAATTACATCCAAATAGAACTAACAAAACAAGAAAATAGAAATAATAATTTTTCATTAAATATTTTTTGATTACTATCTAAGGTATTTAAATAATACTTAATTTTAAAAAAATAATTGGGATATATGTTAATTCAAACTAAGATAGAAAGACTATTCTCTATAGTTTTTTCTGAAAAAATTATTAAAGGTTTTGAAAAATATATTCTTTACTTTGCCTCACTAGGTTTTGTTATTCATTTATTACTTATTCTTCTTAGTAATAACAATATTATTGATTTATCAATGGTTGACTCAAAACTGTTGTCTAATCCAATTTCAGCTTTATACACTCCTTTTTCATTTATTTTGGTTTATGAGGCTTTTCTATTAATTTATTTTATTCCTAGATCTTTTACCACGGCGGTTGGAAAACAATATGAAATAATTTCTTTAATCATTATTCGTAAAATTTTTGGTGACATTCCATTAGTAGATTTAAATGCTAATTGGGTGCAAAATTCTAACAATCTTCAATTGGTTTATGATTTAGTAGGAATTCTAATTATATTTTTTCTTATTTATTTGTTCAGACGAGCAAAAGAAAAATTACCTTTTAAAACTGTTTCAGAAAAATTAGATCGATTTATTGCATCTAAAAAATTACTTAGTATTATTTTATTACCTATATTATTAGGAATCTGTATTCTTAGCTTTATTAGTTGGTATAATGGGGTGTTTATCTCAAATTCATTTGATCAAAATCTTAATTATTTATTTTTTAACGAATTTTTTACTCTATTAATTGTAGTAGATGTATTTATTTTACTTCTTTCCTTTCAGTATACCGAAAGATACAGTCAATTGATAAGAAATACTGGCTTTATTATTTCAACAATTTTACTTAGACTTTCATTTTCAACTGTTGGATTAACAAGTATTGTATTAATAATATCTGGGATAGTTTTTGGATTATTAATATTATTGATTTACAACGCTATTGAAAGAGAATGAATATATTCACAGAATGTTTAATAATTCTTCTAATTTCATAGCTCTAGATCCCTTTATTAAAATGTTTTTTTCTAGTATTTTATTTTTTGATACTTCTGAAATTAATTCTCTTTTTGATTTATAAAATGAAATAGAATTGCTATTCTTTTTTATTTTATAAAATTCTTTACCAACAAGGTATGTTTTGCCACAATTTTCTTTTTCTAAATGATTGATTATTTGTAGGTGCTCATAATTTGAATAATTACCCAATTCCAACATATCTCCTAAAATTAGTGCTTTTGATCCTGAAAGTTTAAAAAAACTATCAATAGCAAGCCTCATACTAGTTGGATTTGCGTTGTATGCATCTAAAATTATTTTTTTGTCTTTTAGAATTAATATTTCAGATCTATTATTTTTAGGAGTATAATTTTCTATTGCATTTTTAATCAATTTAATATCAATTTTAAAATATAATCCGAAAGAAATTGCTGCGATAATATTATAAAAATTATAATTACCTATTAATTTACTATTAATTCTAAGTTCTTTGTATTTAACTGAAACATAATCTTCATTTAACTCTTTAAAAACAAACTTAGAATTAATCTTTTTTCCAAAAAATATTGAATTAGAGTTAATGAATTTATTCTGTATTTCATCATCTGAATTTATAAGAATTGGTTTATTATTTTTTATTAACCAATTATATAATTCTGTTTTTCCTTTAATGACACCCTTGATGCTTCCAAACCCTTCTAAGTGAGCTTTTCCAAAATTTGTTATATACCCATAATCTGGTTTTACTAAATCTGTTAAAAAAGCTATTTCTCCAATATGATTAGCACCCATTTCTATAACCGCAAAATCTGAATCCTTATCAATCTTTAATATTGAAAGAGGAACACCTATATGGTTATTTAAATTTCCTGTAGTTGAAGTTGTTTTATATTTCTTAATCAATACTGAGTGAATTAACTCTTTAGTTGTTGTTTTTCCATTACTTCCAGTTAAAGCAATTATAGTAGTATTTTTTAGTTTAGTTCTATGATAAGCAGAAAGGAATTGTAAAGAAGTCAAAACATCCTTTACCTTTATAAAATTACGATTTTCAAGGTTATTATTATCAACTAATGCATATTTAGCCCCTTTATTAATTGCTTCTAATGCATAGTCATTTCCATCAAAATTTTCTCCTTTCAAAGAAAAAAAAAAGAGAATCTTTTTTTATTGATCTAGTGTCAGTCGAAACACCATTACATTTTAGGAATATATCATATAATTGATCTGTATTCATTTTTTAAAATTAATGAAATAAGAGATGATATAAATAAAATAATTTACTGTAAACCTTATTATCTTCTTCTAGGCTTCCTAGTTATTCTAGATTCACCTAGATAAGACATTGCACATCTAAAGCCAATAAAATTAGTGGTCATTGAACCTGGCAAATGTCTTCTTTGACCTGGATCTAGATAGTAAGCTCTATCAAGCCATGAACCACCTTTGTAAACTCTAGCTTCATTATCAATAAGTGTAGTTGTTTCAATATCACCATCCTCTTCTGAGGGAGCATTATACATTCTAGAGAAATCTCCTTCAATAGTAAAGTTTCTAACTGAACCTCTGTCACCATCATTGTAATCTCTATTATCTCCAGTGGAGTAGTTTACTCTATCAATATCTTCTGTTTTCACAACTTCTTCAACAAGAGATCCAGGAAGGAAATCGTAATTTGCATTTTCAGCATCTGTTGTAACCATTTTACCATCTTCACCTATTACTGTTTCAGAGAAAATATTTCCCCTGTAATAATTAAAATCATTAGCTTCTTCATCAATAATTGGTCTGTAAACATCAGCAACCCATTCGGCTACATTCCCAGCCATACCATACAAACCAAAATCATTAGGAGGGTAAGATCTTACTGAAGTGGTTATTCCAGATCCAACTTCTGACCAACCAGCTATTCCACCATAGTCTCCATCAGCCAATTTAAAATTAGCTAATTGATCTCCAACATTTTTCTTTTGTCCAGATCTAGTATATTCTCCGTCCCATGGAAATTTTTTCTTTCCACGATAAACATTATCTTTTCTAATCTCACTTAAAGCTAAAGCTGCATATTCCCATTCAGTTTCAGTTGGAAGTCTGTATTCGGGTAATAAAACTCCTGTTTCTCTTGTAGCGTAGCTAATTTCATCTTCACCATCTTCATTGGTTTCCTTTGATTTATCACCAGCAAGTTCATTCATTTTACCACCATAGGCACTTGTTGGATCTAACAAATAAGCTTTTGTGTTAAATGTATATCCATCTGCAATACTATCTGGAATAATTGCACCTTCTCTAACAAATCCTTCTGAGACTAAAATTTGCTCATTTACTCTATCAGTTCTCCATTTTGCAAAATTATTTGCTTGTTTCCAAGTTACTCCAACAACTGGATGATTTTGAAATGCAGGGTGTCTTAAGTAATTATTTACCATATCCTCATTAAAGCCAAGAGGATTTCTCCAAACTAGAGTATCAGGAAGCGCAGCTTTATATATTTCAGAAAAATTTTCAGCAAAAACTGTCTTCATCCAATACAAATACTCCCCATACATTTCATTTGTAACTTCAGTTTCATCAATAAAAAAAGACCTAACATATTGTTGGGTTGGAGTGTTATTCCAATCATGCATGACATTATCTTGAACATTACCTTTTGTAAATGTTCCTCCTTCAACAAAAACTAATCCAGGTCCGGCAGGTTGACCTTTATAAGCTTTAGCACTTTTAAAACCACCATCTTTAGAATTAATTTTCCAACCTGTAGCCTGTGAACTGTTTTTCCCGCTTTTCATTGCATTTCTATTGCAACCCATGACCAACAGGACACATAGAAAGAAAAATATAAGATTTAATAAATTGTACTTTTTCATATATAAATAGCTATTTATGTCTATTTCGACTTGCAAGATAGCAAATAGTTTAAAAAAAAAAATTTTTTAAAACTAAAACAACTAAAAATAATATTTATATATATTTAACGTTTCTTTAATTATGAATAGAAACTATTTTATTATAATATTAATGTTTTGTGTAATTAAAACCAGCTTTTCTCAGGACAGAAGAGTTATTACTACAGCCGTCCCATTTTTAATGATTTCTGCAGATGCTAGAGCTTCCGGACTAGGCGAACAAGGAGTGGCAACAACTCCTGATGCATTTTCTCAACATTGGAATCCCTCAAAATATGTTTTTTCTGAAAACCTTTCTGGTGTTGGTGTAAGTTACACACCTTATTTAAGTAAGTTAGTAAGTGATGTGTTTTTGGCTAATGTTAATTATTTCAATGTTATAGACGATAGAAGTTCTTGGTCAGCTAGTTTTAAATATTTTAGTTTAGGAGATATTGATATTATTCAAAATCCTCAAGATATTCCAATTTTAGAAAATCCTAATGAATTTACCTTAGATGCTTCGTATTCTCTTAAGTTAAGTGAATACTTTGCATTAGCTGTTACTGGTAGATTTTTAATGTCTGATGTTAAGCTACAGTCAGTCGATTCAGATTCAGATTCCGCTAATTCATTTGCTGTTGATATTTCAGGTTTTTTTCAGTCTGATGAAAAAGCTTATGCTAATTTTAATGGAATTTGGAGAGCAGGATTTAATATTTCTAATATTGGACCAAGAATGAAATATGAAGAATTAGGTAAAAAAAACTTTATACCTACAAATATGAAAGTTGGAACTGCTTTTGATTTTATTTTTGATTCTTCTAATAAAGTTTCTCTTAATTTAGAAATTAACAAGTTATTAGTTCCCTCTCCTAGTATTCCTATATATAATTCAAACAACCAAATAATTGGATATAATCAAGCAGATGTCAATTTTCTTTCAGGTATTTTTAAATCATTTGGTGATGCGCCAGATGGATTTAGTGAAGAGTTAAATGAATTTACTATTGCACTTGGAATGGAATATTTATATAATGACTCTTTTGCTATTCGTGCTGGATATTTTAATGAAAATGAAAATAAGGGAGCTAGAAAATATTTAACATTTGGAACAGGCTTTAAGCTTAATGAAATAAATCTTGACTTATCCTACCTTTTATCAACTTCCAGTGTAATTAGTCCGCTGGAAAATACTTTAAGATTTTCATTTACATATAATTTTTATTATTAATATAATTTGTTTTTATTTTAAACAATTGTTTAGTTATATTAACTTTGCATAAATCTTTAATCAAGTATTTTAATTTAAAAAAATAGTTAATGAAAGAGATTAATCAAGAGACTTATTTGAAATGGTATGAAGACATGCTTTTTTGGAGGAAGTTTGAAGATAAGCTTGCTGCTGTATACATTCAGCAAAAAGTTAGAGGATTTCTTCATCTTTATAATGGTCAAGAAGCTGTACTAGCAGGAGCATTGCATGTTATGGATTTAACTAAGGATAGAATGATAACTGCTTATAGAAACCATGTAATGCCGATAGGATTGGGAGTTGATCCTAAAAAAGTTATGGCTGAATTATATGGTAAAGCTACTGGAACTTCCATGGGTTTAGGAGGTTCAATGCATATCTTTTCAAAGGAACATAGATTTCATGGAGGACATGGAATAGTTGGAGGGCAAATTCCTTTAGGTGCTGGAATGGCCTTTGGAGATAAGTACTTTAATAGAAATGCTGTTACTTTATGCTTTATGGGAGATGGTGCTGTAAGACAGGGTTCTTTACATGAAACTTTGAATCTTGCTATGCTTTGGAAATTACCTGTTGTTTTTGTTGTAGAAAATAATGGATATGCTATGGGAACTTCAGTTGAAAGAACCTCAAATCATACAGACATATGGAAATTAGGTTTAGGATATGAAATGCCATGTGGACCCGTAGATGGAATGAATCCAATAAAAGTTGCTGAAGCCTTGGATGAAGCAATTAAAAGAGCCAGAAATGATGAGGGACCAACATTTTTAGAAATGAAAACATATAGATACAGAGGACATTCAATGTCAGATGCTCAAAAATATAGAACAAAAGAAGAGGTTAATGAATACAGAAAAATTGATCCAATATCTCAAGTAAAAAAAGTGATTTTAGAAAATGATTTTGCTACAGAACAAGAGATATCTAATATTGATAGAATAGTTAAAGCTAAAGTTCTTGAGTGTGAAAAATTCGCTGAAGATTCTCCTTATCCAGAAAAGAAAGTAATGTATGATGCAGTATATGAAGAAGAAAACTATAATTTTATTTCTCATAAATTAAAATAATGGCCCAAATAATTAACATGCCGAGATTGAGTGATACTATGGAGGAGGGTGTAGTTGCAAAGTGGCTTATTAATATAGGTGATGATGTTAAAGAGGGTGATATT
>PACX01000007.1 GCA_002702895.1 Flavobacteriaceae bacterium | reverse complement strand
GATTTAGCTTCATCCTCAACTATTGGTGCTTCTTCTGCAGTAACCTCCTCTGATTTAGCTTCATCCTCAACTATTGGTGCTTCTTCTGCAGGGCTTTCAGATTTTATACTTTTTATTTCAGACAATTTTGATTTAAAATCACTTTTTTTAAATGGTAATCCTAATTCAGTTAATAAAGATTGTGCTTCTTTATCGCTGTTGGCACTGGTTACAAATGAAATATCCATTCCGGAAATCTTATTAACTTTATCAATATCAATTTCAGGAAAAATAATCTGTTCAGTAACCCCTAAATTATAATTACCTCTTCCATCAAAACCGGATGGTTTTATGCCTTGAAAATCACGAACTCTTGGAAGAGCTGAGGTAATTAATCTATCCAAAAACTCGTACATTCTTTCAGATCTAAGAGTAACTTTCGCACCAATTGGCATTCCTTTTCTTAACTTAAATGAAGCTACATCTTTTTTTGAAATAGTTGCAATTGCTTTTTGACCTGAAATCATAGTCAGTTCATCAATAGCATGATCAATTAATTTTTTATCTGCAACTGCTCCCCCTACTCCTTTACTAATAACAATTTTTTTGAGTCTAGGCACCATCATTACATTCTTATAAGAATACTTTTCTTTTAAAGAAGATATTATCCTCTCATTAAATTCTTTTTTTAATCTAGGCAGATAACTCATAATTAAATTATTTCATCAGATTTTAATGCAACTCTATTTTTTTTACCATCAATCATCTTATATCCAAGTCTTGTTGTTTCACCTTTAGATGTCAACAAAGAAAGATTGGAGATATGAATTGGAGCTTCTTGCTCAGTTATACCTCCCTTTGGGTTTTGTGAACTAGGTTTATTATGTTTTTTCACCATGTTAACACCTTCAACGATAGCTAGATTTTTAGATCTAAAAATCTTAACGATTTTTCCTTCAGAACCTTTATGGTCCCCGGCTAAAACCTTTACTTGATCTTCCGTTTTAATTTTAATTTTATTCATAATAATAAATTATAAAACTTCTGGTGCTAATGAGATTATCTTCATAAATTTTTTATCTCTTAATTCTCTTGCAACTGGTCCAAAAACTCTAGTTCCTCTCATTTCATCAGCAGCATCTAATAGTACACATGCATTATCATCGAATCTTATATATGAACCGTCTTTTCTTCTAACTTCTTTTTTAGTTCTAACTACAACCGCAGTTGATACTTGACCTTTTTTTATTGTTCCATTAGGTGTAGCATTCTTAACTGTTATAACAATTTTGTCACCAACAGATGCGTATCTTCTTTTAGTTCCTCCCAATACTCTAATTGTTAGAACCTCTTTTGCTCCTGTATTATCAGCAACTGATAATCTTGATTCTTGTTGTACCATTATTTAGCTCTTTCTAAAATTTTAATAAGTCTCCAACACTTAGATTTACTTAGTGGTCTTGTTTCCATTATTTTAACAGTATCCCCAATATTACACTCATTATCTTTATCATGTGCTACATACTTTTTTGTCTTTAAAACAAATTTACCATACATGGGATGCTTAACTTTATTAACTTCAGAAACAATAATAGATCTCTCCATTTTATTACTGGTCACGATTCCAATTCTTTCCTTTCTTAAGTTTCTTTTTTCCATATATATTATTCCTGAATAGATCTATTGGTTAATTCACTATTAATTCTAGCAATAGTTCTTCTTATATTTTTAATTTGCATAGGGTTTTCAATTGGAGAAATAGCATGTGTCATTTTCATTTCTGAAAGTTCAGTACTAAATGAAATCAATTTTTCATTTAATTCATCAATTGATAATTCTTTAACTTGTTTTTGTTTCATTTTATTAATTTAAGCTTCATAATCTCTAGCTATAATAAATTTAGTTTTGACAGGAAGTTTTTGAGCTGCAAGTCTCAAAGCTTCTTTAGCTATATCAATTGAGACACCAGCAACTTCAAACATTATTCTTCCGGGTTTAACAACAGCAACAAAATACTCTGGAGCACCTTTTCCTTTACCCATTCTAACCTCCAAAGGTTTCTTTGTAATAGGTTTATCTGGAAAAATTTTAATCCATAATTGTCCCTGCCTTTTCATAAATCTAGTTGCAGCAATACGAGCAGCTTCTATTTGTCTAGATGTCAAAAAACTTGAATCTAATGACTTTAAACCAAACATTCCATTAGAAAGTATGTGCCCTCTTTGTGAAAGACCTTTCATTCGGCCTTTCTGCATTTTCCTAAATTTTGTTCTTTTGGGTGATAACATGTTTAATATCTATAATTTATTATCTTCTTCTTTGTTTTCTTCCCTTTGAAGGACCTCCTTTGGATTTTGCAGAACTTAAACTTAGTCCAACTAAAGGAGATAATTCTCTTTTACCATAAACCTCACCTTTCATAATCCAAACTTTTACGCCTAATTTACCATAAGTAGTTTGAGCTTCAACTAGAGCATAATCTATATCAGCTCTAAAAGTTGATAATGGAATCCTACCCTCTTTGTATGATTCAGATCTTGCCATTTCAGCTCCATTTAGTCTACCGGAAATTTTTACTTTTATTCCTTCTGCATTCATCCTTATTGATGCAGCAATTGCCATTTTAATAGCTCTTCTATATGAAATTCTACTTTCAATCTGTCTAGCAATGCTTGCTGCAACTAATTGAGCTTCTAATTCAGGTCTTTTAATTTCAATAATATTCAACTGAATATCTTTACCAGAAATTTTCTTTAACTCTTCCTTTAGTTTATCAACTTCTTGACCAGCTTTACCAATAATAATACCAGGTCTAGCTGTAGTAATTGTAAGAGTTACCAACTTAAGGGTCCTTTCTATAATTACTCTTGAAATACTAGCCTTAGCTAAACGAGCAAAAATATATTTTCTTAATTTAAAATCCTCGGCTAACTTATCTCCATAATCATTTCCACCATACCAATTAGATTCCCATCCTCTAATGATACCTAATCTATTTCCTATTGGATTTGTTTTTTGTCCCATATTAACTATCAATTAAATTTTGTGATTCTATAACAAGAGTAACGTGATTTGAACGTTTTCTAATTCTATGTGCTCTTCCCTGTGGGGCTGGTCTTAATCTTTTTAACATACCAGCACTATCCACTTTAATTTCTTTTACAAATAAGTTTGCTTCTTCAACATCACTATCTTCATTTTTAGCTTGCCAATTAGAAATGGCTGAAAGAAGAAGTTTTTCTAACTTATTAGAAGCTTCTTTTTGACTAAACTTTAACATGGTTAAGGCCTTGTCTACGTTCTTACCTCTGATTGAATCGGCAACAATTCTCATTTTTCTAGGAGATGTAGGACAATTGTTAAGTTTTGCAAAAGTAATTTCTTTTTTTGCTTTCTTAATCTTATCAGCGGCCTGTCTTTTTCTTAATCCCATTACAAATTATATTATTTATTGCCTTTATTTTTAGCACCAGCATGACCACGAAAAGAGCGTGTTGGTGAAAACTCACCTAATTTATGACCAACCATATTTTCTGTAATATATACAGGAACAAACTGACGACCATTATGGATGGCGATAGTTTGACCAACAAAATCAGGTATAATCATTGATGCTCTTGACCAAGTTTTAATAACAGCTTTTTTATTTGAGTCCAAATTCTTTTGAACTTTTTTTAATAAACTGTAATGAACATAAGGTCCTTTTTTTAGTGAACGTGCCATTTAATTAATTCTTTTTTCTTTCAATTATATACTTATTACTTGCTTTCTTCTTATTTCTGGTTATATAACCTTTAGCAGGTATACCATTTTTAGATCTTGGATGTCCTCCAGATGCACGACCTTCTCCACCTCCCATTGGATGATCTACAGGGTTCATAGCTACTGGACGTGTTCTAGGTCTTCTACCTAACCAACGTTTACTACCAGCCTTACCATAAACGGTTAACTGATGATCTGAGTTTGATACTGAACCAACTGTCGCAAAACAAACTGATAAAATCATTCTAGTTTCACCAGATGGTAATTTTACAGTTACAAATTTACCTTCTTTTGCCATTAGTTGAGCAAATGATCCAGCACTTCTTGCAATTACAGCACCTTTTCCAGGATTCATTTCAATACAAGAAATAATTGTACCAAGAGGGATATCTGATAAGGGCATGGAATTTCCAATATCGGGTGATTTTTTTGATCCAGATACTACTTTATCTCCTACTTTCAATCCTTTTAAAGAAATAATATATCTTTTTTCATTATCCTTAAATTTTGTAAGAGCGATAAATGCAGATCTATTTGGATCATATTCAATAGAAACAACCTCTGCAATATCATCATGTCTATCCCTTTTAAAATCAATTATTCTATATCTTTTCTTATGACCTCCTCCCCTAAATTTCATAGTCATTTTACCTTGGCTATTTCTTCCTCCTGAACGTTTCTTAGGACTCAACAGACTTTTTTCAGGTTTATCTGTTGTAATGGCATCAAAACCATTAACAACTCTTCCACGTTGTCCAGGTGTAATTGGTTTTAATACTTTTAATGCCATTATATTTTTTTTAATTAAAGTTTATTATAAAAATCTATTGTATCTCCTTCTGATAATTGGACTATTGCCTTCTTAATTCTAGGTGATTTACCTCTCTGCATTCCGGTTTTAGTATACCTAATTCTTTTCTCAGCTCCATATCTCATTGTTCTGACCTTATCAACCGAAACTCCATAAGTATTTTCAACTGCTTTTTTAATTTGTAATTTATTAGCATCGGTCTTTACTGAGAAAGTGAATCTATTTTTTAATTCACTTTCAGCAGTAGCTTTTTCCGTAATAACTGGTTTAAGTAAAATATTCATATTAACTTAAATTTGATTCTATTTTCTCCAATGAGCTTTCAAAAAATACAATATGTTGAGCATTCATAATACTGTAAGTACTTATTTCAGAGTTAGTTACAACATTAGTTTGCTCCAAATTACGCGCCGACAAATATACATTTTTATTAACCTCTCCCAAGATAAACAAAGACTTTTTATCTTTAATTCCTAAGGCATTAATAACGTTTGAAAATGATTTTGTCTTAGGGTTTTTAAAATTAAAGTCTTCAATGACAGATACTGAATTAGATTTTAATTTTAATGATAAAGCAGATCTTCTAGCAAGTTTCTTAACATTCTTATTAAGTTTTTGAGAATAAGATCTAACTCTTGGACCAAAAGTATTTCCACCCCCTCTAAATATGGGGTTTTTTATACTTCCAGCTCTTGCTGTACCTGTTCCTTTTTGTTTTTTAATCTTTCTAGTACTTCCAGTGATTTCAGCACGTTCTTTAGTTTTGTTAGTACCCTGACGTTGATTAGCTAAATATCTCTTAACATCTAGATAAACAGCATGATCATTAGACTCAATTTCAAAAATAGATTTAGAAAGGTCTACAGACCTTCCTGTATCTTTACCTTTTATATTTAAAACTGATACTTTCATTATTTTCTAATTATTACAAATGAGTTCTTATGTCCTGGAACACATCCTTTTAATACAAGTAAATTCTTTTCAGCTACAACTTTTAATACTCTTAAGTTTTGAATAGTAATTTTTTCATTTCCCATTCTTCCTGCCATCTTCATTCCTTTAAAAACTCTAGCAGGGTATGAAGCAGCTCCTATAGAACCAGGAGCTCTTAATCTATTATGTTGACCATGGGTTGCTTGACCTACTCCAGCAAAGCCATGTCTTTTAACAACACCTTGAAATCCTTTTCCTTTAGAAGTTCCAGAAACATCAACATATTCACCTTCAATAAAATGTTCAACGGTTATCTTGTCACCAAGGTTTAATTCTTGTTCAAAATTTTGAAATTCAATTAATTTTTGTTTAGGTTCAGATTTAGATTTTTTAAAGTGTCCAGCCTCAGCATTATTAGTATGTTTTTCATTTTTATCAGTAAACCCTAATTGAACAGAATTGTATCCATCTACTTCATTAGTTTTTAACTGAGTAACCACACAAGGACCAGCTTCAATGACAGTACAAGGTAAATTTTTACCATTATCATCATATATGCTTGTCATTCCAATTTTTTTTCCGATTAGCCCAGACATTTTTTTATTAAATTTAATTATACTTTAATTTCTACTTCAACTCCACTAGGTAGTTCAAGTTTCATTAATGCGTCAATAGTTTTTGATGAAGAACTGTAAATATCCAATAATCTTTTGTAGGAAGATAATTGAAATTGTTCTCTTGATTTTTTATTAACATGGGGGGACCTTAACACAGTAAATATTTTTTTATTTGTTGGTAAGGGAATAGGTCCAGTTACAATTGCCCCAGTTGTTTTGACAGTCTTAACGATTTTTTCAGCAGACTTATCAACCAAATTGAAGTCGTATGATTTTAATTTTATTCTAATTTTTTGACTCATATAATTGGTTTTTATTCTTTTCCTCCGTTTATTGATGCTATAACTTCAGCAGAAACATTTTGAGGTGTAGCAGCATAATGATCAAACTCCATAGTTGATGTAGCTCTACCTGAACTTAAAGTTCTAAGTGAAGTTACGTATCCAAACATTTCAGATAATGGGACTTCAGCTTTAACAACTTTTGCTCCTGCTCTGTCATCCATATTATTAACCTGTCCACGTCTTCTATTTAAATCTCCAACAATATCCCCCATATTTTCTTCAGGGGTTAGTACTTCTAACTTCATGATAGGTTCCATTATAACAGATTTTGCTAATTTTGCGGCACTTTTATATCCAAGCTTAGCAGCAAGTTCAAAAGAAAGTGAATCAGAATCAACAGCATGAAAGGATCCGTCTTTTAATGTTACTTTCATAGCATCCATTTCAAAACCTGCTAAAGGACCATTTTTCATAGCTTCTTTGAAACCCTTTTCAACTGAAGGAATAAATTCTCTAGGAATGTTACCCCCTTTAATTAGGTTAATAAATTCTAAGCCTGGTTTTCCTTCCTCAGCAGGCTCCATAGTAAATACAATATCTGCAAATTTACCACGTCCACCTGATTGTTTTTTATAAACTTCTCGATGGTTAGCAGATGCAGTGATTGCTTCTTTATATTCAACCTGAGGCTGACCTTGATTAACTTCTACCTTAAATTCTCTTTTTAATCTATCAACAAGAATATCTAGGTGAAGTTCGCCCATACCTGAAATGATTGTTTGACCCGAAGCCTCGTCAGTTTTGACTTGGAAAGTAGGATCTTCCTCAGCTAATTTACCAAGAGCCATTCCCAGTTTATCTACATCAGCTTTTGTTTTAGGTTCAACAGCAATACCAATTACAGGATCAGGGAAAACCATGCTCTCTAGAACTATTGGACTTTTTTCTGCCGATAAAGTATCTCCAGTTTTAATATCCTTAAATCCTACTGCAGCACCAATATCTCCTGCTTCAATAAGTGGTATAGAGTTTTGTTTATCTGCATGCATTTGAAAAATTCTTGAAATTCTTTCCTTGTTTTCAGATCTATTATTTAATACATAGGAGCCTGCTTCAAGTTTTCCAGAGTAGACTCTGAAAAAAGCTAACCTTCCTACGTAGGGATCAGTAGCAATTTTAAAAGCTAAAGCTGAAAAAGGTTCAGAAACACTAGGTTTTCTTTCAATATCCAAATCTGTTTTAGGGTCAGTACCAATAATTGCCTCCTTATCTAATGGAGAAGGTAAATATCTACAAACAGCATCTAATAAAAATTGAACACCCTTATTTTTGAAGGCAGAACCACAGATCATAGGAATAATACTCATATCCTGGGTAGCTTTTCTAAGTGCATCGTGAACTTCGTCTTCAGAAATAGAATCAGGGTCATCAAAAAACTTTTCTAGCAGGGCATCATCATATTCTGCAACTGCTTCAATCAAATTAGCTCTATATTCTTCAACCTCTTGCTTCATTTCCTCAGGGATATCTACAATATCATATGTAGAACCCATTTTATCTTCATGCCAAACAATTGCCTGATTTTTAACTAAGTCTACAATTCCTTTAAAATTTTCCTCTTCACCAATAGGTAAAACAATTGGAACAGCATTCGACTTTAACATATCCTTAATCTGTGTACAAACATTTAGAAAGTTAGAACCTTGCCTATCCATCTTATTTACAAATCCCATTCTTGGAACCTTATAATTATCAGCAAGTCTCCAATTAGTTTCAGATTGAGGCTCAACACCATCAACAGCACTAAACAAAAATACAAGACCATCTAAAACCCTTAATGATCTATTAACCTCAACTGTAAAATCAACGTGTCCAGGTGTATCGATAATATTAAAATGGTAAGGTTTGGTGTCATCTTTTGTTTCTCCTTGATTTGTCGGAAAATTCCAAGTACAAGTCGTAGCTGCTGAAGTAATAGTAATCCCCCTTTCTTGCTCCTGCTCCATCCAATCCATAGTAGCAGCTCCATCGTGAACCTCACCAATTTTGTGACTAACTCCTGTATAAAATAAAATTCGTTCAGTTGTAGTAGTTTTACCTGCATCAATATGAGCAGCAATTCCAATATTTCGAGTAAATTTTAAATCTCTTGACATATTAAATCTAATTAAAACCTAAAGTGCGAAAATGCCTTATTGGCCTCAGCCATTTTATGTACATCTGTTTTTTTCTTTACAGCAGCTCCTTCTTCCTTTTCAGCAGCTAATATTTCAGAAGCTAATTTTAATGCCATAGATTTTTCATTACGTTTTCTAGCATAAGAAATTAACCATTTCATAGCCATTGAAATTTTTCTATCAGATCTGATAGGCATAGGAATTTGGAAAGTTGCTCCTCCTACTCTTCTACTTCTAACTTCAACATGAGGCATCACATTTGATAATCCATCTTTCCATATTTGAAGGGCTGTTTTTTCTGAATCTTGCTTTTTCTCTTCAATAATATCAATAGCATCATAAAAAAGTTTAAAAGCTGTGGACTTTTTTCCGTTCCACATGAGATTATTGACAAATCTTGTTACTAATTGATCATTAAACCTGGAATCAGGAAGTAATGGTCTTTTCTTTGCCTTACTTTTTCTCATTTACTTAGTTTTAGAGAGGTTCAAATTAATTTGAACATCCATTAGTTTTTTTTTATTTTTTTGGACGTTTACCGCCATATTTTGATCTTCTTTGCAATCTTCCTTCAACACCAGCCGTATCTAATGCTCCACGAACAATATGATATCGTACTCCAGGAAGATCTTTTACTCTACCTCCTCTTACAAGAACAATTGAGTGTTCTTGGAGGTTATGACCTTCACCGGGGATATATGCATTTATCTCAGTTCCATTAGTAAGTCTAACTCTTGCTACTTTACGCATAGCAGAATTAGGTTTTTTAGGAGTAGTTGTATACACTCTTGTACAAACACCTCTTTTTTGAGGACAAGAAACTAGAGCGGCAGACTTACTTTTTTTAGTAATCTTTTTCCTTCCTTTTCTAACCAACTGTGATATTGTAGGCATAATTCTATATTTTTCCCCTGTTTGGGCGTGCAAATGTAATTTATTTTTATAATTAATCAAATGGAATAGTGAAAAATTATAGGAAAAAGGTTAGAAATAGTATTTAATCTAAAATGTAGTTATATATATAAGGACAATTAAATTCTTTATTTTTAAATTTTAATATTACTGTATAATATTTAAATTATAATTATAAAACAGAAAAACAAATGAGTTAAAATGTTGATAAACAAATATTTAATAATAAAAATTAAAATTATAATTTTATAAAATATAAATTATTGAGGGGCTCCAGAGGAAATTTTATCAAATTAATAAATTGTATTATTAAAAATTATTAACTTAGCAAAAAACATATATAACAGATAAGAATTTCATAATTTATGCTAAAAAGTGAATAATTTGTTGTTTTATTAACTTATTATTAACATTTTTGCAGATTCAAATAAATAATATAAATATGAAAACAAAATTATTTAAGTTTTTAACACTGTCTCTAATGATGGTGTTTCAATGGAGTTTTGCACAGAAGAGTGTTAGCGGAACTGTTTCCGATGATGCTGGTGTGCCTATTCCAGGTGCTACCGTAATAGTAGTTGATACTAATAACGGTGTAACAACGGATTTTGATGGTGTATATACTATTATGGCTTCAGAAGGGGATGTTCTTTCTGTTAGTTATGTAGGATATGTAGCTCAAAATGTTACCGTTGGAGCATCTGCTACTTTAAACGTCACTCTTTCTTCTGATAGTGCATTAGAAGAAGTTGTTGTAACTGCTCTTGGTATTACTCGTGAGGCTAAGTCTCTAGGTTATGCCCAACAAAAAGTTACTGGTGACGCATTGACAAAAACTAAAGAAAGAGACTTTAAAACTGCGCTTGCAGGTAAAGTTGCTGGTGTTCAGGTTATTTCTGGTACCAGTTCAACATTTGAATCAAGTGCAATTCGTTTAAGAGGTGAAATGGATATTTTATATGTAGTGGATGGTATCAAAGTTAGCAGTACAGATATTAATACTGATAACATTGATAACATTACAGTATTAAAAGGTGCTGCTGCAACTGCTCTTTATGGGTCAGAGGCTAAAAGTGGTGTAATTATAATTACATCTAAAAAAGCAAAAGCAGGAGAATCTTATATCTCTGTAGACCATAATACTACTGTGAGTAATATTAGTAGACTTCATCCATACCAAAATGAATATGGTGGTGGATATTCTCAAGCTTGGGATACATTTGCTTACAATCCAGCTACAGACCCAGCATCTTGGGCAGCATTTAATGGACAAAATATTCCTTATTATGCAGCTGATGAATCTTGGGGTCCAAAAATGGATGGAACATTAGCTAGACATTGGGATTCATGGATTCCTGGTCACCCTGAGTGGGGAGTAACTAGACCATGGTCTCCAAACCCTAACAATGTTAAAAATTTCTTCGAAACTGGTGTAGCAAATACAACTAGTATGTCTTTTGCAAAAGGTGGAGAGGATTTTAGTGTTAGAGCTACTGGAAGAGTTAGCCAAGCTACTATTCCTGTTCCTAATGCCTCTAGAGATACTTATGATGTAAATATTAACGCTTCTTTAAACGCTACAGATAAATTAACTGTATATGCAAGTTTAAATGCAAGAGTTATGGATACAGATAATTTTGTTAGTAGTGGTTATGGAAGTTTATCTTCTAACTTTAGCCAGTGGTGGCAAAGACAGCTAGACATGGACAGGTTAAAAAATAGTTACCATTATAATGGAGCTTTTTACACTTGGAACAGAAAGTCTGCTAGAAATGCTAAACCACAATACTGGGATGCTCCACATTACGAGCAATATCAGAATACTAATAAAAACAAGAATTCAACTTACTCTGGGAACTTTGGATTAAACTACGATATTATAGAAGGTCTTTCTGCTAATGTTGAAGTTAAAAGAAGACAATACAACAGATCAAGTTGGGGAAGAACTTATGTAGGAGTCAATACTCTAAATACTCAAGCTAGTTATGGCGAGGGTTCTTACGTAACTGAAAAAAATGAAGTTGTTGCTAAACTTGCTTACGACAAGCGAATTACTGATGATTTCGATTTAAACGCAATTTTAGGATATGGTGCTGGTCAAAACAAAACTATTTCGACAAGTGCTAATACATCTGGTGGTTTAGCGATTCCTGATTTCTATACTATAGCTAATTCAAAGGATAAGCCAAGTTACAGTACAAGTAGAACCAACAATAGTAGGATATCTGCTTATGGACTTTTATCACTTGGATGGAAGAGTATGTTATATTTAGATGGTTCTTATCGATTAGACTGGGGTTCGACTGCAGCTGCTGATAACAACAGAATTGAAACTTATGGACTTTCTACTAGTTTCCTTTTCCATACTTTAGCTGATCAAGACTGGTTAAGCTTTGGTAAGGTAAGAGTAAATTATGCAGAAGCTCCTATTTTCCCTGGAACTTACCAAACAAGTCCAACATATTCATCTGGTACAGCTTACGGATCGTTAGCTGCACTAAATGTTCCTAACACTCTTGCAAATCCAAATTTAACTGGAGGAATGAGAACAGAATTAGAGTATGGTCTTGAAATGAAGTTTTTAAAAAACAGATTAGGACTTGACTTTACATATTTTGATAGAGAAGATTCTAATCTTCCAGTAGCAATTACTGCTGCAGGAGGTACTGGATATACAGGATTAAATGTAAACTCAAAAATTACATCTACTGCTGGTGTTGAGGCAATGATCTCTGGTACTCCAATTCTAACTGATGATTTAAGATGGGATGTTTCAGTTAACTTCGGAAGATTCAAAAAAACAGTTGACTTTATCTACGAAGGTATTGAAAGAAATATCTTAGACTCATGGTTATCTTGGTCTAGTATGGACCTTCAAGAAATCGTAGGTCAAGAATGGGGTATGTTATATGGAAGAAAGAGATTGCAAGATGCAGCTGGAAATTGGGTTTTATATAACAGTGGAAACCACAGATATGAAAACAACCAATTACTTGGTAATATCATGCCAGACTTTACTGGAGGTATAACTTCAAGTCTTGTATATAAAAATTGGGACTTTGCTGTTGGAATTGATTTCCAAGAAGGTGGTTTATACCACTCTGTTACAGACATGTTCTCTATGGCTGCTGGACTTCATGAGTGGACGGCTGGTCTAAATGATAAAGGAAACCCTAAGAGAGATGCTGTTTCTGCAGGTGGAGGTATTCACCAAGTAGGTGTCTATTTAGATGGTACAGTTGCAGATGTTTACAGAGCACCAGATTCTTGGGCTTGGGGTAACTGGACAAGAGATGATTTATGGTTAGTTGATGCTTCATTTGTTAAATTAAGACAAGTAAGAATTGGCTACACATTTAATAATGACCAACTAAGTAAAACTCCTTTTGATGCAATTAATGTTGCTTTAATTGGAACAAACCTTGCTATCCTTTCTGAAACAACAGATTGGGGAGACTACAGAGGAAAGAAAAGTCCTGGACTAGATCCTTCTGAGCTTGGTTCAAACTGGTCTGGTAGTTATTACGCTTCTGAAGGTGGTCAATTACCATCTGCAAGAACATTTGGACTTAACGTAAGCTTTAAATTTTAATTTTATAAAAGATGAAAAAACAAATTCAAAAAATAATCGGATTATTAACAGTAAGTAGCTTATTGTTTATGTCCTGTGAAACTGTAGATTTCGGTGATGAAAATCTAAACCCTAATGCAGTTTCTAAAGCTAACACTGGTGCACTTATAACTGCATCTATGAGAAGTATTCCTGGAATTGTAGCAAATGCTAATGCAGGTATATTATATGTTCAACACATTTCTGAGATTACATATAATGATGATTCTTGTTATGAAACAATTCAATGGAATTTTGACAGTTTTTATACTGGTCCATTGATGAATCTTCAAACTGTAATTGATTTGAATACCTCAGATCCTGGATCCTATAGTTCTTCAGGTTCAGCTGGTATGCAAATGGGTGTAGCCCACCTATTACAGGTTTACATGTATCAAGTAATGACAGACAGATGGGGAGCAATTCCTTACTCTGAAGCATTGAAGGGAGTTGACAACTTAAAACCTAAATTTGATAGCCAAAAAGATGTTTATACGGGCATGCTTGCTCAGATAGATGCTGCTTTAGGAATGTTAGATGGAGGTGGATTGAATGGAGACTTCATGTTCAACGGAGATGCAGATAAGTGGAAAAGATTTGGTAACACTATGAAGATGATAATGGCACTTAGAATGGCTGATGTTGATGCTAGTACTGCTGCAGCTAAATTCGTTGAAGCTCATAATGGTGGAGTTCTTGCTGGTAATGCTCATAATGTTCATTACCCTTACACTGCTGCTGATGACAATGATAATCCATGGCAAGATAGATTCCAAACTAGAGATGACTATGCTGCTAGTGATACTATGGTTGAAGCATTAATTGCTAAGAATGACCCAAGATTACATAAGTATGCCGCTCCTGTTGTTACAGCAGGTGGTGGTGCTGGTGGATCTGCTAAAGTTCCTGTTAAATACACTACTGTAGATGGAAAAATATATGGAGGGATGCCTTATGGTGTATTAACACCAGGTATTCTACAAGCTTGGGTTTCTTATATGCCTCACGAGGTAATATATAAGAGTGATGCTACACAAAGTGGAATGTTATTTTCTTATGCTCAAGTATGTTTCTCATATGCTGAAGCAGCGCACAGAGGATGGATTCCTGCTTCTGCTGGCTCTGCTCAGACATGGTATGAATTAGGTATAGCAGCTTCTCACGCTCAATGGGGTGTAAGTACTGCCGATGCTACAGCTTACCTAGCTACTGTTCCTGCATTTTCAATGGATAATATGGCATATGAAAAGTGGGTTGCATTATACTTACAAGGATATGAAGCTTGGGCTGAATGGAGAAGACTTGATGCTCCTGCATTAACTCCAGCTAAAGATATCTTAAACGGTACTGGAATTCCTAAAAGACATGGGTACGGTACTCGTACTGCTAGTGCAAACAAAGCTAATCACGATGCTGCAGTTGCTGCGGTTTCTGGATATAGCCAAGATTCAAGAGTTTGGTGGGATACTAAGTAATTAGTATTACATCTGCTTAATAATAAAAAAAGCACCCTTATGGGTGCTTTTTTTATTTATATATTTGGAATAAAGTCAAAAGCGGAACAATATTTGTCAATTAAATTAAAAAAAATATGAAGAAAGTAATTATTTTATTAATGTTATCCATATGTTATAATGGATTTTCTCAAAACTACGATATAAGTCAGGATCAACTTCTTAATTCTGGAAATGTTCTTATTCAAAGATTAATGAAATATGATGGTGATGCAAAAGGAAACCCTTATTTAAATAAAGAATTTTCAGAGGGAAAATTACTTTTTAATAATGGAAAGCAGTATAACGCTCTTATTAGGCTAAATGTTTCAGAGCAAAAGTTCGAGATTAAAAAAAATATTAACTCTGAGCCTAGTGCTATTGAAATTGATGATACAGTAAAAGTATATATTGGAGAAACATCTTATAAACTATATTCCTTTAATTTAGGGTCAAAAACAAATACTATTGGAATTTTAGAAGAATGCTTAGTACTAGAAAACTATTCTTTATTCTATTTTCCACAAAAAAAACTTGAAATGCCTCAAAAATCTGCTATCCCTGCTCCAACATCAGGATATTCTAAACCACCAAGGCCTGAGTGGAGAAATAATGGCGTTTATTTAATTTTTCATAATAATAAAGCCTATAAACTACCTACTTCTCACAAAAAAATGATGGACCTTAAGCTTTTTAATGAAAAGTTATATAAAAAATACAGAAAAGAAAATAAACTAAACCTTAAAAATAAAGAAAGTTTAAAAGGACTAATTACTTACTTTAATTCACTAGATTCTTAAAATGAGTAAAGAACAAACTTTAATTTATGGAATAAGATCTGTAAAAGAAGCCATTGAATCAGAAAAATCATTAAACAGAGTATATGTCCAAATGGGATTAAAAGGAGCTTCTGCATTTGATCTAATAAAAACCTTAAATAAAAATAATATTGAAATTTCTTATGTTCCAATAGAAAAGCTCAATCGATTTACTCTTAAAAATCACCAAGGAGTTGTAGCTACCATAGCACCTATAAAATTTTTATCAATTGATGAAATGAGTAAAATTATAGAAAATAAGAAAGATTATTGTCAAATATTAATTTTGGACCAAATTTCAGATGTAAGAAATTTTGGAGCAATAATTAGAACCGCTGAATGTACAGCCGTAGATTGTATTATAATTCAATCCAGTGGAAGTGCCCCAGTAAATGGTGACACAATTAAAACATCCTCAGGAGCAGTCTTTAATGTTCCAATTTGTAAAGTAAGCCATATAAAAGATGCCATATATCTTTTAAAACAATTAAAGATTAAGATTTATGGAGCTAGTGAAAAAGCAGAAAAAAACATATATCAAACTAATTTTAAGAGCTCTCAAGCAATAATTATGGGTTCTGAAGGTAAGGGCTTATCAAAATCTATATTAGCCCTGTGTGATGAGCTAATTAAGATCCCCTTACTTGGAAAAATAGAATCCTTAAATGTATCGGTAGCATGTGGAACTATATTATATGAAATAGTCCGCCAAAGAGGATTTTAATTATAAAACTTCCTTTAAATTTTTTAAATCATCAATTATCATACAATGATTATGAATCGGTTCATTGTTATTATTAAAATGAATTGCATTAAAACCAGCATTGATAGCGCCTAAAATATCTGCTTCTAAATTGTCTCCAATCATCAAACAATTTTCAGGATTTGCATTGGAAACCTCTAAAGCATATTTAAAAATTTTAATATTAGGCTTCTTAACACCAACTGTTTCAGAATCTATAATAAAAGCAAAATATTTTTTTAGATTAGAATTAATAATTTTTTTATTCTGAACTTCAGTAAATCCATTTGTTATAACATGTAATGTATAATTCTGTTTTAAATAATCTAAGATGAAAATTCCATTCTTAATCAAAAAGTTGTTGTTAGGCAATGACAAAACATAATCATCGGAAATCTGATCAATTATTTTAGCTTTAACATTTAAATTTAGTTTTTCAAATGTTGATTTTAATCTATTATGTCTTAAAAATTGTTTAGTAATTTTTTCATCTCTATACAATTTCCAATATGAAAAATTAATTGGTATATAAATTTTTAAAAAAGTACTTAAATCAATATCAATTTTATATTTTTTTAATAAATAATCAAAAGTCAATGATGAATTTTTTTGAAAATCCCATAAAGTATGATCTAAATCAAAAAAAATGTCAGTTATTCCTTGAATTTTTTCCATGAGATTTAAAAAATTTATTAAACATTTTCTTCCACTTATAATTTGTGGAATAATCACTAATAATCGAGTTATTTAATACCAAAATCATTTCCCCATTAATTTCTTTTACATATCTCGTAATTTCTTCTAATGCTTGTCTAGCTAAAATAGGTTTTTTGTAAATTTTCAAAACTCTATCTGTTGCACACACTGGATGAATTAAAAGTTTAGTTTCCAATTCATTTTCTAAATCAAAGAAATAAAATGGGTTTGTTGTACTTGCTCTAAATCCAGGCATATCATAATATTGAAGACTATAATCATGATTAAAACCAAACCTAGCAAAATTCCTGTAAGTTAGCGGAAAATCAATCTTCAGTAAATTCTGTCTATTTTTTTTAATAGATCTATGAACAATTGATTGTAATTTGTTTGTTTCAAACTCTAATAATTTTTCATTTTTCAAGGAGGAATAAGAAGAAAGTAAAGAGACTTCACAAAAATCAGAAATATCTTTAATTTTTTCGGTAAATGACTTGGAATAAAAACTTAAATTTCTGTCATATCTTGAAAAATTTCCAATTAAAAAAAATACCATTGTTTCTAGACCATTATTTTTATTTAAATCTATCCAATTAGAATAATTATCTAATGGATCCCTTCTTACATTTAATAAAACAGGAATTCGCCTATATAATCTATAAATATCTAATCGTAAGAAATCTCTAACAACACCTCCAATTGTTCTAACTAACCCTTTACCTTTAAAATCAAAAGCACAAGGGACTTCTAAACAAGTAATTAATTTATAAGATTGTTTTTTAAAATTAAAATCTGGATAAAATTCTAATAATTTTGATTTAAATCTTTCAATCCAAAAATCAATAATTGGTTTGTTTAAAAATCTATTTTTATAAGCAATGCTTGAAGAGGGATCAAAACGACCAAAATCATCTTTTAAGTGTAATAAATATTCTTCATAACGACTAATTAGATAAAAACTAGCAGCAAAAATATCAAACTTAAAAAAGGGATTATCTTTATTGAAAAAAAAAACAGGATGTCCATCCCAATTTTGAACATTAATTTCTAAATCTTCAATTTTAGAAGAAAATAAAATTTCTGAAGTGTTAATATAAAACTCATTATCAATTTGATCATTATTATAACTCATTTTATATGAATCATAATTTTTAAAGTTATCAATATCTGATGTAAAATTCACATCAACACCTAATCTTAATTTAAAAATATGTTTGAAAATATATTTAATTCTTGGAGTTATTATATTAGAGTAGATAAGAATCATTCACTTTCTTTTATTTGATTAATTAAGAAATTTAAATTAATAGATGCATAATTTCCAGAACTCATAAAAAGTAAATTAGAATAAGAATAGGATTGCTCTAATAAAAAATCTTGAAGTTTATTAGAATCTGAAAAAACCTTAAGATTAGAATCATTAAAAGCACTTTTTATTTTTTCTTTATTTATCTCATTTAAACCTTTATTCAACACTGCATTTGGATCATAAAATAAAATTGCTAAATCTGCGCTTTTTAATGAGTCTTTATACTCATTAATAAAATTCTCATTTAGACTACTGAAAGTATGAAGTTCTAAAAGTGCAATAAGCTTTCTTCTTTTAAATTGTTTTTTAATAGCATTTGTTGCAGCTATAACTTTACTTGGAGAATGAGCAAAATCTTTAAAAACATTTCTATCATTCATATTAAGAATTATTTCAAGTCTCTTGTCAGCACCTTTAAATGAGACGATTGAATTATAAAAGTCTTCATCATGAATACCAATCAATTGACAAACTAATTTTGCGCCTGAAAGATTACTTAAATTATGGTCGCCAAAAATATTTAATGGTATTTCTCCTTCATCGGTTATTAAAAATGTCTTGCCATTTTTGATTATATGATCAGGAATAGAATAATCTAATTTTCTAATAGATTTTTGAGACTGAATAGAAATCTTTTCAACTTCAGAATCTAGGCTATTATAAACCAAAACTCCTCCTGGTATAATTGTATCTATAAATTTTTCAAATTGATTTATATAATTTTCTTTTGTTGGAAAAACATTAATGTGATCCCAAGAAATTCCACTAATAAGAGCAATATTAGCTTGATAAAGATGAAATTTTGGACGTCTATCAATAGGTGAAGATAAATACTCATCGCCTTCCAAAACAATAAAATCATTATTCTCAGTCAAATGCACCATCGTCTCAAAGCCATCTACTTGAGCTCCTACCATAAAATCAACATTTTTGTTACACTTCTGTAAAACATGTAAAATCATAGCTGTAATTGAAGTTTTACCATGACTTCCCCCAATAACAACTCTTGTTTTATCTTTTGACATTTCATAGATAAATTCTGGATAAGAGACAGTTTTAATATTCTGATTCTTTGATTCTAAAAGTTCTGGATTATCTTCTTTTGCGTGCATTCCTAGAATTACAAAATCTAATTTTGATGAAATTTTGGAAGGGAACCAACCAAATTCTTTAGGAAGAAGTCCAAATTTTTCCAATCTAGATTTAGAAGGTTCAAATATATTATCATCACTTCCTGTAATTGAATAACCTTTCAAGTGTAGAGCAATTGCTAAATTATGCATTGCACTTCCTCCTATAGCTATAAAGTGAATTTTCATTTAACCTACAATTTCAAAATTAAAGTTTATTAATTATTTAGTACTTTCCATAAATTATCCTTCAACTCTGTTAAACCAAAATTGGACAGAGATGAAATAAAGCAATAAGGAGTATTTTTAATATGTTTTTCTATTTCTAAACCGATCTCCGTAATTCTACTTTTATTTATAAGATCACATTTAGAAATAGCAATAATTCTATCCTTATCCATGAGTTCTGGATTATATTGTTTTAATTCATTTAATAAAATATTATATCTGTCGATAATTTTTTCATATTCACTAGAAATTAAAAAAAGAAGAATAGAATTTCTTTCAATATGTCTTAAAAAATAATGTCCTAAACCTTTTCCTTTAGAAGCCCCTTCAATAATTCCAGGTATGTCAGCAATAATAAAAGACTTATAATTTCTATATTCAACTATCCCAAGATTAGGCTTAAGAGTAGTAAACTCATAATTGCCTATTTTGGGCTTAGCAGAAGTTATTGTTTTAAGTAATGTTGATTTGCCAGAATTAGGAAAACCAACTAAACCAACATCAGCTAGAACTTTCAACTCTAATATTATCCGCATCTCTTTTCCATTGATTCCAGGCTGTGAATATCTAGGAGACTGATTGGTTGAGCTTTTAAAATTCCAATTACCTAATCCACCCATTCCACCTTCTAAAATTATTTTTTCTTCACCATGCTTAAGAGTTTCATGGATAATTTCATTTGTATTGCTGTTTTTAATAATTGTTCCTAAAGGAACTTTAATATAAACATCTTTTCCATCTGCACCTGAACTTCTACTTTTACTTCCATCACCTCCATGATCTGATCTAAAATGCTTTTGGTGCTTGAAATGATATAATGTCCATAAGGATTTATCTGCTACAACAATTACATGGCCCCCTCTTCCGCCATTTCCTCCATCAGGACCTCCTTTAGTTATATATTTTTCTCTCCTAAAATGAGCAGATCCCTTTCCTCCATTTCCTGATGAAATATTTACTTTTACATAATCTACAAAATTTCCCTCTGTCATTATATTTTAGAATCTATAAGATTATATATTCTTTTGGTTATGTCATTAATTTCTCCTAAACCTTCAACAATATAAAATTTTCCTTGATTGTTATAATATTCAATAAGTTTGGAAGTTTTTTTATTATACTCTTCAAATCTATTTTGAATCTTTGATTTATCTTGATCATCTACCCTCCCACTTTCTTTCCCTCGGTTAATAAGTCTTTCTATTAAGATATCTTCATCAACCTCTAAGGCTATTGTCATAGAAATTTCTAAATCTTTATTCTTTAAAAACTTATCTAGCATTTCTGCTTGAATAGTTGTTCTAGGAAATCCATCAAAAATAAATCCATTAACATTAGGAGACTTGGATACTTCAGCTTCTAGCATTTTAATTGTAACATTATCTGGAACTAATTCGCCTTTATCCATATAGGATTTAGCAAGAAGACCAAGTTCTGTTTGCATCGAAATATTATACCTAAAAACATCTCCAGTAGAAATATGGATTAAATCATATTTATTTTTAATAAATTCAGCTTGGGTTCCCTTTCCGGAACCTGGTTTACCAAATAGAATCAAATTAATCATTGTCTTAACAAAATTTAAAGACAAATATACCCAAAATCGATAGTAAAATTATTTTATAGATCATTACATTTTTAATGTATTTTTGCACAAATAATTTCTTATGAATTATTTTTCTTCAAATTTTACATTAGGGATTCTTGGTGGTGGTCAACTTGGAAAAATGTTATTACAAGTTACTTCTAAATTAAATATAAAAACAAATATTTTAGACCCAAGTCCAAATTCTCCATGCAAAAATCTATGTAATGAATTTCAGAGTGGAAATTTGATGGATTTTAATTCTGTATATAAATTTGGAAAAAAATGTGATTTAGTAACTTATGAAATTGAACATGTAAACATAGAAGCTCTTGAAAAATTAGAGTCTAATGGAATTAAAGTTTTCCCAAGTTCTAAAACATTAAAAATTATACAAGATAAAAACCTTCAAAAGCAGTTTTTTATTAAAAACAAAATTCCTACTGCAAATTTCTGGCATTTTAAATCCTTTAAAGATTTTAAAAATTCAACTAATAAAAATGAAATAAAATTTCCTTGTGTATGGAAGAAAACAAAGTTTGGATATGATGGATTTGGAGTAGAAATATTAAATTCTTTAAATGACCTTAAAAGACTTCCTGAAAGTGAATTTATTATTGAAGAGTTTGTTCCATTCAAAAAAGAAATTGCTACTACAATTGCAAGAAATAAGTCTGGTCAAATTGAAGTTTTTCCAATTGTTGAAATGATGTTTAATAAAATTTCTAATCAAGTTGAATATGTGATTTGTCCTGCCCAAATTAATGATGATATTAAAGCTAAAGCAAAAGAAATTGCTTTAGAAGTATCCAAATCATTTGAACAAATAGGTTTATTAGCTGTTGAAATGTTTCTTACAAATGATAATAAAATATTAGTAAATGAGGTGGCTCCGAGACCACACAATAGTGCACATTATTCCATTGAAGCATGTACTAATTCTCAATTTGATCAACATATAAAATCTATTTTAGATTTACCATTAGGCTGCTCAAAGTCCAATATGTTTGCAATTATGGTTAATTTAGTTGGTGAAAAAGGGTTTTCAGGCCCAGCTAGATATAATGGAATTAAAGAAGCCATGGAATTTGATAATGTTTCTGTTCATTTATATGGAAAAACTGAAACAAAACCAAATAGAAAAATGGGGCACGCAACAATATTAGATACAAGTTTAAAAAATGGTTTATCAATAGCAAAATCAATTAAAAAAATAATAAAAATAAAAACAAATTAATTATGGCAAAAGTTGGTATTATCATGGGAAGCAAATCAGATCTTCCAATTATGCAAGAAGCCATTGACATATTAAATTATTTTGGCATTTCTAATGAAGTTGATATCGTCTCAGCACATAGAACTCCTGATAAAATGATGGATTATGGAAAAAATGCTCATCAAAGGAAAATTTTAGTAATTATTGCAGGAGCTGGTGGAGCAGCTCATCTTCCTGGAATGATTGCTTCAATAAGTCCTCTTCCAGTAATTGGGGTTCCAATAAAATCCAGAAATTCTATCGATGGATGGGATTCTGTACTATCAATTCTACAAATGCCTGGAGGTGTTCCTGTTGGAACTGTAGCTTTAAATGGAGCGAAAAATGCTGGAATTTTAGCAGCTGAAATTATAGGAATAAAAGATAAAAGTGTTCAAAATAAAATAATTGAATATAAATTAGAGTTGAAAAATAAAGTAATTAAAGATTCTATAAAATAAGTAACTTAATGAGTAATTTTTCGTCAAGACATATCGGAATTAATAAAGATCAAAAAAAAGAAATGCTTAATTCATTAGGCATTAATAGTATAGATGAATTAATTTCAGAAACGATTCCAAAAAATATTAGAATTAATACAGGACTTAAACTGGATGAGGCTTTAACTGAAAATGAGTATTTAAATCATATTAAAAATTTAGCTAAAAAAAATAAAAATTATAAATCTTTTATAGGTTTAGGATATAATGAATCTATTATTCCTTCAGTTATAAAAAGAAATATTCTTGAAAATCCAAGTTGGTACACCGCATATACACCTTATCAAGCTGAAATTGCACAAGGAAGAATGGAAGCTTTATTAAATTACCAAACTATAGTTTGTGATTTGACTGGAATGGAATTATCCAATGCATCTTTGTTAGATGAAAGCACTTCAGCAGCTGAAGCTATGACTATGCTTTTTAGTTGTAGATCAAGGGAACAAAAAAAAGAAAATAAGAATAAGTTCTTTGTTTCAGATGAAACTCTATCTCAAACAATTTCACTTTTACAAACAAGATCTGAACCTTTGGGAATTGAGGTTGTAGTTGGCAAAATTGATGAATTTGAATTCTCAGATGAATTTTACGGATGTATTATGCAATATCCAGGCATTCATGGTAATATAATTGATATAGAAAAATATGCAATCAAAGCCAAATCAAATGATATTAAAATAGTAATTGCAGCTGATATTTTGGCCTTATGTATTCTTAAAAAACCTTCTGAATTTGATGCCGATGTAGTTGTAGGGACCTCTCAAAGGTTTGGAATCCCACTTGGTTATGGAGGTCCACATGCTGCTTTCTTTGCTACAAAAGAAAAGTATAAACGATCAATTCCAGGAAGAATTATTGGATTATCTAAAGATGTTGATGGAGACCCTGCTTTAAGAATGGCTTTACAAACTAGAGAACAACATATTAAAAGAGATAGGGCTACCTCGAATATTTGTACATCTCAAGTTTTACTTGCAGTGATGGCAAGCATGTATGGCGTTTTTCATGGCCCTAATGGACTAAAAAAAATAGCATCAAAAATCCATGAATTAACAGTTTTGTTAGAGAACTCATTAAAAAAAATTGGGATAAAACAACTAAACAAGAATTATTTTGACACATTATTTTGTGAAGGTCCAAGTAAAAAAATAAGAATTCTTGCTGAAAAAAATAAAATGAATTTTAATTACATCGACGAAAATCATTTTTCAATATCAATAAATGAAGCAACTTCATTAAATGACATTAAATCAATTGTAGGTGTAATCTCTAAATCAATTGATAAGGATACGGTTTTAATAAATCATAGTACAGAAGAAATAAAAATTTCTGTCAACTTAAGAAGAAAATCAAAATTTTTACAAACTAAAATTTTTAATACTCATCATTCTGAAACTAGTTTAATGAGATATATTAAAAGTTTGGAAAGAAAAGACTTATCACTAACTCATTCAATGATTTCTTTAGGATCATGTACTATGAAACTAAATGCAGCCTCAGAAATGATTCCAATTAGCTGGTCAAAATGGAATAACATTCATCCATTTGTTCCATTAACTCAAGCAAAAGGATATCAAAAATTAATTAAAAAGTTAGAAGAACAATTAAATGAGATAACTGGATTTTCAGGCACATCTTTACAACCAAATTCAGGAGCTCAAGGGGAGTATGCAGGATTAATGGTTATTCGAGCATATTTAAAAAGCATATCACAAAACCATAGAAATATCTGTTTAATACCATCATCAGCTCATGGAACTAATCCTGCTTCCGCTGTAATGGCTGGAATGAAAGTAATTGTTATTGGAACCGATAAACATGGAAATATTAATGTTGATGAATTTAAAGAAAAAGCTAAAATTCATAAAGATAATTTAGCTGCACTTATGGTTACCTACCCTTCTACTCATGGCGTTTTTGAATCATCTATACAAGAATTAACTGATATAATCCATAATTATGGAGGACAAGTATACATGGATGGAGCTAATATGAATGCTCAAGTTGGATTAACAAATCCTTCCATAATAGGAGCTGATGTTTGTCACTTAAATTTACACAAAACTTTTGCTATTCCTCATGGTGGAGGTGGGCCGGGTGTTGGTCCAATATGTGTAGCTAAACATTTAGTTCCTTTTTTGCCAAATAATCCAGTTATTAATGTTAGTTCTAAAGAAAGTGTAAAATCAATATCTGGTGCACCATGGGGATCTGCTTTAGCGTGTGTTATTTCTTATGGATATATATGTATGCTTGGTGCTAAAGGGCTTAAATCTTCTACTGAATATGCAATTTTAAATGCAAATTATATTAAGTTTAGAATTGAAAAATATTATAACGTGCTTTATAAAGGTGAAAGTGGAAGAGCAGCACATGAATTAATTATAGATTGCCGACCTTTTAAAGAAAATGGTATTGGGGTTATGGATATTGCTAAAAGATTAATTGATTATGGTTTCCACGCACCAACAGTATCATTTCCCGTTCCAGGAACAATGATGATAGAACCTACTGAAAGTGAAAATTTGGATGAAATTGACCGTTTTTGTGATGCAATGATAGCTATCAGAACTGAAATCAACCAATGTTCTGCTGATGACAAAAACAATTTACTTTGTAATGCCCCTCATACTTTGAAAATGATAAGTAATGAAAAATGGGATTACCCTTATAGTAGAAAAGATGCTGTTTTCCCTTCACCTTTTGTAATTGAAAATAAATTTTGGCCTTCGGTTCGAAGGGTAGATGATGCTTATGGTGATAGAAACTTAGTTTGTACTTGCTACCCAATTGATTCATATATAGAATACTAGGTTATTAATTGTAAGTTTTCTATTTTGCATTTAGAAAGTTGAATATTATGTCAATACGCATAACTGGAACTGGATCTTGTATTCCAAAAATTATTAAAAAAAATTCAGATTTTCTTTCAAATACTTTTTTAAATTCTGATGGAACTATTTTCAATGTTTCAAACGATATTATTATTAAAAAATTTAATTCAATAACTGGAATTGAAGAAAGAAGATATGCTAAGAATGACCAAAATGCTTCAGATTTAGCAGTTATTGCAGCTAAGAATGCAATAAAAGATTCTAAAATTAATCCTGAAACTTTAGATTATATAATTGTTGCACATAATTTTGGAGATGTAAAGTTTGGAACTAAACAATCAGATTCATTGCCAAGTTTAGCAAATAGAGTAAAGTATAATCTAGGCATTAATAACCCAGACTGTGTTTGTTATGATTTAATCAACGGATGTCCGGGGTGGGTTGAAGGAGTTATCCAGGCTCAAGCATATATAAAAGCTGGTATGGCTAAGAAATGTTTAGTTATAGGGACAGAAACATTATCAAGGACATATGATATTAATGATAGAGATTCCATGATATATTCTGATGGAGCAGGTGCTACAATTATTGAGAAAAAATCTAAAATTTCTAATTCAGGAATTTTATCTCACAAATCTTGTTCTTATTCATCTGAAGAAACTTTTTATTTATTTTTTGGAGAATCATATAATTCTAATAATAAATCTAAAGAAAAATATATTAAAATGTACGGTCATAAAATTTACGAATTTGCTATTACTCATGTTCCCCTTGCTTTGAAATCATGTTTAGATGAAAGTGGAAAGTCAATAAATGATGTTAAAAAAGTATTTCTACACCAAGCTAATGAAAAAATGGATGAAGCTATTGTATCTAGATTTTATAAGCTTTTTAATTTAACTCCACCTAGCTCTGTAATGCCTATGTCAATTAGAAAATTAGGTAATAACTCAGTTGCTACTATTCCAACATTATATGATTTAGTTAAAAAAAATAAACTTAAAAATCATAAAATCAAAAAAGGTGATATAATTCTTTTTGGAAGTGTTGGTGCTGGTATGAATATAAATGCAATAACTTATCAAGTTTAAAATTTCATTAATTAAAATTTAGTTATTAATACTTTAATTCAATATTCATAACTTTGGATAAGAAACATTGTTATGTTCTATTTAAATGATATTGGTAGATATTTTATTATGATTAAAATGTCATTTTTTAAACCAAGTAAATGGAGGGTATTAAAAAATTTGATTTTTAAAGAAATAAATGATCTTATTATTGAATCTATTCCAATTGTAGTTATTCTTTCTTTTTTTATAGGTGCCGTTGTATCAATCCAAACTGCTTTAAATTTAAGTAGTCCATTTTTATCAAAATCATTAATTGGATTTGCCACAAGACAATCCGTGATACTCGAATTTGCTCCAACTTTTATGTCAATAATAATGGCTGGAAAAGTTGGTTCATACATTACTTCTAGCATTGGAACAATGAGGGTAACTGAACAAATTGATGCTTTAGAAGTTATGGGAATAAATCCTCTAAATTATTTAGTATTTCCAAAAATTATAGCTTTGCTTTTTTATCCTTTTGTTATCACAATAGCAATGTTTATAGCAATTTTTGGAGGCTATTCTGCTATGGCTTTTGCTGGAGTTCCTAGTGAAGCTTTTATAACAGGTATTCAAATGGATTTTGAACCATTTCATGTTTTTTATGCCTATATAAAAACTTTTTTATTTGCATTTATTTTAGCTACTGTTCCATCATATCATGGTTTTTATATGAAAGGTGGTGCTTTAGAAGTTGGTAAAGCAAGTACATCATCATTTGTATGGACATCGATAATAATTATTATAGTCAACTTTATAGTAACCCAATTATTATTAAGCTAATGATTGAAATAAAAAAATTAAACAAAACATTTGATGGAAATCTAATTTTAAATAATATTTCTACAAAATTCACTCAAGGTAAAACGAATTTAATAATTGGTCAGAGTGGGTCTGGAAAAACTGTATTATTAAAATGCTTATTAGGTCTTCATATTCCAGATGATGGAGAAATATTATATGATGGCATTTCAAATAAGGAAATGACAGAAAATCAAAAAACACTTTTGAGAAGAGAAATGGGAATGGTTTTTCAAGGAAGCGCCTTGTTTGATTCAATGACTGTTTTAGAAAATGTTATGTTTCCATTAAAAATGCTTACCCAAAAAGATGAATCTGAAATATATGAAAAAGCAGAAAATGCCATTAGAAGAGTTGAATTAGATAATGCACAACAAAAACTACCTTCAGAACTATCAGGTGGAATGCAAAAACGTGTAGCTATAGCTAGAGCTATAGTTATGAACCCTAAATATTTATTTTGTGATGAGCCAAATTCTGGATTAGATCCAAAAACTGCAATTATTATAGATAATCTTATTCAAGAAATTACAAAAGAATATAATATAACTACTATAATAAATTCACACGATATGAATTCTGTTATGGAAATTGGTGAAAAAATAGTTTTTCTTGTGAATGGTGAAAAAAACTGGGAAGGAACTAACAAAGAAATTTTTTCAACTAAAAACCAATCTATTACTGATTTTGTTTACTCATCAGAACTGCTTAAAAAAGTAAAAAAATTCTTATGAATTTTATTTTCTGATTAATTTAAATGGCATATTAGATAGTTTGTATGATATCCATTTATTTAACTTTTTTTCTTTATTAATAATTATATCTTCATTAATATTATTAGACCATTTAACTAAAAATACAGGTATACTATCAGAGTTTGATTTATCATAATAAAATTCTTCTATTTCTTCAAAATGAATATTTATTTCATTAAAAATATCATCAAACAATAGATTAATTTTATCTTTCTTTTCAAAATCAGATATTTTTTTATTCAATATTTGAATTTGAATATTTTTTTCAATTAAATCTATAGAATCTCTTTGTCTTAATTCAACTAAAAAACGTTTTTGTTCTTTAAAATCATTTTCTATGTTCTTTTGATTAAAAATAATTTTGGTTTGGGATAAATTTGGATACTTTACCATTTTGGAAGATAGAAGATCCATAGCTTCATTTGATATTGGTTCCAAACCAAACATATTCAAAACTATTTCTGATTCTTTAACATTCCAAGGCCATGAAAATGATTCATTATTTTCATTAGGATTGTATTTTTTAATTGCTGTATGTTCTAAATATTCTTTATTTTTTAAACCATCTAATTCAGTTTTTAAAAATTTGGTAGCAGAAGAATTGAACTTGCTTTCATTCAAAACACCCATAAAGGTAATATATGCTGGAATTAACATTAATATTGAGAAAAATGTTACTATTCTAGCAATTAGGGTTCTCTTTTTAGAATTGGCGTAGTTAATCATTGGAAAACCAAGTAATTTAATCACCAAATAAGTTGCTAATATTATATATAATGTATTAATCATAAATAAATACATTGCGCCTAGTGAAAAAATATTATTTCCAGTAGCTAACCCGTAGCCCACAGTACATAAAGGTGGCATAAGTGCTGTGGCAATGGCTACTCCAAAAATTACTGAAGATATAGTACCTTTCTTGGTCTTAGCTATTATTAACGCTAATCCTCCAAAAAAGGCAATTAATATATCTCTTATATCAGGTTTAGTTCTAGATAAAAGTTCTGAAGATTCTTCTCTTAATGGAAAAAAGGCAAAAAACAAATAGGCAGTTATTACGCTTAAAGAAACCATTACTACAAAGTTTATAAATGATCTTTTTAAAGTCTCTAAATCATTAATTGCTATAGACATTCCAAAACCTAAAATAGGTCCCATCAAAGGGGAAATTAACATTGCCCCTATAACTACTGGTATTGAGTTTGCATTTAAACCAACAGATGCTACAAAAATTGAACATATTAAAATCCATGCATTTGCTCCTTTAATAGAAATATCTTCTTTGATTGAATTTATAGTTGATTCTTTATCCGTATTTCTTCTAAAGTCTAAAGTTTCTTTAAAAAAAATATATAGTGATTGAAAAAACCCTTTTGCATTTTTAGAAACAGATTTTTCAGAAAGGTTTTGAATATTTTCCTCTTCAGAAAAATTAAATTTAGATTCCATATCTATTTTTGTTTAAGTCCTGTCAAATCAGATGAACTTCTAATTTTTTTTCCTAAACCATCTATGATTTTAATATTATATTTTTTACAAATTGATAATTCAGGAACTTCCCCAGTACTTCTATCTCCTCCATTTGCAAAAATATCTGGTTTAATATCCATTAAAGATGCGCAAACAGTTTTATCTCTATCAATAGATAAATAAACTTCATCAACCATTTTTAAACTTTTAATAATCTGAACTCTATCGGATTCATCCATAAACGGTTTTCCTTTTTTTAAAACACACTGATGATTATTATTAACAATAACAACCAATTTATCTCCAAGTTTTTTAGCTAATTTCAAATATTCTAAGTGTCCAATATGAATTGGATCAAAATATCCACTAACCGCTACTCTTTTCATAATTTATTTTTTTTACTCTACAAACTGGAGAAAATAAATACTTTTTTCCAGTTTTAATTTCTTCACAAATATATCTTTTTCTCAATTTATTTATTTTTTTATAAATTTTTGAATCTCTGTATTCAAATAAATTATCATTTAAAATATCATACAAAAAACATTTATTATCATTATTAAAATCATATTCATTTAGAGAAACAACTAGATCAGTATCAGAATCAGATGAGGCTCTAGGGCTTATTAAGTGTTTAGCCAATTTTGATAAGATTTTTTCTGGAAAAATTTTATTATTTAGAATTGGTAACATCATTTTTTGAAAAGTCATTTTCCATTCAATTCCATGAGGGCGAAGATTTTTGTTTATGTTAGTACTAACTTTGAAGTGAGCGAGCTCATGAATCAATGTAATAAGAAATCTATATTGATTCTTGTTGTAATTGAGAGTAATTTGATTAAATCCATTTTTTAATTTTCTAAAATCTCCATGCTTAGTTTTTCTTTCTTTAACTACTTTTATTACCAAATTATCCTCTGAAATAATTTTTTTAATATAGTTAAGAGAGTTTACTGGAACATAATTTAAAACTTGGTGATTTATCATGGATTTGTAATAGAGACAGGAATTATTTTACCATTAAAAAAACTGTTGCCTTCTAATGAAAATTTATAGATAAAATCTGCCATTTCAATTGGATTTATACTTGCTTTATATCCAGGGAATGCCTCTTCTAACATCTCGGTTTGTACTGCTCCCAAAGCCAAAGTATTAATCTTTATTTCTGTATTTTTAAATTCTTCCGCTAACATTTCAGTCAAAATATTTAATGCACCTTTGCTACTTGAATATGCAGATAATCCAGAAAATTTACTAGAGCCTGCAATTCCTCCAATACTGCTAATATTAATTACATGGCTGTTTTCATTAAAATGTGGGAAAAGTTGCCTAATTAATTCCGAAACGCCAAATACATTTACTTTATAAACTTTTTCAAAATCCTCAAAAGACGTATTTATAAATGGTTTGTTAATTAAAAGCCCTGCATTATTAATTAGAATATCTATTTTTTTAAATTCTTTATATATTAAAGCTACAGCTTTCACTATTGATTTAGAAGATGAAATATCCAAATAAAATGATTTTACATTCTTTAATTTTAAATCATTTAGGACAGAGTAATTTCTTGATAAAGCAATTACATTAAAATTATTTTTATTAAAAATTTTAGCTAATTCTAAACCTATTCCTCTACTAGAACCAGTAATTACTATATTTTTCATAATGTTAATGAATTAAAAATTAAACTAACATAGTAACAGGATTCTCAATGTAACCCTTAAGTGTTTCTAAAAATAAAGATCCAGTAACCCCATCTACTGTTCTGTGATCACATGCCAACGTTAACTTCATGGTATTCCCTATTTGAACCTTATCCTCCTTAATCACTGGCTTTTCAACTATACTTCCAACCGATAGAATAGCAGAATTTGGTTGGTTAATAATTGAAGTAAATTCTTGAATCCCAAACATTCCTAAATTAGAGACTGTAAAAGTACTACCCTCCATTTCATCAGGTTTCAATTTTTTTTCTTTTGATTTTTTAGCATAATCTTTAATTTCAAATCCAATTTCAGTTAATGATTTTTCATTTGCAAACTTAACAACTGGAACAACAAGTCCATCTGGAACTCCAATAGCAACCCCTACATGCACATGATGATTAAGTCTCATTTTGTCTTCAAACCATTGTGAGTTAACTCTAGGATGTTGTTTTAATGCAATGGCACATGCTTTAATAACAATATCGTTAAATGAAATTTTTGTATCAGGAATAGTATTATACTGTTTTCTAAAAGCTATAGCATTATCCATATTAAATTCAACATTTAAATAATAATGAGGAGCAGTAAATTTGGACTCTTTTAACCTTCTAGCTATAGCTTTCCTCATTTGGGAGTTTTCAATATCCTCAAAACTTTCATTTCCAGAAATAATACTGACATTTTTCTTTTCAGTTAAATTTTTAACTATGGGCTCATTAACAACTGGAATATGATTTTCTATATCATTCTTTGTTATTCTTCCATTGTCACCTGAACCTTTGACAGATTTAAGATCTATATTCTTTTCTTTAGCCATTTTTTTTGCCAAAGGAGATGCTAGAATTCTTTGGTTTGAAATTTCTAAATTTAAATCTTTTTCAGTTTGTTTGTCATCTATTTCTTTCTCAGAAGATTTATTATAATCTGAATCTTCTGTTTTATTTTCTTCATTATCTAAGTTTTCAATAGCAGATTGAAAATCTGCACCTTTGTCTCCAATAATAGCTAACAGAGTATCTACTGCAGCAGTTTCTCCTTCATTTATTCCAATATGCAAAAGAGTACCATCATAAAAAGATTCAAACTCCATTGTCGCCTTATCGGTTTCAATTTCTGCAATAATATCACCCTCTTTAACATCATCACCTATATTAATAAGCCACTTTGCAACTACACCCTCCTCCATAGTATCACTCAATCTCGGCATGTTAATTATTTG
>PACX01000006.1 GCA_002702895.1 Flavobacteriaceae bacterium | reverse complement strand
TGATGAATGCTTATTCCAAATTTAGAATCTATGTGTCCAACAGAAATTTTATTATTTCCGCCTGCCATAACATGAGGATTGATTCTAATACAAACAGGTATTTCTGGATATAAATTTCCAAACTGTTCTAATAAATTTAGGTTATCAATATTTATTTTCACACCCATTTTAGAAACTTTGCTAATTTCATCAATTGACACACTGTTGGGAGTATAAATTATTTTTTCTGGTGAAAATCCTGCTTTAATTCCAATTATAACTTCTTGAATTGAAACAGTATCAATTCCAGCCCCTAGAGAGTTAATGAATTTTAATATAGACAGGTTTGATAATGCTTTTACAGCATAATAAATTTGTAATTTCTTAACTGAATTAAAAGAATTTATAAGTCTTTTATATTGAGATGAAATCTTTGTTGTATCATATATATATGCTGGTGTTCCGAATTTTTTTGCAGTTTCTAATAATTTGCTTTTTTTCATAATTCAAACTTAAAAAAACCATGTTTTACATTTTAAAAAAAAAAGTTATATTATAAAAATAAAACATTTTGTTATATATATAACAATATAAAAAATTAAGAACTCACTCTTCTTTTATTAATTCTTTATTATTTTAGCTTTTCAAATTGAAAATATGAACTTGCATGAATTTCAAGGAAAAAAAATATTAGCTGAACAAGGTGTTGGTATTCAAAGAGGATATGTTTTATCAGATAAAAAAAACACCATAAATGTAGCTAATAAGCTTATTAAGGAAACGGGAACAGGCTGGTTTATTGTAAAAGCTCAGATACATGCTGGAGGAAGGGGAAAAGGTGGTGGAGTTAAAATTGCTAAAAACATTAATGATTTGAAAGATGTTGTTTGTGAAATTCTTGGAATGCATTTAATTACTCCTCAAACTTCTAAAGAAGGAAAGCTAGTTAATCAAGTTTTAATAGCTGAAGATGTGTATTATTCAGGCGAATCTCAACCAGTAGAATATTATATTTCAATATTATTAAATAGAGAAACAGGTAAAAATATGATAATGTATTCTACGGAAGGTGGTGTAGATATAGAATCCGTAGCTGAAAAAACTCCAGAATTAATCTTTTATGAGGATATAGATCCATTAATTGGAATTATTCCTTTTCAATCTAGAAAAATTGCATTTAATTTGGGTTTATCTGGTCAGGCTTTTAAAGAAATGGTTAAATTTATTTCTAATCTTTACAAATCATATGTTTTGTCTGATGCATCTCTTTTTGAAATAAATCCTGTTTTAAAAACTTCTGACAATAAAATTTTGGCAGTTGACGCTAAAGTTACTTTGGATGATAATTCATTATTTAGGCATAATGATTATCAATCTTGGAGAGACCTTAAGGAGGAGAACCCTGTAGAAATTGAGGCTAGATCTGTGGGTTTAAACTATGTAGATTTAGATGGTAATGTAGGATGTATGGTAAATGGAGCTGGCTTAGCAATGGCAACCATGGACTTAATAAAACAATCTGGAGGAGAACCAGCAAATTTTTTAGATGTCGGAGGAACTGCTGATGCTAAAAGGGTTGAAACTGCTTTTAGATTAATATTAAAAGACCAAAATGTAAAAGCAATTTTAGTAAATATTTTTGGCGGCATAGTCAGATGTGATAGGGTCGCTAAGGGAATTGTAGATGCTTTTAATAATATGGGTAGTTCAATTAATGTTCCAATAATAGTTAGACTTCAGGGCACTAATTCGGAGGCGGCAAAAGATATCATTGATAATTGTGGTTTTAAGGTTTACAGTGCTGTAGGGTTTCAAGAAGCGGCAAATAAAATTCAAGAACTTATCTGATAATTGACATTTTGTCATTATTAATTTGAAAAAATAAGACATTTTGGCATATAATTTTGTATGGCATTCATTTTGTATTATTCAAATCATAAATATTTGTTTAACTTAAAAAATACATTATGAACTTAATTAAAAAACAATCATCTTTTTTTCCTTTAATTTTTGATGAATTTTTCAAAAATAACTGGGATATAAATGTTCCTTATAATTCTTATAACATTCCATCTTTTAATGTTAAGGAAAATGATAAAGAATTCATTTTAGAACTTGCTATTCCTGGAAAAAAGAATAATGATTTTAATGTTGAGATTGAAAATAGATTATTAACAATATCTACAACAGATGAAAAAGAATTGTCTAAATATAATTACACTGTAAAAGAGTTTGGATATTCTTCTTTTACAAAATCATTTGAATTGCCTGAATCTATTGATTTAGATAAGATTGATTCTTTTTACAGAAATGGAATTCTTTCGATTACTTTACCAAAAAGAAAAGAGTTTCATAATAGACCTAAGAAAATTATAACTGTAAAAAAATAAATAAAAGGGGAGGATTAAACCCTCCCTTTTTTAATCTTTCAATTCTTTTATTATATCTCTGAATCTTGCAGCCTCAATAAAATCTAAGCTTTTTGCTGCTTTTTCCATTTTTGAGCGATATTTTCTTATTTCTTTTTCTATTTCTTTTTTTGATAAGTTTTTTATTTTTTTAGTTATTAATTCATCTTTAACAGGTTGATCTGAACTATTTTCATCACTTATAAAAAAATTAGAAATATTTTTATTTAGTGGAGTAGGAACTATATTATATTTAGTATTATAATTATTTTGTTTTTTTCTTCTATAATTAGTTTCATCAATAGTTTTTTGCATACTCTTAGTTATTTTATTAGCATACATTATAGCTTTTCCATTTATATTTCTTGCGGCTCGTCCAATTGTTTGTGTTAAGGATCGATGGCTTCTTAAAAATCCTTCTTTATCTGCATCCAAAATGATAACTAATGAAACTTCAGGTAAATCTAGCCCTTCTCTTAAAAGATTAACTCCAACTAATACATCAAATAAACCTTTTCTTAATCCTTGCATTATTTCAACTCTTTCCAAGGTTTCAATATCACTATGAATATACCTACATCTTATTTCTATTTGACTTAAGAATTTAACTAATTCTTCAGACATTCTTTTTGTTAATGTTGTAATTAAAGTACGTTCATTTTTTTCAACTCTTATCTGAACTTCATCTATCAAATCGTCAATTTGATTTTTACTTGGTCTTATTTCAATAATAGGATCTAGTAGTCCTGTTGGTCGTAAGATTTGTTCAATAAAAATGCCTTCAGTTTTAAGCATTTCATAATCAGCAGGTGTTGCACTAGCATAAATAACTTGATTTTGAACTTGTTCAAACTCTTCATATTTCAATGGCCTGTTATCAAGAGCCGCTGGAAGTCTGAATCCGTATTCTACTAAGTTTTCTTTTCTACTTCTATCTCCACCATACATAGCATGAACTTGTGGTAATGTTACATGACTTTCATCAATAACCATTAAATAATCATCTGGAAAATAATCTAATAAACAAAAAGGTCTTGTGCCTGGTTCGCGTCCATCAATATATCTAGAATAATTTTCTATTCCAGAACAATAACCTAGTTCAGCTATCATTTCTAAATCAAAATTTGTTCTTTCTTCTAATCTTTTTGCTTCTAGGTATTTGCCTATTTCTTTGAAATAATTTATTTGATTTGAAAGATCTTCCCTAATTTTATTCATTGCATTTTGTAAAACATCTGGTGATGTTGCAAACATATTAGCGGGATAAATAAATAATTTATTTAAATTTTCAATTTTTTTATTAGTTAAGGGATCAAAAATTTCAATTTCATCAATTTCATCTCCAAAAAAATGAATTTTAAATGCATGGTCTGCATAGCTTGGAAAAATATCAATTATGTCTCCAGAAACTCTGAAAGATCCAATTTCTAAATCTGTATTTGATCTAGAATAAAGACTTTGAACTAGTTTATGTAATAAATTTGTTCTTGAAATAGTTTGATTTTTATTTATTTCAATAATATTTTTCTTAAACTCAATTGGATTACCAATTCCGTAAAGACAGGAAACTGAAGCAACAACAATTATATCTCTTCTTCCAGAAAGAAGAGATGAGGTAGTACTTAATCTTAGTTTTTCAATTTCGTCATTAATTGATAAATCCTTCTCAATATATGTCCCAGTGATGGGAAGATATGCTTCAGGTTGATAATAATCGTAATACGAAACAAAATATTCAATAGCATTATTGGGAAAATATTTTTTAAATTCTGTATATAATTGAGCAGCTAAAGTTTTATTGTGTGCTAAAACCAAAGTTGGTTTATTAACAGAATTTATTACGTTAGCAACAGTGAAAGTTTTTCCAGAACCAGTTACCCCTTTTAGTGTTTGAAACTTTTCGTTATTATTAATACCATTAACTAGGTTATCTATTGCTTCAGGTTGATCTCCGGTAGGTTTATATTCAGATTGTAAATCAAACAAAATAAAAATTAATTTTATTCAAATTTAATATAATAACTTTCTAAAATAATAAATAAGTTAACTTTGAATAAAATATTATATGAATAATAAACTGATGTCAAAAAAGAAACCTTCTTTTAAAATAAATAAGGTTTTAGATCATTATTTAGCTTCATTTAATAGAAAAATAATTATTCCAATTTTTTATGATGATTTAAAAAGATTTTCCGGATCAGTTTCAGTTTATAATAATAAGGAAATTGATACATTATGGGTACGAGTTTTTTATTCGGACTTTGAAAGAAAAGAAATCGATGAAAATTTAAAAAAAGTATATAATATATTACACTCCGATGGTAATTCAGATAATATAAAGTTCTTAAATGTAGATGCTATTGACTATTGTACTTTTGGAAATTCTAAGCCTTTTAGAGTAAAAATTAGAAATATTTTAAATGACAATTTTACATATTTCTATGTAAAAAAAGCAGATGCATCAAGAATTTATGGTCTGGAACTTGAACATATTTTATCTCCTTACAATTTAAATTTCTTAGTTTTTCAAAATACTTTAATTGAAGAACATATAACTGGAATTCCTGGAGATGAATTTTTTGATGATTTTTTGCCTAATTGTAATGAATTAGAAAAATCACAAATTGCTAAAGAATTTGTAAAATTTAATGAAAGATGTATGATTAGATTATTAGGAGATATGAGATCATATAATTATGTTATCATACCTACACATGATTTTGATCAGGTTGTTTACAAGATTAGAGCAATAGATTTTGATCAACAATGTTATGAAGGTAATTTACAAATTTATAGACCACAATTTTTTAAAGAAAATAAAAGAATAATTGAGATAATTAAAGAAAAACTACAAAAAAGTTCAGTTGATCAATATAAAATCGAGGAGAGATCAATTATTGCAAAAAGAATATTAAGTTCAGAAATTAGATCAAAAAAATTGCTTAAATGTATGTTAAGTGATAAAATTTCAAATAAAAAAAATATTAAATTATTATCTCAACAAATTTACAATCTAACGCATGATAAAAATTTTAAAAAGGCTAACAATATGGGGCAAATCATGAAAGCTTCATTTGATTATATTTTACGTAATTATGATAATCATGAAATGTTAAGTGTAGATTAATAATAATCATCAAAATTTGTATAATCTAAATTTTCATCTTCATAAGTATTCCTTTTTTGTTCTCCTATAAATTGTTTTTCAGGTGCCTCTTTTGGTAAATTCCCTTTAGAAAAAATATTTTTTGGATAAACAGTATCTTTTTTTTCGTCACTTAATTCAAATATTTCTATAAAAAATGTCCATAATTTTAAAAAGTCATATACATAAATGAATTTTTTTTGTTTTTCATTTACTATAGTATTTAAATTAGTATTTTTCATTATCATTTGACTACTATTTTTTTCAAAACTCTCTAACATAATTTCATCACCTTGCTTCCAATCGTCATTACTTAAATAAAATGATGCCATTTCTCCTTTATTAAAATTAAAATAATTTATAATTAATAAATGTAGATCTTCAAAGGAACATGTTTCTTTAATTTCTATATCACGAATAACATCTTCTTTACAATCAAGTATAATTCTAATTCTATAAATCATTTAATTTGTTCTTTTAAAATGGAGCATCCAATAAAATTGGTAACCAAATAATATAGTAGCTAATAAAAGATGAATTGGTTGACTAAAAATAGGAAAATTTATATAATACATAATAATTCCAACAATAATTTCAAGGGAAATTATAATACATATTTTTTTAATCAAATTAGAATTATAATTCCTTGATTTGATTAAATAATACAATCCAAAATTTAATAAAAAAATTAAAATGGAAAACGTTCTATGAAAATAAAAGTAGAAGTTTGGAGTATTTAACCATTTATCTTTATTGTTAGGCCCATATATTTCATATTGTAAATCAATGAATTCTCTTACTTGAGTTCCTATTATTATTTGAAAAAAACTAATTAAAACAGAAAATAAAACTAAATTTTTAATAAAAGAATTTTTAATAATCTTGTTTTCTAGCATTTCTTGAGCTTTAAATATAGAATAGATTATTAAAGAAATAATTACTAAAGCCATAAGCATATGAACTGTTATTTTATAAGGAGATAAATTAGAATCCACAACAAGTTTACCTAACCATGCTTGAAATCCCATTCCAAAAATTATTAATAAAGAATTTAAGATTAAAACATTTTTTTTATTCCAATATGAAAATGAAAAAACTAACATAATGAGAGTAGCTAATCCAGCTATTACTCCAATTAATCTATTAATAAACTCTATCCAAGTTTTAGTTGCATCAAAATCAGAATAATCATGTTTGGTATAATTATTCCAATTTGAAAAACTTATTTCATTACTAGAAGTGAAATTTCTTTTTGAGACTATTAACTTCCCCTCATATCTCAAAATGATTCCTTTTTTATAATCTTTATTTGGAGCCCATTCTATCTCAGAAATATTTGTGGGAGGAATTAAGTGTCCAAAGCATTTAGGCCAGTCAGGGCATCCCATTCCACTTCCAGTCATTCTAACCAATGATCCAGCTAAAATTACGAGCAATACTAAAATTAAACTTATTTGAGAAATTTTAATAAATTTTTTTTTCATTTAGATACTTTTAAACCCATTTGAAGCCCTTTTTTATTCATTAAAGATTTTGCAGATTTGTAATCATTAGTTATTTTTCCATCTAAAATAGATTCCTTTATATAATCCTTTATTATTCCTATTTCTTTTCCAGGTTTTAAATTAAAATAATTCATTATTTCTTTTCCTTTAATAGGGGGTTGAAAATTTCGAATATGGTCTCTTTTTTCTACACTAATAATTTTTTGTCTAACTATTTTAAAATTATTTAAGTATTTTTTAAACCTATTAGGGTTTTTAGTAGTTATATCTGCTTCACACAATTTTAGTAAATCATCAAGATCTTCTTTAGCATCATAAATTAATCTTCTAACTGCAGAATCAGAAACTTTTTCACTTGAAATGATAATAGGTCTTGAGCTCATATATATAATTTTTTGAACATATTTTAATTTATTATTTAAAGGAAGATTAAATCTTTTAAAAATTTTTAAAACCATTTTAGAACCTTTTAATTCATGTCCGTGAAATGTCCATCCAATTTTTTTAATATATTTTTTTGTAGGAGCTTTACCAATATCATGAAGAAGAGCAGACCATCTTAACCATAGTTTATCTGTATTTAAACATATATTATCGAGAACTTCTAAAGTGTGATAGAAATTATCTTTATGTTTATGCCCTTCAATTTCATCAATACCTTTAAGAGCAGTTAGCTCAGGTAAAAGTATATCTAAAATTCCAGTTTTATCAAGAATTTTGAAACCAAAAGAAGGTCTGTCACTCATTAATATTTTATTTATTTCTTCTGAAATTCTTTCTCCAGCTACTATTTTAATTCTGTTTTTTTCTTGAGAAATTATTTTCAAGCATTGTGGATCAATCAAAAAGTTTAGTTGACAAGAAAATCTAATACCTCTTAACATCCTTAAAGGATCATCAGAAAATGTTTTTAAAGGATCTAAGGGAGTAATTAATAATTTTTTATTAATGTGATCTATTCCATTAAACTTGTCAATAATCTTTCCCCACATCCTTGAATTTAATCCAATTGCAATACTATTAATTGTATAATCTCTTCTATTTAAATCATCTTCTAAACTTCCAATTTCTACTTTTGGGTTTCTACTACTTGATTTATAACTTTCTTTTCTGGAACCTACAAACTCTAATTCTATATTTTTATATCTAAAGGCAGCAGTTCGGAAATTTTTATAAATTTTAATTTTATAATTTGGATTTAATTTATTGCAAACTTTTTTTGCAATTTCAATTCCATCTCCAACAACTAGGATATCTATATCTTTAGGATTTTCAAATCCCATTAATAAATCTCTCACAAAACCACCAATTGCATAACACTCAACCCCAGTTTCATCTGCGATTTTGGAAATGGTTTTAAATAACTTATTATTTATATTTTTTTCTATTAAACTTTTGATCATTTTAAGATCTTATAGTAATTATTGAATTATCATCTTTTATTTTTATAATTTTGGAGGCTTTATCAAGCCTCTCATTTCTCCTTAAATTTACTGCATAATCGATTTGTTTTAAAATGCTAACATTTATGTCTTTATAATAAACCGGATATTCATCTCCAGAAATATTAACTGAGGTCGAAATAATAGGTTTTTTAAATCTATCTATTAAAATATTACAAAATGGATCTTTAGGTATTCTTATACCAATTGAATTTGAAAATGTTTTTAAATTTTTTACTTTTTCATAAATTATTGTAGTAGGTTCTTTTTGAATTTCTAAGATATTTATAATTGATTTATTTGTATAAGTATATTTTTCAATCATTTCATAATTACTCATTAAGCAAATAAATGGTATGGATTTACATCTCTTTTTAATTTTATAAATTTTATTAATTGCCCTTTGATTAGTTGCATCACATCCAATTGCCCAGATAGTATCACTTGGATAAATTATTATACTTCCCTTTTTAAGAAATTTAACAGCTTTTTCAATCTCTAAAACCATTTACTTAATTGAAATTAAACAGAAACATTGTAATCTCTTAATGCATTGTTTAGAGAAGTTTTTTTATCAGTACTTTCTTTTCTAGTTCCAATTATTAAGGCGCATGGAACTTGAAAATTACCAGCAGGAAATTTTTTGGTATATGATCCAGGAATTACAACAGATCTAGCAGGAACTTGACCTTTAAATTCTTTTGGACTATCTCCATTTACATCAATTAATTTTGTTGATGCAGTAAGAACAACATTAGCTCCTAAAACAGCTTCTCTACCTACTTTAACCCCCTCAACAACAATACACCTTGAACCTATAAAAACATTATCTTCTATTATAACTGGGGACGCTTGCAAGGGCTCCAATACTCCACCAATTCCAACTCCACCACTAATGTGGACATTTTTTCCAATTTGAGCACAACTTCCAACCGTAGCCCATGTGTCTATCATTGTACCTTCATCAATATATGAACCTATGTTCACATAAGAGGGCATTAAGATTACACCTTTACTGATGTATGACCCATGCCTAGCTATTGCATGTGGAACTACTCTTATACCTTTTTCTGAATAGTTCTTTTTTAAGGGAATTTTATCATGAAATTCTAATGGCCCAATTTCAATAGTTTTCATTTTTTGAATTGGAAAATATAGAATTACAGCTTTTTTTACCCATTCATTCACAATCCATCTATTATTTGACGGTTCAGCAACTCTTAATTCTCCTTTATCTAAGCCCTCAATAACGGAATATATAGCTTGCTTTGTTTCTTCACTTTCCAACAATGATTTATTTTTCCAAGCAGACTCAATAATTTTTTTCACTATCATTTAATTTTTTTCAAATATACATTCTAATTAATACTTTCAGATATTTTAACCTTAATTATTAATGAATTAACTTTGAGTAATGACTAAAATTATTGCTATTGATTACGGAATAAAGAGAGTAGGAATTGCTATTTCTGATGAATCTAGAAAATTAGCTTTTGGTCTCGATACGATTTCTAGTTCAAAAATAATTGAATTTTTAACTCAAATTGTGAAAAAAGAACATATTGATGTTTTTGTAATCGGAAAACCATTACAAAGAGACAACACTCCATCCAAAATTGAAAAGTTAATAATACAATTCATTAAAAAATTAAAAATAATCTTTCCAAAAATTATTATAGAAAGATATGATGAAAGATTTACCTCAATAATTGCAAAAAAGACAATTATTGATAGTGGAATTAATAAAAAAAAAAGAAGAAATAAAAATCTAGTTGATAAAATTAGTGCAACATTAATTTTACAATCATTTCTAGAAAATAAATAATTATGATATTACCAATTATTGCATATGGAAACCCAATTTTAAAAATAAAATGTAAAGAAATAGATTTTAATTATAAAGATTTGAATAATTTAATAGACAATATGTGGGAAACCATGTATTCTGCTAGTGGAGTAGGTTTAGCAGCCCCCCAAATTGGAAAGGCAATTAGATTATTTGTAGTTGATACTTCTCCTTTTGCAGAAGATAAAGAATTAAATATAATAGAAAGAAATAAATTAAAATCTTTCAAAAAAGTATTTATTAATCCTAAAATTATATGGTCTTCTTCAACTTTATTAAATTTCAATGAAGGCTGTTTAAGTATCCCAGAAATTAGAGAAGATATTAAGAGAGAAGATCAAATTGAAATTCAATATCAAAATCAAAAATTTGAATCTGAGATTTTAAAACTTGATGGTTTATCTGCCAGAGTTGTTCAGCATGAATATGATCATATTGAAGGTATATTATTTACTGATAAATTGAGTTCTTTCAAAAGAAAATTATTAAAAAGGAAATTAAATAATATTTCACTTGGAAAAATTAAATCTGACTATCCAATGTCTTTTAATAAATAAAATTTATGTCAAAAGAGAAACAATTAAAATCTATTGGTCGTCTTTTAGAAATAATGGATGATTTAAGAGAAAAATGTCCTTGGGACAAGAAACAAACTTTTGAATCCTTGAAATCATTAACAATTGAAGAAACATATGAATTAGTAGATGCCATTTCAGAAAATAATATTGAAGAAATTAAAAATGAATTAGGAGATCTCTTGCTGCATGTTATATTTTATTCACGAATTGCAAGTGAATCAAATAAATTTGATATTTCAGATGTTGCAAATAGTATCTCAAAAAAATTAATTTTTAGACATCCACATATATATAAAGAAGTTGAAGAAATAAATGAAAGTGAAGTAAAATTAAATTGGGAAAAGTTAAAACTTAAAGATGGTAGAGAAAGTATATTGGAGGGTGTGCCTAAATCTCTTCCTTCAATTTTAAAATCGATGAGAATTCAACAAAAGGTTTCTAATGTTGGCTTTGATTGGAAAGATGAAAGTCAAGTCAAAAATAAAATATTAGAGGAATTAAAAGAGCTTTCAAATGAATTAAAAACTGGAAATTTAAAAAAAATAGAAAATGAATTTGGGGATCTTATTTTTTCAGTAATTAATTTTGGAAGGTATATTGGTATTAATCCAGACTCAGCCCTTGAAAAAACTAATAAAAAATTCATAAAAAAATTTAAGATATTAGAAAATAAAATGAAATCAGAAAATAAAAATATACAAAATTCAAGTTTAACTGATTTAAATAAATATTGGGACTTAGTAAAAGAAAAATATTAACTTTTTAAAATCTCTATTTGAAAAGATATATTATTTATTTGTTCTTTATTTTTCTTTATGTCTTTGTGAACTTTATTAAGAAGTATATTTTCTTTTGATTTTTCATTAAAAAATGAAAGATTATTTTCTAGTGTTGAAAGCTCTTTTTTCAAGTTATCTAATTCTTTAATTAATTCACTTACTTTTAATTTTTTTTCATCATTATTCATTGAATTACATTTAAATTCTAAAAATTTTATTTTGGATTCATTTTTGTTAAATCCTTTTGAAATAAGAACTTTAATTATAGTTTTTTCAAACTTTTTTTCTGTTTGTAAGTCTTTTTGACCTAGTTTTCCCCATTGAATTATTAATTTCTCAAGATTTATTTCTTTACTTGACAAATCACTCTCAATTTCTGATAAAAAATTATTTTGTACACTTTTATTTTTTTTACTTTCTTTTATTTCATTTGCTTTTAAATCATCAATCTTATTAAAAAAATAATTGCAAATAAATTTAAATTCTTTAAAATTCTTTTGATTTACTTTATATGGAACAGGTTTTATTTTTTTCCACTCTTTTTGTAAATAAATAATTTCTTTTTTATTATTTTCTAAATTTTTATTTGATTTAAGGCTTTGTACTTTTTCTATTAAATTTTTCTGTTTTAAAATATTCTCACGGTATATTTTTTTTAAACTTTTATAGTAACTATTTTTTGAAGAGTAATAATTTTTTATACTTTTTTTATATTTTTCCCAGAATAATTTACTTTTATTTGAAGGAACTGGCCCTGATTTTTCTAAAATATTTTTTATTTTTTCAAAGTCTTTAATTTTTTTTTGCCATTCTTTTGGTGTTTTACTTTCCCGATTTGTTATATTATCAATTTCTTTAATGTATTCTTCTTTTTTTAATAAATTTTCTTCTAATATTAAATCTTTATTGTTATCAAATTCCCTTTTATTATTATAAATTTTTTTTCCAATTTCTAAAAACTGATTGTTTAATATTTTATCATTTTCTTTGTCTGTAGGCCCGATTTCATATTTCCATCTTTTATTTAATCTTTGATAAAATTTATAAGTTCTTATTATATCATTTTCTTTAATTAATTCTTTTGCTTTTTTTAATATTATTTCCTTTTGTTGATGATTATGTTTGCTGTCTATTTCTTTAAATTTTCTATTCAAATGAAGATAATCATAAAAATTTTTTATGTGATGTTGGAAAGTATTCCATATAATTGAGCTTTCTCTTCTGCTAACAGGACCTATATTGAACCATTTTCTCTGTATTTCTTTAAATTGTAGATATTTTTCATTCATTTTTATATCTAGATTTATTAGATTTTTTAATTTTTCTATGAGCTCTTTCTTTTCATCTAGATTTTTATTTAAATTCATGTTTTTATTTTTATCCAAACTCAATTTTAAAGTAAATTATTTGAAATTATTCGTTCCATATTTTCCAGCTTTCCTCTGCCTGTAATTCTAACATTTTCATTCCATTTAATATTTTAGCATCATTTTTTTTTGATTTCATTAAAAATTCAGTTTCTATTGGATTATATACTAAATCATAACAAATATGATTACTGTTAATCGAATTATATGGAATTTTAGGACACTCATTTATTTTTGGAAAAGTTCCAATTGGACTACAATTAATAATAATCTGAGATTTATTTATAATTTCACTATTTAATTCTTTATATGTAATATCCCCCTTTTTTTTAAACCTCGAAACAATAATAGATGAAATATTTAATTTATTAAGCCCAAAAACAATTGATTTAGACGCTCCTCCAGATCCTAATAATATCGCTTTTTTGTGATTTTTATTTAAAAAAGGACGTATTGATTTAATAAAACCAATATAATCTGTATTGTATCCTTTTAATTTATAATTTGAACAAATCTTTATAGTATTTACTGCACCTATTTTTTTAGCTTTTGAATCCAACAAATCTAAAAATTTAATTATTTTTTCTTTAAAGGGAATGGTTACATTGAATCCATTAAATTCTTTTTTTTCTATTATATTTCTAAATTGATTAAGGTCATTCAAATCAAGATTTTTATATGTATAATTTGAATCTAAATTTAATTTTTTGAATTTATTTAAGAAATAACTTTTTGAAAATGAATAATCAATATTTTTTCCTAATAGTCCATATGTTTTTTTTTCTTGATCCATAATTTTCAATATAAATTACAAACAAAAAACCAATTAATATCCAAATTAAAGCTATAATATTATTTGATTCACTTAAATCTGGTAAATATCTCAAATAACTGTTCGTTATTTCTATGTTATCAAAAGAATTAATATTTACTTCAGAATTTATATAAACTTTTTTCCATGGCCAAATAATTATTAATGAACCTGTAACAAATCCAATTATTAATTGATTTATTTGATTTGTATATTTTCTTATTAAAAAGCTTAATAAATTAGATAATAATACCAAACCAATAATTGACCCAAGACAAAAAATGAAAAGAATTTTTATTAATTCAAAATCAATTTCATTTGAATTCTCAAATCCAAGAATATTTTTTATAAATTCAAAAAATGTATTAACAGAATCTACAAGAAGAAGTTTGTAATTCCCTAATAATATTAATAAGAATGAACCTGAAATTCCCGGGATTACCATTCCACAGATGCTTATAAACCCACAAAAAAATACAAACAAAATATTTTTATTTTCAGAAAGTGGTTCTGAAAAACTTAAAATTAAGCCTATAGATAAACCAAATATCAAAAAAAATATTTCTTTTCTGTTTTTAATCTTATTTTTTTTAATTAGAATTACAATTGAAGCTATTATCATTCCATAAAAAATAGACCAAACATTAAGTTCTGATATTTTGAAAAAATAATCTAAAATCTGTGATGTTGTAAAATAACTAATCACTATTCCAAAAAGAACAGTTATTAAAAAAAGTCCATTATAATTATTGTTAAATTTCTTAATATCCCCCCGAATAAGATAACTAAATGTTTTAAAATCAATTTTTTTAAATGTATTAATCATTTCGTTATAGAAACCAGTAATTAGAGCAACTAGTCCCCCTGAAATTCCAGGCAACTTATTAGCTGTTCCCATCAAAATACTTTTTATTAATAAAATAAATAGTTCTTTTTTATTTCTCTTTTGCATTTTTTTTTGACAAATATTCTAAAATAAAAACAACACCAATTCCAAGTAACATAAATATAATTCCTTCAATTAATGTTGAATTTTTAGAATTAAATGATGGAATATATAGATTATATATAAAAAAATCTTTTGAAATAATTTCTGTTTTCCATGGCCACAATACAGGCAGGGATCCAATCATAAATCCTATTAAACATGAAAGTGTATTATCTTTATAGTTTTTGTATCCCCATGTTAAAAATTTAGAAAATAATTTTATACTAACTATAGCTCCTAAAATAAATGAGAAAAAATTTAAAAAATAATCTAAATTAAGTTTAACAACCTCCTTTAATGTATTTAAAATAGTTTCATAAGCACCTAATAAAATTAATATATATGCTCCAGAGATTCCTGGTAGAAGCATTGCTGTGATACTAATTATTCCACAAAAAAATAAATATATATTATTAATTTCATTTTTTCCTGGATTTAAAGTTTGGATATAAATTGCTATTAATAAACCAAAAACTAGCAGATATAATTTAGTTGTAAATACAAATTGAAAATTTTTTAAATTCCAACTTTTAATTTGGTTAAAGAGAAAAAATATACTAGATAAAATTAAACCAAAGAAAAATGACCAAAGAGCAATAGGATAATTTTCTATAAAATAAGTAATGTAGTGACTTAAAATTATTATGCTTGTAAATATTCCGATCGATAAACTTAATAAAAAGCTTAAATTGTATTTTTTAGAAGTTTTTTTGAATTCACCATTAAATAATAATTTAAATATTTTAAAATCAATTCTATTTAGCGTACTTAAAAACTCTTCATAAACTCCTGTAATTATTGCAATAGTTCCTCCAGAAACACCAGGAATTATATCAGCAATACCCATTGCCATTCCCTTAAGAAATATTGAAAAACGTAATAAAACATTTCTTTTCATTTTTCTAAAATTAAGATAATTAAATAGATAAATTAGTTTACAAGTAAGTTTTTAAAAACCTGCAATTTTGGAATTAATGAAAAAAGCTTTTTAAAATAGTCATATTTAGAGGGATCATATAAATATGCTTTTTTAAGAAATAAGATGGCAGTTTTATTTTCGGTCAAATTAAAATAAATGACAGATAAAAAATAGTTAATTTCATTCTTGTCTGAGTTTGGTAATAAATCAATTGATTTTAAGAGCCTATAATGTAATTTTTTATTACTAGGAATTTTAATCAAAATTTGCGTAAGAAATGAAATAGTACTTATTTTTAATTTTTCTATTGATAGAATTTCTACAAATGCTAGTTCAGTTTCATCATATAAATCTAATTCAATACAAATTTTAAGATAAAGTTTCCAGTACTTAATTTTTTCTGAATTAATTTCTAATGCTTTTAATAAACTATTTTTTGAGTCATTAAACTTTTTTTTGTTAAAATAATTTAGAGAAATATACATCCATGCTTTATCATGAATTGGATCTTGATCAATAGTTTGCTTATAATAGGATAAGGCCAATTCACAATTTCCCAATTTATCGTGACATCTTCCTAGTCTAAATAACGCAAATGAATTCGGTCCATTTATACCTAAAGAAATTTCATATTTTTCAATTGCCTCATTAATTTTTTCTAATTTCTCAAGAATCTTTGCCATTTCAATATATGCACCAGTAAATGAGTCATCACAAATTATTGCGAAATCAAATGCACTTAATGCTTCTTTAAACATTTCATCTTTCACATACTGTTTACCTAACTGATGCCATGCAATTTCACAATATGGGTTAGTTTCTAGAAAATCATTCAAAAAGTTTATTGTATTTCTTGAATTTCCGATTGAATCAAAACAGTAAAGAATATTATTTAAAATTGAATAATCACTACTATTCATATTTAAACATTTTTTAAATACTTTCTTTGCATTTTGAAAATCATCAATAAAAAGATATTCTTTTCCTATTAATGATAAAGCTTCGTAGTATAAATCTGAATTTAAACTAATTTCTTTTAATATTTTTATGGCTTTAATATGATTCTTTTTCTTAGAATATATTTTAGATTTTTGAATTAAAATTTCAGGATTTAAAGGATCAGTCTTATAAAAATTACATGCTATTTTTTCTGCTTTTTCAATCTCATTATTCAATAATAAAATTTCAATTTGTAAAACAGATAAAGATGTTGAATTTGGATATTGTTTTATTCCAAGAGAACAAGCTTTTTTTGCAAGTGAGATATTACCAATATCTAAATAATAAATTATAATTTCTTCAAACTCATTTGAATCAAAAAACAAAAATGAATTTGTTTTAAGCATAGATTCAAATTTTGAAATAGAATGATTATGAAAATCATTAAACTCCTCTTTCATCTAATTTATTAATTTGTTCCTAAGATAGTAAGAGAAGTAGTGGGGTATTAATTACTAAAATTATTTTCTTAACAAATTAATCAACATTGTAAAGCTGATCTAAAACATTAATTATTACTTTACAACCTAATTTAATTTCATTTTCATTTACTGATAATGGAGGAGTAATTCTTACAGCTTTTGATTCAAATAATAACCAAAATAAAATTAAACCATTATCTAAACTTTTTATAACTAATTCTTTTGCAATTTTTTTATTTTTCATTATTAATGCTAACATAAGTCCTTTTCCTCTTATTTCTTTAATTAATTTGTGCTGTAATAATTTTCTAAACAAATTTTCTTTCTTTTTAATTGTTTTCATTATTCCTGAACTCAAGGTTTCTTTTAAATTTTCTAAAGCTGCTGCAGCTATAACAGGATGTCCTCCAAAAGTAGTTATATGTCCTAAAATTGGGTTTTTTTTGAAAAGCTCCATTCTTTCTTTACTTGAACTCAATGCCCCTATAGGAAAACCTCCTCCAAGACCTTTTCCAAAAACTAAAATATCAGGAATAATATTATAATGTTCAAATGAAAATAATTTTCCAGTTCGTCCAATTCCAGGTTGAATTTCATCTAAAATCAAAAGTGCATTTACTTCATCACACTTTTCTTTAACTTTTTTAAGATAATTATTAATTGGAGTTATAAATCCAGCACCTCCTTGAATTGTTTCAAGAAAAACTGCAGCTGTTTGATTATCAATTTTTATTATATCATTAGAATTATTAAACTCAATAAAATCTATATTAGGCAAAAGGGGTCTATATGCCCTTTTTCTTTCTTCAAATCCCATAATACTCATTGCACCTTGAGTATTTCCATGATAACCATTTTTTGCTGCAACTATTTTAGTTCTTCCAGTAATTCTTTTAGCTAATTTCATTGCTGCTTCTATCGCTTCTGTTCCAGAATTGGTAAGATATGTATTAGATAATGATCTTGGTACATTTTTGGAGAGTAATTCACATAATTTTACAGTTGGTTCTTGAATAAATTCTCCATAAACCATAACATGCCAGTATTTATCAATTTGTTTTTTTACTGCTTTGCTTATTGATTTGTTCCTATGCCCAAGATTAGATGCTGAAACACCTGCAACAAAATCTAGATATTTTCTTTTGTTTTTATCATATATATAACTTCCTTCTGCATGAGAAATTTCTAATGCTAATGGATTATTTGTAGTTTGAGCTTGATATTTATAAAATTTTTTTTTCAAAAAAAATTATTTAATGAATATTTCTTCTTTTGTTTCAATTTTTTCTTTAATTCTCCAATTAAACCCATTTAGAACTTTAAGATTTGATTCCATTTCCTCTTCAGGGTAAACCTCTCCTTCAGGATTTGTAAAAAAAGTAATTTCTTTTATATTATTATTTTCAATTTCCATAATGATTGAACTACAAATTGCTTTATCAATTCCAATTAAATCTTTTGTTTTCTCATCATATAAATAGTAAATCATTTCAGTGTTTTGAATAAGTTCTATAGTTTTTAATTCATTTTCATGAAACTTTCCAAATAGTTTAATTCCTTTCATTTGATTAAAATTATTTTCTCCCAAAGTGTCTTTTTCAATTATAAATGCATTATTTAAAATTTTTAATGAATCAAGATCATTTGTTTTGACATCTCTAATTATATGAATTTCGTCTCCTGTCATTTGACTAGCCCCATTCCAAATAATAGGATTTATTTTTGCTATTTCATTTATTGTAAGAATTTGTTTTTGTCTTTCACTTATTTCATTTCTTAAAAGTTTGGTTAATCCATTCTTTTGATTTATTATTATTTTATCAGATTTCCCACTCAGATTTTCTTTAAATATTCTAACATTATATCTTCCTTTAATTATTCTATTTTCTGGTGGCCCAATCGCAAATAGCGTGTCAGCCTTAATAAATAATGAATCTTTTTCAATCATTTTAATTGCAATTGATTTTTTAGTAATCATAGCTGAGTCAATTGCTTGAAAAACCTCCGCATAATTTCCTTTGATTATTGTTTGATTAATTGTATCAGTTAACACAATATTTTTTGTAGCTGAAGCAAATTCTTGATTGTCATTAAAAGTTAAACTGTCTCCCTCAATAATCCTATTGTTGTAATTTATTTTTGAATTCCTTGTAAAGAACCCCCTCTTTTTTTTGGTATCGTAGAAACCTTTTTCACAATAAATATCATAATCTTTTCCTTCAATGGATGTAGGTCCAAAGAAATATGCATGTTCAGAAATGGTATAATAATCTAATTTATTTGATTCAATATAATATTCAGGGTTAGTTATTTCTACATTTTTATTAAAAGTATACTTTGAATTTTCTTGAAAAAATTTTCCTTCGCTACTTTTAATAGTTGTAATGCTATCTTTAATTACACCTCCTCTCTCAAAAAAAAATTCTTTAGCATTTCTGTCATGAAAAAGGATTTCTGTTTTTAGATTTGTATTGCTATTGGAAAAGTCAACATTACCAGTTGCAATAATTTTTCTAACATTTCCATCATAATCTAAATAATTACTTAATAGATTTATACTATCACCTTGTAATACAACTACATTTCCAGAAGCTTTAAAAGAATTAGTTTTTTTATAAAATAATGCATAATCAGAATAAATATTCATTCCATCATGAAACAAATGAACCCTAATTTTATCATTTCTTTTTAAAATATTTGCACCAGGATTAGTTTCTTCGTTTCTGTCAAAAGAACCTGCCTCTATTATTTCAATAATTTTTTTTTCTTGAGAAAAAATTAAATTAAAAAATAACAGAAATAGTATCGATGTTTTTATTTTCAATTTATAAATTAACGAATTATAGTTTGAGTTCTATCTGGTCCAACTGAGATTATAGAAATTGGGATACTTAATTCTTTCTCTAAAAAACTAACATATTTTAGAAATGATTTTGGAAGAGAATCTTCATCTCTTAATTTACTTATATCTTCTTTCCATCCTTTAAATTCTAAGTAGATAGGTTTTAGCTCATTATTATTTACTGAAAAAGGAAAATGTTTAATTGATTTACCTTTAAATTGATATTCTATACAAACCTTTATTTTTTTAAATCCAGATAAAACATCTCCTTTCATCATCATAAGACTTGTCACACCATTTATCCTTACAGCATATTTTAAAGCTACAAGATCTAACCATCCACACCTTCTTGGTCTACCTGTTGTAGCTCCAAATTCATTACCTACTTTTGCCATTTTTTTTCCATTTTCATCAAAAAGTTCTGTAGGAAAAGGACCGCTACCTACTCTTGTAGTATATGCTTTAAAAATTCCATAGACATCTTTAATTTTATTTGGAGGAATTCCTAATCCAGTACAAGCTCCGGCAGCTGTTGTGTTTGATGAGGTAACAAAAGGATAAGTCCCAAAATCTATATCTAAGAGAGATCCTTGTGCTCCTTCTGCTAAAATAGTTTTGTTATTATCTAATTCACTAAATATATAATTTTCACTATCTATAAATGGAATGGTTTTTAATTTTTCAATGGCATTAAAGAAATCATTTTCTAATTCATTAAGATTATATTGTAGGTCTACATTTAAATTTTTAATTAGAAGTTCATGTTTGTTTGCTAATTTTCTATATTTTTCTAACCAACCATCTAGTTCTATATCTCCAACTCTAATACCATTTCTTCCAGTTTTATCCATGTAAGTTGGTCCAATTCCTTTTAAAGTTGAACCAATTTTTGACTTTCCTTTAGAAAGTTCTGATGCAGCATCTAACAATCTATGTGTTGGTAAAATAAGGTGTGCTTTTCTAGAAACACATAATTTTGATTTAAAATTGATATTAAAAGGTTCTAGATTTTCAATTTCTTTTTCAAAGATTACAGGATCTATAACAACCCCATTTCCAATTAAATTGATAGAATTTTTATGAAAGATACCTGAGGGTATAGTGTGTAAAACATGTTTAATTCCATCAAATTCTAATGTATGTCCAGCATTTGGACCACCTTGAAATCTTGCAATTATATCGTAATTTTTTGTTAATACATCAACAATTTTCCCTTTTCCCTCATCTCCCCATTGTAATCCAAGTAATAAATCAACCTTCATATAAATCTATTTTTTTTTATTTTTTGATGTTCCATAAAAATAAAGAGAATGGTTATGAATTTCTATTTCAAATATTTCTTCTATATTTTTTTTGATTGTTTGAATTCTAGGATCACAGAATTCTTTTACTTCACCAGAATCAGTTAAAATAATATGATCATGTTGATGGTCAAAATAAGATTTTTCATATTGTGCTTGAGATGTACCAAATTGGTGTTTCCTGACAAGTTTACAATCTAATAAGAGTTCAATTGTATTGTAAAGTGTAGCCCTACTAACCCTATAATTTTTATTTTTCATTTTCAAATAGAGTGATTCTATATCAAAATGATCTGGCGAGTCATAAATTTCTTGTAAAATTGCAAATCTTTCTGGAGTTTTTCTATGAGTTTTATTATCCAAAAACTTAGTAAAAACTTCCTTAACAATTTCTTGATTTGTTTTTTGTTCCATAATGCAAAATTAAGTTAAAAAATCATCATAATACTATTCTCTATTTACCTTTTCAATACCATTAATTTTTTTTAATTTTTGAATAAGCTCATCTAAAATGCTTTTGTTTTTAACTTGTAATTTTATTGTTCCAGCAAATGTATTTTCAATAGTATCAAAACTCATTTTTTTCATATTAATACTTAAATTATTTGATATAATCCTGGTAATTTCACTTACAATACCAATGTTATCAATTCCAGAAATTTTTATTATTGAAGTAAAATCTTCTTGAGTAGAATCAATCCATTTAGCTTTTATAATTCTGTAAGCAAATTTAGATTGTAGACTTATTGAATTAGAACAAGTCTTTTTATGAACCTTAATCCCCTCTTTAATTGTCAAAAATCCAAACACATTATCACCAGGAATTGGATTACAACATTTTGCTAAAGTATAATCTAACTTTTCTTCTTCATTTGTAAATACAATTTGATCGAAATTATTTTTTATTTCTTTCTCATTATGACTTATTTCACTATTACTTTTTGAAATTTTCTTTCTTAAATAATTAAGAAGTCTATTTTTATTTGAAGCAGCAAATTTTTTAAGGGAGGAATTGTCTATTTTTCCAATTCCTATCCTGTAAAATAAATCTAAACTGGTTCTTAAATTGAAGTAATTAGCTAGATTATTTATATTTTTTTCATTAAAATCAATTTTTAGTTGTTTTAATTTTCTTCTTAAAATTTCTTTTCCGTCTTCAGCTAATAATTTTTTTTCTTCTTTTAATGCTGTCCTAATTTTTGATTTTGCCCTTGAAGTTTTTACATAATCTAACCAGTTAGCTGAGGGCTTGGTATTTTCAGATTTTATTATTTCAATTTGATCTCCACTTTTAAGTTCATAGCTAAGAGGAACTATTTTTCCATTTACCTTTATTCCCCTTGTTTTTAAACCTAATCCAGTATGTACAGTAAAGGCAAAATCTAATGCACTTGATCCAGTAGGTAATGATTTTAATTCTCCAGTTGGAGTAAATACAAAAATTTCGTTAGAATATAAATTTAATTTAAAATCTTCAACAAAATCTAATGCACTAGTTTCAGAATTTTCTAGGACTTCTTTTAATCTATTTAACCAATCTTCAAGCCCATTTTCATTTTGTTTTCCTTGTTTATACATGAAATGAGCTGCATATCCTTTTTCAGCAATTTCATGCATTCTTTCTGATCTTATTTGGACTTCAACCCATTTAGATCCTGGACCAACAACTGTTATGTGTAAAGCTTCATACCCATTTGATCTTGGAGATGTAATCCAGTCCCTTAGGCGAAGTGGGTTTGGAGTATAATAATCAGTAATAATTGAATATATTTTCCATGCTAAGAATTTTTCTATTTCAGGTTTTGTTTTATATACAATTCTTATTGCAAATTTGTCATAAACTTCCTCAAATGAAATATTTTTTTTAACAATTTTACTTCTAATTGAATAAATTGATTTTGGTCTTCCACTTATTTTTATTGAAAGATCTTCTTTTCTTAGTTTATCACTTATTCTTCTAGAGAAATTTTTAATGTACCTGTCTTGTTCCTCTTTTGATTCTTCAATTTTATTTTTGATTTCGTTAAACATTTCAGGCTCTGTATATTTTAATCCTAAATCTTCTAATTCTGATTTAACATCATAAAGTCCAATTCTATGAGCTATTGGAGAATATATATATAATGTTTCAGATGAAATTTTTAGTTGTTTTTCTGAAGATAATACATCTAATGTTTGCATATTATGTAATCTGTCAGCAATTTTAATTAGGATTACTCTAACATCATCATTAATGGTCAATAGCATTTTTCTAAAATTTTCAGCTTGCATTGAAATATCTTTTTCTTTCTTTAGTTTAGATATTTTAGTTAATCCTACTACAATTTTAGAAATTGTTTTTCCAAAAAGTCTTTGAATCTTAGATTCATTATATTCTGTATCTTCTATAACATCATGAAGTAAAGCTGCAGCTATACAAGTAGCATCTAAACCTATCTTAGATGCAACAATTTTTGCTACTGCAATTGGATGGAAAACATAAGGTTCGCCTGATTTTCTTCTTTGATTTTTATGTGCATCAACAGATGTGTTGAATGCTAATCTTATAAGTTTTCTATCATCAGTATTAAGAGATTGATAACTAATCTTGAGTAATTCTTTATACTCTTTAGCAATCAAACTATTATCTTTTATTGCATTTGCTAAGATCATCTATTAAAAATAATTAAAAAAAACAATATTTTATTATGATTTATAATCTAACTATTCTTTGCAATAGAGTTGGGTGTGAGTAATGCCACCAAACATATTTTGGATGGGGAGTTAAATTACTTAGGCTATCCTTTGATAAAATTTTTAATGCTTCTATTAAATATTTTCCATGATGTGTTTTCTTAGCAAATTGGTCTGCTTCATATTCAAATTTTCTAGAAAATAAATTAAAAATCAATGAGATTATTTCTGAAAATGGAGTGAATAAAATAGAAAAACAAATAAGTCCAATATGAAAACTTTGTGTTTCAATTCCTAATGATTCCGAAAAAATTGGCATGTAGATAAATAATGAAAAAATATAAAGCATAATTCCGGTTTGAATAATTGAGAAAAATAAATTATAAATGATATGATTTTTTTTATAGTGCCCTATCTCATGTGCAATTACAGCAACTATTTGATTTGCATTTAATTTATTTGTTAAAGTGTCGTATAATGTAACTCTTTTTTGTTTTCCAAATCCTGAAAAATAGGCATTTGCTTTTGTAGATCTTTTGGATCCGTCTATTACAAAAATGTTACTTAGTTTAAATCCAACTTTAGTTGAATATTTTTCTATTTCAAATTTTAAATTACCTTCTTTTAGTTTGCTTTGTTTGTTAAAAATAGGAACTATTATTTGTGCATAAAGTCCATTAATTAAAATAGAGATTAAGGAAATAAAAACCCATGCTATAATCCAAAAGTTTTTGCCTATTAATTCAAATTGAAAGATCATAAAGCTTAGGATCCCTCCTCCAAACAATAAAGTTAAAATCCAAGATTTTATCTTATCACTGATATAAATTTTTGGTGTAGTTTTATTAAAACCAAATTTTTCTTCAATCACAAATGTATAATATATTGAAAATGGCAAACTTAATAATTCATTTCCAAAAAATATTATACCAAAAAAAGTCAGACTAATTAAAAGTTCAGAGTCAAAGAAACTTCTACAATAATTATCTAGAATTAAAAAACCATCAAAATAAAAAAAACTCAAAATTATAATTAGGCTAGAAATTTTTGAATATTTAGAAAAAATATATAGATATTCTTTGTATTCTTGAGATTTTAAATATTTTTCATTATCATAAACATCAGAAATAATTTCAGGAATTTTATTCCTAAAGTGTTTTGAATTTAAAAAATCTAAATAGTAGTCTTTAAAAAAATTAAAAATAATTATTATAATAAGTAATAAAAAAACAGATTCAGCATTAATTTGCATTTCTTTGTTTTAGAGCTTCAAATATAACTATTGCTGAAGTAACTGATAAATTTAATGAATCAATTTTTCCTTTCATTGGAATATTAATTAATTCATCAGAGTTTTTTACCCAATCATCTGAAAGAGGGGAGGATTCAGTACCTACAATTATTGAACATGGTCCAGTGAATTTAACTGAACTATAATTAACACTGTTTTTTATTAGAGTTGATATAATTTTTATTTTATTTTTTTTTAAAAAATTTATTACTTCTTTTGTTTTACCCAATCCTATTTGAGATGAAAAAACAGTTCCTAGGCTTGATCTAATAATATTTGGATTATAAATCTCTGTTTTTGGATTTGCAATAATTACAGCATCAACACCTGCAGCATCTGCAGTTCTTAAAATAGCGCCAATATTCCCTGGTTTTTCAGGGGATTCTGCAACAAGAAGTAAAGGGTTTTTTGGTAGAATTAATTTATTTAAATTGAATTCTTTTGAAGAGAATATAGCTAAAAAACCGTCTCCTTTTTCTTTATATGATAATTCTTTATAAAGATTATAAGATAAATCAGTTGATTTGTATTTAATATATAAATCATCGTATTTTTTAGAATGAATTTCAGAGCAAGTATATAATTGAATTAGTTCATAATTAGAATCTAAACAAAGGATAATTTCTTTCAAACCCTGTACAATAAATCTTTTAGAATTTTTTCTAGTTTTAGATTTTAAAAGTAGTTTCTTTAGATTTTTAAAAATTTCATTTTTTTTGCTCTCTATATATTTCAAGATGTAATTTTAAATTCAAATCTAATTAAAATCGTGTATTTTACATGTATTTTACGTTTATATTGTCTAGTTTAATTAAGTATCCTAATTTTAGAACATTAAATATTTAAATGAATAAATACTTATCAAAAAATTATATTGAAATAGAGAATAATTTTGGAGCACATAATTATCACCCATTACCTGTAGTTTTAAATAAGGGAAAGGGTATTTATGTTTGGGATGTCGATGGAAATAAATATTATGATTTTTTATCCGCTTATTCTGCTGTAAATCAAGGACATTGTCATCCTAAAATTATAAAAGCATTAGTAGATCAATCTTCTATTTTAACATTAACTTCTAGAGCATTTTATAATGATGTATTGGGAGATTATGAAAAATATGTTACAAATTATTTTGGATATGATAGATTACTTCCAATGAATACAGGTGTGGAAGGTGGAGAGACAGCAGTTAAATTAGCTAGAAAATGGGCATATAAAATAAAAGGAATCAAACAAAATAATGCCAAGATTATTTTTGTTACTGGAAATTTTTGGGGCAGAACTTTGGCAGCTATTTCTTCTTCAAACGATCCATTAAGCAGAAATGATTTTGGTCCATATATGCCAGGATATGAAGTTATCCCATTTAATGATATTAATAGACTAGAAGAAGCACTTAAAGATCCTAATGTTGCAGCTTTTATGGTAGAACCTATTCAAGGTGAAGCAGGCGTTGTTGTTCCTGATGAAAATTATTTATATAATGCATATAAACTCTGTAAAAAGTCAAATGTATTATTTATAGCAGATGAAGTTCAAACTGGAATTGGAAGAACAGGAAAACTTTTATGCTGTGATCATCACGGTTTTAAACCCGATATACTTATTTTAGGAAAAGCTCTATCAGGTGGTGTATTACCAGTTTCAGCAGTTTTGTCTTCTAATGAAATTATGTTAACTATAAAGCCAGGAGAACATGGATCTACTTTTGGAGGGAATCCACTTGGTTGTAAAGTTGCCATAGCAGCCTTAAAAGTAATTAAGGATGAGGATTTATGTAATAATGCAGAATTAATGGGTTTATTTTTTAGAAAAACAATGAATGAGTATATAAAGAAGAGTAACATTGTTAAACTAATTCGAGGAAAAGGATTGCTCAATGCAATTGTTATTAATGATAAAGAGGAAAGTGAAACAGCTTGGAATATATGTATAAAACTAAAAGAAAATGGATTATTAGCTAAGCCTACTCATGGAAATATAATTAGATTTGCTCCTCCATTAACTATTTCTAAAAATGAAATGATTAATGCTACTAATATTATTATTGATTCAATAAAAGATTTTGAATAATTAATGAAAAAAATATATTTTGATAATGCTGCTACTACTAAAATAGATTCCTCTGTTTTAACAACTATCAATAATGTAATGAAAGAAAATTATGGAAATCCCTCATCTTCCCATAGTTTTGGTAGGTCCTCCAGGACAATAATAGAAAAGGCAAGAAAATCAATTGCAAAAGAATTTTGTATTTCCTCTAGTGAAATATTTTTTACGTCTGGGGGAACGGAGTCAGATAATATGGTTCTAATTTCTGCAGTAAGAGACCTTAAAATTAAAACGATAATTACTTCTAAATTAGAACACCATGCAGTTTTAAATGTTATTAAACATTTAGAAAAAACATTTTATGTTAGTGTTATTTATGTTAAGATAAATTCAGATGGTTCTGTAGATTATAATGATTTGGAACAAATTTTAGAATTAAATAAATCAAAAAAACTTGTAAGCTTAATGCATGTTAATAATGAAATAGGTTCAATTCTAGATATAAAAAGAGTAGGAGATTTATGTAAAAATCACGGTGCAATTTTTCATTCTGATACTGTTCAATCTATAGGAAGATATAAGATTGATTTATCAAAATTAGATATAGATTTTATTGTAGGTTCTGCACATAAATTTCATGGTCCTAAGGGAATAGGTTTTCTATATGTAAATAAAAAACTTAATATTGAACCTGTTTTGATTGGAGGAAGTCAAGAAAGAGGCTTGAGAGCAGGTACAGAATCTGTTCATAATATTTCTGGAATGGAGGCTGCTTTTTTATTGGCATATGAAAATCTAAATGAAGACAAGAAGCATATTTTAGGATTAAAAAAATATTTTATTGAGAAAGCTATTAGAGATATTCCAAATATAAAATTTAATGCATGTTGCGACAATATAAATTCTAATACATATACATTATTAAATGTTTGTTTACCAATTGAAAAAGAAAAATCTATATTACTAGAATTTAATTTAGATTTAAAAGGAATAGCATGTTCAAAAGGGAGTGCTTGCCAATCTGGAAGTTCAAAAGGTTCTCACGTTTTAAATGAGATTCTTAAGCCTGATGATTTAGAAAAACCATCTATTAGATTTTCTTTTTCAAAATATAATACTATTGAAGAGGTTAAAATAGTTATTGATACCATAAAAAACTTTATAGAATCTAGTTAAATTTTCTATAAAAAACACTTTTAAATATTGAAATATTTCCCACCATATCTTCTACTGTTACCTCCAATTCATTTTTAGCTTTTTTATTGTAATATTTATCAAATTCATAAAAAATTTCATTCTTTTTATATTCATATTCAAATAAAACCCAGCTTCCATTAATAGTTCCATTATATTTTTTAATTCCAGTTTCTTGGTCGCTAATTTTTATTCTTAAATATTTTTTATTAGAAATCCATTCCTCATTATTAAAATTTAAGCTTTTTATTTTTGGAGGAATTGAATCATTTTTTATAAAAAATGTTCCTAACTTTTTAGTTTTGGTTTCAAAATTATTATTTACGTTGAGATTTGATGTTACAAAAGTCTCTTGTTTATATTTACTGATATTTGCTAGGTAATTACCTTTTTTAGAATTAGAATTGGGAAAAATTATTTTAATGTTTTTAAAAACAGGAACATTGGGATTAATAATTTTTAAGGAATCTTTAGAAAAATCTACATAAAGATCAACATTTTGTAAAAATGTATTTTTTGGAATATTAATTTTTTGATTCCCATAAATGAAATTATAGTTTAAATCATTATTTATTTTTTTATTATTAATAGTCAAATTAAGGTTTTCATCTTTTTTATTTATTATTTCCATTTTATTACTATTTATTGGAATAATTATGAAGATGTTATTTTCTTCTATATCACTGATTTTAATTTTAAACTCTGAATTATTTGGTTTAATATTAATTAATCCATTATTTTCATTTTCATATAAACTCAATTTATTTCCTGAAGTTTTAAATAATTTTATTACTCTTTCTTTATTTTTAATGTAGTGTTCAAAATCAATTAGAGTATTTATTAATATTGATTCTTCAAAAAGAAAACTATTATATTTTATTGAATTAATGAATTCATTATTGTAATATGTTGAGATATTATAAACTCCATTTTTATTATTGGCTGAATCTTGTCTATCATATACATTGATACCAAAACCTGAATTTCCTTTCAAGTATATTTCAGGTGTTTTAAAAATACTATCATTAATTTTTTTTAAAAATAATTTAATTGGTTTTAAAGATTTATAATTATTAATATCTACGTTATTGTATGAGTAGACTGATTTTAATTCAGGCCTTCTAGAATCATTAACATGCATTCCAAATAGTATTGGATTTAAGGGTTTTTGATTAGAAGATTTTCTAATCTCATAATGAAGATGTGGCCCTGTAGAACTGCCAGTATTACCTGAAAATGCAATAAACTGATTTTTATCAATTGTTATTTGATTTTTTTTTAAGTATAAATCAATTTCATAAGATTTTCTATCATATTGTATTTTTTTAATATAATCTTCAATTTCTTTATTAAATTTTTTAAGGTGAGCATAAACAGTGGTAAAACCATTTGGATGATTTATATATAAGGCTTTTCCAAAACCACCGTGAGCTATTTTAATTCTACTTACATATCCTTTTGCAGAACTAATTATTCTTAAACCTTCTTTATTTTGAGTTTTAAAATCTAAGCCTGAATGAAAATGGTTAGATCTTGATTCTCCAAAATTTCCACTTAAAACTAGTGGAATTTCAACAGGTTTTGAAAAATAATCTTTGGGATATTCAATTTGAGAATTTAAAATAAATGGAAATATTAAAGTTAATGTAAGAAATAGTTTAATTATGAAAGATTTCATTTAAAAATGAATAATTATTGCAAAAATAATATTTTTAAAAATTATAATGATACTTGTTTATCAATTTAAGTAATACTAAATTTGAGTAAGATAGTATTATTTTTAATGTCAAAATCAATTGATAGTCTAGTTTTATTGGAGTCTAATGTTAAGAAATTAAAATCTTTGGTCGTAGAATTAAAAAAAGAAAATTCTTTAATTTCTAAAAATTTAAATTTAAAAGAAGAAACTCTAATTAAACAAACTACTGATTTAAGGGAATGGAAAGAAAAGTATAAATCATTAAAAATTGCAAATACTTTCTTAGGTAGTAATGATAAATCATTAACTAAGCTTAAGATTAATAAAATGATTAAAGAATTGGATAAATGTATAATGAATTTAACTTCATAGTAGTTTTAGATGCAAAAAATTAAATTAACAATTGCAAATAGAATATATCCTTTAAATGTTCCATCTGAACAGGAAGAGGGTTTAAGAACAGCATCTAAAAAAATTGATATTATGATAAAGCATTTTGAAGAGAATTATGCTGTTAAGGATAAACAAGATGTTTTGGCCATGTGCGCTTTACAGCTTGCAACCCAATCTGAACAAGAAAATATATCTGAAGAAAAAGTTAATGAAGAAGTTAGTAAACGATTGAATGATTTAAATAAATCTATTCAAGAAGCTATTGACTTTTAAAACGTTCATTTAAATAATTAATTTACTGCCTACATCAAATTTTTTGATAAACTCAACGCAAATCTTTTATAAAAGGTGAGTCATTATTGTTAAAGCATGCCTTTATGGATCCTTGATCAGTATGTTAGCCTTAATCTTGTTTTAATAGGGGTTTATACAAAACATATTGATGTAGGCTTTTTTTTTAAAAGAAAAAAGATGGGAACAGAAATTTTTACAATTACAAATATAATCATAACATTATCTGGAGTTTTATCTGGTTTTTTTATTTCTAAAATTTTAGATAAGTCATCCGCTTCAAGTTTGTTGTCTAATGCCAAAAATGAAGCAGATAGAATAATTAAATCTTCAGAAATTGAAGGAGAAAATTTAAAAAAAGACAAAATTTTTCAAGCAAAAGAAAAGTTTTTAGAATTAAAATCTCAACACGAAAAACATATTTTAGATCGTGAAAAGGAATTGACAGATACTCAGAAGAAAATAAAAGACAAAGAAACTCAAATTTCTAATCAACTTGAGTTGAATAAAAAAAACAATCAAAGTCTTACAGATAGAGTCAATTCCTTTAATAAAAAAATAGAATTATTTGACAAGAAAAATAACCAAATAGAAAAAATACACAAAGAACAAATCGAAAAACTTGAAAAAATTTCTAGTTTATCTGCTTCAGATGCAAAAAAAGAATTGTTAGAAACACTAGTTCAGGAGACTAAAACGGAAGCTTTAGAATTAACACAAAAGATTATTGAGGAAGCAAAATTATCTGCAAGGCAGGATGCTAAAAAAATAATAATTAATACAATTCAAAGAGTTGGTACTGAAGAAGCAATAGATAATTGTGTTTCCGTTTTTAATATAGAATCTGATGATTTAAAGGGTAGAATTATTGGAAGAGAAGGTAGAAATATTCGAGCAATAGAATCTGCTACTGGAGTTGAAATTATTGTTGATGACACACCTGAAGCAATAATTTTATCATGTTTTGATTCTGTTAGAAGAGAGATAGCAAGATTATCACTTCATAAACTTGTAACAGATGGAAGAATTCATCCAGCTAGAATCGAAGAGGTTGTAAAGAAAACTTCAAAAGAGATAGAAAATGAAATTATTGAAGTTGGAAAAAGAACTGTTATAGATCTTGGAATACATGGTTTGAATCCAGCACTAATTAAAGCTGTCGGAAGAATGAAATATAGATCTTCATATGGTCAAAATTTACTACATCATTCAAGAGAAGTTGCAAAACTTTGTGGTATAATGTGTTCTGAACTTGGATTAAATTCTAAACTTGCAAAAAGAGCGGGTCTCCTTCATGATATTGGAAAAGTTCCAGAGGAAGAAATTGAAACCCCACATGCATTACTTGGAATGCAGTGGGCTGAAAAATATGGTGAAAAACCTGAAGTATGTAATGCTATTGGAGCACATCATGATGAAATTGAAATGAATAATTTAATTTCACCAATTGTGCAGGTGTGTGATGCAATTTCAGGAGCTAGACCTGGTGCTAGAAGACAAGTTTTGGATAGCTATATTCAGAGATTAAAAGAAATGGAGGACATAGCTTATGATTTTAAGGGAGTTAACAAAGCTTATGCAATCCAAGCAGGAAGAGAGTTAAGGGTCATGGTAGAAAGCGATAAAATTTCTGATGAACAAGCAGCAAAATTATCATATCAAATTTCTCAAAAAATACAAACAGATATGACTTACCCTGGACAGGTTAAGGTGACTGTAATTAGAGAAACTAGGGCAGTTAATATTGCTACTTAGACTTTGAAAAGTGTTTTTCTGAACAATTTCTTAATTTCTCTGCTGCAATTTCAGGTGTTATATCTCTTTGAGGCTCAGCAAACATTTCATAACCTACCATAAATTTCTTAATATCTGCAGATCTTAATAATGGAGGGTAAAATGACATATGCATATGCCATTCTTCATTTTTCTTATTATTGGTTGGTGATTGATGAATTCCTGATGTATAAGGAAATGATGTATTAAATAGGTTGTCGTACTTTGTAGTTAATTTCTTTAAAATTTTAGCATAATCAACTAATTCATTTTCAGAAAAACTTAAAATAGATTTATGATGTTTTTTTGGAACTATCATAGTTTCAAAAGGCCAAGTTGCCCAAAAAGGAATAAGCGCTACAAATGAATTGTTTTTACAAACAACTCTTTCTTTAAGATCTAATTCTTGATTAATATAATCTAAAAGTAAGCTCTTGTTATATTTTTTATAGTATTCTTTTTGATGAAATTGTTTTTTTTCTACCTCATTAGGAATGCTTTTCTGTGCCCAAATTTGACCATGTGGGTGAGGATTAGAACAACCCATTATTTCTCCTTTATTTTCAAAAATTTGAATATGATTTATAGATTTCATAGAACCTAAATTTTTATATTCATCTTTCCATAATTTAATAACTCGTAATATTTCATTAATAGTCATGAGAGGAATAGTTAAAGAATGATTTGGCGAATAACATAGTACTTTACAAATTCCAGATTCGGAATGAGCTTCTAAAAGACCTTCTTTAAAATTATTTTCTTTTGAGTCAATTAATGCCGAAAAATCATTAATAAAACTATAGGGCTCAGTATAATCAGGATTTTTTTCATTATTTGCTCTCAGATTTCCAGGGCATAAATAACAATCCGGATCATAATTGATGTTTTTAATTTTTGTTTTAATCTCTTTTTTTCCTTGCCATGGTCTTTTTGTTCTATTTGGAGATATAAGAACCCACTCTCCGTTTAAAATATTTTTTCTTCTATGAGATTGCTGATTAAAATTCATTAATATCTTTTATTGTAATTCCATTATCAATATTAACAGTAAATGCATTTAATTTAATACCAAATTTATCTAAATAAGCTTTTGAAATTAAATCTACAAAATGATTAATAAAATTTTTCTCAATTAAATTTATAGTACAACCACCAAATCCTCCACCCATCATTCTAGAACCAATTATTTCTTTATAATTTGATGTGAATTCAACAAGAAAATCTAACTCTTCACAACTTACCTCATATAAATTTTTTAGGCCATAATGAGATTTATACATCAACTCTCCAAATTCTTTAAGTTTTGAATTACTTATTTTATTTGCAGAATCATGTGTTCTTTTATTTTCTTGAATTACAAAAAGAGCTCTATTGTAAACCTTTTCTGGTAATATATTCTTAAACTCATTTAAAATGTTTTCTTCAACGTTAACTAAAAAATCGTATTTATTATATTTTTTATTAATTAAACTTAAAGCTTCACTACATTCTTTAACTCTTTCGTTATATGCAGAATTTGCTAAATTATGTTCAACATTGGTATTGATTAATAAAAATTTATAATTATTAAAATCAGAATTTATGTATTTAAAATTTCTATTTTGACAGTTTAATAATATCAGTTTATTTTTTTTCCCATTAACGATGGTAAATTGATCCATAATTCCGCCCATAAGCCCAATAAAATTATGTTCCACATCACTAACTATATCTATGATTTCATCATTTGTTAATTTTAAATTATTTAATTGGTTAAGACCGCTTGCTATTCCACAAATAAGGGCAGATGAGGAACTTATTCCTGCACCAATAGGTAAATCACTTTCAATTTTACAGTTGAAAGCTTCTATTTTTAATTTTTTAAGAATAATAAGATTATATAGGACTCCAACAATATAGTTTTCCCATTGTATTTTACTTTTAAATATTTTATTAAGATTTATTTTAAACCCTCTATCTAAAGTTTTGGATTCAATATTACATTCTTTTCCAGAAATAGAATGGAATTCAATAATTATTTTTTTATCAATAGATGCAGGAAGAACATAACCTCCGTTATAATCTACATGTTCACCTATTAAATTAATCCTTCCAGATGCTTCAACAATTATCTTGTTTCTCATTTATAATCCTTGAAGTTTTTTTTCCCATTCCCAAGCAGATAAAATAGCATCTTCTAAACTCAATTTAGCATGCCAATCTAGAATTTTATTTGCTTTTTTTGTATCAGCAAATGCTTCAATTATATCTCCTTTTCTTCTTTCTCCAATTTTGTAATTCAATTTATGGTTTGAAACTTTTTCAAAAGTGTTAATTACTTCCATCACACTATAACCATTTCCTGTTCCAATATTAAATACATCAAAATTTGATTTGTGTTCAGGATTTAATATCCTTTCCAAAGCTTTTATATGAGCTTTAGCTAAATCAATAACATGTATATAATCTCTAATACATGTTCCATCTTGAGTTGGGTAATCATTTCCAAACACAATCAATTCTTCACGTTTTCCAATTGCTGTTTGAGTAATAAAAGGAATCAAATTTTCTGGTTTTCCTATTGGAAGTTCTCCAATTTCAATTGATGGATGTGCTCCAATAGGGTTAAAATATCTCAAGAAAATAGACTTTATTTTATTATAAGATTTACAAAAGTCTTCAATAATTTCTTCTCCTATTTGTTTGGTGTTTCCATATGGAGATTCAGCTTTTTTAATAGATTCTGTTTCTTTTATTGGAAGATTTAATGCCTGGCCATAAACTGTACATGAAGAACTGAAAATAAAGCCAATATTAGTGTTTAAATTTTCAATTTCTTGTAAAATATTAATTAGTGAACCTAAATTATTTTCATAATACTTTAAAGGTTCATTAACACTTTCGCCAACAGCTTTTGATGCAGCAAAATGAATTATTCCGCTTATATCTTGATGTTTATTAAATAATTCTTTTACAGAAATTTTATTCCTTAAATCAACTTTTTCAAAAATTATATCAGATTTAACAATATTTGTTATTCCTTTTAAAATATCAATTGAAGAATTTGATAAATCATCAACAATAATTACTTCATAACCTTCAAAGAATAGTTCAACAACCGTATGACTGCCAATAAAACCAAGCCCTCCAGTCACAATTATTTTTGATTTTTTTGACATTCTATATTTAGATACAATTTTATTAATCTATTCTAGTACTAGGTTTTCAATATTTGAAAATTTCTTCCCTCTGATTTTAACAAAGTTTGAAATCATCTCTTTTAACTTTTCTGGTTGTTTTTTAGCAAGGTCATTTTTTTGAGAAGGATCTTCTTTTAGATTGTATAGCTTGAAATCTTTTGAATTCCCTAATTCAATATTTACATTTTTACTAATTGCAACTCCATTATATGGTGGAATCATTGCCCAATCACCATTTCTATATGCAGTTCTAGTTGATGCTTCTAGAATAAGTTCATCTCTGCCGTTTCCTTCATTATTTAAAATTAAGTTAGAAAAATCTATACCATCTTTTGATTTATAGTCTGTTCCAACTATAGTGGAAATAGAATTAAAAAGATCTATCTGAGAGATTATTTCATTTGAAACGTTTGGTTTTATTTTTCCTTTCCAATAGGCAATAAAAGGAACTTTTGCACCAGCTTCAAATAAACTATATTTTCCTCCTCTTAATCCACCGGAAGGAGTGTGGTTTCCAAGCTTTTCAACAGCATCATCATAATATCCATCATTTAGAACTGGTCCATTATCACTAGAAAAAATGATCAATGTGTTATCTAAAATACCCTCGGATTCTAAAGTTTTATAAAACTCTCCAACACACCAATCTGCCTCAGCAATTACATCTCCTCTAGGACCCATTCCAGATTTTCCTTCAAATCTAGGGTGAGGTGTTCTTGGTACATGAGGCTGCTGAAGAGCATAATATAAAAAGAAAGGTTTGTCTTTATTTTCTTTAATATATTCTTGAGCTTTTCCTAAAAAATGATCTGCCATATCGATATCGCTCCATTTTGCTTTTTCTCCTCCTTTCATATATCCAATTCTAGGAACACCATTAACTATGGAACCATTGTGACCATGGTGCCATTTCATAGTAGTTAATTCTGGGTTTTTCAATCCCGTTGGAAGACCATAATCATTTTTTTCTTTGTTATGTGTAAAGTTAACTTCTATAGGATCATTCGGATCTAGATTTACTACGTAACCATTTTCTATATAAACACTAGGAACTCGATCTTGAGTATCTGCCATAATATGTGAATAATCAAAACCGACTTGATTAGGACCAGGTGTTATATTACCATTATAGTCTATTTTACCTGAGCCTAGTCCTAGGTGCCACTTACCAACAATGCCGGTGTGATATCCTTTAGTTTTTAGAAACTTAGGAATTGTCATTTCGGTTGTATCAATAATTAATGATCCGCCAGTAATGATTTTTGCTCTTGGATTTCTCCATGGATAAGTTCCTGTTAGCAATGCGTACCTACTAGGGCTACACGTTGCAGATGAAGCATAACCATTATTAAACCTCATGCCTTCATTTGCTAGCTTATCAATATTGGGAGTATTTAAAGTTCCTTTTTCATATGCACTAACATCACCATACCCTAAATCATCTGTATAAATAATAATAATGTTGGGCTTTTCTGTAGAGTTCTTTTCTGAGTTACAATTCAAAAAAAGTGAAATTAAAAATATAAAAGAAAGTTGTTTGATTAGTTTAAAATTCATGATTTTAGATATTAAATAATTAATTTCTTGATCGACTAAATTAAAATTTTTATATGAATAATAGAGTAGTAAATGTTAGTTAATTTTTTTTGTAAAAAAAATGATATTTTTAATATTCCATAAAATCAACATAACATAAATAACTATGTACAAAAAATTTTTATTTCTTATAATTTTATTTCTATTTACTATTTCATTTAATAATAAAAAAGAAAACACTAAACCTAATATAATATTAATCTTAGTAGATGATTTAGGATATGCTGATGTTGGTTTTAATGGATCTAAAGACATTAAAACTCCTCACATTGATAATATTGCTGATAATGGCGTTATATTTTCTGAAGGCTATGTTTCTTATCCTGTTTGTGGACCAAGTAGGGCTGGTTTAATTACCGGAAGATACCAGGATACTTTTGGTTTTGGTAAAAACCCACTTTTTGCACCAAAAGATCCTAATATGGGACTCCCATTATCTGAAGAAACAATAGGCGATATGTTAAAAATTTCCAATTATAGAACATTTGCTGTTGGAAAGTGGCACTTAGGAGCTCATGAGAGTTTAAGACCAATGAAAAGAGGATTTGATGAATTTTTTGGGTTTTTAACTGGTGGTCATAGATATTTTCCACATGAATGGGACTTAGAAGATGAAACTAAGGTTAAAAGTCAAAGTGCTGCATATAGAACTAAACTTCTAAGAAATGAAGAGAGAATAGTAGAAAAAGAATATTTAACTGATGCATTATCTAGAGAAAGTGTGGACTTTATTGATAGAAATGCAGACAACCCTTTTTTTATCTACTTAGCTTATAATGCTCCTCATGGACCATTACAAGCAACAGAAAAATATCTTAAAAGATATAGTCACATTAAGGAAAAAAACAGAAGAATTTATGCCGCAATGGTCAGCGCTGTAGATGATGGTGTTGGAAATATCATTTCAAAACTTAAAGAAAAAGGGATTTATGAAAATACCATTGTTTATTTTCTTTCAGATAATGGAGGAAGATTGAGAGGAGATTCAGATAATGGAGAGCTTCGTGGGAAAAAAGGAAATTTATTTGAAGGGGGAATTAGAGTTCCATTTGTAATGCAATGGCCAAAAGAAATTAAAGGAGGTCAAATATTTGATAAACCAGTTATCTCTTTGGATATTTTTGCTACCTCAAAAGCATTAACTTCTCCTGGTATCAAACCCAAAAATGAATTACATGGGGTTAATCTTATTCCATTTCTTAAAGGTGAAAACAAAAAAAACCCTCACGATTTTTTGTTTTGGAGAAATAATTTGATGCAAAAGGATGTTAATCTAAGATATGAAGCTTCTGCAGTGAGAACAGAAAAATTTAAATTCATTAAAAACAAAGAGTCAGATGCCCTTTATAATTTGAAAAATGAAATTTCTGAAAAAACTAATTTAAAGGATCAAAATCAGGAGATGTATGATAGTTTAAAATACAACTATAGTAAATGGTATAAAAAACTTATGGATCCTATTTTTTTGGGCTTATTAGCTAACAAAGAATATAATAGGTTGAACCCTGATAGATTCAAAAATTAATTTCAAAAAGGGTTTTTGTCATCAACTTTTTCATTTTTGTTGACCTTTCCCTTAATCTTTTTATTCTTGATTAGGTAGTTTAAACTATCTACAAATTTTTGATTGTAATTAGGATTTTTTTCAGATGGAATAGGTGCATTATTATCTTCTCTCCACTTTGTTAAATCATCTAAAAGTTCTTTTGTTTTTTCTTTGTTTATTTCACTTAAATTTTTAGACTCTGAAACATCCTTTACAATATTATAAAGTTCTATTTTATTGTCTTCAAAGTAATGATGGAGTTTCCAATTATCTTTAATTACTACAGATCCTGGCCTTGTTCTAAATAAGGGATCTGTTCCATTATCATTATGAACATCATAGGCTTCTAAGTAAATAGGAAAATGAAAAAATAAAGCTCTTTTTTTAATTTCATTTCCGTCAAAAATTGGATTTAGGTCTATACCATCTAATTCTAAATTTTCTTTGTTGTGGCCTATTATATTTTTTATAGTTGGATAAAAATCAATATTACTTACTCTTTCATATGATTTTGTTCCAGCACTTATTTTACCCTGCCATGAAAAAATCAAAGGGACTCTTATCCCCCCTTCATAGTATGATCCTTTTCCAGCTCTTAGAGGATACTGATTTGATATTGCTGTAATTCCACCATTATCAGAAGTAAAAATAATTAAGGTATTTTTTGATAATCCTGATTGCTTAATTTTATCTAAAATTTTTCCTATATTTTCATCAAGAGAATGAACCATGCCAGCATAATCTGCTCGGTTATGATTTTCATCTCCAATTTTTTTTGAATATTTTTCTTGAATTGATTTTTTAGATTGTATAGGGGTGTGAACTGAAAAAAAAGGAACATAAGCAAAAAAAGCATTGTCTTTGTTATTATCAATAAACTCAACCACCTCATTTCCAATTCTATCAGTTAAATATTCTCCATCAGGGCCGTCTTCTATATTTACATTTACATAAGGTGGGAAATAACTGCCAGGCCCACCATGGCGATTTCCTCCAACATTTACATCAAATCCCATTTGTTCCGGATAATATCCCTTTGGTCCCATGTGCCATTTTCCAAAATGGCCCGTAGCATATCCTTCAGCTTTTAACATTTCAGGGATTATAAAATATTCTAAATCTAGTTTTGTCTTTGTTTTAATTGGAATAATTTTTCTTGTTTTTTTATTTCCTCGATCTGAGTTTTTAACTGTGTAAATACCATGAAAAGGGTGGTATTTTCCAGTAAGCATACTTGCTCTACTTGGTGCGCAATTTGCTGATGAAGCGTATCCATTATAAAAAGTCATTCCACTTTTTGAAAGCTTATCAATATTGGGTGTTTCGTAATATTTTGAGCCCATATAAGAGAGATCCGACCATCCTAAATCATCTGCAACAATTAAAATTATATTAGGCTTTTCTTCTTTTTTATGGCTAGTTTGACAAGAAAAAAAAGTAGCTAAAAGAAATAGGATTAATATTTTTTTCATAATAACTATTCGTTATTAGTTAAATAATTTATTCTTCTGTTGACAAGTCCATTTTCCTTTTCAAACCATTTGTCTGGGTATACACTTTTATTTAGTTCTAATTTGTAATCGGGATTTTTTGTTTTAATCAAAGCCAAGGTATTAAGCATCAAATTAGCTTCGGCTTCAGAATTAGCATTTTTAAGTAAATCATTTATTTTGGAAGCATCTATTTTTAAATCATTCAAAAGAAGGTACTCAGCTGCTCTTATTTTTACTAAGTTTTCTGAATCGTTTTCAAATATGGATTTTATTTTATTTAAGTGCTCTTTTGCTTCCAATCTAAAAGATGAACATGTTATAAGACCCCAATATCTTATCCAAGGATTTGTATTATTTAATGCATCTTTAATTTTAGCAGAAACCTCATTGTAAGGCTGTAGACTAAGATCAGCTGTGGTTACAATTTCCTTAATTAAATTTTTATTTTCTTGACCAAAACCTAACGCATCTTCAAGTCCATTTTCTAAAAAATAAGGCTCAGGAAAAAAACTAAGATCAGCTTGAGAAATTACATGATTATTTAAGGTTTCTCTCAAATTAATTAAGGTTTCTTTATACTGGGCATTTTGTGCCAAATTGTTTATTTCGTGAGGGTCTTTTTCAATATCATAAAGTGCTTCCGGGGATTTCGCATTAAAAAAACGACTCTGTATTTTATTTAATTTTTTCTCTTGATATAGTTTATACCATTCTTTATATGCTAACATTTTATATCGGTAATAATTATATAATCCATCTAAATTAAAAGGCTGGTAGTTACGTATATATTTATATTTTCCTTTTCTAACGGATCGAACTAAATCATACTTTTCATCAAATCTATCTGCATAACCAAATGTAGTATCCTGTTTTTCAATCTGACTCTTTTTTAATCCTTTACCCATAAAAGGAGTTCCGTCAATTCCCTCAGGTATTTTTATTCCAGCTAATGACAATACTGTTGGAACTAAATCAACAAAATCAACAAAAGAAGAAGTTCTAGTTCCGCCTTTAAACGGAGATAGTTTCTTCCATTTTTTAGGAATACGAACAACCATTGGAACATTAAGTCCACTTTCATATAAGTATCCTTTACTTCTCGGTAAAACTCCACCATGGTCTCCATAATAAAATATGATCGTATTTTCCATCAATCCCTCTTTTTCTAAATTTTCAATAAATTTTCCCATTTCTTTATCTACATCTTTATGATGATTATGTAGCAAAGATTGAGTGTATCTGAAAGTAGGTGTATCGGGATGGTAAGGGAACGGTTTTATGCTATCTAAATTATTTGAATCAAGAGCTTCTGAAAGCTGTTTTTCATTAAAATGTAATTTTCCTTCATGTGTGTTGTGAAAATTTTGGACATGAAAGAAAGGTTGTCCATCTTTTCTGTTCTTATATGTTGCTTTTAGGGAAGATTCATCCCAAATCTTTTCTTCCTTAATAAAATTATAATCTTCCTTTGCATTGTTAGTGACATAATACCCTGCTTGTTTTAAATAAATAGGTAAAGGTTTAATATTATTAGGCAACTTTACCTGTGACATTTTTCTATGATATTGTGTTCCAATTCTAGGTGCATAAGCTCCAGTAATTATTGTGCTTCTTGCAACAGAACAAACAGGAGCATTAGAAAATGCATTATCAAACACTACACCCTGATTAGCTAGAGCCGAAATAGCAGGCATTTCAGCACCTCCTTTTGTATATAAATTCATATAATGTATAGAATTATCCTCTGTTACTAACCAAACAATATTAGGTTTCTCATCTGTATTATTACATGAAAAAAATAAAATGGAGAAAAATATAATATAAGATATATTTAATGCTTTTTTGACTATATACATGATAGTGTTTTTTTAAAATTAAATATAATTTATATATTGAACTTTGTAAAAATTAATAAATAATTCATTATGCAAAAGTTTAAGTTATTAGTCTTTTTATTTTTAATAAGTTCTACTATTATTAATTCCCAGTACAGAGAATGGGAAGACTTGTCTGTTTTTTCAATTAATACAGAAAAACCACATTCCACTTTTTATCCTTTTATTGATGAAAAATATTTACTTGAAAATGATTTTTATAATAATGAACTTTATAAATCATTAAATGGAAAATGGGATTTTAAGCTTTATCGTAATATTGATTCTGTTCCATCAAATTTCTTTTTAAAAAAGAACTATGTAAAAAGTTGGGGAAAAATTCCAGTCCCTGCAAATTGGCAGTTTCATTCTGAAGATTTTCCAGTTTATTCCAATATAATATATCCTTATGAAATTAATCCTCCATATATGCCAAAAGATTATAATCCAATTGGTTTATATCACAGAAAGTTTAAAATAAGTAAAGATTGGGATGATAAGGAAGTTTTTATTCATTTTGCTGGAGTTAATTCTGCATTTTATATATGGGTGAATGGAGTTAAGGTGGGTTATTCAGAAGGGAGTAAAACTCCAGCCGAATTTAATATTACAAAATATATTAAAAAAGGAAAGAACACTCTTATGCTACAGGTAATTAGATGGTCCGATGGTACTTATTTAGAAGATCAAGACTTTTGGAGACTAAGTGGAATTGAAAGAGATGTTTTTCTTTATGCACAACCAAAAGTTGCAATAAGAGATTTCTTTGTAAAAACCAACTTAAGTAAAGATTTGAAATCATCTGATTTTAATATAGATGTTGATATTAAAAATTATAACAACACTAAATCTAATGTAAAAGTTAGATCAAAATTATATGGTGATAAAAATCAATTAATTGAAGTTTTTGATAAAGATTTTGAAATAGAATCACTTTCTTCCATAAAAGCAAACTTAAATAAAGAAATTTTAGAACCTTCTCTTTGGAGCGCTGAACAGCCTAATTTATATTATTTGACTATTACATTAATTAAAAATGGAAAAGAAACACAAGCAATTGGTCAACAAATTGGATTTCGAAGAATTGAGCTTGATAGGGGGCAGGTATTGGTTAATAATCAACCTATACTATTTAAAGGAGTTAATAGACATGAACATGATGAATTTACAGGTCACGTGGTGTCTAGGGAATCAATGTTGAAAGATATTGAGATAATGAAACAAAATAATATAAATGCAGTAAGAACTTCTCACTATCCTAATGATCCCTTTTGGTATGAGCTTTGTAATAAGTATGGTATTTATGTTATTGATGAAGCCAATGTAGAATCTCATGGTTTTGGTTATGAAAAAGAAAATACTCCAGCATTTAAACCTGAATTTGATTCAATGCATATGGATAGATGGGTAAGAATGGTAGAAAGAGATAAAAATCATCCATCAATATTAATGTGGTCTCTAGGAAATGAAGCTGGTGACGGTCCAATTTTTGTTAAAGGATACGATTGGTTAAAAGATTATGACAAATCCAGACTCGTTTTTTATGAAAGAACATCAGATAGGATAGATCTTAAAAAAATGGGTATTAATTTAAAACCTCATACTGATTTTCTAGGATGGATGTATAAAACAATGGATCAATTAAAAAGAGAATATTTAGGAAGATTTCCATATAGGCCATTTATTTGGGCGGAATACTCACACGCTATGGGTAACAGTAATGGAAATATTGCAGATTTATGGGAAATGGTATATGAAGAGAGACAAATGCAGGGTGGTTTTATATGGGATTTTGTAGATCAGGGATTAGCTGATTACACTAAAGATGGAAAAAAATATTGGAAATATGGAGGAGATTTTTCTCCAAGTAATTATCATAATGATACCAATTTTTGTATGAATGGTTTAGTAAATACTGACAGAACTTTTCATCCAGCAATGGCTGAAATTAAAAAAGTGTATCAAGATGTAAGATTTTCATTAATAAAGGATGTAAGATCTTTATCTATCAAACTTAAAAATGAATATTTTTTTACGAATTTAAATGAATTTGATTTTAAATATGAACTTTTAAAAGACGGAAAGGTTTTAGAAAGTGGAAATTTTGAAATCGATATTAAACCTCAATTTTCACAAAATATTAATATCCCAATAAGCAGTAATTTGATGAAAGAAATTCAAATTAGTGGTTATGTTCAAAAGCGTCATGATTTCCATATAAATATTTATGGATTTTTAAGAAATGGCAAAAATTTAATTCCATCAGGTCATTTGATTTTAAATGAACAATTGGCAGTTCAAGAATCCTGGAATATAAATTCACTTTCAAATTCATCAAAGTCACTCAAAGTTGATGTAAATGATGATTTAATTAAAATACATAATGAAAAAGTGTCATTTTCTTTTAATAAAATTTCAGGAGAAATGGATAGTTATATTGTTAATGGAAAAGAATTTATAAATAAGGCTCCTTATTTAAATTTTTGGAGGGCACCAATAGATAATGATTATGGAAATCAATTACCTGTTAGATCTAAAGAATGGAAAGTAGCTTCAAACAAAAGAAACTTGAAAAGTATTAATTATGAGATTAAAGGAAATAATATAGAGGTTTTGGTCCAATACGAATTATTAAATATTAAATCCATATATACTACTACATTTTTAATAAACCCAGAAGGTGAAGTAAAAATTTCAAATGATTTTAGATATAATGGAAGATTGGTAGATGCTGAAATGCCGAGATTTGGAATGAACTTTCAAATTCCAAAAATTTATAATAATGTTTCATGGTATGGAAGAGGGCCGCATGAAAATTATATCGATAGAAAAGATTCCGCCTTTATGGGAATATATGAATCTTCTGTAGATGAATTAGGCTTTGATTATTCTAGACCACAAGAGAATGGATATCGAACTAATACAAAGTGGGTTGAATTAAAGGATGATAGTGGGTTGGGTATTAAGATATTTGGAAATCCATATATCTCATTTAGCGCACACTACAACACCATTGAAGATTTTGATGATGGGTTGAGAGAAAATAATCCTGGAGAAAAAGCTTCCCCAAGATCAAGAATTGTAAAAAAACAGAGAAAGCCTGTTGATATTTCTAAAAGGGATTTTATCAGTTTAAATATTGATTTAAAACAAATGGGAGTTGGAGGAGATAATAGTTGGGGCGCCAGACCACTAAAGAAATACTTAATTCAGCCAGGAAATTTTGCATATTCTTTTATAATTAAGCCTATTTTTTAAGAATAACTAAATATTATAATAAATAAATTAAAAAAATCGCAATATTACAGAGGTAGGGTCTTTTTTTTCTTTATTTATTGACTTTTTAATTTATATTTGAGGCTGAAACAAAACAATTTAATCAAAACTATATTTATGAATAAACGTAATATTATGTCCATCCTGTTGATATTTTTCATAGGGATTGGAACAATGTTTGCTCAAAAAACTATTTCAGGAACAATTACTGCTGATGGATCACCAATGCCGGGCGTTTCTGTAATTGAGCAAGGAACGGTAAACGGAGTAACTTCAGATTTTGATGGTAATTATTCTATTACCTTAAATAATGATAACTCAAATTTGGTATTCAGTTATTTAGGTTTTATTACACAAACTTTATCCACTTCAGCAACAACTTTAAATGTTGCACTACTGGAAGATGTAGCTCAGCTAGAGGAAGTAGTTGTTACTGGATATGGTACACAAACAAAAAAGACATTAACTGGTGCAGTTTCATCAGTTGCTGGTGAACAATTAACTTTAATTCCTGCTTCTAACACAAGCCAACTTTTAATGGGCCAAGCTGCAGGTTTATCTGTAAGACAAGCTGGTGGTTTGCCTGGGGAAGACTGGGCAACATTAAGAATTAGAAATTTTGAAGCACCTTTAATAATTGTAGATGGTATTGTTGCTACTTTTGGTCAAGTAGATCCAAATGATATTGAAAATATCTCTGTGTTAAAAGATGGTGCCGCTTCTATATATGGAGCAAGAGCGGGAAATGGAGCAATTCTTATAACAACTAAAAGAGGAAGTGATGCTGAAAAAGGAGCTAAGTTTTCCTATCATGGAACTACAACTTGGTCTGCACCAACTTATCTTCCCGATGGTATTGATGCCCATGAAATGGGTATCCTTATGGATGAAAACGGCTTAGGCTTCAATAATGAGGCTCCAGGATATTTAAATTATGATTCAACAACTCAAAAGGTTACAAACACTATTACAGGTGAACATTGGGCTGGAAATGATTGGCAGGATGTAGCTATGAAAGATTGGACTCCTCAAACACAACATAATTTGAGTGCTAGAGGAAGAAGTGATAAAATTGGTTACTTTATTTCCTTAGGTTTTACAGATACAGAAAGTGCATTTGATAGAGCTGATTACACTCATACTAGATGGAATGTTCGATCTAATTTGGATGCTGACCTTACTGATAATTTAAAAGCTAGTTTTGATATGTCTTATTTCCAAACAACTCTTGACAGAGCGAATTTTGGGATAACTGAAATGTACAACAGGCTTTCTTCTTCTAAACCTTACATCCAAGCGATTTACCCCGATGAAAGCTATGCTTCTCATGGTGGTCAGGCTACCCCTTATTCTCCAATTTATATGATGAGAAAGGATTATGGAGGTTATAGGGTAGACCGTGATAATAACCTTAGATCTGCGATAAGTTTAAGTTACGATGTTCCTTTTGTTGAAGGATTGAAAGCTAAGGTTAGTTTAAATATGGAAACACAAACTGAATGGAATAAAACAGTTGCTAGAAGATTTCCAATGTATACTTATGATCCTTCTCTTGGAGATGGAGATGCTGCTTACCAACTTTTTGGTACGTTTCAAAGAGATAATATTAATGTGAACTCGGATCGTGATATGGAACTTCTTCCTAAACTTCAATTGGACTATGAGAAAAGTTGGGGAGAAAATCAGTTAAAAGCATTATTTGTAGCAGAGTCTACTACTTTTCAAAGAGACTACTTGATGGGTTCTAGAACTGATTTTTTATCTTTTGAGGCACCTTATTTAAATTATTCTTCTGCAGCAGAAAAGGATAATGCTGAGATTTTTTCTGAAAGTGCAAGATCAAGTTATGTTGGAAGGGTTAATTATACTCTCAAAGACAGATATTTGTTTGAAGCCATAATGAGAGCTGATGCAACAGCAAGATATTCAGCTGAAGGTAGATGGGGTTATTTCCCAAGTGTTAGTTTTGGATGGAGAATATCTGAAGAAGATTTCATGAGTGACAATTCAGCTTGGAATAACTTAAAATTAAGATTGTCCTATGGAATGATGGGTAACGATGCAGTTTCTAATTTTGACTTTTTAACAGGTTTTAATATATCTGGAGGTTTCTATTTATTTAATGGACAACCTTATCCAATTATTTCTTCTGCAGGTTTAGCAAATGCATTAGTTACATGGGAAACAATGAAAATAGCAAACGTTGGTATTGAAGGGACACTTTGGGATGGAGGATTAGGTTTTGAATTAGACTTCTTCTATAGGTTAAGAGAAGATATTCTTGCTGTTCCAACTACTGGAGTTCCTTTTCACTTTGGAGCAACTTTACCTAGAACAAATTTAAATTCAAGAGATAACCGAGGATTTGATTTAAGTTTAAAACATAAAGGTAAAATAGGAAAGGTTAATTATTCTATTAATCCAATGGTTTCTTATTCTAGAGGAAAATATGTAAGTTGGGATGAAAACATTCTTCCAACTACTGGTGTAGATGCTGCAACAGCTGCTGCAAACGCACTTTATAATAATAGATATACTAGAACTGGACAATGGGATGATATACAATGGGGTTTTCAATCTAATGGATTCTTTACTTCCCAAAGTCAGATAGATAATCATCCAATTGATGCTGATGGTGCTGGAAATCAAACAGTAATTGTTGGAGATTTAATCTTTATTGATCAAAATGGGGATGGTGTTTTGGACTGGAAAGATCACATTAATATCGGTTATAATGGTATGCCTAAATGGAATTTTAGTAATTGGGTAAATGCAAGTTGGGGAAATTGGGGAGTTGATGCCTTATTTCAAGGTGCTGCAGGTTATACTCTTACCTTTAGTGGAACAGCTAGCTGGCAAGGTTTAAATAGTCACCAAGGAGTTCCAAAAAGATTTGCATTTAATAATAGATCTTTGAAAGATGCCAACGGAGATGTTTCAGTAGTAAGAGCATTTCCACCCGTAAATAATACAGGTGGTGTTCCAGCAATTAGTAGTAGAGCTAATGATTTTGCTAAGGTAGATGCCGTATATTTAAGGTTAAAAACTTTAAATATTAGTTATAATATGCCTAAGAGTTTTAGTGATCGTTTAGGTTTGGATAGAGTTCAGGTATATGTGGGTGGATCAAATTTATTTACTGTGGATAACTTAGGTATTTTTTCTGGAAAGTTTGATCCAGAAATTGTTGGACAAAACGATAGAGATTACCCAAATATGAAAACAGTCACAACTGGAATTAAAATCGGATTTTAAACCTTTTAATAAATAATAGATCAAATAAATATAAATTTTAAACAATGAAAAAAATATCTTACTTATTAATTTTAATTTTTGCATTTGGATGTGCAGATTTAGATTTGCAACCTACAGACATGATTGCTGAGGATGCAGTTAAGAAAGACCCTAAACTTGTAGAGGCTTTTTTAACAAAAATTTATCACAATGTTAATTGGGAACCTAATAGTCAGGTTGGTCAAAGAGATGGTAATAAGACAGCATGGAAACATTGGAGATTTGCTGATGGTACAATGGGTGGTGAATATACTTTAATGGCACCATGGCAAGAAGCTATTAAGGCTTCTGAAACCATTCCAACTTCTTCAGGTGCTCGTGCCTCAATGAATTATTGGCCTTATGGAAACATCAGATCATGTAATGAAATTATCGATATTTTAGCAGCAGCTAGTTTTGATGCGACAACCGTTAAAACTCAAATTGCTGAAGCTAAGTTTCTAAGAGCTTTTATGTATTTAGAAATGGCTAAAAGATATGGTGGTGTTCCATTAGAGTTAAAACCTCAACAATTAGATGCTAGTTCAGAGGAATTATACATGCCAAGAGCAACACTTAAAGCAACATTTGATCAAATTATTTCTGATTTAAATATTGCTATCGCTGACTTACCTGGTACTGCAATGTCAGGAAAGGCTACTAAGTGGGCTGCTCATGCTTTAAAAAGTAGAGCTGCACTTTATGCTGCAAGGATTGCTAAATATCACCCACAATCATCAGATGGTTTAACATCTATTCCCTCTGGTTCTGCAGGTGGTTATTATACAGCATCTCTTGCTTCTGCTAATGCTGTTATAGATGGAGGAAAACATCCGTTATATAAAGGGGGAGCAAATGCAGAACATACATTTTCAGAAATTCTTACCAAAAAAGGTAATAGTGAAATGATTATGGTTGAAGCATATGATTTAGGTTTAGGAAAAACTCATGGATGGGGTTATTTTGAAATGCCTGATGGATTTAAATCTGGATGGGGATCAAACGTGCATATTTATGAGCATTCAACAGAAAGATTTGAATATCAAGATGGTACACCAGGAAATAAAAATAGAAATTTATTCGATGGTAAAACATTCTTTGATATCGAAGAAGTTGTTTATAAAAAAGACCCTAGATACTTAGCTAAAGTATGGACTCCTGAAGAAATTTATGATGGAAGAGAAGTTTGGTTCCATGATAGGGCTGTTGGTTCAGGAACTTTTAAAGGTAGAGCTGGTGGAGTAGCTCCAAATAGAGCCCCAACAAGAAATAGAAATAGAGGAGGAAGACTTGGACAAAGTAGAGTTCCTTTAGATGGTAGTTATGCATTTATCCCTGGTGATGCTGATGATTCAGATTATGTAATTTTTAGAACTGGAGAAATGTATTTGAATGCTTCTGAAGCAGCATTTGAATTAGGTAAAATGGATCAAGCTAAAGGTAGACTAAACGCTATAAGAGCTAGAGTTGGTATGCCTGCTAAAACAACTGTTACTTTGGATGTAATTAAAAATGAAAGGTTTGTTGAACTATTTATGGAAAATCATCACCTATGGGATTTAAAAACATGGAGAGATGCTGAAGCCGTTATTCACATGAAGAAAAAAGTGGGTGTCAAGTGGACTAGAAGAAAATCTGACGGTATGTATAGAGCTAAAAGATGGGATTGGAATTTCTCTAAAAATACAGCATTCATTCCAAAGATGTATTGGCTTCCTATTGGAACAGCTAAATTAGCAGATAATCCAAATTTAGTAGAGAATCCTGGATATTAATAATATCTATAAGTAATTTTATTTTATAAAAGGATCCATGTTTATTGGGTCCTTTTTTTTTAAATTTTTATTATGAAAAAAATATTTTTTGTTTTTTTATTTTATTCATGTGGAAGTATTCAATTAGGTGATATGAATAAAACAGAAGAGGTTGTTGATACGGGTTATGGAATTCAGAATAAGCAGTCTGTAACTACTGCTATAGGAACTATCTCAGCTGAAAAATTAGATAATAACCCTACATATGATACAGCGAAAACTCTAAGTGGACAAGTTTCTGGTTTAACAGTTGAGGGTAGAAAGGGATTGCCAGGTGAATATGCTTCAGAATTAGTTAGAATTAGAAACTATGATTCTCCACCACTCATTATTGTAGATGGTATTGAATCCTCATTAGACGATTTAGATCAAAATGATATTGAATCTATTTCGATTCTAAAAGATGCATCTGCATCAATCTATGGTTCAAGAGCTGGAAATGGTGTGGTAATTATAAAAACTAAGAGAGGTAAAGAATAATTAAATAAGGATCTATGAAGAAATTCTTTTTAATTGTATTAATATTTATTTTTTCAGCTTGTTCAAAAACTGATCCAAAACCAAATGTCATTTTTATTTTAGTAGATGATCTTGGATGGAATGATTTAGGTTATACTGGAAGCAAATTCTATGAAAGCCCAAATATTGATAAGTTAAGTAATGATAGTTTTGAGTTTCACACAGCCTATGCAGCTAGTTCAGTTTGTTCTCCAACTAGGGCCTCAATTATGACCGGTAAACATCCAGCAAGAGTAAATATAACTGATTGGATTCCTGGTGTTGACCCCAAAAATAGACCCCTTTTAGGACCACAAGATTTACATCAATTGCCCCTGGATGAAACTACCATTGCTGAGAAGTTAAAGCAATCGGGATACAAAACTTTTTATGCAGGAAAATGGCATTTAGGATCTCAGGGATATTATCCTGAAGAAAATGGATTTGATATTAACATAGGAGGATTTGAAAAAGGATCTCCAATGGGTGGGTACTATTCCCCTTATAAGAATCCTAAATTATCAGATGGTCCTGAGGGAGAATACCTTACCGATAGATTAACAAGTGAGTCTATTTCTTTTATTGAAAACCATGACAAGAGTCAACCTTTTGTTTTGTTTTTGTCCTTTTACAATGTACATACTCCAATTCAACCTAATTTAAAACATGTAAATTATTTTAAGGAAAAGTTAGATTCAATGGATGATAATAAAGTAAGAGTTCGTCAGGAGGGAAAGGCAATTAGTTTATTAAATCAGATAAACCATAAATATGCATCTATGGTATATGCTATGGATGAAAATGTTGGAAGGTTAATAAATAGTTTAAAAGAAAATAATCTTTATCAGGACGCACTAATTATTTTTACATCTGATAATGGAGGTCTTTCAACCCAAAAAAGGGTTGCACCAACTTCAGTGTTTCCTTTAAGAGCAGGAAAAGGATGGTTATATGAAGGAGGAATAAGAATTCCTCAACTAATTAAAACACCTGGAAAGTCTGAAAATGTAAAAATTGAAGATGTAACAGTTTCCTATGATTTATTTCCAACAATTTTAGATTATGTTGGATTAAAGAGTGAAACAGAATTAGATGGAAAAAGTTTAATGCCATTATTGGAAGGAAAATCAAAAATTGAAAGAGAAGAAGTTTTTTGGCATTTTCCACACTATCATGGTAGCCTATGGAAACCAGGTTCTGCTATTAGAAAAGGAGATTGGAAATTAGTGCAACATTTTGAATCAAATACATTGGAGCTTTATAATTTAAAAAGTGATATTGGAGAAATGGATGATTTGTCTTCAAAATTTCCTGAAAAAACCCAAGATTTATTAAATAGATTAAATAACTTACGAAAAGAAACCAATGCAAATTCAGTTTCAATAAATAAAAATTTTAAACAATAGCCCATGAAATACTTTTTTACTTCAATATTTACAATAATGCTTATTATATCAGGTTGTTCCTCAACAGAAAAAAATAACGATAAGCCTAATATATTATTTATAATGTCTGATGACCATGCCTATCAAGCAATAAGTGCTTATGATGATAGATTAATACAAACTCCTAATATTGATAGAATTGCCAATGAGGGTATACTTTTTAGTAATGCATGTGTTACTAATTCAATCTGTGCTCCGTCAAGAGCTGTAATCTTAACAGGAAAGCACAGCCACCTTAATGGTAAGATTGATAATCATGCTAAATTTGATGATTCTCAAATTACTTTCCCACAACTTTTTAAAAATGCCGGTTATCAAACTGCAATGTATGGAAAACTTCATTTTGGTAATAATCCAAAAGGAGTAGATGATTTTTTGATTCTTCCTGGTCAAGGAGATTATATCAACCCAAAGTTTTTAGGAAAAGATAAAGACACAGTTGTTACTGGTTATGTAACAGATGTTATTACTGACTTAACTTTAAATTGGTTTAAAACTAAAAGAGATAAAAACAAGCCGTTTTTAATGATGTATTTGCATAAAGCTCCTCATAGAGCTTGGTGGCCAAGTCCAGAAAAGTTTGCTGAGTTTTATGAAAAAAAATTTCCTGAACCCGAGACTTTATTTGATGATTATTCTGGAAGGGGAACTGCTGCAAAAACAGCTGAAATGAATATCCTAACCCACATGCAATACATGCATGATAGTAAGATTAGACCATCTACTATGGAGGAAATGGGCAAGGTAGAACCTGAAATTGTATACATAAAAGGGGATGGATCTCTTATGCGACCAAATGCCGGTGGTTTTAACCGCCCTTTTGGAAGAGCTAATGAAGAGCAAAAGAAAAAATATGATGTTACATTAGATAAGATTAATGAAGATTTTAAAGAAAATTGGCCCAAGATGAATGATAGAGAGAAGATGAAATGGAAATTTCAAAGATATATGCAAGATTATTTAGCAACCATTTCATCGATAGATGATAATGTTGGAAGAGTGTTAAATTATTTAGAGGAAACAGGATTAGATAAAAATACAATTGTAGTGTATACATCTGATCAGGGCTTTTATTTAGGAGAACATGGATGGTTTGATAAGAGATTTATTTATGACGAATCTTTTAAAACTCCACTAGTGATAAAATGGCCAAATGTAATTAAGCCAGGAACAACTAATGAGGAAATGGTTCAAAATTTAGATTTTGCTCAAACATTTTTAGAAGCAGCAATGATTGATGCTCCTGATGATATGCAAGGAGAAAGTTTAATTCCATTATTAAAAGGGGATACAGAGAGTTGGGATAGGGATGCTGTTTACTATCATTATTATGAATATCCATCTGTGCATATGGCTAAAAGACATTATGGTATTGTAAATAAAGAATTTAAATTAGCCCATTTTTATTATGATGTTGATGAGTGGGAACTATATGACAGATTAAATGATCCTAATGAAATGAATAATGTTTACAATGATCCAAAATATAAAGATGTTGTTGAAAAATTAACTCAAGAATTAAAAGAGTTAAGAATTAAATACAAAGATTCAGAGGAACTAGATAAAAGTTTTATTTACAAAAAATGATTTATTTTAATATGAAAAAACATTTACTTTTTTCTCTTTTTTTTATTTTCTTATACAATTTAAATGCTCAGATTAAAGTTAGCCCACTTTTCTCTGATGATATGATATTACAAAGAAATTCAGAGGTTCCAATATGGGGATCATCAAATGCAAATGAAAAAATATCCATTATTTCAAGTTGGAATCATGAAAGGGTTAGTACATTGGCCGATAAAAATGGAAACTGGAAAGTTGATATTTCAACCCCAGATGCAGGAGGACCATATTTCATTAAAATTTCTTCCTCAAATAGTGCTTTAAATTTTTCTAATATATTAATAGGGGAGGTATGGATCACCTCAGGCCAGTCCAATATGCAAATGACATTAAATGGTTATGCTAATGAGCCTATTTTGGGATCATTAGATATGATTTCTAATTCTAATAATAGTAATATTCGCCTTTTTACTTTTGAACGTGCTAGTAGTAAAAAACCGATAAATGATGTAAAGGGGAAATGGTTAGTTTCTAATCCAGAAAATACTGCTGCTTTTAGTGCAATAGGCTATTCTTTTGCTAAGTATCTTAACAAAGTATTAAATATTCCTATAGGAATTATTAATACTTCGTGGGGAGGTTCACCAGCAGAGGCTTGGACAGATAAACAGACTTTAGAAAATAATTTTAAAAAATCAGAAATTAGAAATAATAATAATAAAGCTGTTCATCATAATCCCTCGGGACTTTTTAATGCTATGATTAACCCATTAATCCCTTATAAAATCAGAGGAGCTCTTTGGTATCAAGGAGAAAGTAATGTGAGAAGAGCTAATAATTATACCAAACTCATGAATGTGATGATCGAGGGTTGGAGAAGAGAATGGAATCAAGGGTCTTTTCCATTTTATTTTGTTCAGATTGCACCATATAGATATAGTGGAAGTGAAAATAATGAATCAGCTTATTTAAGAGAGGCACAATTAAAAACAATGCTTCAAATAAAAAATTCAGGAATGGCTGTAACTCTAGATATTGGGAATGAATTTAGTATTCATCCGGATAAAAAAATTATAATTGGTAAAAGACTTGCTTATTGGGCATTAACAAAGGATTATAAAATTAATGGAATTCCATTTTCTGGCCCAGTTTATAAATCAATTGAAATTAATAAAGACAAGGCTATTGTTGATTTTGATTTTGCTGAATCAGGATTCATTTTTTTTAATGGTAAAATAAATGGTTTTGAAATCGCTGGAGAGGATAAAGTTTTTTATCCTGCTTCGGTAGGAGTGATGTATGGAAAAAATGTTTCTAAACTCACCATAACTAGTGAAAAAGTTAAAGATCCTGTATCAGTAAGATATGGCTGGAAAAACTATTTAAAGGGAAATTTATATAATACTCAGGGCTTACCTGCTTCTTCATTTAGATCAGATAATTGGTGATTATTTAGAAATACTTTTTATAAAAATTTTTACAGAGTTCAAATAGTTATTAAAAAGTTTATCATCATCATATACTTTTCTTATTCCTCTAGTCCCTTCAAATGAACAAATTAAAAGAGTGGCAGTAGCAGCGGAATCAACATCACTTTTTATTTCATTTTTTTCTTTTCCTTTTTCAATTGTTTCTACTAAAATCTTGTACCATTCATCCATTAAATTTCTTAAAGGAAGTCTAAAATCTTCAATAGAACATCCAACTTCATTAATTAAATTATTGGCAGGACAACCTAATTCTTTTTCTTTTTCAGAAAATTTATTTATTCTTTCAGTAAAAGTAGAAAACAAAAGGTCAGGAATTTTTCTTGTAGTATTTTCTTTTAGAGGAGCAATAAATCCATCATAAATTCTTCTTTTTAATATATTTTCTATTACTTTTTTTCCTATTTCAAGTTTATTTGTAAAATGATGATAAAATGCTCCTTTAGTTAGATTAGTTTTTTGCATAATATCAGGTATACTAGTATGATTAAACCCATTTTCATAAAACATTTGAAAAGATGTTTCTAAAATTAGTTTTTGAGTCGTTAAAGATTTTAATTTTTGTTCCATTTAGTTGAATTTCAATGATTTAAATTAAAAGCATACTCTAAAGTATGTAATATTCACATTTTGATTATATTTAAGATTAATTTTTTATTAACAATTAGTAATTTATATTCGATATAAATTATAATTATAAATACCAAAAAAGATGAATGAAAAAAATATAATTAAAGTAAGAGTACATGATGGAATTGTAGGAATTTTAAATATTAGTTCTATTTTACTAGCAAGTGAATTTGGATTAAATTGGATTTACGTTGCAGTAGGGGTAGCTATTCTACAAATAGCTAGTCCCATCACAAAATTTTGTCCAGTTTATACAATTTTGAATAAGATTATGCCTGATACAGATCCTATACAAAATGGAAAATAATAAACTCAATGCATCTTTTAAAATATACTTATAGCATTTTAATATTATTTATTTTTTTTGGTCAGTCTTATTCTCAGAATAATATTCCAATTAAAGATTCCTTAGATATTATGAAGGTTATGGATTTTCAAGAAAAAGCTTGGAATAATGGAGATATTGATTCTTTTATGGATGGCTACTTGAGATCTGAAGAACTTGTTTTTTCAGGATCTAACGGCCCTATATATGGCTGGAATGCTACTAAAGAAAGATATAAGAGATCATACCCAGACCTAAAGACAATGGGAAAATTATCTTTTACTGTAAAAAAGATAAAATCTTTATCCAAAAAAACTGCATATTTAATAGGAGAATATTATTTAAAAAGAACTATTGACGATAGTTTTGGGCATTTTACTTTAATTTGGAAAAAAGTAAATGGTAAATGGTTTATTGTAAGTGATCATACTTCTTCTTCTAATTAAGAATTATCTTGTATTTTTATTAAAAATAAATTTATTTTAAAATCAAAAAATATGAATTCTACAAATGCTAATTATTTAAATTCTATATGTTTAATTCTAATAGGAGCATGGGGCTACTTAGATGTTTCCTCACCAACTGCTCTAATTCCTGTAGGTTTTGGAGTTGCTCTACTTTTATGTTCATCTGGAATTAAAAATGAAAATAAAGTTATAGCTCATATAGCTGTTCTTTTGACTTTTATTATTTTATTATCTCTAGCTGGCATGAGACTTCCAAAATCAATTGATCAAGGGGGTATCGGTCTAATTAGAGTTCTTTTAATGATAGGGACATCTGCTTTATCAATGCTTTATTTTATTAAAAGTTTTATTGCAAATAGAAAAGCTAATAAATAATTTTTTTTTCAATTTAAAATAAAAAAAACCTTCAATGATAATTGAAGGTTTTTTTATTTGATATTTTATTTAAATTCTACTCAGGAATTCCTGAACCTCCAAATGGAGCCCAGTTTGCATGAACCATTTTCCATCCAGAATTAGTTGAAATCCATACAGCAGAAGCTCTAGTACTGTAATCAATAGTTTCTTTTGATTCATTAAAGGTATAAGCACCTTTAGCATAAAATTTTACAATTGCGGTATTCATATCAGGAGAAAAGTCTATGTCAAAATCTTTTAGATCAAAACTATCCCAGGTAAAATTTCTATCAGCCATAAATAGTTCATCTGTTTGTGTGTAAAATTTCGTTAAACTTGAGTCTCCAGAGGTCAACATCATATCATCAGTAATGTACTTTTTCCATTCTTCCAAATCTCTCTCAAGTATTGCATTTTGAACATTAGATTGTGCCTCTTGTAAGTTTTTAACTAGATTTTCCTTATTCATATTTCTCCAATAAGTAACTAGTTTTGGTTGATATGGTGATGCAAAGGGAGCATAATCATATGCCTTTAACTGACTATTAAAAGCCTTTTCATAATCCCCTTCCATTGCAGCAATTTCGCCCTGTGAGTCTAAAGCATTTGGACCTTGGTGAATTGTTAGCGATTTGAAAAGAGAAGAATATGCAGCTTCATAGTTTCCATTTCTTGCTTGAGAATATGCTATTGCATTGTGTGCGCTAGCAGCATTTGCAGGAAATTTGTTAGCAAACTTTTTCATTGCCTCTGTATCATTATAACTTGTATTAAGCCAATTTATTAATGCACTATCTGGATACATTGCTAGGGCTTTTTTTGCACTTGTTTCAAAATTTTCATTTGGAGTAGAAAGAAGCATAAACCAAGCTTTTTCAACATCACTTAGATTGTTAGCATTAATTTTTTGCAGTTTAGCTGATCTAGAACCCCAATCTTTGTTATTACTTGCAGCAGCAGCTAAAACTAATTTTGCGCATCCACAATCTTTATCAATAACTAAAGCAGCTTTAGCCATTCCGATTGCCATGAGATGTTCAAGATTTGAAAGATGGTCAATTGATTCATTTACTATTGCGTAAGCATCCTTATCGCATGAACTTTTTTCAATCCATTGTTGTGCATTGGAATTTAAAATAAATCCAATGGAAAACATTGTCAATATTAGTATTTTTTTCATAATTATAAATTTTTTGTGTGAATATAATTAAAAAATAAGTTAATACATACTGATAAGCATGTGATTTATGAAAATGACATTTTACAAACCATTAATTTATATTTTATATAAAAAAAAGCTGAAATTTTTGAGGGTTTGCAATACATTAATTATACTTTAAAACTCTTTCAAAATAATCTCCTAATTCATTTACAAGATCTTCTTTATTTTTTTTGTAATCAAAGTAAAATTTTGAATAAAGTTGTTGTAAATTTATACCTTAAATTATAATATAATTAACAAATGAAAATTTTTTTATCAATTCTTACATTAATTGGTTTTTTCATTGGTTGTAATAACTCTACAACCTCCAAATCTGTAAAATCCTTAAAAAAAGAAAAAGTAATTCAAATTCAAGATGAAATTAAAATAATTTTGAATTCTAATGATTTAATGCAATTTGATAAAAAAGTTTTATCAGCTCGCCCAGGCCAAAAAGTTACTTTAACTTTAAATCATACTGGAAGAGGAAATAAAATGATTATGGGCCATAATTTTGTATTACTTAAAAGTGGAGTCGATGTTGATGTATTTGCTAGAAAAGCAGTTGAAGCCAGAAATACTGAATATATTCCTGAGGGAGATGAAATGATAGCTTATACTAAATTAATTGGGGGAGGTGAAAGTGTAACTATAAGTTTTGAAGCACCAGAAAAAGGTATTTACAATTTTATATGTACTTTCCCTGCTCACTACCAATTAATGAGTGGACAATTAATTGTAAAATAATAGCTAATCATTACAAAGACCGGTTGTAGTGAATCCTAAATTTGAGTATTCTTTGTGAATTGTTTTTAAAAGTGAATATTCGCTAAATGAGTCCTGACCTAATTCCCATATCATAATACCATTTAATTCTTGACTAGCTAATTTTACTTTTAATCGGATAGTTGACCTTCCATTATAAAATTTTGAGCCTACGTTATCTATATCAGCATAAGATGTGTTTAATGATACCATACTTGAAAAAGTAAATGCATTTACATTTGAAGAATTTGTAAAATCGTATCCATAAAAAGGAACTCCAAGTATTAATTTTTTAGCAGAAACACCAATAGAATTCTTCCAAAAATTTATGGATTGTTGTGCATGAGAATATGAACTGTGTTGTCCGCTATCATTAGGTTTCCATGGACCTTTAAAATCATAGGCCATAATATGTATATAATCAAAGACCTGTAGAGCATCGGCTGTTATATTAGTATATTTTGTTGTTCCGGGTAGAGCAGCTGATATAATTTTGGAATGCTTATCTAGCTCAGTATTAAGATTTATAACAAAATTACTATATCCTGATGTAACATATTGCCATTCTAGGTCTACGTCTACTCCGTCTAAGTTATTATCAATAACATATTCCACAATTTTAGATACTAGACTGGGAATATTTTCAGGTTTATCAATTAAATTAGACCAATTACTAGCTTGTTCAGATGTTAAAGCACCTCCTCCGATTGAAATAGAAATTTTGATATTAGGGTTTTCAGATTTAGCCTTATTTACTACAGCGGAAATATCAGGCATAATAAGATTTCCATTAGAATCAGGATTTGCAAAAGCAAGATTTAAATGAGTTATTTTACAGTAATTAATTTGATTATTTAAATTAAATCTCCATGAGGGAAAATATCCTACAACCATAGCACTTGAGGAATTAGAATTATTGTTTTCCTCTTCAATAATTTCATCTTTGCTACAAGAAAAAATTATAATTGAAAGTAAAAGTATAGTTAAATGCTTTTTCAATTATTAGTTTGTTTATTCTAGTAATCCTTCACCTATAATTTTTTTTCTAATTTCAGTTGTTCCAGCTCCAATATCTAATAACTTACTGGATCTATACAAACGATTGATTTCACTTTCCCACATGTAACCCATACCGCCATGAATTTGAACAGCATCATCTAAAATTTTATTAGTTGTAGTTGATGCAAACATAACGGATGCAGAAGTATTCATGTGAATTTTTCCTTTACCTGCCTCTTTTTTCTCTGTAGAATCACATTCAGCTAATACGGAGTATACTAAAGCTTTAATAGATTGAACAGAAGTGTACATGTCAGCTATTTTAGATTGAATCATTTGAAAGTTAGAAATAGGTTTTCCAAATTGTTCTCTAATTTTTGCATATTCAATAGAAAGTTCTAAAGCTCTTTCACTAATTCCTAATGCAATTGGAGCGATCATTGCTCTTTCAAAATCAAGACCATTCATTACAGTAATATGTCCTTGCCCTTCTTTGCCAATCATATTTTTTACAGGAACTTTGAAATTATCAAAAAATAATTCAGAGGTTTGACTCCCTCTGTAGCCCATTTTTTTTAATTTAGAAACAACCTTAAATCCTGGGTTTTTAGTTTCAATAACAAAAGACGAAATACCTTTATTTTTGTTATTTAGATTAGTTTTTGCATAAACTAAAATTATATCTGCAATTGATCCATTTGTAATATATGTTTTACTTCCATTTAAAATATAGTAATCTCCTTCTTTTCTAGCTGTAGTTCGCATAGAGCCCAATGCATCTGAACCTGCACCTGGTTCCGTTAAGCCTAAAGCACCTATTAAATCACCTGAACAAAGACCTGGAACAAATTTTTCTCTAATATAATCAGAACCATTTCTGAATATATTGTCTAAACATAAATTATCATGAGCTGCCCAACTAAGAGCAATAGCATGATTCCATCTTCCAAATGCTTGACATACTAACCCAGCTTGCATATAGCTCATTCCTGCTCCTCCAAGCTTAGGGTCAACTGTTAATCCAATTAAACCAGCATCTCCCATCTTTTTAAAAATTCCATCAGGCCACCATTCTTCATTATCCATTTTTTCAGCATGTGGGTATAATTCTTTTTTAGCGAATTGATTGGCAGTATCTAAAACGGCTTTTTGATCTTCATTCAAACTAAATTGATTTGTTTTTGAATACATAGTTTAATTAAAGTGTAATATTAAAATTAATTTTTAAAAATACCTATATACTTAAACAATTAATTGTACTTATTTTTCTTCTTCTGATTTTGTTGTATTGTAAATTTCAAATTCCGAAATTTATGGAGCAGCTTTTGACTCTAAAACAGGGCCTAAATAATGATTATATTTAATATTATATGAATAAAATAATTAAAGAAAATTTTAATCTTGAAATTATTGAATTAAATAAGCTTGATGGTTACGAAAATGAAAATTATTTAATAACTACAAAAGATAAAAAATACATATTGAAAAAATATCCTTACTCTCCAGAGCTAGCAACAGTCATTAAGGGAGAGAATGAAGTGCTTTTATTTCTGTCAGAAAACAATGAAAAATTTCCTGATCCAATCAAAGCTGTTGATGGTAAATATATTCAAATTCATAAAATAAATGGACAAAAATTTATATGTAGAATGCTTTCTTTTTTAGAAGGAGAAATGCTAGGAAGTACAAAAAACACTAAAAAAATGTTTGAGTCTTTAGGGATATTTCTAGCTAAAATGGATAAAAAATTACAATCTTATAATAATAATATTATAAAGTCAAGAGTGTGGCATTGGGATTTACAATATTTTCATCTCAACAAAAAATTTATTGATTATATATCCGATGCAAAAGATAGAAGTTTAGTTAAAAACTTATTTTATCAATTTGATGAAAATGTAAGGCCATTAATTCCTTATTTAAGGAAATCTATTATTCATAGTGATGCAAATGAATGGAATGTACTTATTCAAAATGGAAAAGTTTGTTCTATTATTGATTTTGGAGATTTGGTATACTCTCCGTTAATTAATGAAATTGCTATAGCAATGACTTATGCATCTTATGATAAAGATAATCCTTTAGATTGGGCTTCAATAATATTAAAATCATATAATGACGAAATCCCTATTCTCGAAATTGAGATTAAAATTCTTTATTATTTGATAGCAGCAAGATTATGTGTTAGTTTATGTAATGCAGCATATTCAAAAAAAATAAACCCAGAAAATAATTATGCTTTTTCTAGTGAAAAACCTGGATGGAAAATGCTTTATAAGTGGATAGACTTAAGCCCAAGATTTGTTGAAAATTCATTTAGAAAAGCCCTTACGTTTTAATAAAACAAATGCTAAAATGCTAGCAAAAAAACTGATGATATAATTATTAAGAATAAAAATTTTAATTATCATTCTCTTTAAAATCAATTTTTATTTGGGTTTTATATTCATTATATGATTTATAGTAGTTATTACTCATCCAAAGCAACTGCGCTTTAGAGTTTTTATTAGCTCCTAAAATAGCATATGGTCTTACATTATCATTTTTAGAATTAACTGTAATACTAGATTCTATCCATTTTCCATTATTTTTTACAGCTTTAAAAATTTCAAAAATATCTTGAACAGGTTTTGAATAGTAAACGGTATTTATATTTTCATGATCTATATGAATTCCACCTGAATAATGAGGTTCAGGATCTCTGTCTTCTTTATTTCTTTTAAATCTTGGGAAAGATGAGCCGCCAGAACTTATCATTGAATTTTCCCAATTTTTACCATTCCAATGAGCATAATAATATTGATGCTTAGTTTCTTCAGGTAGTCTTGTATAAACTATAGCTGGATTACCTTTTTCATTAATTGCAATATCCCATATCCAAGATTTTACAGCATTTCTATATTTTAAAAACTCACCATATGAGTTATATACAATTTCACATTGATTATGTTCTAATGGAAGAGTATTATTATCTCCAATAATTCTATTATCAGATTTATAATAATTCCCTTTTTTATACTTTAAGTAATAAATATTATTAAAAGGTTCATTTCTTGGATGGCCATCAGTAAAAGCAAAATGAATCTCATCTTTTCCATTACTTACAACTTTCATATATGGTCTTTTGTATAAGTTTTTTGTTGATTTTAGAAGTATTTGAGGATTTGACCAACTTAATCCGAGATTATCTGAATATGCAAAAGTAGGTTTCCAATCAGCTCCTCTCCAAAAAAGATAAATTCTATTATTCTCTTCAGAAAGCATTATGGGGTTAGTGTAACATAAAAGTTTCTTACCTTCAGAAGGTTGAGGAATGTTTTTTATTGGTTGCCAAGATGTAATATCTTCTGGATTTATACTTGTAGTGTATGATATCCCTGATGGATTATTTTCCTTGTTAAAACTATTTTTTGAATGAGCAGAAAAAAAAATCATTATCCTT
>PACX01000005.1 GCA_002702895.1 Flavobacteriaceae bacterium | reverse complement strand
TAGAAAACTTAAAAAACCTGATTTCAGGAGCAATAGGAGAAAATTTAGTTGTTAAAGAAATTAAAAAGCTAGGTGATGATTATGCTTTAATAAATGATTTTAATTTAAATTTTTCTGACCCAATTTATTATAAAAAACAGGATGATTGGATATATTCCACCCAAATTGACCATCTCTTAATTTCAAGAGCAGGAATTTTTATAATAGAAACTAAAAATTGGAGTAAATCATCAGTTAATACAAATAATTTAAGGTCACCAATTAAACAAATTCAAAGGTCAAACTTTGCTCTTTACATATACATTTCTGAAAACATATCTTTAAATGAACATCATTGGGGAGAACAAACAATTCCAATTCGTAATTTGATTGTTATGATTAATAATAAACCAACAGGGAGATTTAAATATGTTGCTGTAAAACTTCTCAAGGAATTGAATGATTACTTAAAATATTTTGAGCCAGTATTAACCCAAAGTCAACTAGAAAAAGTAATAAGACAATTAACTTAATAGATATGCAATCTTCTTCTTTTAAAATTATTAATAAGTTTGTTTACTTTAGGTGTGATTATTTACAGAGAAACGCTTTAAAGTTTATACATTTTAAGTAAACAATCCGTAAACAATTTTATAGGATAGGGTGTTCTAACAGAGAAGAATTATTTATAACGAAGTTCTGTATTGGCAAGTAAAGATTTAACCTACTAATATTTTCATTAAATTGTATGTACATTTTCATCATACCAGCCAAGAAACTTCTTTTTGTCTCTTTCATTATAATTATCACCTATATATAAATAATAGTTCAGTCAAATGAGTTAAATGATGTAACTACTCCTAACTATTTTGATTGCTCTGAGAATTGAGTTAAATTTAAGATAATGAAAAAACTCTTTCTAATATTACTGTTTATTCCACTTGTGTTTTCTTGTAATAAATCAAATATTCCTGCAGGTTTCTCAAAAATTGAAAGTATTAAACCTCCAATTCTTCTAGATATAAGATATTCAGGTTCTGACAATTTTTTGGGACGAACTGTCAAAGGATATGAAAATCCAGAAAATATATTGTTGACTAATGAAACTATTGATGCTTTAACAAAAATTCAAAAAACTCTTTCAAAAAAAGATTTAGGGTTAAAGTTGTTTGATGGGTATAGACCTCAAAAATCTGTTAATAATTTTGTTGAATGGGCAAAAGACTTGAATGATACTCTTACCAAAAGCAAATATTATCCTAATGAGAAAAAGGATAGTCTTTTCTTAAAGGGATATATTTCTGAAAAATCTGGGCATAGTAGAGGTAGTACTGTTGATATTACTTTAATTTTCACTGATAGTATTAATTATGGCAAAGAGCTTGATATGGGAAGTGGTTGGGATTTCTTTGGAAATAAATCTTGGATTGATTATGACTCTATAACAGATTTACAAAAAAATAATCGTAAATATTTGCAAAAAATAATGAATCAAAATGGTTTTGAATCTTATTCAAAGGAATGGTGGCATTTTACACTAATTGATGAGCCATATCCTAATACCTACTTTAATTTTACTTTTTAATTTTACATAATGTGACTTTTTATATTATTAAGTAATTAAATACCTAATTATCAATTTTTTAATTAGCAAAACATCCTCTATACTTTCATTTACTACTGACTTTAAGTATATTGTAGGTATATAAAAACTAATTCTAATATTATGAAGAAAAATTTCCTATTAGCTTTATTTATTTTATTCATTTCATTTGCTAAATCTCAAGAGTCAATATGGACACCTGAAGAAAGTATGAAGATTAAATCAATTAGTCAAGTAAATATGTCAGAGGATGGAAAATATATTACATATGTGGTTAGAGAAGCAATTATGGAAGAAGAAAAATCTGAATATTTGAGTCAGATATGGGTCTCAGCAACTGATAAATCATTTAATGAGAAATATACACATTCTAAAAAATCAAGTACGTCTCCTAAATTTTCACCTAATGGAAAATCAATAGCATTTTTATCATTAAGATCTGGAAAAAATCAAATTTGGATAATGAATTCTTTTGGTGGAGAAGCAAAACAAATAACGGAAAGTAAAGATGGAATAAAAACTTTTAAATGGTCCTCTGATGGGGAATTTATTGCTTTCACAATGAATGATCCTGAGACAAAGGAAGAAAAAAAATTAAAAAAAGAAAAGAGAGATGTAATTTTAGTTGATAAAAACTTTAAATACGCTCATCTTTATGTAATAAATCCGGATGATAAAAAATCCTTAAAAAAAATTACAACTGGGAATTTTTCAATCAACTCATTTGACTGGTCCCCCTCAGGTAAAAATATAGTTTTTTCCCATCAGAAAGACACCAATATTAATACAGGATTTATTAATACTGATATTTCAGAGGTTCAGATTGATAATGGAATTATTAAAAGTTTGATTAAAAGACCAGGGTTAGATTCAAATCCTATTTACTCTAATGATGGAAGGTCAATTGCTTTTGTGTCTTCAGGTGGTAAAATAGAACCAATTGGTTTGAAGGACATTTATGTGTATTCCTTAGAAAATAATCAAATTAAAAAATTATCAGAAACTCCAAATAGAAGTGCTAACATATTAAGCTGGACACCTGATGATAAAAACATATTAATTATTGAGTCTATTAGTACCAATAGCCAAGTAATGAGTGTTGAGGTTAGTGGAGATAAAATAAAATATATTACCTCTAAAGAAAATTCAAAATATCCAACAGGATATTTTAGCTCTTTAGCCTTTAATAAATCAAAAAGTTTAATGGCGTATTGTTATGAAGATTTGAAAAGTCCTATTGAAGTATATTTTTCAAAAAGCAAAAAATTCAAAAACGTGAAAATTAGTAATATTAATTCTGAGTTAAAATATCCAGAACTTGCAATTTCAGAATGTATTTCTTGGAAATCAAAAGATGGTTTAGAGATAGAAGGAATATTAACTTATCCAAAAAATTATGAAAAGGGAAAAAAATATCCCATTATTCTTCAAATTCACGGAGGACCAGCAGGTGTTTTTTCAGAAAGATTTAGCGGAAGACCAGGTATTTACATGACAGAATACTTCGCGGAAAAAGGATATGCAACAATAAAACCAAACCCGAGAGGAAGTACAGGCTACGGAAAAGATTTTAGATATGCTAATTATAGAGATTGGGGCTATGGTGATTTTAATGATGTTACATCAGGAGTTGATAAAGTTATTGAAATGGGAATAGCAGACAAGAATAGACAATTTGTAATGGGTTGGAGTTATGGAGGATATTTAACCAGTTTTGTGGTAACCAAAACAGATAGATTTAAAGCTGCTAGTATGGGTGCGGGATTACCAAATTTAGTTAGTATGGTGACAACAACTGATATTCAAGATTATATAGTTGGTCATATGGGAGCTGAGTTTTGGGATGATTACGATACATATGAAAAACACTCTGCTATATATCAAATAAAAAATGTAGTTACTCCAACTCAGGTAATACATGGTGAAAAAGATTTGCGAGTACCTTTTACTCAAGGTCAAGAGTTTTATAGAGCATTAAACCGATTGGGTGTCGAAACAGAAATGATAGTTTATCCAAGAACTCCTCATGGTCCTAGGGAACCTAAATTATTAATGGATGTATCAGAAAGAATTTTAAAATGGTTTGAAAAATTCATACCTAAACAATAATAATACTCAAGACTTTATAAAAATCATAAATATGGTTTAGATAATTATTATATTAGAATTATGAAAAAATTACTTCTACTATTACTGTTTATTCCACTTGTTTCTTTTAGTCAAAAAAATATTGATGAATGTGATAATAAGATAGCATTTGAAAATGATATATATGTAGGATGTATTGATAAGGATGGAAATCCTGACGGTTATGGAATAATGACCTATGAAAATAAAGATGTTTACAAAGGTTATTGGGAAAATGGAAAAAAAAATGGATTAGGTAAATATGTGACAAATGAGGGGAACTCTTATGAGGGATACTGGAAAGAGAATATGAAACACGGAAAAGGATCCTCAACTGAAAAAAAAGAAGATGAAACTTATTTTAGAAAAGGATTATTTGAATATGGTCAATTTATTGAAGGAAAAATGGAAGTTGATAATGGATACTTTTCAACACAACATAACATAACTTACAAGTCTTACATTGGAGTTGTAAAAAATAAAGAAATTAATTTATTTGAAGGTCCAGGTCCTGATTATGAAATCATAGAAAATTTAATTCCTGGAAGTGAATTGTTTATTATTTCAGATAAGGACATAAATGGATATTATAATGTAATTGATGTATTATCTAATAAAGAGGGTTATGTTAATATTTTATTTGTCAATTTAGGTAATGAAATAAAAGCCAATGATGAGAGTAGTAATTTAATGGTTACGGGAGTTTCTGAAAATCCAAATTTTTCTATAATTAATATTTTTAATAATACTAAAGTCAGGGCATCTATAAAAATTGGAGGTTCTAATTACATTTTTGAGCCAGATGCTAGTAGAGATATTGAAATTAGCCCGGGTGATTATAAAATAATAGTTTCATCTCTAAATATGATACCTATTATAGAAAAAATTGAAATTGAAATCGGAAAAAACTATAAATGGGAACATGTAATTACTAAAAATCTCTAAAATTAATCAAGAATTAATTTAAACTGTATTTATCAAAAAACTTTTGATTTATTTAAAAAATCCCTACAGAATCCAAAGTACTATTTGATAAATTAGCAACCTGAACGTTAATCTCCTTTACTTCTTCAGAACTTAAGTTTTTTAAATTCTCAACTAAACCAATAAATCTATTTCTTTCCTCATTTGTAATTAACTGATTAGTTAACATATCAAATTTTTCAATATAGTTTTCTCTTACAAAAGGTCTTGCTCCTGATGGATGTGCATTAGCTCTTTTAATTTCATCCTCAATAGTTGTTCCATCATTCATAGTTATAATTACTTTTCCTCCAAAGACCTTTTTATTGGGATCTTTTTCGTGATAAGCTTTTGTCCAGTAAGGTTTTTCAACTGTAGAAATTTTATGCCAAATACTAATTGTTTCTGGGTTTTGAGCTTTAGCTCTAGTATAAGAATCAATATGATGCCACCTACCATCTAATAATGCAACGGCGAATATATACATGATTGAGTGATCCAAAGTTTCTCTTGAAGCTTTAGGGTCCATTTTTTGAGGATCTTGAGCACCAGTTCCAATTACATAATGTGTATGGTGAGAAGTTTCAATTAGAATATTTTTTATCAGAGAAAAATCAGTAATATGTTCTCTCATTCTGAAGGCCATGTCAATTAATGCTTGTGATTGGTATTCAGCTGAATGCTCTTTTGTATAAGTTTCTAAAATTGCTTTTTTCTCATTTCCAATTGAAGGTAAGGGAACTAAATAATCAGACTCAGGTCCATCTAATATCCATGCTAAAACTGAATCCTCTCCCTCATAAATTGGAGATGGAGCCCCCTCTCCTCTCATTGCTCTATCTACTGCTTCAATCGCTAATTTAGCTCCGTGAGCAGGAACATAAGCTTTCCAAGATGATATTTCACCCTTTCTTGATTGTCTAGTTGAAATTGAAACATGCAAAGCTTGTTGTATAGCTTGATATGTGGTATCTATATCTAAATTTAACATTGCACAAATACCTGCAGCTTGGGCAGGACATAAGTGAGCTACATGATCAATTTTATGTTCATGTAAACAAATTGCTTTAACCAAATTTACGTGTAACTCATAGGATGTAACTATTCCTTTTAATAAGTCTTTCCCAGATTTTTCTAACTGCTGTGCAACTGCTAATACTGCAGGAATGGAATCTGCAGGGTGAGAATAATCAGCTGCTAAAAAAGTGTCATGATAATCTAATTCTCTTACTGCTGTGCAATTTGCCCAAGCTGCCCATTCAGCATGAAATTTTTTATTATTTGGCATTCCAAAAATAGTAGCACCTTTATTATCATGTCTTGGGTGGTTTACTGCCATTGCTCTTGCATTTGCTACTGGGCTTCTCTCTAAGGATGCAATAGCTACAGATGCATTATCAATAATTCTATTAATTACCATATTTTCAACTTCTTTAGAAATTTTAACATCATCACAAACCATTTTAGCAATTTTATATGCTAACTGTTCTTCTTTTGGTAAATTTTCTTTTGATTTATAAACCCTTAGCTTATGGTATTCTAATCCTTTATCAAATCCCTTCATAAGTAATCTTAAATCTTATTTTTAAAATTTTTTAAATCTTCCATTTTATCTTTAATATTCATTTTAAATTTAGATTCATATTCTATACCCTCTTTTAAAGTGTTTTCACTGCCAAATTGGTAAAGCTTTTTTATTGAACCAATTGCTGGACCACTATTATTAATTATATTTTTAATTAAATCATCTACTGCATTTTTTAGATCTTTCAATGGATAAGAAGAATTAACTAAGCCTATTTTTGATGCTTCAATTCCAGAAATTGATTGTGCTGTAAATGAAAGTTCTTTTGCTTTTCTAAGCCCAACTTGATGTTGCAATCTTTGTGTCATTCCCCATGTAGGACGAATCCCCCACTTGGCATGTGTATCACCAATTATTGCTTCGTTAGCAGAAATAATTAAATCAAACGACATCATTATTTCCATTGCTCCAGTAAAACAAAATCCATTAAGCATGGCTATTGTAACTTGTGGACAATTTTCATGTAATCGCATAATTTCTAATCCATCTTCATACATTTTATATCCCGGTTCAATTTTTGTTTCTTGAAAAATTGACAGGTCTACCCCTGCTGACCAAGCTCTTCCCTCACCCTTTGTAACAATTACCCTACAAGTTTTATCATTTGTTAAAGAAGTAAGTAATCTTCTCCACTCATCCATCATTACTTGGGTAAATGCATTTAGTTTATTCGGACGATTTAAAGTAATCCATGCTACTTCATCAATTCTTTCGTAATTTATTTGGGTTAGATCCATTTTATTTTTTAATGAAAATTATCAAGTTGTATTTCTATCCTTTATTGACAATACTTTTCTTTGTGCTGGTCCTACGTAAGAAGACAATGGTCTAATAATTCTATTGTTAGCAGCCTGCTCAATAATATGAGCTGACCATCCTGAAATTCTTGACATAACAAAAATTGGAGTAAACATTTCTATATCAAATCCCATCATATAATATGCAGGTCCGGCGGGAAAATCTAAATTAGGATAGATATTCTTTTCTTCAATCATGGTATCATTTAAAATATTTGAAATTTGAATCCACTTCTCCTTTCCAGTAGATGAAGCCATCTTTTTAGCATACTTAGTCATTGTAGGAACCCTTGAATCTCCAAACTTATATACTCTATGTCCAAAACCCATTATTTTTTTCTTATTTGATAATGCATCTAAGATCCAGTGTTTGGCATTATTAACCTCGCCTATTTCTTTAAGCATATACATAACTTGCTCATTAGCACCTCCGTGTAAAGGACCTTTTAAAGCTCCTATACCACCACAAATTGCGGAATAAATATCTGAATTAGTTGAGGTAATGACTCGGGAAGTAAATGTTGAGGCATTAAAAGAATGCTCTGCATAAAGAATCAGCGAAACATCAAATGCTTTAACAACTTCCTTTGAAGGAACTTTATCAAAACACATATGAAAAAAATTCTCAGAAAATGTTAAATTATTATTTGGAGAAACAAAATCTTTTCCTTTTTTATGTCTAAAGTTTGCAGCAATGATTGTAGGAATTTTAGCCAACATATTAATATACTTATTGATATTAGTATCAAAAGAATCATCCCAAATTCTTTGATCCTCCATCCCTATAAAGGAAACACCTGTTCTTAATGAATCCATTGGATGAGCATTTTTTGGGAACTTCTTAATTACATCTAATAAATCATCCGATATATTTCTATATTTTCTTTCTTTTATAACAAAATCATTCAATTCAGTTAATAAAGGTAATTCCCCATATACAATTAAGTATGCGACCTCTTCAAAGGTACATTTTTCGCATAAGTCTTGTACAGCATAGCCTCTGTATGTTAATGAATTCGATTCAGGCATTACTTTTGAAATAGAAGTATCATCAGTTATAACTCCTGCTAAACCCTTTGGAACTTTAATATTCTCTGCCATGTGTAAGGTTTTAATTTTACTTAAGTTAAAATATTTTAAAAAGAATATTTTTTAAACTTTTTATAATAATGGAATAAACCATTCAATCAATCTTAAAACGAATGATTCTGTATTGACCTTAGTATTAAATTTAATCTTTGATATTTAATTTAAAATTATACAAGTTATCATCAAATTTATTATATGAAGGATAGTTTAATATTTCATATAACCTTGATCTAGTTTGCATGATTTCTAGAACAGCATTTACACTTCCATTTTCTTTAATTGATTTAAGTCCTTTTTCCACACCATACATAGCTAACCTTTGGGTTGTAACAGGGTAAATCACCAAATTATAGCCTTGATTTTCTAATTCTTTTCTAGTTAATAATTTTGATTTTCCAAATTCTGTCATATTAGCTAATAAAGGAACATTTACTGCTTTTCTAAAAGCTTCAAATTCCTTTTCAGTTTTCATGGCTTCGGGAAAAATCATGTCTGCTCCTGCATCAACATAGGCTTTAGCTCTATCAACTGCTGCATCAAAACCTTCTAATCCTCTTGAATCTGTTCTTGCAATTACCAAAAAGTTGTCATCATTTCTTGAATCTACTGCGGCTTTTAATTTAATAACCATTTCATCTCTACTTACAAGTTGAACACCATCTAAATGACCACATCTTTTCGGATTGACCTGATCTTCTAAGTGACAACCAACAACTCCAATATTCTCAACTTCTTGAATGGTTCTGACAACATTCATAACTTCCCCAAAACCAGTATCCACATCCATTATAGTTGGTAAAGAAGTAACTTTAGCTACATTTCCTGCGAATTGAGTTACTTCAGTCAATGTTGTTAATCCAATATCTGCCAAGCCTAAAGAGTTTGCCATTACTGCCCCTGAGCAATAAACTCCATCATAACCATATTTTTCGATCAACATAGCTACCATTGGATTGTATGCGCCTGGAAATTCTAAAAGTTTTCCAGATTTAAGAGCTGATCTAAGATCAATTCTTTTTTGTTGAGGAGTTTTTTTACTAATTATCATTTATCAAACTAAAAGAGCATTATAATACATTAAACTTAATTATTTACCCATTAACTGACAAATATTTGTTAGTCAAAAAGAGTACTTTGATTAATTGATTATGTATATAAAACAGTTTAGTAAAAATATTTTTATAATAAAAGGATTTACTATCTAATTTGACATCCTACTTTAATTTCTAGTTACATAAATGTATATTAGAGTTTGAAAAATTTTCTTTTTAAATGAGTTATAAAACTAAAACTTTAAAAATACATCCTAAAGATAATCTGATCGTTGCTTTGGTTGATTTAAAAAAAGGTGAAAAAGTTTTTTTTGAAAATAAACCCTTTGAGTTAACTCATAATATTAAGGCCAAACACAAGTTTAGTATGCATAATTTAAAAACTGGTGACAAGGTATATATGTATGGAGTAATTGTGGGTATGGCTAAAAAAGAAGTTTGTAAAGGAGAGCCAATAACAATGATGAATATTACTCATGATACTGAGGAATATTCTGTTCCAAAATCATCAAAACTATCTAAATGGTCACCACCAAACTTAGACACATTTTCAAATAAAACATTTTTAGGCTATAAGAGAGATGATGGTAGTGTTGGAACCGAAAACAATTGGCTTGTAATCCCCCTAGTTTTTTGTCAAAACAGAAATATTGACGTAATTAAAAATACCATGTTAAAGGAACTAGGTTATGAAAATTTTAGTAAACAAATATTTGACTTAAAAGAGCTTGTTAGTAAATTCAAGAGTGGCGCATCTGAAAATGAGCTATTAAAAGTAAACCTTATTGCAAATAATAAAAAGAAAAAGAATCCTTTGTTTCCTAATGTAGATGGAATCTATTTTTTGACTCATGAAGGAGGTTGTGGAGGATCAACAAATGACTCTAAGACCCTGTGTAATTTATTAGCTGGTTATATCAATAATCCTAATGTAGCTGGAGCAACTATACTTAGTTTAGGTTGTCAACATGCGCAAATTAGTTTATTGGAAAGGGCACTTAAACGTATTTCTCCAAACTTAACAAAACCATTATTCTTCCTGGAACAACAAAAAAGTAATTCAGAAAACGAATATATTGCACAAGCAATTAAACAAACATTTGTTGGTCTTATCCAAGCCAATAAAATTTCGAGAACTCCAAATCCTTTAAAAATGCTTACCATTGGCTTAGAATGTGGAGGATCTGATGGTTTTTCTGGTATTTCAGCAAATCCAACACTTGGTTATGTTTCTGATATTATAGTAGGTCTTGGAGGTTCTGCTATTCTTTCAGAGTTTCCAGAACTCAATGGTGTTGAACAAGAACTTATAAATAGATGTGTTGATGTCAAAAAAGCAAATAAATTTGCTCAAATTATGAATACTTATAATAAAAAAGCAACTGCATTAGGAGCGGGTTTTTTTGATAATCCATCCCCAGGAAATATTAAAGATGGACTTATTACAGATGCTATAAAATCAGCAGGAGCTGCAAAAAAAGGAGGCACATCACCTATTGTAGATGTTTTAGATTATACAGAGCAGTTAGTTTTACCAGGGCTAAATTTGTTATGCACACCTGGAAACGATGTGGAATCTACTACTGGTCTTGCAGGATCTGGTGCTAATATTATTTTGTTTACAACAGGACTAGGAACGCCAACAGGTAATCCTACTGTTCCAGTTATAAAGGTTTCTTCAAACACCTCTCTTTTCAAAAAAATGGATGATATCATTGATTTTAATACTGGAGAAATTATTGATGGAAAAGAAACAATTCAAAGTTGTGGAGAAAAACTTTTATCTTTCATAATTAATGTTGCAAGTGGAAAAACAGAAGTAAATGCCCGTAGATTAGGGCAAGATGATTTTATACCCTGGAAAAGAGGATTGTCACTTTAAAATATATAAAATGAAAAAATCAAATAAAATTCCTATTGTTCCAAAAGAATTAATTGTTCCTTTTATTTTACTTACTTCCTTGTTTGCTCTTTGGGGTTTTGCAAATGCAGTTACAGACCCAATGGTTCAAGCATTTAAAAAGGTATTAGAGCTCTCAAACTCTCAAGCAGCATGGGTACAAATGGCTTTTTATGGAGGATATTTTTGTATGGCCCTTCCTGCAGCATTATTTATGCGAAAATATTCCTATAAAGTTGGAATTTTGATTGGGTTAGGTTTATATGCAACAGGAGCTTTATTGTTTTATCCTGCAGCTATCTCAGAAGAATTTTGGTTTTTTTGTATTGGTTTATATATTTTGACTTTTGGTTTAGCTTTTTTGGAAACAGCAGCTAACCCCTATGCGCTTGCCATGGGTCCAAAAGAAACTGCCACCCAAAGACTGAATCTTGCTCAAGCATTTAATCCTGTTGGATTAATTTTAGGTTTATTTGTAGCTCAGCAATATGTTTTGAAAGAGCTTCAATCAGATGATATTTCTGATTTCAATGCATTAGACGAGGCATCAAAAATACTTATTAAAACATCTGATCTGATGGTAATTCGTGATCCTTATGTAATTTTAGGACTAGTGATTCTGGGGGTTTTTTTACTATTTGTTTTCAGCAAAATGCCAAACTCTAATGATAAAACTTCGAATAAAAATGTTGGGATAATATTCAAAAAGCTTGCTAAAAATAAAACATATAGTCAGGGAGTAGCATCACAAATCTTTTATGTAGGCGCCCAAATTATGTGTTGGACTTATATTTATCAATATGCTGAGGGAATAGGAATTGATAATGTGACTGCAGGATATTATCAAATGGCAGCCTTTATTCTATTTGTATTTGGAAGAGCAATTGGCACTTATTTATTCCGTTTTTTCAACCCAGGATGGCTTCTTATGATTTTTGCCCTATTTGCTATAGCTTCAAATCTTGGCGCTATGCTTTTTAATAATTTTATTGGTCTTTATTGTTTAGTAGGTATCTCTTTCTTTATGTCACTAATGTTTCCTACAATTTATGGAATAGCACTTGGTAATTTAAATGAGGAAGAAAGTAAAATCGGTTCTGCTGGTTTAGTTATGGCAATTGTTGGAGGAGCTTTGATGCCAAAGCTTCAAGGAATGATAATAGACATTGGTGGGTATGATGTGAATGATGTTATTATTCTAGGAATGTCTGAAATAAATTTTTCATTTATTTTACCTGTTATATGTTTTATTTTCATAGCATTATATGGTTTGAAAAACAATTACTCTAAGGTAAATTAATTATATTTCAATAGAATTGGAATCAATGAAAAATAATTTTAATATTGGAGATTATTTTTGTTTTAAAAACTAGTAATATCTTTGGCATATGATTAAGACTAAAGGCCTTAAGTTTAATTATGATAATCAGGTTTTTTTTGAGTTTCCAGATATAAATTTAATAAGTGGAGAAAATTTATTAATTATAGGTAGTTCAGGAATTGGAAAAACTACTCTATTACATCTTCTTGCAGGTCTTCTTAAATCAGAATCTGGATCCATTGAATTATTTGGAAATGAAATAAGCCTATTATCCTCACATCAATTAGATAGATTTAGGAAAAATAATATTGGAATTGTATTCCAAAGACCTCATTTTGTTAATTCACTCACAGTAAAGGAAAACTTACAGCTTGCTCAATATATAGCAAAGAAAAAAGATAATAATAGAATAGAAAGCATTTTAAAAAACTTGAATATTTCTGATAAAGCAAATAAAAAAACAAATCAGTTAAGTCAGGGAGAAAAACAAAGAGCTTCTATAGCTTTGGCAATTGTAAATTCTCCTAAATTAATTTTGGCAGATGAGCCTACATCAAGTTTAGATGATAATAATTGCACTAATGTTATTAATCTTCTACAAAAACAAGCTACAGAATTCGGAGCACAATTAGTAGTTATAACTCATGATAGCAGAGTAAAAAAATATTTTAAAAAATCAGTTGAATTGTGAATATATTTAAACTTAGTATAAAAAATATTTTTAATAAGCCTTTAAGCTCTACTATTAGTTTAGCCTTGCTAATTCTTGGTATTGGAATAATATCCCTTCTTCTTCAATTAAATTCATTGATTAAAGATCAAATGGACAATAATTTAAAAGGAATAGATATGGTAGTTGGGGCAAAAGGGAGTCCTCTTCAATTAATACTTTCATCGGTTTATCACATAGATTCTCCTACAGGAAATATTTCTCTAGGAGAAGCCGAAAAGATTAGTAAAAACAGGATGGTTGGTTCAAGCATTAAACTTCTTTATGGAGATAATTATAAAGGATATAGAATTGTAGGTACAGAAAAAAAATTCATTGAATTATACAAGGCTAAAATTAAAGAAGGAAAAGAATGGGATAGTTCATATGAGGTTATAGTTGGTTATAAAGTTCATAAAAAATTAAACATTAATATAGGAGATGAGTTAGTTAGCTTACATGGATTAAGAGAAACTGGAGAATCACATGATGGTGAACCCTTTAAAGTAGTAGGTTTATTAGAACCCTCAAACTCTGTAATTGATCAACTCATTATTACCTCCCCAGAAAGTGTTTGGGATATTCATGATACACATGATCATAACGAGGATCATGATGAGGATCATGACCATGATCATGATGAGGATGATAAAGAAATAACAGCAATGCTAATAAAGTTTAAAAGTCCTATGAATATTATTCAATTTCCAAGACAAATCAATGAAAATACCAATCTTCAAGCAGCAGTTCCATCTTATGAAATTTCAAGATTATTTAAACTATTTGGATTTGGTATTGAAACTTTAAGCTATTTAGCATATATAATAATAATTGTTTCCGGATTTAGTTTATTTATAAACTTATTTAATTCGATGAATGAAAGAAAATATGAAATGGCATTAATTAGAACTTTAGGTGCCTCCAGATTTCAATTATCAAGAATGATAATTTTTGAAAGCTTAATTCTTACAACCTTAGGATTTATCTTAGGACTATTGTTTAGCAGATTTGGCGTTATGTTTGTATCTTCACTAATGGAAGAAAGCTTAAATTATAATTTAAATTCATTTAAAATTTTAATTGAAGAATATTGGCTTTTAGGATTATCAGTTTCAATAGGTTTAATATGCTCGTTAATCCCAGCTATAAGAGTTTATCAAATGAATATATCAAAAATATTAGCAGATGAATAAAATTATTTTAATAATAGTTTTTTTTATTTCAAACAATATCTTTTCGCAGATTGAAATTGACTGGTTAAAATTACGAGATGTTTACTATAAATCAGAATACCAAGGTGAGTATGGTTATACTCAAACTCCATATTTTGGTCAAGAAGTTGAAGCTCTAAACAATAAAGAGGTGAAAATTACTGGCTACATGCTAACCCTTTCGCCAGATGAAGGTATATTTGTTTTGTCTCAAAACCCTTATGCTGATTGTTTTTTCTGTGGATATGGAGGTCCCGAATCAGCAATAGAATTGAGATTAAAGCCAGGTTACGATAGTTTTTTAATGGATGAACTTGTAACAGTCACTGGAATTCTTAGATTAAATAGGGTCGATGTAAGTAGCGGTGTTTATGTAATGGATAATGCTGTTGCCACTAAAGAAGAAATTTAAATCCTCTACTCCTTACTTAGTGTTCTATTAAAAGGCCCTTGTTTAAATTCCATTGAATTATTATCAGTATCAAAAGTTAATTCGATTCCAGCCTCCTCTAGCTTAAACTTATCTTTTTCAAATGCATTAAGTTCAAATGATCCTCTACCCATTACATCTATAAAAAGTTTGTCATCTTTAACATAAATTTTCAATTTAATGGGAAATCCCTCTGCTCCATAAGTACCTGCATAACTATTTAATTTATTCTTATCAACTTCAAACTTTTTTATTTCGGGTTTTGGATCAACTATTATTCTTTGATCTCTATTTGCAATATTCCAGGCTGTATAAAAAATTAATTTACTTCTTAATTCTAATAAATCATACTCTATTTTATCTGGATCATCTGTTGGCATATGATAATCCTCGTGAGTTCCAGAGAAATAAAATATAATCGGAATGCCATACTTTGCAAAATTATAATGGTCACTTCTATAGTAAAATCTATTTGGATCATCTTTATCGTTATACCTATAATCTAAATCTAAATTTATTGTTTCAATATTTGTTTGTTCTGAAACATTATGAAGGTCTTGACTATCATGGTCTGATCCAATTATATAAATATAGTCTCTGTTTTTCTTTTTTCTAGTTGGATCTATTCTGCCAATCATATCTAGATTAAGGTTTACAACTGTATTCTCTAAAGGATAAATGGGGTTTTCACTATAATATTTTGAACCTAATAATCCTTTTTCTTCACCTGTTACGTGTAAGAAAACAATTGATCTTTTAGGACCTTTACCCTTTTTAACCGCTTTTTTAAATGCCTGAGCAATTTCTAATACAGCTACAGTACCAGATCCATCATCATCAGCTCCATTATGTATTTGATTAACATTATTACCCGCTCTTGATCCAGTTCTTCCATAGCCTACATGATCTAAATGTGCAGTAAGTATCACATATTCATCTGGCTTTTCAGTTCCTTTTATTATTGCTATAACATTTTCTGTATCAACCTCTCCTACATTTCCTCTTCTTATATTAAGTTTCATTTTTTGAAAATAATCACCTTCAGGATCACCAGGTTCAATATTATTTTTTATATAAAAGTTTTTTAAATATTCTACAGCTTTTTTCTGACCTTCCTCTCCAGTATTTCTGCCTTCAAATTCATCAGAAGCATATATGTATAAATGTTCTTTAAGATCATCAGCAGTAATTGTTTTAGCAAACTTTTTAGCTTTATTTAACTGAGAAAAAGAGTTAATTGAAAAAAATAATAGAGAAGCTAATAATAATACTTTTTTCATAATAGAATAGTTTGGTTTAAGCGATTAAAATATTGATGAAAGGTAGGTAAATTTAGACAAATATATATTCCTCTATTTAATTTTAGATTTTTAAACATAAACTAATAGTTAAAAAAAAAAAAAACATTTTATTTAAATATTAAAAAAATTTCATAAATTAAATGTCCAATTTAATAAAAATGAAAAGGAATGTTTTAAATATTAAATTTCCATCTGGTGTAAAACATATGTTTGTTAATGGAAAAAGATTTACTAAGAAAGATTTTCTACAAACTGTAGAGCTTGAAAAAAGGCGTGGCAAAAAAGGCAGGTTTATGTCAATAGTGAAATAACACTTTTAAAATCATTATTTCTTTAGGCTCGAAAACTTTATTGAAGCTAATAATCCTAAAATTGAAAAAACAACTAAAATTGAGAATACATATTGATGACCGAGTATTCCAGGGTATTTATCTAAGAAATATCCAAATATAGGTGTAGCAAAAATATCGGGTGTATAGCCTATAACAGAAATTAAGCCAACTGCAGTTCCTGTAAGCATTAATGGAATCCGCCCCTCCTGCATGATAGAAAAATACAGAGCACGAATAGCATATGTTCCAGTAGCAACAATAATTAAAGATAAGTAAAAAATAAAATTCATATCTAATTGAACAATTCCAAATGCAAAGATTGTTGATCCAATTAACATTGTAAGAAAACCAATTATGATAAAATGGATATAACTTGATTTCTTTGCCAGCAGTGCAATTAGTATACAAACTAATGGGCGAAGATATAGTTGTAAAGAACTAACATTAGCAGCTTCTATTTGATCAAAAAGCATAACATCAGAAGCATATAAAGAATAAATATCTGTCACCTTATAACCTATATATGCAGATATTATAATAATCATAATAAGCCATACTGATTCAATTTTTAATACAGTCTTAATATTGGATAATGAATTGTTAGATATAACATCATCTTTTTCATCTTTTAAATTTGAATCCATAAAAAAGAGAACTAAAAATCCAGTTAAAAACACCATAAATGATGAGAACAAAATGACATATCTAAATGCTTCTTTACGATCAATTAGGCTAGATAATTCTATATCATTAGTCAAAAACATAGAAAAAATTAAAACCCCTAAACTACCCATTGAAGCAGCAACTAATCCTCTTCCACCATCTAAAAAACCAAATGCCTGACCCTGATTATCAGTTCCGCCCCAAATACGAGTTGCCTTTATCATAGCTCCCCAAAATAAAAACACAGTAGTAAATCCCCAATATCCATATAAAATTTGTAAAACAAAATAAGAAGGGTATAATGCTAAAACTAATCCCCCAAAAGATGTAAAAAAAAGAGAATATGAAATTAACTTCTTGGGTTGAAATTTATCAGAAATTATACCCCCATAAACATAGGATAATAGAGCTATTATTCCATAAACTGAAAATAAGCTACCTAATTGAAGATTATTTAAATTGAATACTTCTAAAAATGTGGGTCTAAATATTCTAGCTAAAACATATGGTAATAAAAAAATTAATTCACCTGAAAGTATTAGTAGAGTTATACTTAAGGCAGAACCTTTTTTAGTTTGCTGATCTTTCAATTTAAAGTTATTGATTCGCAATATACATCAATAATAATACTAGATAAATAAGGATTAGATAATTATTATATTTAGTTTATGAAAAAACTAATTCTACTATTACTATTTATTCCACTTGTTTCTTTTGGGCAGATTGATAAAAGACTTAAAGGAATAGACAAAACACTTGAAAAAGCTCTAAAATCATTTAAACAAACAGGATTTGCTGTAGCAGTTGTTGAAAATGACCAAGTTATATATTCAAAAGGTTTCGGATATAGAGATTACGAAAACAAACTTAAAGTAGATTCTAATACATTATTTGCTATTGGATCATGTACCAAAGCATTTACTTCATCTATAATAGGTCTATTGAAAAATAAAGGAAAACTCAATTTTGACGATAGCCCAATTGATTATATAGATGAATTGAGGTTTAATAATTCTACTTTAAATGAATTAATAACAATAAGGGATTTAATGTCGCATAAGACTGGAATCCCCAGACATGATCTATCATGGTACTTCTTCCCTACTTTCTCTAAAGATAGTTTGGTGTCAAGGATTAAATATCATGAGCCTGTCACAACAATCAGAAAGGAATTCTTTTACAACAATTTTATGTTTATGCTTCAAGGTGTAGTAGCTGAAAGAATTACTGATAAATCATGGGAAGAAAATGTTAAAGAATCTATATTCAAACCATTAGAAATGGAACGTTCAAATATTTCAATTGAAGATATGGAACAAGCAGAGAATTCAGCTCTTGGTTATTTAGAAAATTATAAAATAACAGATTATTATAAAATAGCTGGAATGAGTCCCGCTGGAAGTATTAATAGTAGTGTAAATGATATGTCTAAATGGCTTATAACTTGGTTAAATGATGGTAAGTATAATAATAAGGAGATTTTGCCTCAAGCTTATATTGAAGAAGCTATTAGTTCTCAAAATGTAGCAGGTCCAAATTTGCCATCTGTTGAAAATCCAGGTTTACATATAGCAAATTATGGTTTTGGATGGATGATTACTTCTTACAAAGGTCACTATAGAGTTCTTCATGGAGGTAATATTGATGGGTTTTCAGCTAGTACAAGTTTTATGCCATCTGATAATGTTGGTGTAGTAGTATTAGCTAATCAAGATAAATCAATTATTCCTTCAATAGTACAAAACATTATTTATGACAAAATGCTTGGATTAGAAGAAACAGACTGGATAAAACAAGGACTAGAACAAATTAAACAAGCTAAAAAAAAATGAAAAAGAAGTTCAAAAGAATAGAGTTTCTAATAAAAAGGAAGGAACTAAGCCTTCTCATGCAATAGAAGATTATATTGGATATTATGAAAACTTAGGATACGGAACTTTAGAAATATCAACCAAAGCTGATTCTTTATTTTTAAAATCTCCTTATAAAAAATTATGGCTAAGTCATTATCATTATGATACCTTTTTGCCATATGAAATAGTTAATGGAAAAATTGATATGGAAGCATCATATGATAATTTTTTGATTACATTTTATAACGATAATCAAGGAAATATAGTAACCTTAACATCAAAATTTGAACAGGCCCTTGATGATCCTATATTTTTTAATAAAAAAGCAAAAGAAATTAAAATAGATAAAGAAAATTTAGAAAAATATGTTGGTGACTATAAATTTAATTCCAGCTCTGGATGTAAAACTTATTTAAAAGATAATGTACTTTATGTTTTTATTTCAGGTCAACCAGAATATGAATTATATCCAATTGAAGAAAATGTTTTTGCATTTAAAAAATTAAAGGGCTATAAAGTTAAATTTGAAGTTAATAAAAAGGATGAAGTAACTGAAATATCATTTATTCAACCAAATGGCACTTTTAATGCAAAAAGAAACTAAAAAAATTATTTAATTTCAATTGAAAATAAGATTATTATTTTTAGATATAATTAATCTCCCCACATTTGACTTCTAATATTTACAGCAGCAGATATAATATCTACCCTACTAATAATTCCTACAATTTTATCAGAAATCATAACAGGAAATCTTTTTCTATTTAATTTTATAAACTCAGAAGCAGCTCCAAAAATTGTTTCATTTGGCGAAATACAATCCACTGATTTTTTCATGTATTTGGAAACGTTAGTTTTTGAAATTGGCATATTATAATATTGACTATCAACTATATTTTTCATTATATCAGTTTCAGAAATAATACCAACTAACTTTCCAAATTTATTAATTACTGGAGCTCCTGAAATTTTATTATTTAGTAATTCCTGCATTACAAAATAAATAGAATCCGATTTACGAAAAGTGATAATATCTCTACTCATATAATCTTTTACAAGAATATTTTGAATAGTTTTTTTAGTTTCTTTAATCGTATTACCCTTAAAACTTATTACTGACATCCCTTTAATTTACAAAAAAAAAATTAATTAGTAGATTTTATATTATTACAAAAATCATTTGAACATTTTATATATTTAAAAAAACATATTAATTATGGAAAAAAAATTTAATGAAATTTTAGATTTTCATAAAACTAAAGGGGGAACTGGAAAAATATTTAATTTTAAATTTCTTGAGTATAAAGAAAGTTTTTTAAAGCTAGAAGCTGAATTTCCATCAGAAACTCTAAATCCAAATGGAAGCGTACAGGGTGGTATGATGACCTCAATGCTAGATGATATAACGAGTTTATTAATAATTTATGAAAGTAAAGGAACTGTTTATCCAAACTCAACTAACCTTCACAGTCTTCATCACAGACCTTTATTTAAAGGAAAGGTAATAGCTGTAGCAGAAGTTATTAAAAAAGGAAAAAACATAGCCACAATTAAAGGAGAATTATATAACTCTGATGGTAAATTAGCTACAACACTCATGCATACTGTAGTATTAATAAAGTCCGAATATACTTTAGAATAAAACTTTTTTTAATTGATTAAGTTGTTTCATATCTTTATAATCAAACTACAGCCTTATGAAAAAGATCTTTATCATTATTTCAGTTTTTATTTTGTTTTCATGTGAAAAAGACGAAACAGTTAAATACTTATTAACAACATCAGCTAATCCTGAAGAAGCTGGAATTGTCCTTCCATCAACTAGACAATATAATACAGGGGATACTGCAACATTAATTGCAAGTCCAGCAGAAGGATACGTATTTGACAAATGGACTGGTGCTAGTGGAGATGCTACAACTACTTTAGTTATAGATGGTGATAAAACTGTAGTAGGAAATTTTGTCAAAATACAATTTGAACTTACTGTTTCAGTAGTTGGTCAAGGAACTGTTGATCAAAAAGTAATAAAAGCTGGAGGAGCAACTAAATATGATACTGGAACAATAGTTGAACTTACAGCAAGTCCAAAAGCAGGTTGGATTTTTAAAGAATGGAGTGGATCAATGATAGGAACAACAAATCCTCAGCAAATTACCCTTGATAAAGCAAAAAGTGTAACTGCAACATTTACAGAAAAAAATGAATTTGAACTAAAAATCGTCAATGATGGACAAGGATCAGTAGCTAAAAAAGTAATAAAAGCTGGAACTGCAGCTAAATATACTGATGGATCTATAATTGAACTTACTGCAACACCGCTTTCAGGATGGCAATTTGAAAAATGGTCTGGAGGAGCAGGTGGAACAAATAATCCTGTACAGGTTACAATAAATTCAAACACAACAGTTATTGCTGTCTATAAAAATCTTTCACATGTCGTTTTAGATAATGATGGGATTACTTTAAAAGCTAAGGCTGATGCTACTGCAGGAACCACTTGTCAGATAAATGGAATTTCATATACTGTAGTTGACAATGCAATGCTTAAGAGTTGGATAAGTACAGGGAAAGATCTTTCAAAAGCTGTAACAACACTTGTTACTGATATGAAAGAACTTTTTAAAAATAATTCTACTTTTAATGGAAATATTTCTTCTTGGGATGTAAGTAATGTTACAACAATGGAAGGTATGTTTGAAGGTGCAAGTTCATTTAATCAGGATATAAGTAAATGGGATACAAATAAAGTTACTAATATGGACAAAATGTTCAAATCCTGTACAAAATTCAATCAAGATTTATCTAAATGGTGTGTTGTAAACTTAACAACTGAGCCAACTAATTTTCTTACTGGTTCTGCTTGTGATAATGATGATAAAAAACCCGTTTGGGGAACTTGGCCTGAGTGTCCACTAATTGGAGATTGGGAACTTGAAAGTTGGACTAATAAATCAGGTACTGATCATACTCAATTTGGAACAGGGGAAAAGAAATGTGATAATTACCCATCTAATGCCCTTACGATAAATGGAGGAAAAGATGATTATGGAACTTATAAAATGACAACCTATATATGTTATACAGATGGATCAACTATGAAAACTGAGATGGAAGATGGAGTATGGACTTATAATGGTACTAACAACCAAGTAAAAGTAGGCCCTAATCAACAAAGTCTTAGTGTTTATAATCTAACATATACTAAAGATGCCAATTATTTTACTGTAAATTATACAATTACTGATGAAGCAAATAATAACATAGATGTTGAAGAAGTGTGGAAAAGAAAGAAATAAATTTTTCGAACTTAAAATATTAATTCTAAAATTTTAAATGCCTTACGGTATCTTCATGATTAATAATTTGTTTTAAAGACTCAATTCCAATTAAAAGATGTTTTTTATCAAATAATTCAGCATTTACATCATCTTTAGCTTGAGTTTTAACTCCATCAGGAATCATTGGTTGATCGGTTACTAACAATAAAGCTCCGGTTGGTATTCTATTGTGAAATCCAACAGTAAATAATGTTGCTGTTTCCATATCAATAGAATAAGCTCTAACTTTTTTTAAATAATTCTTGAATTTATTATCGAATTCCCAAACTCTTCTGTTAGTAGTAAAAACAGTTCCTGTCCAATAATCAACCTTTTGATATTTTAATGACGAAGAAATAGCTCTTTGTAGAGAGAAAGAAGGCATTGCAGGAACTTCAATTGGAAAATAATCATTTGAGGTACCTTCTCCTCTTATAGCTCCGATTGGTAAAATAAAGTCTCCAATATTTATCCTCTTTTTCAATCCTCCACATTTTCCTAAAAAAAGTACTGCTTTAGGTTTAATAGAAAATAATAAATCCATTACTGTTGCTGCATTTGGACTGCCCATTCCAAAATTTATTATTGTCATATTTTGAAAAGTAGCTGAAGGCATATTTTTATCAATTCCAGAAATATCAACATCATTAAGCATTGCAAATTCTTCTACATATTTTTGAAAATTTGTAAGTAAAATAAAATCTCCAAAGGATTCTAAGTCAACTCCTGTATATCTAGAAATCCAATCTTTTACTATTTCTTTTTTTGTTTTCATTTATACAAAACTACTAAAATCGCAAGATAGTAGCTGAATTTTACTAATTTTAGTAATATGGATAATATTGAGATTGATTTACACGGACTAACTTATAATCAGGTAGAAGAAGTATTAATGAATAAAGTTATTCTTCATTATAATAGAGGAAATATTCCAATAAAAATAATAACTGGAAATAGTGAAAAAATGAAGAAAATAGTGAAAGAACAGTGTGAAAAACATAATTTCAAAGTAAGTGACTCTTGGGATGGAAATACCGGAGTATTGTTAGTTAGTTAATATAAAATTATTAAAAATAGAAAAGTGTAAGGATAATTAATTCTTATTAAAATATTAATTACATGTCGTTTCATATTTATCCCAATTTTTATCAGTAGATGAATTAGGAAAATAATAACATGTTTGATTCCCATTAGAGAATGTTAAATTTTTCCAAAATCCAGTTGGCACATGAACACCAGTACTTCTAATTTCATGATTAGCAGCAAATACTAAATCAATTTTAACCTTAATATTTCCATTTACTGACCAATCTCTAACTTGTTGTTCCAATTGAGCCCATTCTCCTCTATTTAAATTATCTATTTGCATAGCACAGTTAATAAATGAGAAAGTTTTATTCAAGTTCTCTTCAGAATCACTAAAAGTAGCTGCTGGAGCTAAATGTCCTTTATCCCATTCGTTTTTATAATAATCAGCATTATCAGATGTTACCACCCCTTCTTCCAAGTAAAAATCTTTATTTCCTCTATCTACATTTTTTGGGCGATTTGAAACAGTATACTCTATCCAATTTGGTTGTTCAAACTTTTCATTATAAGAAACCTTATAGATTCCCTTATCTATCATGACATTAGATCTTAGAGCAGAAATAGTGTCTTCTCCTCCACTTTCACCACATGAAAAAAGAATAATGAAGAAGAATAATAAAAGATATTTTTTAACTTTTAAATAAAACATGAATAATATCATAAAGTTATTAAATTGTATTTAAATTTAATTTTATAAATGAAAAAATGGATTAATAATATTGGACCAGGACCATTAGTTGCTGCTGCGTTTATTGGTCCAGGAACTGTTACTTTATGTAGTATAGCTGGACTTGATTTTGGTTTTTCTCTTTTATGGACTTTAGTTCTATCAATAATTGCTACAATAGTTCTTCAAGAAATGTCTGCCCGTGTTGGCATAGTATCAAACAAAGGACTTTCTCAAGTTATTAGAGAAGAAATTAAAAACCCTGGTTTTAGAAATATTGTAATAACATTAATACTATCTGCCATAGTGATAGGAAATGCAGCCTACGAAGCAGGAAATATTAGTGGAGGCTTATTAGGATTAGAAGCTGTCTTTGGAGAAAAAGATTTAACTATTCTAAATATAAATATCAATTTTTATAGTATTATTTTAGGATTAATAGCATTTTTTTTGCTGTACATAGGAAATTATAAAATTCTTGAAAGATGTCTGATTTTTTTAGTAATAATAATGAGTTTATCGTTCATTATAACTGCTATTATAACTAAACCGGATATAACTGATTTATTTAATGGTTTATTTGTGCCTAAATTCCCAAAAGGAAGTTTTTTAATAATTATTGGATTAATTGGTACAACTGTAGTTCCATATAATCTTTTTCTTCATGCTTCATTAGTTAAAGAAAAATGGAAGAATAAAAGTGATTTAAAATTTGCCAGAAATGACACGATAGTTTCTATTGTCCTTGGTGGAATAGTATCTATGTGTATTATTATTTCTAGTGCTTCATTAAATATTGATAATATTAATAATGCTGCTGATTTAGCTAAGGGGATTGAGCCACTTTATGGTATTTATTCTAAATATATCTTAGCTATTGGATTATTTTCAGCTGGGATTACAAGTGCAATAACCGCCCCCCTAGCTGCATCTTTTGTAGCTTCTGGATGTTTGGGTTGGTCATTTAATATGAAAGGATTAAAGTTTAGAAGCGTTTGGATGTTTATTTTATTGGCTGGAGTTATATCTTCATCTTCGGGATATAAATCCATAGAGATAATAAAATTTGCACAAGTGGCTAACGGAATATTATTGCCTGTAATTGCTGGTTTTTTAATATGGATTGTAAATAAGGAATCTATTCTAGGAAAATATAAAAATTCAAAATGGCAAAATTTTATTGGATTATCTATTCTTGTTATTACAATTTTTTTAGGTTTAAAAAGTATTTTAAAAGTTTTTGAATTATTATAAATGAAAAATCTTAAGATTGATATTAATTCAGATGTTGGTGAAGGAATTGGTAATGAAGATCAGCTTTTCCCATTAATTTCTTCATGTAATATTGCTTGCGGAGGACATGCTGGCAATTTAGAGACTATGTTGTCAGTTGTTAGATTAGCTAAAAAGAATAATTTAAAAATTGGTGCTCATCCATCTTTTCCCGATAGAAAAAATTTTGGAAGGAAAATAATGAAGATTTCAAATATTAATTTAGAAAAATCTTTGAAAAATCAAATAGAATCCTTAAAAAATATATTGAATAAAGAAAATATGGATTTAAATCATATAAAACCTCATGGAGCACTTTATAATTTTGCGTCAAATGATAAAGAAACTGCCAGAGTTATAATAAATATAACAAAAGAGATGAAAACAAAATTATATGTCCCCTATTCTTCTCTTATTTCTAAAATGGCTATAGAAGAAGGAGTTAAAACGTGTAATGAATTATTTATTGATAGAAACTATAATTCAAACTTAACACTTGTATCTAGAGAAAATTCTAATGCATTAATAGAAAGTTCTAACGAAATGTTTACACACGTTCATAATATAATTAATAATAAAATTATATGTATTAATAAAAAAGAAACAAATGTTGAGTTTGACACGTTATGCATACATGGTGATAATCCAAATGTTATTGAATTATTAAAAGATTTACATTTAAAATTAAAGAAAATTGGAATAAAAATTATTTAGAATTGAAATTCTATAAGTTAAAATATAAAAGGTTTGGTGAATATTCTGTTTTAGTGGAATGGCCCTCAAAAATTGATGAATCTATTTTAGAAAATATTTTATTATTTAAATCAGAAATTGAGAAAAAATATATTAACAAAAAGGTTTATTTAAAAAATTCCTATAATTCTTTACTTATTTCATATGAAAAAAAAATAAATTATAATACTAAAATATCTGAATTAAATAATAGCTATAAAAAAATTGGGCCAGTAAAAAAGCAGGATTTCAATACATGGGAAATACCTGTATGTTATGACAATCAATTTGGAAGTGACCTAATTAATTTAGAGAAAAATCTTTCAATGAATAAAGATGATATTATTTATTTACATAACTCTAAAGAATATAGAGTCTATAATATAGGATTTCTTCCTGGTTTTTTATATTTAGGTGGATTAGATAAAAAGATTCATCATCCTCGTAAAGAAAAACCCGTTTTAAATGTTCCAAAGGGATCTGTTGGAATTGGAGGATCACAAACAGGAATTTATCCAAATACTAGTCCGGGAGGATGGCATATCATTGGAAACTCACCAATTAATTTATTCAATATAAATAAGACCTCTCCATGCTTTATTAAACCAGGAGATAAAATAAAATTTAATCCAATATCATTAAAAGAACATGAACTAATTAAAATACAAGTTGAATCCAATATTTATAAACCAATAAAGACCAAAATAAATGATTGAAATTATAAAATCAGGACTTTATTCTTCAATACAAGATCTTGGAAGATTTGAATATGAAAATTATGGGGTTCCTGTTTCTGGATCAATGGATCAATTTTCATCAGTTCTTTCAAATAAATTATTAGGAAACATGGATAATGATGCTGTAATGGAAATAACAATGGTTGGGCCTATTTTAAAATTCTTGAAAGAAACTAGAATATGTATTACAGGTGCAGATATTAGTCCATCAATAAATGACAAGTCAATTGATGTTAATAGCATATATCAAATAAAAAAGGGTGATATTTTAAAATTTGGAAAATTAAAATATGGATTACGTTCATATTTAAGTGTTTCTGGAGGATTTTTATCGAAAAAAATAATGAATAGCAGAAGCATGTATTTGAATATTACTAAATATAGTAGAATAAATAAAGGAGATAGTTTAAAGATTAAAACTTTAAAAAATATAAATACTAAGAGAACTAAAATTAATATCAATTATTTAGAACATTTCAAGAGTAATATAATTGAAGTTTTTAAAGGCCCAGAATACAATGAGTTAACAAAAAAACAAAAGCAAGTTTTATTAAATAAAACATTTTCAATTTCAAATAATAATGATAGAATGGCTTATCAATTAAATGAATCATTTGATAATATACTTAATTCAATAATTACTTCACTAGTATTGCAAGGAACAGTGCAATTAACTCCCTCTGGTAAAATAATAATTCTAATGAGAGATAGTCAAACATGTGGAGGTTATCCAAGAATACTTCAATTATCAAAAAAATCTATAAACAAACTATCTCAAAAACACATGGGAAATAGAATAAAGTTTAAATTAATTGAATCCTAAAATACTTGATTAGCCCCAAGAAAATTATAATTTTTCTATTAATAATTTCACTATCTTGAAAGTTAATTTAAAACTATGTTATGAAAAATTATATTTTATTATTTAGCCTAATTGGACTATTTATTTCATGTGCTCCTAATTGCGAAGTTGCAACTAATGGTTTTGGTCCTTATGAAGGTCAGACTGTTTTTATGGGTTCGGATTCATCAGTTGATGTTGTTAAAGAAATTGATGCTGCTTGGGTTAAAAGAGATTACGATGCTTTGAAAGCACTAATTTCAGACGGAGGAAACTTTACTTTTAGTGATGGCTTAGTAGTTAATACAGGTGAAGAATTTGCTTCTAAAGTAGAGGAAGACTATCAAAAATCTTTAGATGATGGACAAGAATGGGGTTGGAATATTGATTATGCATTTTCAGTCAAGCCAAGAGGTTCTGATGACCCTGCTGCGACAAATCAAGATGGCGAATGGGTTAATGCTCAATTTACTGGTCAAGATGGAGTATATATTGAGTGGTATCAAATAGTTGATGGAAAACTAGTATCATGGTTTTCTGCAAAAAATCCAGGAACTCAGGAATAAAATGTTTTGAATAAGCTATTTCTATTAATTTCTTTTTTTCTAAATACATTTATTATCTATGGACAGCTAAAGATTGAAAATATTCAATTTAATAGTGCAAATCCTTACACATTTAATGATGTAATTACAGATTTAGAAAATCAAGAAAAACAAATAGTATTTGGTAAACTTGTTTTTCCTAAAAATTCTATTAATAATGATAAAAAATATCCATTAGTTATTGGAGTTGCAGGAAGTTTAGGGTGGTCAGATCATCATTATGAGTACTTAAAAATGTATCAAGAAATGGGTATTGCTACCTTTGAGCTAAACAGTTTTAAAAGTAGAAATATTAACTCTACTGTTGGAACTCAAACTGAAATAACTATGGCTGCCATGATTCTTGATGCATATAGGGCTTTTGAAGTATTATCAAAACATCCAAATATTGACAAGAATAAGGTTTCTATAACTGGATGGAGTTTAGGAGGTGGGGTTACTTTATTCTCTGCCTGGCTTCCACTTAAAAATGCAATTAATAAAGAATTAGATTTTGCATCTCACTTAGCATATTATCCTCCTTGTTTTATAGATCCTGATAATGTTGATTTTTCTAATTCTCCAATTCATATTTTAATAGGTGAATTGGACAATTGGACGCCTTCATCGCCTTGTAAAGATTTTATTAATAAATTAAAGCCTAAAACAAATATTGAACTCACAATATATAAAGATTCATATCATTCATTTGATAAGAAAGGTCCAGTAATAAGAAATGAAAACGCCTATAATTTTAGTGAATGTATTTTTAAACTTGATGAAAAAGGTAATGTTTTGATGAATTATGTTAATATTCCAATGTCAAATCCCTTTTTACAAAAAATTGGATTTATGATGTGTGTTTCTAGGGGAGCTGATTTCGGAGGCAATCCAGAAGCTAGAGTAAAATCATATAATTTTAGTAAAGAGTTTATGAGAAAAACATTATTAAATTAAAAATTTAAAAAAAACTCCATGATTGTTGTTTAGAAGTTTAAAGATGGATTTAAATAATAATGTTTATTTAAAAAGAAGTTTTGATATTTTACCTTTTCCAGCTGCATAGGCTGTATAGTTATCTAGAAACCTTAAAGTATAATATCCCTCATCACTAATGTGATTCCAGGAATAACCTCCATCATTTGAAATATCTATTCCGTTAAAACCAACTGCAACTAAAGATTTACCGTTACTGTTTGGAAAATATTTAACACAGCTTCTGTAACCAGGACTTTGATTATCAGCAAGTGTTTTCCAAGTTTTACCGCCATCATTTGTAATAATTTTATTTGATATATTTTCTAATGGTTTTGTGTAATCTCCTCCAATAGCAAATCCATTTTTATTATCATAAAAGTCGATACTAAAAATTCCTTTGGTTGATTCACCCTGAATCATAGGTGTATTTATTATTTCCCAGTTTTTTCCTTTATCATCTGAATAATATACTCTACTGTTTATTCCTCCACTAGCAACCCATACTCTGTTATCAACTATAGATATATTTGTGTCACTTGCAGCAAAAAAGCCTTCATCTGGTAATGGGTTATCGAAATTACTACAATCTAACTTTTCCCATTTATCTCCTCCGTTTCTAGTTATTAAAACACTAATACATCCGTCCATAAAATCTCCTACAACTAAACCCTCTTTTGCATTCCAAAAATCCATGGAATCATAAAAAACATTTTTATTCACTTCTCTGTAAACTAACTTTCCGTTTTTAAAAAGGAGTGCAGGATTTCCAATTGTAATAGCAAAAACATCTTCATTAATAACAGCCATTGATCTAAAATTGGGAAATAAAACTGAATCAACCTTAGAGCTATACTGATCTAAACTTAGCAAATCTGGTTTTTTTGTGTCAAAAGAATATATTTCACCTTTTGAAGTTGCATTATAAACTTTATTATTATGAATCTCTAGGGCTCTAATATTTAATGATGAATCCAGCAAAATATGAGATATATCAACTTTTGTAAAAGACAAATTCTTTTCTGAAAAATTAAATTGACAGCTTATAAAAAAATAGAAAAAGACTAATACTAAAAAAAAATTATTAAAAAGAATTGGTTTAGAATACATATCCATAAGGATTTATATTTAAATTTAAGATTATTAATCTAATTATTGAGAATGAAAAAAATATTTAAATTTTTATTGATTTTTATTATAATTTTTACAATTGGATGTAAAAAAGATTCTAAAAAACCTAGGATTGCAATTGCTGGATTAGCTATTGAATCTAGCACATTTTCACCAGCAAAAACCTATGAAATAGATTTTAAATCAAGAATTGGAGATGATGTGTTTTCATATTATCCATTTTTATCAAAAGATTCTGTAAATCGAAATAGAGCTAATTGGATTCCAACACTCAGAGGTCATGCTCTACCTGGCGGAATTGTGACTAGAAAAACTTATGAATCTTTAGTAAATAAAACATTAAATATGCTTGAAAAAGAATTACCACTTGATGGTTTATTTTTTGATATTCATGGTGCTATGAGTGTTGAGGATCTTGATGATCCTGAAGGAGATTTTATTAAACGTATTAGAAAATTAATTGGCTATGAAACAATTATTTCGACCTCAATGGATTTACATGGTAATGTAACTGAAGATTTAGCAAGAGAAACTGACTTAATTACGTGTTACAGATTAGCGCCTCATGAAGATGCTATTGAGTCAAAAAAAAGAGCGGTTGACAACCTTCTAGAAAGATTAGAGTTAAGAGAAGGTAAACCAAAATATAAAGCAAGAATAGAGGTTCCAATTTTACTTCCAGGAGAAAAAACAAGTACACGAGTTGAACCTGGAAAAAGCTTATACGCAAAAGTTGACCCTGTAACTAAAAGTCCAGGTATAATTGATGCGGGTATTTGGGTTGGATATCCTTGGGCAGATGAACCTAGAAATCATGCTGTTATAATGGTGACAGGAGATATAAAAAAATCTGTCAAACAAGCTTCCGAATACTTAGCAGAAAGTTTTTGGAAAGTAAAGGATGATTTTGATTTTGTTGGACCTGTAGCTACATTAGAAGAGAGTTTAAATAAAGCTTTAAATAGTAAAGAATTTCCTTATATAATTAGCGATACTGGTGATAACCCTACAGCTGGAGGAGCTGGTGATGTTACATGGACACTTAATGAGTTATTAAAAAGATCTGAATTTAAGAAAAAGAATGGACCAAGTGTTATCTATGCATCAATTCCAGGTCCAAAATTAGTTGAAAAAGCTGTAAAATTAGGAGTTGGCAATACTATTGAAGAATATGTAGGTGCAGAAATTGATGATCGATTCTCTCCTCCAATTAAAATTAAAGGAAAAATTATTTCAATTAAACATGGTGATATTAATGCCAAAACAGAAGTAGTAATAAAATCTGGAAGTTTAAATATTATTGTTACTAAAAAAAGAAAACCGTACCATTATATTTCTGATTTTACTGAGCTTGATTTAGAACCAACAAAAACAAATATTTTAATTGTTAAAATTGGATATTTAGTTCCTGAACTTTATAGTATAAAAAAAGGGTGGATCATGGCTCTCACACCTGGTGGAGTTGATCAAGATTTATTTAGGCTTGATTATAAAAGAATTAAACGACCTATGTACCCATTAGATAACTTTGAGAAAAAACCTGATTTAAGTGCAAAAATGATAGATATATCTAAAATGAATTAATGGAAAGCCTTTTTTCCTATGGAACGCTTCAGTATAGAAAAGTTCAAATAGAAACATTTGGAAGAATTCTAAATGGAACAAATGATATTTTAATTGGATATAAGTTAAAGGAATTGAAAATTAAAAATCAAGATGTAATTAACACAAGTGGAGAGGAAAATCACCCAATAATTTATAAAACTGAAAATAAAAGTGATTTCATAAAAGGAATACTATTCAAGGTTTACAAAGAAGAAATTATATTATCTGATAAATATGAAGCTTGTAATTATAAAAGAATTAATTTAAAATTTCAATCAGGAAAAAGTGGTTGGGTCTATGTAGAAAAATAATTTTATTAATCTACCAAAATATAAATATCTTCAATTAATCTATCTATTTCATTTTCTTGAGTTCCATCATATATTCCACGAATTTGTTTTTTAGTATCCACTAAAATAAAATTAGGTGTATGAATAAAGTCTTGAAGACCTCCGTCACCCTGTTCAACAACTGCAAAATAACTTTTTCTAGCTAATTCATATATATGTTTTTTTGATCCAGTTGTAATATTCCATTTTGAATCATTTACCCCCTTTTCAATAGCATAATTTTTAAGAATCTCAACAGTGTCAATTTCAGGAGTTACAGACATTGACAATAACATTATATCATCATTTTTAATAAATTCCTCTTGAACTTTTAACATATTATTTGTCATAATTGGACAAATACTTGGACAGCGAGTAAAGAAAAAATCAACTACATAAATTTTATTTTCATAATCCTTTGATGTTATGTTAATTCCATTTTGATTTGTTAAATTAAAATCCTTTACTCTATGATTTTCATTTATATTTCGAACACTCTTATCAACCAATTTGGGGTTAATATCAACAGGGTTATATATTGGAAGTTGTTTTTTTGAAATTTGATTACATGAACTAAATGTAATTGATAAAACAAAAATATAGATTAGATTATACATTATTTGCAATTGCAGTTGAATTAATCATTATAAATTCTATTGCTTCACTAATTTCTTGACGTGAACTATTAGTTCCTGAGCTTAACTTAACTAATTGATCAAAATAATAAATAGCCAATTTTATATCATTAAGTTTTTCGGCAGCTTTTGCTGCTCCATATATACCATTAAATCTAAAAGGATGTCCCTCTAAATTTAGTTTATACATCTCAAGAGCTTTTTTAGGCTTGTTTAAAGCTAAATAGAGGTCAGCTAAAAGTTCATCAGCTGGAATTATTTCTCCTGGTGTAACAGCTGCTTTTGAAGTTTCACTCTCTAGTTTAGAGGCTAATTTCATATACTCAATAGCTTTTTCAGAATTTCCTTTGGAGTATTCTATCCATCCTCTAATAGCTTCAATTTGAATGTTAACCTGACCAGTTTCATAAGTATTTTTAGCTTCGATTAATTTATCTCTAAGAATCATTAAGGATTTTAATTCATTTTCTGCAGCAGAAGAATCACCTGTGTTTGAAAACCCTAAAGCTCTAGAAAAATGAAGCATTGCTTTTGGCCAATGTGCCTTATCCCAATCCAATTTAGTTTTTGGTAATTCAAGCTGAGTTGCTAATTCCCAGTTTTTGTTTTCTATTGCTAATCTAGATGGTACAGCAATTAAAGCATATGCAGATGCGAAATGATCAGCAGGAAAAACCTCTTTAATTTGTTCCATTTTATCCATTTCTAATTGAGCATTTTCATTATCTCCAAGTTGTAGGTATGCATATACAAGATAGTCTAAAGCATGTATTTCACTAACCCAATTAGCATTTGGATTTACAGATTCTGCATAACAAACTGCAGAGTTAGCTGAATCAATGTTTGATTTTATGGATTCTTTCCATAATCCTAATCTTGTAAAAATGTGTGAAGGCATGTGTTGTGCATGTGCTGATGATGGAGCAATATCTGCATATTTTCGAGCAGTATTGAGAGCCAAATGGGCAAGTTCAGGAGAATCGTAATTATGTATTATATAATGTGCAATTCCAGGATGATTTGGATATGTCTCAAATAATTTCTCTAAAATTTTTCCTGATTTTTTTTGTTTACTATAAGTCTTGTCATTTAAATCAGCAGTAGCTAAGACTGAAAGAGAATAAAAAACAGCTGTTTCTACATCGTTTGGATACTTTATATATAATTCTTCCATTTTACTTTCATAGTTTAACTTTCTAGTTTTAGTATCAACAGTTTGCCAATCTTTAAAGTAAATACTTACAGCATCTATATAATCTTTTTCTCGTTCATTATTGGGAGTTAACGTTTTGGCTACTTTTAAAAGTTCTTCACCACGTTTAAGAGATTCAGGATTTTGTCTAAAAGATAAGGGATGATTTAAAATACTCATAGCTGTTCCCCAATAAGCCATTAAACATTCTGAATCCTGATCTAAAACACTAACAAATGCTTTCTCTGCTTCAGCATATTCAAAAGAATGCATAAGGGTTAATCCAAGGTTAAAAGCATCTCTTAAGTCATAGCTACAAGAAAGTGCAAAGCTTACTTCTCCAAAATTTGGATCTCCACATAACAATAAATCACCTCTGTTTAGTTCCAATTCGGGAAAATTTGAGAGTTTTAAGGAAGTTGATTTTTTATTGTTACAAGATGTCAAAAAAAGAAAAATACTAAAGACTAATATTAGTTTATTTAAATGATTCATAGTTATAAGATTTATTAAGATATTTTGGACAGTAATATTTTAAAAAATAAAATTAAAAAAAAAAACCTGATTTTAAATTTTAAAATTGAAATAAAATTAATTATAGTATTATATTTTTATTTTTTATTAAAACAAGTAAAAAGAAACTCTTGAAAAGTATTAAATGGAGTTGAATGATTACTTATTAGATGGCTGTTTAATGTAAAATGTTTTTTAAACTCCTTTTTTATTGATTTTAAATTGTATCTAGAAACTTCTAATCCACTACATTTTTCTGGTCCATTTGATGAAAACGTTCCAATGATTATTTTTCCATTTCTTGAAATAGAATCAGCGGCTAAGTCTACATAATTATTGATTTCTATTTGATTTCTTAAAAAATGAAATGCTGCTCTATCATGCCATAAATCATATTTCTTTTCAGGCTTAAAATCATTTATATCTGAAATAATCCAATTTATTGTTGAAGATTTATCTCCAAGTCTTTTTTTAGCTTTATCAATTGCACTTTTTGAAATATCTAAAACATCAATATTGTAAAAACCCATCTCTAAAAGGTTATCTACAAATCGACTTTCACCCCCGCCAACATCAATAATTTTGGCACTATTATTAAGATTTAGCGAATTAACTATTTCTAAAGAAATTTTAGGATAAATTTGAAACCAGCTTACTTCGTTTTCTTTTTTTTTAGAGTGAACATTTTCCCAATGATTCTCTAATTGATTATTAATCATAATTAAAAATAAAAATAAAAATTAGTTAAAAAGTATTCGACTAAAAAAATTTAACTTACATTCGCGTGAAATTTAATAAATATATTATGAAAAATGGAATTGTAAAATTCTTTAACGGATCCAAAGGTTATGGTTTTATTAAAGAAGAAGGTGTTGAAAAAGACCACTTTGTACACGTGTCAGGACTAATTGACAGAATCGATCAAGATGATAAAGTTGAATTTGAACTTGAGGAAGGTCCAAAGGGATTGAGTGCAATTAATGTTAAGAAAATAGACTAGTTTCTTACGGCACTAATTTTGTTAATATTCTACATATGATAGAATTTTTTAACACTTATTTTTTCGGCTATTTTCCAATTAAATTTAGAAAAATAATAAGAACAGTCTGTATCTTATTACTTGCTTTTGTTTTATTTGAAGTAGCCGTTAAATTTTTAATATGTATTATAATTATTGGACTAAGCTCAAGATTAATTAAATATTTCTATTTCTTAACTAGATAGTTAAAATGAAAAGTCGCTAACAAAGATCCAATTATTGGTCCTAGCAAATAGTACCACAGATAATACTTTGAAATACCATCTCCAATTATATAATGACTAAGAGTAGGTCCTAAAGAAACGGCAGGATTAAAAACACCACCAGATGTTGGTCCTACACTAAATGCTCCCGCCATAACAGTTAATCCAATGGATAATCCATAGAACGAATTACCTTTTAAATTAGGATGGGTAGCGACATTCAAAATTACATATACGAGTAAGTAAGTAAATATAATTTCACAAGCTAAAATTTGATAAATAGATGCGGAAAGATTAGGTTGAGTCTCCATTGGGCTTGAGCTCAAAAAGAAAACAACAAGGGATGCCAAAGTTGCACCAATGGTTTGAGAAATAAAATAATAAATAGAATCTGTAAGATCAATTTCTTTTCTTAAAAACATTGCTAAAGTTACTACTGGATTATAATGGGCTCCAGAAATATGAGCTCCCATATAAACAAGAACAGTCAATCCAAAACCAATTGCTAATGGGTTTCCACTAACTCCAATAATTAGGACTAAAAAAAAAGTACCTACTAATTCTGTAATATAATTTTTCATATTTTAAAAATAATAAAAATTTAAATTTAAGCTTCTAACTTTTTAGTTACTAAATATACACCTATAAAAATCAAAAACATTCCAATAACATTTATTAATGTTAAATGATCATTTTTTGTTGTTAGAGCGTAAAAAATTCCAACTATTGGCTGTAAATAGACAAAAGAACTTACAGTTGAAGCAGTCAGTTTAGATAAGGCATAGGCATTAAACATATATGTAAAAAACGTCGTGCCTAAAACAACATAAATCATTGGAAGAATAGCATCTAAAAAAGGAAGACTCCCCCATTTAACAGTACTAAACTCTTGAATGCCGACTGGGAAATTCATTACTAATGCAATTAAAAACAACCATCTAAATAGCGTTATTATATTATATTTTTCAACAAGATTTTTTACAAAAATTAAATAAAGACCATAGGTAGAGGAATTTAAAATAAATAATATATTTCCAAGAGGAATATTTGGTGCATTGAAAGATGACATTGGACTGTAAAGAATTAAAATTAAGGCGCCAACAAATCCTGAAATTATTCCAAATGCTCTGCCTAATCTTAACTTTTCTTTTAAAATAATAGCAGAAAAAACAAAAACTAAAATGGGTACCGCAGTTATTAAAACAGAACTGTTTATTGGAGTTGAAAGTTCTAATCCTTTAAAAAAAGCAAGTTTATTTATAAACATTCCTAAAAACGAACACAGAAAAATTCTAGGCCAATCTTTTTTATCAATTTTTTTATTATTTATAAATAAACTTAAAAACCAAAATAAAATTGTAGCACCTAATACTCTTAATAAAACGAACCCAAATGCTTCAATATGTATAGGCATTACATTTTTAGCTATAGTATGATTAAAACCATAAATTATAGTAGCTCCTAATGCAGCTAATAAAGCTAAATTTCTTTTATTCATTAGTGTTATATTTACAAAGAATTTTGCGGAACAAATCTAAGTTTAATAATTAGATATCTCATTAATGAAAAAAATATTTTTTAACACTATTTTTTTACTTGTTTTTGTAGTTTCATGTCAGTTTAATAATTATGAAACGGTAGATAAAAACAAACGTTTTAGAGACCAAATAAAAACAGGAAATTTTGTTAAACTAAATGAAGGTTACACTTATTATGAAATAAAAAATCTTGATTCTGAAAAAATCTTGGTTTTTATTCATGGCTTTTCAGTTCCATCTTACATATGGGATGAAACTTATTATTCAGCAATTGATAGAGGATTTGGGGTAATAAGATTAGATTTATATGGTAGAGGTTATTCTTCAAACTTAAATACTGACTATACAGATAAACTTTTTGCTGAACAAGTTATAGAATTAATGAAGGAATTGAATATAAAAAATGCTGATTTCTTAGGTTTGTCAAATGGTGGAAGAGTTATTTCTAAAATTGCTTATTTGAAACCTAATTTAGTCAAAAAATTAATATATGTTTCTGCAAATAGTTTTATGGATCACCAAAACTCCAGAGATAAATCTGTAAGTGGAAAAGAAATAAATGAATTTATTAAAAATAATTATCCAACTATTTCAAAGGGACAACTATTGGATTTTAAATATCCTGAAAATTTCAAGGGTTGGGATAAAAAGTATGAAGATTTGTTAAAATATAAAGGATTTGCAAGAGCATTAATTTCAACTAGAAAAAACCATATAAATCTTGATAAAGAAAATACTTATATAAACAATACCAAAATTCCCTTTTTTACTATTTGGGGAGATAGTGATTCAGCAGTGATTTATAATGATTTTAAGGATAAATTAAACAAAATAATGCCTAGAAGGAAAGAATACTTTATATCTCAATCAGGACATCTGCCAAATAAAGAAAATACAACTGAGTTTGAAAACTTGCTTTTTGAAAATATTTTAAAATAAAATTATATCTTAACTTTAATAAAAAAATAATTCTAAATCTATATGAAAAAATTTTTAACTTTTATTCTGTTTTTATTTTCTAGTTTAGTTTTAATTGCTCAAACACAATATTTAGGAAACGATGCTGCAAATTCACAATTTCAAAAAATACTTAAGGATGTTGCATATGGGAAGGTTGATAAGAATACTGAAATTGATGGAAACAAGTATTTGTACAAAAAATCCCAAGAAGCTGTAATAAATTTAAACGATGGCTATAAACCAATTCGTGTTAAAACAAATTACAATATTATTAAAGAAACTTTTGAGATTGAATCTGAAGATGGTATCCTTAATTTAAGACCAGATAAAGTTAATTCTATTACGTTTAATGATGCAAATTTCATTGTATATCAAGGAAATTTTTATAAGCTTATAACTAAAACAAAAAGTTTTTCTATTATTAAATCTATATTATTAATTGCTGTTGAACCTGATTATCAACCAGGAATTCAAGACAAGCCAAATTTGAGATATAAGAAGGCTGACGTATTATATATACAAATTGGTGATAAAAAATCAGCAATAAAAGTCAACAAAAAATATATCTATAGATTATTTGTAGATTCAAAACAAGGAGAAATAAAAAAGTTTTTTAAAGCAAATAAAATTTCTATTAGGGATGATGCAGATTTAAAACTATTATTTGATGCTTTTCAAGATAACTTAAAATAAATATTTATGATAGAGTGGCATAAAAAATATGTAGATAAAGTTTTAAAACTTTGTGGGATGTCTAACTACCAAGGAATGTGGATCTCCTTTGTAAAAGGATTGATTATTGGTGGGATAATTGTTTATTATTGCTTTTAATCTTCCAAGCTAAATAAGGAAGGGTTTTTTTTCTTTACTAAATAACCATCTTTTCTTTCAAAATCTGGACTATTAAACTCTTCTACTTTTATATCAAGATTATTTACAATCCAATCTGCTACTAAATGTCTATAACAAAATTTGGTCTTGGGTCCATGACACATAATAACAGGTTCAAAATCTCCAGTAATTGACTCTAAATGGTCTAATACATTTTTAGGATTTAATTCGTTTAATTGGTCATTAAATAGTGAAATAAACTTTTCTTCAGAGATTTTTTTCTTTTTAAAGGAGTTTAATAGTTTATAATTAGGGGCTAAGCCCTTGTACTCAAATTTTACTTGAGAAAAATTAGATGGAAATAGGTCAATAGAAATTGCACCTGGAATTTCTTTATTTTTTAATATGTTAAAATTAGCAGTTTTAATAGGCTGATTATTTAATAATATCACAAAAATCGATATGAATTTCGCAATAAATTTCAATAAATCATAAAAAAACTTTCTAATTCAGTAATTAAAAGAGTTTTTTTTCATTAAAAACTTTTGTAATTAACTTAATTTTAACATATTTGTTATATAATCAAAAATCTAATTATGAAAAAATTCAAATTATTTATCACATTATCTCTGTTGATAGTGTCGTATTTAGGATTTGCTCAAGATGTTACTATTACTGGAAATGTTTCAGATGATAACAGCTTAGCTCTTCCTGGTGCTACAATAATTGTTGAAGGCACTAGTAATGGTGTTACTTCTGATTTTGATGGTAATTATACTATTTCAGCTTCTGTTGGAGACGTACTTGTCTTCAGCTTTGTTGGTTTTGATAGTAAATCAGTTACCATTGGAAACTCAACTAAGATAAATGTTCAATTAAACTCGAGCAATGAACTTGAAGAAGTTGTTGTAACAGGTATTACTAGTAGGGATCGTAGAAGATTAACTTCTAGTGCTGTTGTTGTTGGAGCTGAACTTATTGAAGGTGTAGCACTTAGTTCTCCAGATCAAGCTCTTTCAGGGCGTGTTGCTGGATTAAGAGTTGTTACAACCTCAGGTACACCTGGTGCACCTACAGACATTCGAATTAGAGGTGAAGGTTCTATTTCAGGATCTAACAGACCTTTATTTGTAATTGACGGTGTTCCAGTTAATAATGGATCTATTAGTCCTCTTTTAACTGACATGGGTATTTTATCTATGATTAATGCTTCCGATATCGAAAGTATTACAGTTCTTAAAGATGCTTCTGCAACCGCTCCTTATGGTGCGAGAGGTTCTAATGGTGTTATTGTAATAACAACAAAAACTGGTTCTGCTGGTGAAGTTCAATACAATTTAACAACTCAGTACGGTTTTCAAAACTATGCAATAGATGATAGACCTATGTTAACCGGTGAACAAAGACTCGAACTTGGTGCCGAAACTTTAATTAACTCATATGGATGGAGTAAAGCTCAGTCTACAACTTATGCACTTGCTAATTTTGCTGGTGCTGCAGCGTGGGATGCAGGAGGAAGAGTTGATGGTAACTGGGAAGAACTTGTTAGAGTAAAAGATGCTCCTTACCAATCTTATGACTTATCTGCTTCTGGAGGTTCTGCTCAAGAAAACTTCAGACTATCTGTTGGTTATAAGAGTACTGATGGTACATCTATTGGTACCAATTTTGAAAGTGTAACGGGAACTTTTACTTACAAAAGAAAATCTGGAAGAGTTGATATTACGACAAGTAACAGAGTTAGTAACGCTATTCAAAATGGTATTCATGAAGGTAGTTCTTATTTTGGAGCTCCTCAGATGACAAGATTATTTATGAGTCCATTTCAACAACCAAAGAATCCAGATGGATCTTGGAATATTAATTTATCCACATCTGTTTTCAACACTCCATATCTTGCTGAAATGAATATTCAACGAAATGATGGAACTAGAGCATTATCTAACACAACTGTTACTTATAGAATAACAGATGATATTAAATTTAGTACTAGATATGCTATTGACTTTACTTTAGGTGTTTCTCATGAATATAGAAACCCTCACCACGGTGATGGTGCAGGAAGTAATGGTACTTCTTATCAAAACACTAATAGAGCATTTACATGGTCTTCAACTAATACTTTAGATTATAACAAAACTATTAATGATGTTCATAATATTAGTGCTTTAGTTCAACAGGAGTTTCAAAAAAATAAAAACACTTTCAACTCTTCAGGTGGTCAAAATGTTGCAGCTGATGGATTGTATTATGTTAATAGTTTTGGAACTAATCAATCAGCAGGTGGTGGATTTAGTGACTGGAAGTCACTTTCATACCTAGGACTTCTTAATTATACTTATGCTGATAAGTATGTTGCTGATTTTTCATACAAGTATGAAGGATCTTCGAGGTTTGCAGCAGGTTACAGATTTGGTAACTTTTGGTCAGCTGGTTTAGCTTGGAATATCCATAAAGAAAACTGGCTAGAAGGAAGTAATATAGTAAACAATTTAAAGTTTAGAGCTTCTATTGGTCAAACAGGTAGTAATAGTGTTGGATTAAACCAATACCAATCACTGTTTGGATATAGCGCAAGTTATGATGATAATGGAGCAATCTTTCCATCTTCATTTGGTAACCTATTATTATCTTGGGAAAAGCAAACACTATATGATATAGGTCTTGACTTTACTATTTTAGATAATAGAATTACGGGATCTGTTGGTTACTATAACAGACAAACTAATGACTTACTTCAAAGTGTACCTTTATCTACAACTAGTGGACACAGTTCACAAACGCAAAACGTAGGTGAAGTAGAAAATAAAGGTATCGAAATTGAATTATCAGCAGACGTTGTTAAATGGGGTGATTTCACATGGAACATTTATTCAAACTATGCAACCAATGATAATGAGGTAACAAAATTAGCTCAAAAAGCAGATGGTTCTGATATCAACCTAGACGGATTCTATCAAAGAACTAGAGTCGGTGAGCCTTTAAATGTTTGGTATATTAGAGGTTGGGCTGGTGTAAATGCTGATACTGGTAGAGCTATGTATTATAAAGGAGGAGCTACTGATCCAAGTATGGAGATAGTGAATAGCTACAGTGCTGCTTCACAAATGGTTCAAGGAAATAGAATGCCTGACTATTCAGGAGGTTTAGGAACTAGATTAACATACAAAGGTTTTTATCTTGATGCTAACTTATATTTCCAAGGTGGTAATAAGATTTTTGAAAGATGGAACTGGTATACTCATTCAAGTAACTTGTTGTCTACTAGATACTATCAAGGATCACAAGATTTATTGGCAAGATGGCAAAAACCAGGTGATGTAACTAATGTCCCTAAAATGGAGTGGACAACTAGTACTGCTTCTACAGGTTCAGGAACTACATCAAGGTTCTTATATGATGGTGATTATGTAAGATTAAGAGATGTTGTTGTTGGATATAACCTGCCACAAAAATGGATTGAAAAAGCAGGATTGGATGCTGTAGGATTAACCCTAAGAGGTCTTAATTTATTTACTTGGGTTAAAGATGATAATCTTAAAGTAGATCCAGAAGTCAGAAACAATGGATCATGGGAGATTTATACTCCTATACTTAAATCAGTTTCTGTTGGTGTAAACTTAAAATTCTAAGAATATGAAAAATATATATAAATACTTACTATTATTCGTTGCAACAGCATTAATTGTTTCTTGTAATGAAGAAGATCTTGAACCAACACTGGCTCAAGATAAAGATTTAGCAACAGGTATTAATTCTGCTGCTGACTTAGCATCTGTTTTAAATAGTGCATACGATCGTATGACAAGTTCTGGACATTGGGGTAGAAATACCATTATAATGGGAGATGTTAGAACAGACAATGCTTATTCAAACATGAACTCTGGTAGATTTGCTGCATCCAATATGGATCACACCGCACAGGGTTATGGACCATGGGCAACAATCTATGGAGTTATTGCTATTACTAATATAGTTATAGGAGCAGATGGGGCTTCACTAACTGGGTCACAAGCTGCTATTTCTCATACACAGGGTCAAGCTTATGCACTGAGAGCATTAGCTCATTTTGATCTACTTAGAATGTATGGCCAACATTTTATTACTGGCCAAGGTGGAGCAGGATCTTTAGGTGTACCTTATGTTAAAACATATAAGAATCCTGATAATTTGACACCTGCTAGAGATACAGTTGGATCAAATGTTGGTGATATTACAGCTGATATAACAACTGCAATCTCTATGATGAGTGCATCACTAGATAGTTCACCTGCTTACATGACTGTAGCTGGTGCCTATGCAATTGGTGCAAGAGCTTTATTATATGCAGGTTCTGTAGACAGTGGTTTATATTCAACTGCTGGTACTATGGCAAAATGGGTTATTGACAACTCAGGAAAAACACCAGTAAGTGCTGCAGGATTTAATGCTTCTTTTAAAACTGACTATGCTAGCAATGCTATTTTTGAGCTTTCTTTCACAGGAACAGATAATAGAGGAATTAATGGAGTAGCTTATATCTTAAGAGGAACATCTTATGGAGATGTAAGAATTCTTACAGGAGATGCTACAGCAAGTAGTAATCTTGACCTATTGGATATAGCTGATGCAGCTGATGTTAGATTTGCAGCAAATATGATTGGTACTGCACAAGGATATCCAACAGTATTGGGTAAATATCCAACAATGAATGGTTCCGATAACATTACTCTTTTTAGAATTGAAGAAATGCATTTAATATATGCTGAAGCAATGCTAAGAGGTGGTGATGCTGCTACTGCGAAAACATATCTTAATAACATTCCTGCTATAAGAGGACTAGGAGCTGACTACTATGCTTCTGCAACCTTAGATAATATTCTTTTAGAAAGAAGAAAAGAATTCTATTTTGAAGGTATGCGTTATGATGATTTGCTAAGAATGGGTAAAGGAATGCCTTTGATTGATGCATTAAAACAAATGAATGATGATAAAACTGGATCTCCTCCAGCATATGGTGACTATAATACTGCCTACCCAATTGGTACGGGAGAATTAAATGCTAACCCTAATATGGTAGAGAACTACGGTTATTAATATCTTAATCTAACCAAGATATTCTAAAAAAGCCCACTTTAGTTAGTGGGTTTTTTTTTATTTATTATGGAAATAAGTACATTAACATTAATTTGGATTCTTATCGGAATTCTATTATTTCCAATTTTAATTAAAATAAAAGCTCCATATGGAAGACATACTTCTTTAAAATGGGGAATAACAATAAGCAATAAGATTGGATGGATATTAATGGAATTTCCTGCATTAATAGTTTGTCCCTTGTATTACTTTATTTTTAGTTCAAACATTTACACAATAAATACCATATTTATTTTATTATGGATATTACATTATTTTAATAGAACAATAATTTATCCATTAAAAATTAAAACTAAGGGAAAGAGAATGCCATTAATAATTGCTGCTTCAGCATTATTTTTTAATATCATTAATGGATTAATTAATGGATATTTTCTTTCTAACACAAACTATTTAGAAATCAATTACTACATTTTAATATTTGGACTTGTAATTTTCTTTGTTGGATTAGTAATAAACATAAAATCAGATAATAAATTAATCAGTTTAAGAGAGGAAAATATGGATAATAAATATGTAATACCAAATGGAGGATTATTTAATTATATTTCCTGTCCAAATTTTTTTGGTGAAATAATAGAATGGTTAGGATTTGCGATTATTACATTAAATCTTGGTAGCTTATCATTTTTTATATGGACTTTTATAAATCTAGTTCCAAGAGCAATTTCACATCACAAATGGTATAAAGATAATTTTAAAGACTACCCACTGAACAGGAAAGCTATTATTCCTAAAATAATATAAATAAGGAAATTTTAGGATAGTATATCAGCAAAGCAACTATCAATCCAAAAACAACTGAAAAGAAAACTGAGCCTGCAGAAATATCTTTAATTAATCCAATTTTTTTATTGTAATCTGGGTGAATGAAATCAGAAATTTTTTCTATTGCAGTATTTAAAGCTTCAGAAAATAAAATCATTCCTATTGCAAGTATTTGAAACATCCATTCAATTTTAGAAATTTCAAAATAAAAACCAGCAACTACAAAACAAAGCGAAAAAAACAACTGAGCTTGAATAGCATTTTCTGTTTTAATTAAATGTAATGCTCCAGTAATTGAATAGCATATAGCTTTAAATCTTCCTAAAATAAACTTTTTCATTTGTATTACTAATATATGATTATTTTTATACAAGAAATTAAGCCAAAAATTATATGAATATGGTATAGTTGTTGATAATAATATTGTTATGAAAAAAAACTATTTATTTTTATTTATTTTATTTATAAACTCAGCCTCTATCCTATCGCAAATCAATCCTAAAAATATTGATATCGTTAGAGATAATTATGGTGTTCCTCACATCTATGGTAAAACAGATGCTGATGTAGCATATGGTTTAGCCTGGGCACATAGTGAGGATGATTTTAAAACAATCCAAGAAGGCTACTTAGCGGGGAATGGATTGTTAAGTAAATATATAGGTATAAAAGGTGCAGGAGCAGATCTTATTACACAAGTAATCGAATCTAAAGAAACTGTAGATAGATTATATAATACATTAAGCCCTGAGTTTATTAAAATTTTAGAAGCCTACTGTGAAGGGATTAATAAATATGCTAAGACTTATCCAGAAAAGATTTTGGTAAAAAAACTTTTTCCAATAACGCCTAAAAAAATGGCTAGATATTCATTTTTACAGTTATTTATAGCTAATGGCGCAGATAAATTAGTTAGAAACATATTTGAAAACAAGGTTAATTCTGACTTTGTTTTTGAAAACAATATGAATGGATCAAATGCCATTGCATTAAATTCTAATAAAATTGGAAAAAAAGAAACATTTCTTGCAATTAATCCTCATCAACCATTTGATGGTCCTACATCATGGTACGAAGCACATCTAATTAGTGAGGAAGGAACAAATATAATTGGTGCAACTTTCGCAGGGGCGCCATGTATTTTAATTGGAGTTAATAAAAATCTTGCATGGACACATACGGTGAATTTACCAGATAAAGCTGATATTTTTAAACTTCAAATGCATTCAAGAAAAAAAAATATATACATAATTGATGGACAGGAATTTAAATTAGAAATAAAAAAAGCTAAAGCATATATAAATATTTTAGGAGTTTCTATTAAAATTCGTCGCAAATTTTATAAGAGTCTTTATGGACCTACATTAAAAAATGATACTGGATATTATTCAGTGAGAACTCCCTCTTTATACAATATAAAATCTCTTGAGCAATGGTGGAAAATGAATAAAGCAAAATCATTTTCAGAATTCTATAATATACTTAAAACAAGAAATTTGCCTGGTTATAATATTGGATACGCAGACAAAAACGATACAATTTTTTATATATCAAACGGAATTATTCCCAAAAGAAATGAAAATTATAATTGGAAAAAAGTAGTTCCTGGAAATACAAAAAAAACTCTATGGAATGAATATTACAAAGTTGAGGAACTTCCTCAAGTATTGAACCCTAAATCTGGTTTTGTTTATAATGCAAATCATTCTCCATTTAAATCAACCGAAAAAAGTGAAAATCCAAAAGCTGAAAACTTTTCAAAAACAATGGGTTATGAACTTTATGATAATAATAGAAGCACAAGACTTTTGGAATTGATTGAATCATATGAAAAAATAGACTACGAAACATTTAAAAAAATTAAAAACGACAGGACTTTTCCAACTCCAATGAATTATAATTATGTTGATATTAATAACGTCTTTAAAATGAATCCTGAAAATTATTCTGAAGTTTCAGAATTATTGAAATCTATTCAAAATTGGGATAGAAAAGCTGATGCTGATTCTTTTGGAGCTGGAACTTTTGGTATGATGTATTATAATTTAAGTAAAAATTATAAAAAAGCTGTTAAAGGAAAATTAGTTTCAAAAGAAATATTATATGAGTGTTTAAAAAATGTAAAAATTGATATGATTAAAAATTTTGGTACCACAAAAATTAAATTAGGTGATTTTCAGAAATTGGTAAGAGGAAATAAAGAAATTCCGATTTTTGGACTTCCAGATGTTATAACTGCAATGAGGGGAGTAAAACATGAAAATGGTAAAATAAAAATTAGTCACGGAGAATCATATGTGGGATTAGTAAGGTTTACAGAAAATGGACCTGAATATGAATCTGTTTCACCATATGGGACAAGTGATGATCCAAAATCTCCACATTACAATGATCAAATGGAACTTCTTTCTAGTTTTAAAACAAAAAAAATGACATTTGATAAAGATGAAATTTATTCAAAATCAAAAAGAATTTATAATCCTTTATAAGAATATTTTAATTTTTTTATAAAAAAATCTACTAACGTAATTCCTGAAGGATCTTTAATTTGAATTTTTGGAGCATATACAATAGACTCCAAACCTTCACTATCTGCTTTGTCTTTTAAAGCTTTTGCATGTAAAGGATGATGATTCATCTGACCATTAGTCACAGGAATTCCTCCTTTTTGATTATTAAAAACAAACATAGGTGGGTCATTCTTATCAATTTTTTCTAAAAAATCTAATTCTTCAATAATTTTCTTATAACTTTTCAAGTCCATTCCTTCCTCATGTTTTAGTCCAAAAGCTTTTGCAATTCTTCTTTCAGTATTAGCGATTAACATTAATTCCTCAGGAAGATTTAATATTTCTGGCCATTTAAAAAAATCATAAGTTGCTTGAGTAGCAAGGGCACCCACACATGATATTCTTGTGGATTCTCGCAGAATAGGATCTGAATTATCTAAATCTGCCATATCATTGGAAAAAGCTATCCAGAGCGAAGTGCCAGCACCCGCTGAGGATCCGTAGATTCCTATCCTACTTTTATCAATATTGTACTTGTCAGCATGATACCTTATAAACTGAAGGCATCTTTTCGAATCGTTTAAACTAGCTAAAATCCCATATGGTTTGTGTTTTTGAAATCTGTAATTAATTGTAGCAACAGAAATTCCTTTCTCAAGAAACTTTACTAATTCTTTTGATTTATAAAATTTTGATTTGTCACCTGAACCAAAACCTCCACCATGAATGTAAATAACTAATGGAGTTGGTTTGTCTGATTTAGCCAGCCAAATATCAAATTTATTTCTTTGATGATGTCCATAGGTTTCGTTCACATAGTCGGCTGTAGTTCCATTAATATTAATAGGTTCTCTTGTTTGATTTTGTGAAAAGAATAACTGAAAGAATAATAAAAAAATTATGTATATAATATTGCTAGGATTTTTATTTAATTTCATCATAAAATTTTAAATATTAATTTAGTGTTATATAAATCTTTAATTATGAAAATACAAAATTCACTTCTAATAATACTACTAATATTTATTACTAGTTGTAATCCTTCGGAAAAAAAATCTGAAATGATTGAGGGTGTACTAATTCATTCCGTTTATTTTTGGTTAAATAATCCTGAAAGTGAAGATGATAAAAAAGTTTTTGAAAAAGCCATAAAGAGATTGATTTCCACTAATAAACTTGCAGTAAAAAAACACTTAGGAAAACCTGGCAATACAGCAAAAAGAGATGTAATTGATAATTCTTATGATTATTGTATGATATTAACATTTCCATCATTGGAGGCACAGAGACTGTATCAAGATGATCCAACCCATCTTATATTTATAGATCAAGCAAAACACCTTTGGAAGAAAGTTAGAGTTTATGATTCAATGAAGGAGCCTATTTGAGCTGTTTTAAAGCCTTTGAATAGATCTTCTCATAAATAGGCACAACTTTATTAATATCGTATAATTCTGCTTTATTAAATGCCCTGATTTTAAATTCTTCTAGCACCTTAGGATCTTCTATTATAGAAATAGCATAATCAGACATGGATTTGATATCATTTGCATCACTTATATAACCTGTTTTACCATGAATATTAATTTCTGGTAGACCACCAGCATTTGATGATATAACAGGCACCTTACTTGCCATAGCTTCAAGTGCAGCTAAACCAAAACTTTCTGTTGTGGATGGAAGTAAAAATAAATCTGAGTGACATAAGTTTTTTTCTACTTGATTAGTATTACCCAAAAAATGAACTTTATTTTCAATAGATAGATCTCTACAAAGATTTTCTGCCATTTCTTTATCTGGACCCTCTCCAATCATCATAAGTTTTGCAGATATTTTTTGTTGAACATTATAAAAAATCTGAATGACATTCTTTACATTTTTTACTGGCCTAAAGTTACTTATATGAGTGATTATAAGTTCTTTACTGGGAGCTGGATTTTCTACATGACATAATTTTTGTTGTATCTTATATTTTGAAATATCAATAAAATTAGGTACTACATCAATATTTTTGTAAATCTCAAATTGATCTAAAGTATCTTTTTTTAAACTTTCAGAAACACAAGTAACTATATCTGATTTGTTAATGCTAAAATTAACTGCTGTCTTGTAAAAAGGATGATTTCCAACTAGAGTTATATCAGTACCATGTAAAGTTGTTACAATAGGTATTTTAAGACCTTGATCCTTTAACATCTTCTTAGCCATATAAGCTGCATACGCATGAGGAATAGCATAATGAACATGCATCAAGTCAATAGAATAAAATTTTATAACTTCAACTAATTTTGTTGATAATGCTAATTCATAGGGTTGAAAATTAAAAAGAGGATACTCTGGAACTTTAACTTCATGAAAAAAAATGTTTTCTTCTGAATCCTTTAATCTCACAGGTTTCTTGTAAGCAATAAAATGAAGTTCATGACCATGATCAGCTAAAGACATTCCAAGTTCAGTAGCAAGAACTCCACTACCACCAAAAGTCGGATAACAAACTATTGCTATTTTCATTTATAGATATTAATTAAATGATTCATATATAACCCTTTGTATTTCAGTTCTAATATTATATTTATATAACATTTTATTTTCCATAGTTGGAAAAGTCCTGTTAGATAAAAAAACATACACAATTTTATTTTCAGGATCAGCCCATGTATATGTACCAGTAAAACCAGAATGTCCAAAACTAGACATAGGAACGCATCCACAAGTAGGTTTACTATTATCTAACTGAGGTTTATCAAACCCAATTCCTCTTCTATTATTATTTTCACAAAAATAACAAGTATTAAAATCATTTATTGTCGAGGTCTTAAAAAACCTTTTACCACCATAATACCCACCCTGAAGGTACATTTGCATAATTTTAGCGACATCATTAGAATTTGAAAATAAACCTGCATGCCCACCTATTCCACCCTGCATAGCAGCACCCATATCATGTACATACCCATGCAGCGTTGTATTTCTAAAATAATTATCAATTTCGGATGGAACTATTTTACTTTTAGAAAAAGAAAGAGTTGGGTTATAAGTAGTTCTATTAGCACCTAAATCTAATAAAAGTATTTTCTTCAATTGATCATCTAAATTATTTTTGTTTTTATTTTCTAAAAAATTTTTAATAAAATAATATGGCAAATCACTATACACATAAAATTTATCAGCTGAAAGATCACTATTTATAATATTTGAATTAATAGTGTCAAGGAAAACATCTTTTAAAAATAATTCGTCAGTTAATTTAATAGAGTAACCATCTTTTTTTGACGATTTATACCAATTTGATAGTGGTTTATTTGTTAAACTATCAATTGTTTTTTTATAAAATGGAATCCAAGGAAATAAACCTGCTTGATGAGAAAGCATTTCTTTTATGGATATACTTTTTTTGTCTTTTAAATCCATATTTGGAAATAAATCTGACAGAGTAGTTTCTAAATTAATATTCTCTAATTCATACTCATTCATTAAAAGAGGAACAGAAGATAATATTTTAGTCAATGAAGCTAAGTCATATATATCATCCCATTTTACCTTATTAGATGATTCGTATTTTTTATATCCAAAAGATTTGTTATAAATAACATCCCCATTCTTTGCTACCAAAATTTGAGCTCCAGGAATCATTTTTTTTTTTATTGCAAAACGAGCAATAGAATCTATTTTATTTAATTTAAAAGTGTCGAAACCTTGATTCTTAGGACTAGAATAACTTAATCTATTTAAAACATTAGTTTTAATATGTGAATTTACAGGAAAGTTTTTTCCAATTGAAACTGGAAGAATTCCTTTAGAAGAAAGAGCACCAAAAATAATTTGAGAAGATATACTTTGAAATACATTATTATTTTGATAAGATACAACTATAGATTTGATGTTTTTTAAATCTAAATCTATTAAAGCATATGGTTTAGTAAATACATCCAAGACTACATTTTTTTTCTGAGATATTAATTCAATAGCTCTAATTTCTTCCTTTGAAAATCTGTAATCTTCAAATGGACTTTTGTATGACTTATGAAAACCAATAATAACTAAGTCATAAGGGTCTAATATTTTTATCATTTTATCTAATTCATAATCATCAGTTCCAATATTTTCTACTTTAGTATAATGATTTAACATCTTAAAAAATTCATCTGAATTTGAATCACCCATTTTTATGTAAGCAATTTTTTTTGATAAATCTTTTAATGGAAGTAATTGATTTTCATTTTTAATTATAGTTATTGAATTTTTAGCAAGTTTTTCGAACAACAATTTGTCTTCTTCATTGTTAAGATCAGAAGTTAGATTTTTAAGTTTAATATCATTTAATTTATTTAAACCTGCTTTATATTTTGCCATCAAGATTTTCTTTACAGAAATTGCCAATCTCTTTTCAGTTAATTTACCCGTATTTAAAGCTTTTTTTATACTTGTTGTACTTTGATCTAAATTATCTGGCATCAATAAAATATCATTTCCTGCTAATAGTGCACTAACATCTGCTGATTCATCTTTATTGAAATCTACAACTCCTTTCATGTCCATTGCATCAGTAATCACTAATCCTTTAAATTTCAATTTCTTTTTTAAAATTTTTGTTACAATATTCTTAGAGAGAGTAGAAGGTAATTTAGGTAATCTTTCTAAAGAAGGAACTTCCATATGAGCTACCATAACAGCTGATAAATTATTCTTTATTAATTCCTTGTATGGATAAAGTTCAATATCATGTATTCTTTTTGAAGAAAAATTAATAATTGGAAGTGTTTTATGGGAGTCTTTAGAAGTATCTCCATGGCCTGGAAAATGCTTTGCTGAACCCATTATACCTTCAGATTGCATTCCTTTTAAATATGCCAATGATTTTTTAGTAACATTAAGTTTGTCTTCCCCAAATGATCTACTTCCAATTATTGGGTTTTGTGGATTCGTATTTATATCAGTTACAGGTGCAAAATTTATATGAACTCCTAACCTTTTAGCATGTAAACCTATTCTTTTACCAACTTCATAGACTAAAGAGTCATCTTCAATTGCCCCTAAAGTCATGTTAAAAGGAAAAGAAAAAGCATCATCTAAGCGCATACCTATACCCCACTCTGCATCCATACCTATTAAAAGAGGAACTTTTGAAACAGATTGAAATTTATTTGCTGCTATGGCTTGGTCTTTTAAATTACCTAAGGAAAAAATTAAACCTCCAAGATGATTCTTTTTTATTATTTCTGAAATCTCATTCATTTTTTCACTACCCTCTTTACTTGCTACCCATATTGTAAATAATTGTCCTATTTTTTGATCAATTGTTAAGCTATTGTAAACACTATCAACCCATTTTTTTTGATTATCTGAATCTAAAGTTGACAAGGGGCTTTGGGAGTATGTAGAAAATAATAAAAAGAATAGAGAAAAAAATGATAAAAAATATTTCATTTATAAGTTTATTTATATTCCTAATTTATTGAATAAAATTAAGATTAAGTGTATTAATCATTTATTAAAGAATCTTGAGTGCCAACTTTTTTCTGCAGGAATTTCCCAATTTTCTAAATAATCAGAAATATCAACAACCAAATTATTAAAAACTATAGTTTTTTTAGAAACAGAGTTGTTTTTAATTAATTCTTTAAATTCATTGATTGATTTGTATGTAACATATTCTCCCTGTTTAAATGCTACATTCATCTTGTCTAATAAATCAATTTTATATTTTTTTTCTAAATCTTGAATGAAATGAATACATGAATCAATAGAACAACCTGAAGCAGAATGAACAAATTCATTTAAAGCTATAATAATAAATCTACCATATTTAATTTCATATGATGAAAGAAGTTCATTACCGTGAGCTGTCCAGGATTTTAAAAAATTACTAATGGAATGATTAATTTCATTCAATTCTATGTCTAGAAATTTTCGATTTGATTGATATATCCAAATTCTAGAATCTTTTGGCATTTTTGAAAATGGTATCATAAATCAGATGCTTGATTAATTAGTTCAGCAATATCTAAAACTTTTATCTCCTGATCTTTCTTTTTATTTTTAATACCATCAGTTAACATAGTATTACAAAAAGGGCATCCTGATGCAATTATATCAGGTTTAGTTTCTAATGCTTCTTCTGTTCTTTTAATATTAACCTCTTTGTTACCAGGTTCAGATTCTTTAAACATCTGAGCACCACCAGCACCACAACACATACCTTTTTGTTTACAACTTTTCATTTCTGAAAGTTCAGCATCTAGTTTTTTTAATACTTCTCTAGGGGTTTCATAAATATTATTTGCTCTCCCTAAATAACAAGGATCATGAAATGTAATTTTTTTCCCCTTAAATGATCCTCCATTTACAGTGAGCTTCCCATCATTTAATAATGATTTAATAAACTGAGTGTGATGCATAACATCATATTGGCCTCCCAAATCAGGATATTCATTTTTTAATGTATTAAAACAGTGTGGGCAAGCCGTTACAATCTTTTTTATATTATATCCATTTAAGACTTCTATATTAGTTAATGCTTGCATTTGAAATAGAAATTCATTTCCAGCTCTTTTAGCGGGGTCTCCAGTACAGCCTTCTTCTGATCCAAGAACTGCAAAGGAAACATTTGCTTGATTAAGTATATTAGCAAATGCTTTTGTTATTTTTTTTGCACGTTCATCAAAACTACCTGCACAACCAACCCAGAAAAGTATTTCAGGAGTTTTACCTTGAGAAAGTAGCTCAGAAAAAGTATTAATTTCTATTTTATTCATTATTAATCATATTTACCATCATCAAAAACTTGAATAGTAACTTTTTTATCAATTAAATCTGTAAATTTCCCATTGTATCTAGTAGCCTTTACTAAGTGATTATCTACCCAATGATAATTTCCCCCTCTTGGTTTGCCCATTACCATACTATGGTACTTAAACCCATGTTTGTTTAACCATTGTTCAGTAACATTACGATGATCTTCAGTTCTGGAAGTAAAGAAACAAATTACATGTCCTTCATCATACCATTTATTAAGTGTAACTAAAGCATCAGGATAAATCTTTGCTGTAAGCATTCTTTCTGGTTCTTCATTTGGAATATCATCACAAATTGTACCATCAATATCAATCAAATAATTTTTAATTCCTTTAGGTAAAACTGGACTTATATGTTCACCATCTTTAATTTTTTTACTTAAAATTTTTTCTACTTCTTCTTTTTTCATTTTAAAAATTTAATTTATAATTCATTTTTCCAATTTAACTTATCCATTTGATTAAATGGCCATGGAGCTCCATTATTTTCAATATTAGTCATCATATTATTTAACTCAGATGGGGCAGCGGATTTTTCCATAACTAAATAGCGTCTCATATCAATTATAATTGATAATGGATCAATTCCTATAGGACAGGCTTCTACACAAGCATTACATGATGTACATGCCCAAAGTTCTTCAGAACTAATATAATTATTCAACAATTCTTTACCATCAGGTTTAAATTTCCCTTTATTTTTATCTATATTTCTTCCTACTTCTTCAATTCTATCTCTTGTATCCATCATAACTTTTCTTGGAGACAATTTCTTTCCAGTTTGATTAGCAGGACATTCACTTGTGCATCTTCCACATTCAGTACAAGTATAGGAGTTTAATAGTTGAATTTTAGAAAGATCAAAAACATCAGATGCTCCAAATTTTGAAATGTCTTGATCGTTAGATGGATTAGAAAATGGATCAGCATTAGGATCTAACATCATTCTAACCTCATTTGTAACTGATTTCAAATTTGAAAACTTTCCTTTAGATTCAAGATTAGCATAATATGTATTAGGAAATGCTAATAAAATATGGAGATGTTTAGAATAATATAGATAATTTAAAAAAAGAAAAATACCTATAATATGTAGCCACCAAGCTGATCTTTCAATTAATATAACTGAACTTATTGAAAAATTATCAAATAGGGGAAGTAAAAATTGACTGATTGGAAAAGAACCTGCTGAAATGTATATTGGGTTATTACTATTTGTTTGTAACCATAAATCAGAAGCATTCATAGTTAAAAATAAAGTCATTAAAGCTATTTCTATATATAAGATTAAATTGGCATCATTTTTTGGCCATCCCTTCATTTCATCATTCCAAAATCGTTTAATTTTAATAATATTTCTTCTTACCAAAAAGAATATTACAGAAATTAAAACAAGAATTGCAAAAATTTCAAAAAAGCCTATTAAAAAATTATAAAAAGATCCTAAATAAGGTGCAAAAACTCTATGTGTACCTAGAAAACCATCAACTAAAATTTCTAATAATTCAATATTAATTATTAAAAAACCTAGATACACAACTAAATGCAATACTCCTACAACAGGTTTATCTATCATTTTAGATTGACCAAATGCTATTCTAAACATTTGTATCCATCTTTGTTTCTTATTATCATTTCTATCAATAGGAATACCTAAATTAATATTCCTATATATTTTTTTAATATTATTGATAAAAAAATATATTGAAATGATAAAAAAACCAGAAAAAATTATATTTGGAATATAAGTTGACAAAATTTTAAATCATTACTTTATTAAACAATTTATTTCAAAAATATTAAAAATTTATTATGCACGCATAATAAATTGCAAATAAATAATACTCTAATTTAATTATGGAGATTTATATGTTTTGTTTTTTCTTCCAAAAATTGAAAAATGAATGTATCTATTTGGATTTAATCTAATATCTTCAAGTAATAAATCAATTGACTTAGATGCATCATTTAAATTATTAAATAATGAATCATTACTTATTAATTTTGTTATTGTTCCTTCACCTCTATTTATTTCATTTAAAATACTAGAAAGATCCTCTGAAGATTTTTTAAAATTAATCAAAGTTTGGTCAAAACCAGAATTATTTAAGTTTGAGGAAAAATCAGATAAATCTTTGGAAATTTCTGTGACATTTTTTAGTGTTATATCAATATCAGACTTGTTTAATTCAATAATTGACTTGATCAATGATGAAGTGGTCTTTAAATCTTCAATGGTTTGATTAAAACCTGAAACACTATTTCTAAGACTAATCCTTGTTGAATCATCAAAAACTCTATTTATTTTGTGAAGGACTGAGTCTGCACTCATAATCATAGACTCAATCTTGTCTTGTAAATTGGTTATTTTTTTGTTAACAAGATCTGTTAAACCAGGAGCAATTGAAGATTTTAAAGTATCATTTGTAACAGCAAATCTTGCATTATCATTGGCTGGAATAATGGCAAGAGCTTTACCTCCAATGAGTCCTGTTTCATAAATTTGAGCTAAACTATTTTTTGAAAACTTAATATTATTTTCTACTCTAAATTTTATTAATAAATTATTATTATTGTAAAAAGATATCTTTTGAATACTACCAACAGGAAATCCATTTACAGTAACTGGAGTTCCATTAACAACACCTTCAACATCTGAATATATAGCATAGAACGTTCTATCGCTAACAAAAATATCATTAGATTTTAGATAGCTAAATCCAAAAACAAATAAACCAATGGAAAATATAGCTAAAATTCCCGTTTTAATTTCATTATTTATTTTCAAAACATTTTTTTTCTAATCAAAGTTATGAATTATTTATTCATGTTAATTAATTAGGGTTTATTGTAAAAAAATCATCTAAGGAAATTCTTTTACCATTATTAAAAGGGACTATAATTGCATCTTTAAACCCTACCTTTTTTGCTTTTAACAAAAATTCTTTTGCCTTTTCATAATTGTTTGTATTTTCATAATAATATTTATAATTTTTTCCAATTTTACTATAACTTAACTGAAATAAACCTTTAAAATTATAAGATTTTAGAGGAAGAAATTTAGATCCAGAAGCAATTTGAATCTTTAAAAAGGTATTATTTGGATCATCTTCAACAATATAATTTTGATATGGTTCTATTGATGTATTTAATATACTTTTTTTATAATCTATAATTGCATCTGCAATACTTTTTGACATTTCATTTTGACCCCTTTTTGAGTTTAAATATTTTCCTTCATTTTTATTGGTTAAAAAGCCTGTTTCTATAAGAACACTTGGCATATATGTATATTTAAGAACTATAAATCCTGCCTGTTTTACAGTTCTATTTTTTCTTTTTAGATTTTTTACAAAAGAATCCTGAATAAAATTTGCTGCATTAATACTTTGATCTAGATATTCTTCTTGCATCAAGACCAAACTTATGACTGATTCAGGGTTTTCAGGATCAAAACCATCATACTTTTGAGTATAATTTTCTTCTAAAAAAATAACAGAATTTTCTTTTTTTGCTATTTGAAAATTTCTTTCATTTGCATGCAAACCTAATACAAAAGTTCCTGCTCCATAAGCATTTGAACTATGAGCATCACAATGAATAGAAATGAATAAATCAGCATTAGCATCATTTGCTATTTTAGCTCTTTGAAATAAATTAACAAATTTATCACTCTTTCGAGTATAAATAATTTTAAAATTTTTATTCTTTTCTAACCTTTCTCCTATCCCTAACGCAATATTAAGAACTATGTTTTTTTCAAAATAACCATTTCCTCTATTTCCAGGATCTTTTCCTCCATGTCCTGCATCAATTACTACAGTAAAGACATCATTGTTATATTGAGAAAAAAAAAGATTGGAACAAAATAGTATAATTAAAAAAGAAATTTTTCTTAAAAGAAGGTTAAGGTTAGTATACATATAAAATTATCTTTAAAATAAATGTAATTTTACTTCTTAATATTATTGTTCTTGCAAACAAAAAAATCATATAATTTTCACTTAGTTAAATTAATTTTTATTTATGTAATATTTTTTGGGATAAAAATAAATTATTCACAAGATATTAAGGAAAATGATTCTATTATTCAAAATGATACTATAACTAAAAAAGGTCTTTTACTTGGAAAAATCAAAAGAAATGCGAAGGGATATATGAAAATTGATAAAACAGAGGGTAAATTATATTTATATGACCAAGCTGAATTATATTATTTAGATACTGAACTTAAATCTGGTATAATTTATTAGACTATAATAATAATGAAGTTACAGCAGGAAGAATAAAAGATTCAACAGGGCAATTAACTCAACCTCCATTCTTTAAACAAGCTGGAAATGAAGTAAATCCTGATTCAATAAGATTCAACTTTGATACTAAAAAAGCTATAATTTGGAATTCAAAAAGTGAACAAAATGGAATGAATGTTACTGCTCTAGCAACAAAAAAAGAAAATGATTCTGTTTATTTTATTAAAGATGCAAAAGTTACAACATCTAAAAATGTTGAAGATCCTGAGTATTATATAAGGGTAAGAAAAGGAAAATTTATTCCAAAAAATAAAATTATTGCTGGATTAAGTAATCTATATATTGAAGACGTTCCAACTCCAATTTTTTTACCATTTGCTTACTTTCCTTTAACAGAAAATAGAAAAACAGGTTTTATTTTTCCAAGTATTGGTCAAAATAACCAAAGAGGTTACTTTTTTCAAAATGGAGGATATTATTTTGCTTTCAACGATTATTTTGATATTACTTTGCTTGGAGATTACTATACTAATGGTAGTTATGGCTTTAGAAATGAATCAAATTATAGAAAAAGATATAGATATAATGGTTCTCTGAGTATTAGGTTTGAAAATCTTATAAATGGAGAAAGAGGATTAGCTGGATATTCTAAAAGTAATATTTATAATTTTAGATGGTCTCATAGTCAGGATTCTAAATCAAATCCTAATAGCAGATTTTCAGCTTCTGTTAATTTAGGAAGTAGCAACTATTTTAGAGAATCTGTTAATCAATTAAATACCCCAAACTTTTTAAATAACACAATGAATTCTTCTGTATCCTATTCTAAAACATTTAGAGGATATCCCTCAGTTAATATGTCTTTGACTGCCTCACATTCACAAAATACAAGGACAAAAAAAGTTAATATGAGTTTACCAACTCTTAATGCAAGTATGGAAAGAATTTATCCTTTTGTAAAACGTAATGGACAAAAAAAAGGTTTCTTTAAAAATATAAATTTTCAATATTCATTGAGAGGAGAAAACAGAATAGAAACAAGCGATTCTTTATTTTTAAAAAAAGAAATGTTTGATGATGCTATCTATGGAATGAAACACTCAATTCCTCTTAGCACGAATTTCAAAGTATTAAAGCATCTTAGTGTAAGTGTTGGAGGAAGTTATGAAGAAGTTTGGACAGGACAAACTATCAAAAGAAATAATTATGATGTTATAAACCAAACGATAGGTAAAACAGACACAATTAAAGGGTTTGATAGATTCAATAAATACAATTTTAGTGCAAATATTGGAACTACGATATATGGTGTTTTTAATTTTAAAGAGGGTAAAAAGTTTCAAACAATAAGACATGTCATTAGACCATCAGTAAATTATGGTATAAATCCAAGCTTTGAAAAATATTATGATGAATATATTATTGATGCTGATGGCAACACCTCAGAATATTCAAGATTTGAAGGTGGTTTTTTTGGAGTCCCTGGTAATAACTTTTCTAGTAGTATTGGAATCTCAATTAATAATGTTTTGGAGGCAAAAGTAACAGATAAAGATAGTACAGCAATTGAGCCAAAAAAAATAAAATTATTGAATAATTTAAATTTTAATACTAGCTATAATATTGCAGCTGATTCATTAAATTGGAGTCCTGTCAGAATGACTTCTGGAATGACTCTATTTGAAGACAAATTAAATATTAATGTAGGAGCAACTTTTGATCCTTATGCAATAAATGATAAAGGAAGAAGAATCAATAAGTTTCATGATGGAGGATTTAGGATGACAAGTGCTAATATAAATATGGGATTTACCTTTACAAGTAAAAACTCTAAAGAAAAACCAAAAGAAAGAGATAACAGCAGAAGTGGAGGAAGAACTGATGATTTATTTGGTAGAGTAGATGATTTTGCAGATAGTTCTTTTGATGATAATGAAAATGATAAAAATAATAATGAGGAAGAAATAACCGATTCTTCTTTTTATAACAATAAAATGCCTTGGGATATTAGGTTTGCTCATTCACTTACTTATAATAATAATCAAGGTCAAAAAGAAATTTCTAACAATTCATTAATGTTTTCTGGAAATGTTTCATTGTCAAGAAAATGGAAAATTGGGGGATCTTCTGGTTATGATTTTAAAAATACTGGTTTCACATATACACAATTAAGATTTGAAAGAGATTTAGATAGCTGGAAAATGAACTTTAACTGGGTACCTTTTAGTACGAGAGCTTCTTGGTATTTTTTTATAGGAATTAAATCAGATCTTTTAAAGGATTTAAAATATGATAAGAGGAGATTACCAGACAAAAGGTTATAATAAAAAGAAAAAATAATAAATAAATTTAAAATGAAAAAAGTTGTAAATACTTCAAATGCACCTCATCCTGTTGGACCTTATAATCAAGCAATTTTAGTTGACAAAACATTATATATGTCAGGACAAATAGCAATAGATGTTAAAAAAAAACAATTGATAAAAGGGACAATTGAGGAAGAAACAGAAAAAATAATGGATAATATTAAATCAATTCTTGATGAAGTTGGTTTAAACTTCAAAAATATTATTAAATCAACAATTTTTACAACAGACATGAAAAGCTTTGACAGGATCAATAAAACCTATGGTAAATTTTTTAATAAAAAAACAGCACCAGCAAGAGAAACTGTGGGAGTATCTGAATTACCGTTAGGAGCAAAAGTAGAAATATCAGTAATTGCAAAAAAAATGAATTAAAGGTAATTTTTGTGGAACGCAACCAATCCATCTATTGGTTTTTTAAGAATATTTCCACAAGTTAATCCATTATTTTTAAGAGAAGATCTTAGATCTTCTTTTAAATGAAAACCTATTGAACCAACAAAATGCAAAGGAATTTCAGATGAATTTTCAAATTGAAGAATTTGATTATTAATAAAAAGATTAAAGCCTTTTTTAATTAAATCTTTTGAATATTTTAAATCTTTATTTTCAACTAAAAATTTTGCGAATTTTGCCAAATAAGTATTTGGATTTGGTTTTTTATACAAATGGTCTTTTATTAACTCTGCCTCAAGATTAAATTCATTTTTAAACATAAATTGTAATTCCTTAGGCATATGATTAAAATAATAATCTCTCAAAAGTTGTCTTCCAAAATAATTTCCACTAGCATCATCCATTAAAATATAACCAAGAGAGGTAACTTTTTGATGAATATTTTTTCCGTCAAAATAACTACAATTAGAACCGGTTCCAAGAATGGATACTATTGCTTTTTCATTAGGTTTGCAGCAAGCATAAACAGCAGCATAAGTATCTTCTTTAATTATAAAATTTGCATTTTTAAATATTGGAGAGAATACTTTTTTTATTAATGTTTTTGGAGGTTCTGTTCCGCACCCAGCACCATAGAAATATATATCTGAAACATCTTTTCTTGATTGATAAATCTCATAATTATTTATTATCCTTTCTTCCAAAATATGTTCAGAAAGAACCTGTGGATTTAAACCTAATGTTTGGGTTTTAAATAATGTTTCTCCATTATCATTAATTGATATCCAATCAGTTTTTGTAGACCCACTATCAACAATCAGTTTCATAAAATAATTTACAACGAATTTATATGAAGAGCTAAATCGATTAATTTATAAGAATACCCTGCTTCATTATCATACCATGAAACAATCTTATAAAAACTTTCATTTAATTCAATCCCAGCTTTAGAATCAACTATAGATGTCCTGGGATCACCAATAAAATCTTGGGAAACAACTAAATCTTCAGTGAAACCTAAAATATTTTTTAAATCATTTTCTGAAGCTTCTTTTAAAGCCATCATTAAATCATTATAAGTTGTTTTAGATTCAAGTTTAACTGTTAAATCTACAACGGAAACATTAGCTGTAGGAACTCTAAATGCCATTCCAGTTATTTTACCTTTTAAACTAGGTATAACCTTAGTAACTGCTTTAGCAGCTCCAGTTGAAGCAGGCATAATGTTAAGAAGAGAACTTCTTCCACCTCTATAATCTTTCTTAGTAGGACCATCAACAGTTAATTGTGTAGCAGTTGTAGCATGTACTGTAGTCATAAGAGCCTCAGCCACGCCAAATTTATCATTTAAAACCTTTATAAGGGGAGCTAAACAATTTGTTGTACATGATGCATTAGAAACAATAGTTTGATTCTCTTTTACATCATTGTGATTAACACCCATAACAAACATTGGAGCATCAGGTGATGGGGCAGAAATAACTACTTTTTTAGCACCCCCATCAATGTGAGATTGTGCCTTTTCAACAGAAGTAAAAATACCCGTACATTCCAAAGCAACATCTACATCAATTGAATCCCAACTAATTTGTTTAGGATCCTTTTCATAGGTAATTCTTATAACCTCTCCATCAACAATTAAATTTCCATTATTAATTTTAATTTCTGCTTTACAATTTCCATGAACAGAATCATATCTTAATAAATAGGCCAAATGTTCAACGTCAAGAAGATCATTAATTCCTACAACCTTAACATCTTTTCTTTCAAGAGATGCACGAAAAACCATTCTTCCAATTCGTCCAAATCCGTTAATTCCAATTTTTATCATTTATTAATTATTTAATATTTATTTTGAGGAAGCAAACCTAAAAAAAAATCTATACAAAAATATAAATGAGAGATTTTTTTTTAATTATGAAATATTGAAAATTAAATATTCATAATTTCAGCTACTCTAATTAACTCAGGATCAATTTTTGAATTTCCTTTTATAGCTGATGTTAGTGGTGTTAATGTAATTTTTCCTTCTTTAACACCTATCATCTTTGATGATTCTCCTTTAATAAGTGTCTCTACTGCTTTTACTCCCATTCTAGTTCCTAAAACTCTATCAAAACATGTTGGAGAACCTCCTCTTTGCATATGGCCCAATACAGAAACTTTTATTTCATAATCTGGAAATTTATCTTCAACTCTCTTTGATAATTCAAAAACATTTTTTCCGGTTTTATCTCCTTCAGCAACTACAACAATACTAGAAGTTTTTCCAGCTTTTTTACTTTTTTTCAAAGAAATTATTAACTCATCTAAACCTATTTTCGATTCAGGAATTAAAATTTCTTGAGCACCAATTGCAATTCCAGAATTTAAAGCAATATGACCGGCATCTCTGCCCATAACTTCAACAAAAAAAAGTCGATCATGTGATATTGCTGTATCTCTAATTTTATCTATAGCTTCCATTACAGTATTTAATGCTGTATCATAACCTAATGTATGGGAAGTTCCAAAAAGATCATTATCTATTGTACCAGGTATTCCAATAATTGGGATATTAAATTCTTTTTCAAATATTAAACTTCCTGTAAAAGATCCATCTCCTCCAATAACTACTATGGCATCAATATTATTTTTTTTTACATTTTCATAAGCTTTTTTTCTACCATCCTTTGTTTTAAACTCTTTTGAACGAGCAGAATATAACATGGTTCCTCCTCTATTTATTATTCCTCTAACGCTTCTTTTAGATAAAACTTTAATTTCATCATAAATTAAACCTTGAAATCCCCTATAAACTCCTAGGCATTCAATATTATTATAAGCACAAGTTCTAACTACAGCTCTTAATGCTGTGTTCATTCCAGGTGAATCTCCACCAGATGTCAAAACTGCAATTTTTTTAATTTTCATGCATTTAAATATTTTATAAAATTACAAAACTAAATTTTAAAACATTTTAAAATTCTAATTCTTATCTTTTGATATCTTTTTAAATAATTCTTTAAATGAATCGAAATCTAGTTCATATGATATTCCCATTCCTTGTGTATATCCAATATCGTTAGCAAAATATTGATATTCATTTTCTTTATTAAAAATTCTTGCCCTTAAATTACCTTCATCATTTAATAGAAATTCAATCTGAACATCACCAATTATAACATTTTCTTCAACCCCACCAACAGGAACTCCAATTTTTCCATTAATTAATATTTTTTCACTTATTTCTGTTTTTAATGTTAAACCTAATCTGTCTCTGTTAAGTAAAGAGGAGGCAGCATTTTTATCTCCTTTTAAATAATTTATTCCAACATTCATCTTATCATCCGAACTGGTAAAGATATCATCAATGATTCCGGAAGCTTTTTGAAACAAATTATTAGTTATAGCTTGAGAGGATACAGAAGAAAGAGAAATTTCATCAATAAAAGTTCCTTGATATAGTAATGATATAGCTTGTTTTTGAGTCTTTTCTTTATCAACCAAATAATAATCTAATTCTGATTTAATTGGCCCACTAGTATTGGGAAAGTTTATTTTAAATTCTGGTGTGTTCATTTCAATTAAATTTCCAGAAAAATTAACATCAATATTAGTAGGTATTTTTCTATTAAAACTTGTATTCTGAATTAATATTGCAGGGTTAGCTCCACCTGGTATTACATAATTTGCATTTATATTTAAATCAGCCATATATGGGTTTCCATTCCATACAATTGTAGATCCCTTAGTAAGTATAAATTCACGATCTACAATTCCTAAACTATTATAAAAATATGAGCCTGAATTTACTGTATAATCTCCAAAAATATTAAAGTTTCCAAGAGTATTTATTTTAAAATTTAAATTTCCATTTCCATCAACAATAAGCTTAGAATCTGATTCGGGATCTAAAATTACTTCAATATTAGCATTTTGATTAAAATCTAAATCTAAATTAACTTTAAGACTATTTCGTTTTATCGTATTATTATTATTTTCATTATTATCTACAAAACTTAAATATGATAAATCCCCTGTATTTGTAGATTTTTTTATTGGGATTTTTAAAAACGTTCCTTTATTTGTTGAACCATTCAAATCAATAAGTAAATTTTCACCTGGACCAAATATTTTAGTATAACCATTTATAAAACCCTTTCCAAAATAAACTGGATCATTTTTTGAATCAGTATCAAGAATTAATAAGTTTTCAGAATCAATTGTTAAATCCAATAGCCAATTTTTAAATTTATTGTGAGAAATTATTCCATTTAAAGATCCAATTGTATTGGTTTTTGAATTGTATAAATTAAAATCATTAATTTCAAAAGATTGATTTTTTAATTTAAAAATAGGATTATTAGAAAGTTCATATTTAACATTTAGATAAGGGATCAAGAATTCAACATTATCAGTTCTTATTTCTCCAGTAAAAGTAGGAGAATTAGAATTTCCTGAAATATAAATATTAGAATTAAATAAGCCATTAAAATTTGTTATTACATTATCTCCAATTTTAGAAAATGGCATTATTTCAAAATTTTTCATGTTTAATTTCATGTCTAGTGGATAAAAATCTTCTTCAATACTAAAATTTCCCTTTAGGGTAAGTGTTTTTTCAAAGTCTTTAATTATATCAAAGGACATAACAAAACTCTTCAAATCACTACTTGCATTTATTTCTAAATCTGCCGAACCTAAAGAATGATTATTTGCTCTTAAATCACCTATTTTTATTGAGGAAGCCCCTTTATATATATCATCTTTCTTAATCAATTCTATATTTCCATTAATTAATGCCTGAAAAAAAATCTTATCTGAAGAAGAGGTAAAATTTTCTACACTAACATTATTAAAATCAAAGAGATAATTTGAATTATTAATATTTTCTGAAATATTTACAGAAAAATATTGATCATTACTTTTAAAATTTCCGTTTTGAAAACTGTAGTCTTTTGAATCTCTAGAAAAAGTTACTATTGGTAATTTATTGTCTTTTAATTTATTTATAGACCAATTTTGTTCATTTATAATTAATTCAAGGTCAGAAAAAGAAATTACTGATTTATTTTCTTCGTTTATTGTATGAGAGAAATTTAGTTTATTTAATTTATTTTTAATTGAATTATAACTAGATGATACAATTAAGGAATCATTAATAAAATTTGTATTTAAATTAAAATCTTTACCATTAATAATAGGAGATTTTATTTTATCTATTTTTATAAAACCATCTTTATTATTTACATCTAAGTAAATATTATTAGCCGTAATATCTTTAAATTTTAACAATGAAGATTCCAATTTAATTTCATATTCACCATTAGAGCTAAACTTTCCCCTAATAAAAGTATTTTCATCAATTGACAAATCATTATTAATAACTTTTAAAAGTTTAGGTTTAAAATTTAAGCTAAAGGAAATATTTTGAGATTCTCCCTCACTTAATAATTTATAATTAGAATAATGTTTACCGAAATTATTAAGAACAGAGTATTTTAAATTAAGAAAATCATATTCACCTATCAATATCCCACTCACAATATCTTCTGAGGAAATATTTATAATTCTATTTCCTTCATTATTTCTTAATTGGGCATATAAATCCTTGAATTCAATAGAATCATCAATATTATTATATTTTATCTTTTGTAAAGTTAAATCACCTATCAAATCCTTCATGCTGTTACCCCTCAGCTTTACAATAAAATCTCCATTTAAAATTCCATTATCATTAAATCCAAGATTAAAAAGATTAGCATATTTAATAGAAGAATTAAAATCAAAATCAATTAAGTCATTACTATAATCAATAAGACCGTTAAAATCTAAGTTTAGATTAGGATCATTTAAGCTTAATTTTCCATCAAAAACTTGATCCTTTACTTGGCCAAAAATTTCTAATTTTTGTAAGATTTGATTATTAAAAGTAATATCCTCAATTTTTCCTGTCACTTGTGAATCAAGATATTCAGATGTAAATCCCCTTCCATTAATATCGAATTTAAAATTTGAACGACCTATTGACTTAAAGTTTATAAACTTAGAAATATCTAAATTTTTTCCCTCAACATAACCTGTATATATTGCATTATCAATATTTGATAAATCTGAAATTTTTAAAAATGCATTAACCGTACCTTCCTCGATTTGAAGATTAAAATTGGACTTTACTTCATAGGAATTAATAAGTGTATTTCCATTAAAATTAAACTCGCCCAAAGTTTTAGTTGATGTAGGAATGATGGTTCCAAAAACTTCAGGGAAAATTGAATTAATTGTTTGAGAGGAAGTATTTATTTTATCAAAATGAAAGTTTAATACATAATCGTCTTTTCCTTTAAAAATATTAGAAAGATTTGCATCAAATTCGATAATATTATCATTATTTGATAAAATAGTCTTATTTATATTAAGGTTACTAATAAATCCGTTTATTTCCGACGTTAAATTCCATGAATCTGAATATGATTTATCAATTTTATCATAAATGATAGTCAGGTCAGATGGATTAATTTTAGAATCAACTATTTTAAAATCTAAATAAACAGAATCAAGACTTGCAAAATTTAATGAATTCTCACTATTAATTTTAGAAAAATCAAGAAATAAATCTCCTTTGATATTTGATTTTTCGTATCTAAAGTCAATATTATTTAAATAAAATTCTTTCTTATTAAAAATTAAATTAGATGAAAAATCCTTTAAACTATAGCCTAAATCATTTTTATAATTGATATTATTAATGTCAAATTTTAAATTATTTTCAAATAGTTTGATCTGTGATAAATCAATATTTAAATCTGAAATAAAAAAATTATTTCCAAAACTATTAAAATCTTTAAATGATATATTAGAATTAAAGCCAATAATATTTTGAATTTCAAAATTTAGATCATCACCAATATTAGCTTTTGTCTTATTATTATTTAACTTTTCTAAAAATATTTCCAAATTAGTTTTGTCTTCAGAAATATACTTTACAAGTTTTAACTGTAGTCCGTCAAATTTAATAGATTTGAAATTTAAATCACTGGAAATCATTTTTTTAAGACTTCTTGGACTTAGATTCAAACTATTAAAATAAATAAGAGTATCTTTTTTATGATCAATAACTAAAAAGTTATTTAAATCTATATTTCCAGAAAATTTTAATTCAGCTGTACTAATTTTAACTTCAGTTCCATATTGTTTGTTAAATTGATTAGCTATCTTTTGGGCTACAATAGTTTGAACTTTTGGAATACTAGTAACAGAGAAGAAAACAACTACTAAGGAAGCGAAGACTAGAATAACAAAACGATATTTTTTTATAAAATTTTTGATATTTATATATATTATCTTTGTTATTAAACAAACATTGTGCCTACTTATATTTTAGGAATCGAATCTTCTTGTGATGACACTTCTGCATCAGTTTTATGTGATGGAAAAGTTTTAACAAACCTTGTGGCAAACCAAGAGATACATAAATCCTATGGAGGAGTTGTTCCTGAGTTAGCTTCAAGGGCTCATCAACAAAATATAATTCCTGTCGTAAACCAAGCAATATCCTTAGCAAATATCGAAAAAAATCAGTTAAATGCTATAGCCTATACAAGAGGACCTGGATTATTAGGATCTCTTTTAGTTGGTTCTTCATTTTCAAAATCTTTATCAATGGGATTAGGAATTCCAATTATTGAAGTAAATCATATGCAAGCTCATCTTTTAGCTCATTTCATTGAAGATTGTGGGGAAGAAAAACCTAAATTTCCTTTTATTGGCGTGACAATATCTGGTGGACATACTCAAATAGTACTTGTTAAAGATTATTTTGATATGAAAATAATAGGGGAAACATTAGATGATGCAATTGGAGAAACATTTGATAAATGTGGAAAAATGATTGGACTTCCCTACCCTGCTGGACCAGTAATAGATAAAAATTCTAAACTGGGAGATCCTAAAAAATTTACTTTTACTAAACCAAAGGTTGCAGATCTTAATTTTAGTTTTAGTGGATTAAAGACCGGGTTTTTAAGGTTTGTTGAAAAAGCGAGTAAATCTAAAAATGATTTTATTAAATCTGAGCTAAATAATCTATGTGCATCACTTCAGTATACAATTGTTGAAATTTTGTTTGAAAAAATAAATTTAGCTGTCGATAAAACTGGCATAAATAGAGTTGTATTTGGTGGTGGAGTCTCATGTAATTCAGGAATTATTAGAAAATTCCAAGATCAAAAAAATTATAAGACTTTTTTTCCAAAATTTGAATATACCACAGATAATGCTGCAATGATAGCTATGGTAGGATATTTAAAATACTTAAATAAAGACTTTTCTAATTTAAAAAAAGGAGCAAAATCAAGATATAAAATTTAATATGCAATTATTTTATTTACCAAACATATCTATAGAAGATAAAATTGCTGATTTTACTAAAGATGAAAGTAAGCACCTATATAAAGTTTTAAGAAAAAAACCTGGAGATGAAATAAACATTACAAATGGTAAAAACATTTTATTTAAAGGGACTATTTCATCAATTTCTAAAAATAATTGCCAAGTTTCTATTACAGAAACTATTAAACAAAAACCATTACCCTATTCTCTCCACATTGGAATTTCTTTGCTAAAATCTAATGAAAGGTTTGAATGGTTCTTAGAAAAAGCTAGTGAAATTGGAATAACTGAAATCACTCCAATAATTTGTGATAGAACTGAAAAAAAATTCTTAAATGAAAATCGATTAAAAAAAATATTAATTTCTGGAATGAAACAATCTCTGAAGAGTCACTTTCCAAAGCTAAATACTGTTTCTTCTCTTAAAAACTTCCTAAAAGGTAATTTAAATGATCAACTATTTATCGCGCATTGTAATGATTCAGAAAAAAAACCCTTATTGAAATTAATAAAACCTAAATCTGACTCTTTAATTTTAATCGGTCCAGAAGGTGATTTCACAGAGGAAGAAGTAGAAAGTTGTAAAGAGCTAAATTTTAAAAATGTCAGCTTAGGGGAGACTAGATTAAGAGCAGAAACTGCTGGTATTGTCGCTTGCCATACTTTTTCAATTGCCAATATGTAATATATTTGCATATGTTTAAAAATGAAATTTCAAAAGGAATAATTCATTCTATTCTAGTTTTAAGTGGAATAATTCTGGGTATATACTTATTATATGAAATCAAAATATTAGTTGGATATGTTTTAATTGCTGCTATTATTTCATTAATTGGAAGACCTATTGTTGTTTTTTTAAACAACAGACTTAAACTAAAAAATACTTCAGCTTCAATAATTACCATGGTAATTTTCCTAACAATTATTGTAGGAATTATTTCTCTTTTTATTCCCCTAGTTATTGAACAAGGAAAAAACCTGTCTCTTCTAGATATTGATTCCTTTCAAGAAAATCTAAAATTTCTATATATAGAAACAGCTAATTATTTAAGTCGTTTTAATATTGATTTAGACAAGTCTATTTTCAACATGGATTGGATAAGTAATATGGATTTTAGATTTATCCCTGAAATTTTAAATTCATTTGGAAAAACATTAGGAAATTTAACCATTGGAATCCTATCGGTTATGTTTATTTCTTTCTTTTTACTAAAAGACTCTATGATTTTAGAAAAAAGCCTGTTTGTTTTAATACCTAAAAAATCTACTAAGAAATTTCAAAAATCTTACAGCTCAATTAAAAAATTACTTTCCAGATATTTTGCTGGTTTAATATTACAAATTTTTATTCTTTTTATAATTTATACTATTATTCTTTTAATATTGGGTATTCCAAATGCTTTTGTAATAGCATTTTTATGCTCTCTACTTAATTTAATTCCATTTATTGGCCCTGTAATTGGAGGAATATTAATGATACTTCTAACGATGTCTAGTAACATTGGAGCAGATTTTAGTACAGTCATTCTTCCAAAAGCTATTTACGTATCTATTGGTTTTATAGTTGGTCAACTGGTTGATAACTTTTTTAGCCAACCATTTATTTTTTCAAATAGTGTTAAATCTCATCCTCTTGAAATATTTTTAATTATTATTATTGGAGGCTTATTATTTGGTCCTCTAGGAATGATAGCTGCTATTCCTAGCTATACGGCAATAAAGGTCATTGCTAAAGAATTTTTCTCAGAAAATAGAATAGTAAAAGAATTAACCAAGAATCTATAATTTTCATTTTAAATCTTGTCGAATTGACTTGGAAAAGTTAAATTTGCTCGCTCATTTAATTGAAATTAGCAAAGGAGAGGTGCCAGAGTGGTAATGGAGCAGATTGCTAATCTGTCGACGGGTAACTGTCGCCGGGGTTCGAATCCCCGTCTCTCCGCATAGTAAAACCCTAACTACTTTATAAGCAAGTGATTAGGGTTTTTCTTTTTAAAACTTGTAGGATTATTGTACGGTCAGTAATACTAAAAACCCAAAAAATCTCAATAGTAATTTTTAATTGCAACTACCCTACTCAAATAATATCAGTTTTCTTTTGATGGAAGGTGTTTGTGTAAATATGTATAATAGTGAGGTTCTGGGTGTCTAACAATTTACATTATCGGCGCGAGTTTAATTTCAATTCTGTCGCCAACATTGGTTTCAATGTGTATGGAAAAAACATCTCCTTCAGAGCGCTGATAACTGAGACTGCGATGAGCGCCATCACTAACTCCTTTGAAGGCTAAATATCTATCTCCCACTTC
>PACX01000004.1 GCA_002702895.1 Flavobacteriaceae bacterium | reverse complement strand
TGATCCTGCTGAGTTTGAATTTCAATTTGAATTCGATTCAGATAATAGAAAGAAAATTCAATATTCCTTGGATTTAGCACATAAGTATTCCGTAAACGAGAATTTTAATGAAAATAAAAGAGATTTTGATTTTGGTTTAGGTATAAAAATTAGAGCTAATAATAAATTAAATTTTGACTATAGATTACAAAATTCAATTCAAAATGACGACGTTGGTCAAATATTTAAAGAAAATAATATAGTTTATTTTGGAGTAAGAAATGTAAAAGCTCTTGAGAATAACATGGCCTTAAACTACAACTTTGATTCATACAGATCAATAAATGTAAAACTTAGACAGTTTTGGAGTTCTGCTGATTACTCTAGTTTATTTTATGCTCTTGAATCTAATGGAAATAGAAAACTTTCAAACAAAACAATTGAGGATTATGATCCTAATACTAATTTTAATTTATGGAACTTTGATTTAGGTTTTAATTGGGAATTTGCACCTGGAAGTAAAGCTACTTTATTATATAGAAATAATATTTTCAATGAAGATAATATGTCTGGAATCAACTATTACACAAGTTCAAAGAATCTTTTTCAAAAACCAATAAATCATCAAATTTCATTAAGAATTAATTATTTCTTAGATTTCAATGTAATTAAAAAGAAAAAAAGCTAGAATTTTAAAAATATGATATCTGCAGTAAATATTAATAAAACATTTGACAAAAAAAAAGTATTAAATAATGTAAGTGTTGAAATTAATAAGGGAGAAATTGTTTCAATTGTAGGCCCATCCGGAGCAGGTAAAACTACATTATTACACATTTTAAGTACTTTAGATAATCCTGATCTTTCTAACAATTGTAAAATAATTTTAAATCAAACTGAAATAATAAAACTTAATGAAAAAGAGATTTCTAGATTTAGAAATGAACAAATAGGTTTTGTATTTCAATTTCATGAATTATTGCCTGAATTTACTGCATTGGAAAATGTTTGTATTCCAGGTATGATAAAGGGTGATAAAAAAGACTTAATTAACAAGAAAGCTGATAAGCTATTCAAATTACTTGATATTTTTGACATAAAAGATCAAAAACCCTCAGAATTATCTGGCGGGGAACAACAAAGGGTTGCGGTTGCAAGAGCGTTAATAAATGAACCCTCTATCCTATTTGCAGACGAGCCCAGTGGAAATTTAGATTCAAAATCTGCTAATATATTACACAACCTTTTTTTTCAACTTAGAGATGAATTAAATCTAACAATTATAATTGTAACTCATAATAAAAAATTAGCAAACATGACTGATAGAAAACTTAATCTTGTTGATGGCAGCTGGATTAACTAATTATGAATTAAAAGATTTTTTAGATGAAAAATCTTTTAAATACAATCAAATAAACTTTATAGATTCTGATCCTATTCAAGTTCCACATCAATTTAAAATAAAACAAGACATTGAAATTTCTTCTTTCTTAACTTCTGTAATTGCATGGGGACAAAGAAAAACAATAATTAATAACGGATTTAAAATGATGGAAATATTAGATAACTCACCATATGATTTTATTTTAAATTCTACAGAAAAAGAAATTGAAAAAACTAATATTATCCACAGAACATTTAATTCTATTGATTTTAGATTCTTTTTAAAAACATTAAAAAGGATTTACCAAGAATATGATGATTTAGAATCTGTTTTTTTACCAAAAAAAAATGAATTAAACATGCATTCTAGTATTCATAATTTTAAAAAAATATTTTTTCAAAATAATTTTCCCAAAAGAACAACAAAACATATTAGTGATCCTTACAAAGGTTCGGCTTGCAAAAGAATAAATATGTTTTTAAGGTGGATGGTTAGAAAAGATAATAATGGAGTTGATTTTGGTATATGGAAAAAAATATCACCCTCTATTCTTTCTTGTCCATTAGACATTCATAGTGGAAATGTAGCTAGAAAATTAGATCTTCTTTCAAGAAAACAAAATGATCACAAAGCAGTTTTAGAATTAGATGATAGATTAAGAAAATTAAATATCAAAGATCCTGTAAAATATGATTTTGCTCTATTTGGACTTGGTGTATTTGAAGGTTTTTAATTTATTTTTTAATTAAATTCCAAAATCAATTCTTATATTTGACAAACATTATTTCGAATGTTCTTACTGATAACTTAATTGCATGTCTATTGTTCTTAAATCTGCAAAAGTTATAGATGCCGAGAGTAAATACCACGGCACAAAGCAAGATATCTTAATTATTAAAGGAAAAATATCAAAAATAAGCAAGTCTATTCCTTCCGGCAGATATAAAGAAATTAATATTGACGGTTTACATGTCTCCAAAGGCTGGTTTGATAGCAGTGTGTCTTTTGGTGAACCAGGATATGAAGAAAGAGAAACAATTGAGAATGGAGGATTGATTGCTGGAAAAAGTGGCTTTACTAATATTCTTCTTAACCCAAATACTAAACCCGTTATAGATACACAAGCTGATGTTTCCTTTATAAGATCGAAGTCTGATAAACTTGTTACAAATATTCACCCAATTGGAGCTTTTACACTCTCAAGTAAATCTCAGGAATTAGCTGAATTAAAAGATATGCAGGAAAGTGGAGCAGTTGGATTTTATGATTTCAAAAAGCCTATTACTAATCCTAATTTATTAAAAACTGCGCTACTTTATTCTCAAACATTTAATGGATTATTAATGTCATTTCCACAAGACCAATACCTTTCAAAAGATGGAGTAATTAATGAGGGTTTTGTAAGCACTTCATATGGAATAAAAGGAATACCCTCATTATCTGAAGAAACTCAATTAATACGTGATATTAAAATTTTAGAATATACAGGTGGAAAACTTCATATCCCCACCATTTCTTGTAAAAGTTCAGTAGATCTTATTAGACAAGCCAAAGATAAAGGTTTAAATATTACCTGTAGTGTAGCTATCCATAATTTATTATTTAATGAAGATAAATTGAAAGATTTTGATACTCGCTATAAAGTTTTACCTCCATTAAGAACTGAATTAGACCGAAAAGCTCTTATTAAAGGTGTAGAAGATGGTACGATTGATATGGTAACAAGTGACCATTCACCAATAGATATTGATAATAAAAAAATGGATATAGATAATGCTAAATATGGAACTATTGGTTTAGAATCGTTTTTTGGGGCTCTATTAAAAATCTTTGATTTAGAAAAAACCATAAAAATCCTTACATCTGGTAAATCAAGATTTGGTATTAAAGACTATGATATTGAAGAAGGATCCCCATCTAGCATATCACTATTTTCAATAAGCAATCAGTATATTTTTTCAAAATCAAATATTTTTTCAAAATCAAAAAACAGTGCTTTTTTGGGAACAAAAATGAAGGGAAGACCATTAGGAATTATTGTAGGTGAAAAGTTTTTAATAAATGATTGATTTACCTTTTTTTCACGTTGTTAGAGAATCTAGTTTAGAAAACAAACCCTCACCCCTACTTTTAATGGTTCATGGATTTGGAAGCAATGAACAGGATTTATTTTCTTTTTCAAGATCAATTCCTAGTGAATTCACTATAGTTTCAATTAGAGGTCCAATAAAAACACCAGGAATGGGCTATGCTTGGTATGATATTTATTTTGACCATAAAGGAAATAAAACATATGATATTGAAATGGCTTTAAAATCAAGAGACTTAATAATTGAATTTATAAAAGGTTGTTCAATAGAATATAACACGGATTTAAACAATACTACACTTTTAGGATTTAGTCAAGGATCAATACTAATAAATGCAGTTGCTCTAACTTATCCAAAAAATGTTAAAAATATTATTTCAATGAGTGGAGGTATAGATCCAAGTATAATAAACCTGTCAAAAGATAATTTAAATGATTTATCTTTTTATATTTCTCACGGAATTGAAGATGAAGTTCTCCCCTTTAATCAAGCTAAAGAATCATTATCTTTTTTAACTCAAAATAATATTGGTTATGATTTTGAAACTTATCCCGTTGGGCATGGAGTATCTCCTGAAAATTTCAAATCTATGTTATCGTGGCTAAGTAAGAAAGCTCTATAAAGAAATTTCTAGGCCATCATAGGAAAGAAATACAGAATTAGGTAATTTTTCTTGAACATCATTGTGAAAACCCAAAAGATAACTAATATGAGTTAAATAAGTTTTTTCAGGCTTTATCAAATCAATTAAATTTAAGGCTTCATCTAAATTAAGATGCGAATAATGTGGTTCTATTCTAATACAATTTAAAACTAATATTTTAAGATCTTTTAATTTATTAATTTCATTGTCATCAATAGTCTTTAAGTCTGTCAAATAAGCAAAATCTTTAAACCTGTACCCATATACTTGTAAATCAGCATGTAAATAACTTATAGGAGTGATATTTAAATTAGAAATTATAAAATTTTGATTTTCTATTACTTCTATAGGGATTAATGAAGGGGCACCTGGATATTTTTTTTCTTTATTAAATATATAATTAAATCTATTTTTTAAATTGTTTAAAACTCTTTTATGAGCAAATATTGGTATTTCCCCTTGTTTAAAACAAAAAGCTCTTAAATCATCAATTCCGGATGTGTGATCAGCATGTTCGTGTGTGTATAGTACTCCGTCTATTCTTTGGCAGTTTGATTTTAACATTTGCTGTCTAAAATCAGGGCCAGTATCAATTACAAAAGAGGATCTGTCATATTCTACTAAAATTGAAGATCTTAATCTCTTATCTTTGTCATTAGAACTTTTACATACTGGATGATTACTTCCAATAAGTGGAATTCCTGTTGATGTTCCTGTACCTAAAAAAGTTACCTTCAATTAACTGTTTTTATTATAAATATATCATTTACTTGATAAAATTCTTATAACTTAGCTATATAATAATTTAACTAATGTCTGTTTCCCTAAAAGGAGATCAACCATTTGAAAATGTTCCCTCCGTTAAAGCAAAGGCTTTAAGGATAAATCTAAATGAACATATTTACGGCACTTTCGCAGAAATAGGTGCAGGTCAAGAAGTAGCTAGGCATTTTTTCCGCTCTGGAGGAGCTTCTGGAACAATTGCAAAAACTATGAGTGCATATGACAAAGCTTTTAGTGATGCTATCTATGGTCACGAAACTGATAGTGGTTATGTTTCAGAATCTAGACTAAAAAAAATGTTGGATCATGAAACAAAACTTTTAGAAGACAGAATGGATAGAAAAGTTCATCCTAATAAGATGTTTTTTACTTATGCAAATACAGTTGCTACAATTGATTTTGCAAAAAAATATAAAGGACATGGTTGGATGGGATTAAAATTTCAAACTACTCCAAAAGAATCTTTTAGTGAAGTTCATATTCACGTTCGATTTCATTCATTTGATGCTAAAGCCCAACAAGAATCATTAGGACTTATGGGGCTTAATTTAATTTATGGAGCTTATTATAAACATGATCAACCAAAAAAATTATTAAAATACTTATATGATCATATTGATCCTGCTGCAATTGAAATTGATACGATAAATTTTTCTGGTCCCTTATTTAGCAAAGTTGATAATAGGGTAATGAGCCTTGAGCTTGTTAAAAATGGAATGACAGAAGCAGTTATGTTTGGACCAGATGGAAATAATATTTTGCCTGCAAGGGTATTATGGAAAAAAAATATTTTGGCAATTAGAGGAAGTTTTAGACCAGTTACCTTAGTTAATGAAGATATGTACTTAAAGTCGAAGGAAATCATTTTAAAAGACAAGAATCTTAATGAAAAAAATCTTATTAATTTATTTGAAATTACTTTATCAAATTTAAGATCTACAAATGGAGATGGAGATGGAGATGTAAATGAGAAAGATTTTATGGATAGAGCTAAATTATTGTGTGCCTTAGGCTATACAGTTATGATTACAAATTTTAAAGAATATTATAAACTTGCTGAATATTTCTCCAATTATACTCAAAATCAAGTTGTTTTAACTATGGGAGTAAATAATTTAATAGAAATATTTGACGAGAAATATTATGATAATCTTAGAGGAGGAATTTTAGAAGCATTTGGGAAGTTATTTGTTAAAAATTTAAGAGTTTTCTTATATCCAATGAGAACAAAAGAAGGATTAATTATTAATAGTAATAATATTCACGTAGCAAATAAAATGAAAAATCTATATAAATATTTCAAAAGCAATAAAATATTAATTGACATAAAAAAATACAACGAAAATCTTTTAAAAATTTACTCTTTTAAGGTTCTTAAAAAGATAAGAAATAAAAAATCTGGATGGGAAAAAATGTTACCAGAGGAAGTAACTAATCAAATAAAATCTAAAAAACTTTTTGGTTATAAGTAAAACTATTTATCTAAAATTTGTCTTGTATGATCTTTAGTTTTAACTTTTTCAATAACTCTAGAAATTACTAAATTTTCATCTACTATGAAGGTAGTTCTTAATATACCCTCATATTCTTTTCCCATAAATTTTTTCATTCCCCAAACACCAAAAGCATTTATTATTTTTTTCTCAGTATCAGCCAACAAAGGATAAGGAAAACCACCAAACTTAGCTGAAAAAGATGATTGAGACTTAACTTTATCTGCACTTACTCCAATGACAGAAAAACCTAATCTAGATAATTCAGAAAAATTTTCTGATAAATTACAAGCTTGAGCTGTACAACCAGGTGTATTAGCTCTTGGATAGAAAAAAACAATTGTTTTCTTTCCAATTAAATCTTTACTTGTTATTAAATTTTCTTTATCATCAAAACATGAAAAATCTGGAATTTTATCCCCTACTTTTAATAAAGCCATATGAAATATTTTTGTGGTAAATTTAAATAATAAAAATGAAAAAAAAGGATAAGGTAAATTATATAATTAATACTCTAGAGCTTTTATTTCCTGAAGTTCCTATCCCTTTAGATCATAAAGATCCCTACACTCTTCTAATTGCAGTTTTATTATCTGCACAAAGCACAGATGTGGGTGTTAACAAAATTACACCTTTATTATTTTCAAAAGCTGACAATCCTTATGATATGATTAAATTATCAGTTGATGAGATAAGAAAAATTATTAAACCAGTTGGTTTATCTCCAATGAAGTCAAAAGGAATTTACGGATTATCTAAAATATTAATTGATAAACATGGAGGAAAAGTTCCTAATAATTTTGAAGATCTTGAAGCTTTGCCATCAGTTGGACATAAGACAGCCAGTGTTGTTATGGCTCAAGCATTTGGTATACCCACGTTTCCAGTAGATACACATATCCATAGATTAATGTATCGCTGGGGAATGTCATCAGGAAAAAATGTAAAGATTACTGAAAAAGATGCTAAAAGAATATTTCCAAAAAATCTATGGAATAAACTTCACTTACAAATTATATGGTATGGCAGAAAGTTTTCTCCTGCCAGAGGATGGAGTATAAAAATAGATATAATTACTAAAAAGATTGGAAGGAAATCTTTTATTAAAAAGTATTCTAATTAATTCATACTAATTCCATTAATTCATTTTTTAATGAAGATTTATCCATTGTTTTTCTAAGATTATTAATAGAATATCTAACCCTACCAAGAGCGGTATTTATAGAAATATTATTCATACTAGCAATTTCTTTAAAACTTAAATTTTCAAAAAATCTTAATTTGACAATCTCTTTTTGGGTTTCTGGAAGCTGATCGATCATTTTAGATAATGTTTTAGATAATGTTTTATCAGAAATTATTTTTTCTTTAAAATCATTTTCAGTTGACTTAATATTAGAAAAAGTGAAGTATAAATCTTTTTCATAAATCATCTTAGATCGCTTTTTATTTCTAAAATGATCCATTACTAGATTATGTGAAATTCTTAATATCCATGGTAAAAACTTGCCCTGTTCATTATAAGATCCATTTCTAACAATTTTAAAAACCTTAATGAAAGTTTCTTGTAAAATATCATTAGATAAGTCTATGTCTAAAACTTTTACATTAATATAATTAAAAATTCTATTTTTATGTTTTAAAAAAAGAGAATGAAAAGAATTATTATCACCGGATTTAAATCTGTCTAGGAGGACAGAATCTTCAACATTATTAACCATAACCTAAATTTTAAATTAAATTTCTATTTTTTCGATATTAAAAAGTAGGTTTCAGGTATAGGCTTTATTTTTTATGTTATACTCAAATTTAGTAAAATCATTTTAATTATAAAATACTTTAACATATAATAGTGAAAAAAATGATTTAAAACTTATATTTATAGATTGATTTTTTGTCATTTTGAAAAACTTCCATTTAGATAATAATTATATAAAAATAAGAGGTGCAAATATGCACAATCTCAAAAATATAGACTTAGATATTCCAAAGAATAAATTGATAGTCTTGACAGGCCTTTCTGGGTCTGGAAAGTCTAGTTTAGCTTTTGATACACTTTATGCTGAGGGACAAAGAAGATATATTGAAAGTTTATCTTCTTATGCTCGTCAATTTTTAGGAAAACTTAATAAACCTAAAGTAGATAAGATTATTGGAATTTCACCTGCAATTGCAATTGAGCAAAAAGTAAATAACTCAAATCCTAGATCAACCGTTGGAACAAGTTCTGAAGTTTATGATTATTTAAAATTATTATTTGCAAGAATTGGAATAACCTATTCTCCTATTTCAAATAATGAAGTTAAAAAAGATGATATTGAAAGTGTTATAAAAACTATTAAAAATTTTAAAGAACAAGAAAAGTTTTTAATTCTTTCTAAAAAAGAAAATAATAGCAAAACTTTAGAAATACTAAAAAAACAAGGCTTTGCAAGAATTCAAATTAACGGAGAAATTAAAAAGATTGATGAAATAAAAGAAAATAATTTAAAAAAAATTCACTTAGTAATTGATAGATCAATTTACAGAGACAATAAAGACTATATTAATAGATTGTCTGACTCAATTGAATTAGGCTTTTTTGAGGGAAATGGAGAAATTGTAATTGAAAATATTAACACTAATAAAAAGTATTTTTTTAATAACAAGTATGAACTAGATGGAATAAAATTTATACAACCCAATGAACATCTTTTTAGTTTTAATAACCCTGTTGGAGCATGTTCAAATTGTGGAGGATACGGTGATATTATAGGAATTGATCCGGAACTTGTAATTCCCAATACTGGATTGTCAATTTATGAAGATGCTATAGCTCCGTGGAGAGGAAAAAAATTAAGAAAATATAAAAATGAATTGATCAAAAATTCTCAAAATTTTAACTTTCCTATACATAAACCATATTTTAAATTATCCGAAGACCAAAAAAAATTATTATGGGAAGGTAATATTTATTTTAAAGGATTAAACTCTTTTTTTAAAAAATTAGAATCTAAGATTTATAAAATTCAAAACAGGGTAATGTTATCTAGGTATAGAGGAAAAACAAAATGTAATATTTGTAATGGAACAAGATTAAAAAAAGAAGCCTCATTTGTAAAAATTAATAATAAATCAATTATTGATTTAGTAGAATTACCAATTGATAAGTTATTAGATTTTATGAAGAAATTAAAACTTTCAGATTATCAAAAAAAAATTTCAAAGAGAATAACTAAAGAAATTATTAATAGATTAAATTTTATATGTAATGTAGGCCTTGGATACTTAACATTAAACAGAAGGTCTAATACTTTATCAGGAGGAGAATCTCAAAGAATCAACTTGGCTAATTCTTTAGGAAGTTCTTTAGTAAGTTCTTTATATGTATTGGATGAACCAAGTATTGGTCTTCATCCTAAAGACACTGAAAAACTGATTAAAATACTAATACAGTTAAAGAATATTGGAAACACTGTTTTAGTTGTTGAACATGATGAAGACATAATGAAATCTGCTGATCAAATTATTGATATAGGACCCAATGCAGGTTCTGATGGGGGAAAGATTGTAGCTCAAGGAACCATAAAAGAAATTTTAAAATCTGAAAGTTTAACATCAAAGTATTTAAACAATATTGAATCTATAGAGGTGCCTTTAAAACGAAGATATTCTTCAAGAAAAATTTCTCTGAAAGGAGCTAGAGAAAATAATCTTAAAAATATTTCAGTTGATTTTCCATTAAACAAACTTACAGCTATAACTGGTGTTTCAGGAAGTGGAAAAACAACTCTAGTTAAAAAAATACTCTATCCTGCCATATTAAAAAACAAGGGTATATTTAAGGAAAAGCCTGGTCAATTTGATGAGTTATATGGTGATTTAGATAAAATCGAAGAAGTAGAATATGTTGATCAAAACCCAATTGGACTTTCTTCTAGATCAAATCCAGTAACATATTTAAAAGCATATGATGAGATTAGAAATTTATTTGCTTCTCAAAGTCTTTCAAAAGCAAATTATTTTAAAGCTAAGCACTTTTCATTTAATGTTGACGGAGGAAGATGTGAAAATTGTAAAGGAGAAGGTACAGTGAAAATTGAAATGCAATTTATGGCTGATGTTAACCTAACATGTGAGATATGTAAGGGTAAAAGATTTAAAAGTGAGGTTTTAAATGTAAAGTTTGAAGAAAAAAACATCGATGATATCTTAAAAATGACAGTAGATGAAAGTATTGCCTTTTTTATAAGACACAATCAAAATCGAATAGTTAAAAAAATTCAACCTTTAAAAGATGTTGGCATGGGTTATGTTCAACTTGGTCAATCATCCTCTACACTTTCAGGTGGTGAAGCACAAAGAATAAAATTAGCAACATTTTTATTAAAGGGAACAAACAAAAACAAAACCCTATTCATTTTTGATGAACCAACAACAGGTTTACACTTCCATGATATTAAAAAACTTTTAAAATCTTTTAATTCTCTTCTTGATAATGGACACTCAATTATAGTTGTTGAACACAATATAGATCTAATAAAGAATGCAGATCATATAATAGATCTTGGATTAGGTGGAGGAAAAAATGGTGGACAAGTAATTTTTGAAGGATCCCCTGAACAACTAATAAAAGAAAACAAGTCCAAAATCACTCCTTTTCTCAGAGAAAAAATTACTATTTAATAAAAGTATTAATTGTTTTATTTATTGTTTCTGAAAGCTTGAAGTAATAGATTAAACTTATATATACAATTGAAATCAACAAACTTTTTAAAGTTATATCTAATATAGGTGAAAAATTAAAAGTTAAATGATTAAGTGTAAAATAAATTATAGAAATAAGCATAATAATTTTAATTGTATTGAAGTTGTATGGATGAATATTTAATTTATAATTTATATAAACAACTTTTAAAAATGTAAAAACTAATAAAACTATAAGTGTTGAGAAAGCCGCACCGTTTATTCCATAAATATCAATTAAATAATCATTTAAAATATACACAGAAATGGCCATAGATATTGAAAAAGGCAATGTAATCTTGTAGAAACTAGAGGTTGCTAAAATTGCCGGACCACATCCAAAGCTCATCTGAACTAATTTAGCACAAGAAATTATTAGAACTACCAAAATAGCTTCTGAATAATATTGATTATTCATTAAATCATAAAAAGAAGCAATATTTAAATTAATTAAAAGGAAGAAAAAACCGCAAATAATTAAAAGATTAGTAGAACTTTTTTTATACAAACTATCAAGATCTTTGAAGTCATTATTATTTATGGCTTTAGCAACCATTGGATTTAATATTTGAAACATTGCTCTTCCTGGAATTTCAACAACTGTTGCTATAAAAACAGCAACAGCATAATATGCAGTCTGAGAAATAGCTTCTTTTTGTGGAATCATATACTTATCTATATCAATTAATAAACTAGCTGCTGAACCTGCAAGTAAGATATATATTGAATACGAAATAATCTCTTTGAAATTTTTTGGAACACTAAATGAAAATTTTGGAACATATAATGAAAAAGAATAAATAATCATTATCAAAAGTCTTAAATAATATAAACCTGTTAACCACCAAACAAAATTTTCTTTATCAATTAGGTTTATTGAAACTAAAATAAGTAGAATGAAAACAGAAATTCTAGGGTAAATTTCTTTTAAAGCATTTCCAAAAACAGATTTTAATTGAACTCTAGACCATGCATAAAAAACTTCAAAATAGGAGGTTGCAAAAGCAACTAAAAAAATAACCCAAACATAAGATTCAATAATTGGATTTTGCATGGATAAAAAATCTCCAACAATATCATGCACTTGAATTACTAAAAATGTAACTGGAATAATTATAATTAAGGGAATAAAAATAATACTTGAAAGAAAGTTGTCTTTTGATTTTTTATCCTTAAATGAACTGTAAAACTTAATTATTGTATGCTGAGCTCCAAGAGACATTAATGGTTGTAAAAGATTAGAGGTAGCTAATAAGAATACCACAAGACCATAATATTTGTCTTTTAAAAATTCTGGATAGAAATAAAGAGTATTAACGGCTCCTATTAACAAAGCGATAGAAATTGTAATTATATTTCTAGAAGTTTGCTTAATTACTATACCCATTAACTAATTGTCTTTTTTAATAAAACATCTATATTTTGAGATAAATTCTTATATGTATAAGAAATTAAATCCTTTGGATTAAAACTATTTTTATTTGATTTAAAATCAGAATAAAGTTCTAAAATATGATTTTTTAAATCAATATGATTTGTATAATCAAATACTTTACCAGTTTTAGATTTAATTACAATATTAGAAGTATCACTATTTGAATTTGAAAACGCGATAATTGGGCGTTTAAAAGAAAAATAATAAAATAACTTTCCAGGTATAATATTATTGATATTTTTTAAATTAACACTTGTTAATAGAAGTACATTTGCCTTAGACATTTCAATATCAAGTTTTGATTTTTCAAAATATTTTTCAAATTTAACTTTTGATTTAATTGACTTAATATCCTTATTTGAAAATATTTCTTTATCAAAATCCCCAATGAATCTAACCATTAGATCATTATAAAAATCATTATTTTCATTACATATTTCTTTCAAAACTTTCCAAAAATTCTTTGGATTTTGAATTGACTTCATTACACCTGAATACATAAGATGAAATTTTTCTGTTTCACTATTTTTTTTAAAATGATTAAAGCCATTAGTTATAGTATGAGAATTTGAATTAATTAACGAGTAACTTTTAGTTAAAGTGGGTGAAGTTGTAATTACTAAATCTGAAAATTTTAAACATTTTTTTTCAAAATTTAAATGTTTAATTTTTTGAGATGATGTCATAGGAAGAAGTTTAAATTGAAAAAAATCTGACCATGGATCTCTAAAATCAGAAATCCATTTAATATTTGTTTTTCTTTTAATATTTAAGCCTATAATATGGGTACTAAATGGAGGCGCAGTAGTTATTAAGCAATTGACATTATTTTGTTTTATATAATTAGATGCTTGTTTGGTAACTTTATTAATCCAAAACATTCTTGAATCAGGAAAAAAAATGTTAGCTCTAATCCATAAAATAAATTTATTTATAAAATTAGATGAATCAATATTATCAGAATTTTTCTTATTTAAAAAACTTGTTGGCTCTAAAATAGGTATTCTAAAAACCTTTATTGATTTATCTACAACACTATTGAGTCCATTATCAATAATAGGATAATTTGCATTTTTAGCAGTAAATACTGTAATATCCCAACCCATTTTGACAAGGTTATTAGAAAAATTTAACCAGCGATGTACTCCAGATCCACCAGATGGTGGCCAATAATATGAAATAAGAAGTAATTTATTATTACTCATAATATTTAACTAAATCTTTTGAAATAATATCATTATTTAAATGATTTTGAATAGCATCAATACAATTTTTACTTAACTGGTTTCTTAAACTTGAATTTAAATACAATTTAAAAAGCTTTTCTGTAAAATCTGATGAATCTTCTGCTCTAAATAATAAACCAACATTATAAGTCCTTAAAAGAGTTTTCTGAGCTTTGACATCACTGCATATAATAGGACATCCTAAAGACATATATTGAAAAAGTTTATTTGCATATGTAGTGTCGTGATGTAAGTTAGAAAGTAACGGGGAAACACCTATCCCGGCAGCCTTTATATATGAGGGAAACAAATCTTCAGATTTCCATCCTTCAAAATCTACATATTTAGAAATATTATATTTATATGCTGATTTAATAAGCTCTTTATCAAAAGAGCTTTTGCCAACAATTACTAATTTAAAATTTTTAATAGTTTTAACTATTTCAGGAACAGATTTTAAGACAGTTAATAAACCTCTTCTTTTGGATGTATTGCCCAAGTAAAGTAAAACAAATGAATCAGAATATCTTTTGATAATTTTATAATTTAATTTAAAATCAGAATAAAAGCTTTTAGATACTGAATTTGAAAAGACCAGAACTTTATCTTTATTAATTTTTATTCTTTCAACTAATTCTCTTTTAGCCAAATCAGTCACTACTACTACAGAATTAGAACTTTTACAGTACCTCTCCTCTGCCTTTTTCCATTTTGACGGATAAATAAGCAATTTTCCTAAAAAACTATTAACATGTTTATAGGATTTCATTATTTCTGGTCTATTCTCGTGTAAATCTAAAGTTATGTTTAAATTAAAAGACATGTTTGCAAAAAAAGCAGAGCTAGCAATTTGTATATCGTGAATATGCAAGGTCTCAATTTTAGATTCTTTTATAAATTTTTTAATTTTTTTTGACATAATCCATTTATAAAAGGGAAATGTGTATGCTAAAGCTGATAATTTATAAGTAACTCTAGAACAATAAAACCTAACTACATTAATACTATTAACAACTTCAGTTTTTTTAAATTTTTTATCAAAAGACAAGCAAAATAAAAAAACTTCATTGCCAGAGTTAATTAATGCATTAGCCTCATTTGTTACTCTTGGATCTATTGGATAAGGCGCGTCAAGAATCATTCCAATTTTCATTGCTAATATTCTTAAAGGTTTAGTACTCCTCTGTAATAATTTGTATACGTATCTCTATTTGGCCATTTTCCAGCTTTATCTCTTTCTGCATAAACAGCATAATATCTGTTAGTAAAATTTCTTAATAGCGGTCTTATTCCCAACTTAAAAGACGGATTCTTCCACAATTCCTTTTTAATTATTTTCCAACCTGATTTTTCTAATAGCATATCAAACTGCCATGGTTCAAATTCATGATAATGACGATCATAAGGGTCAGTTTTACTACGATATGCTTTTGCAAACCATAAATTTACCGGGACTGTTAGAAAAATCCTTTTGACATCAAGGTTCTTTAGAAGAGGATATGGTGAAACTAAATGTTCTAATATTTCAAAACCAGTGACTATATCCACATCCTTAGGTAACATAATATTTGGATTATCATCTAAATCCTCCCCTTTGGTATTATATACCTTATAATTATTTTCTTTCATTATTTTAGAAAAAGGATTTACTACTCCTAGGTCAAAAACAACAGAGGGTGGTGGACATACACTCTTTAACATTTTTAAAGTGTTATTGTATCTTTTTTTTGGAAAAACTTTATACATAAAACTTTTCTTTAATAAATTTCATAAACACAAGAATAAGAATTAAATAAGCAAAAACACTAATTATAGAACCTCTTTGTATAACCTTAGGTTTAAATTCAAATTTAATTTCATGTTTTCCACTAGGTATCTCTATTCCACGTAACAAGTAATTTACTTTGTAATGGTCTACTGCAACATTATCAATATAGGCTTGCCATCCTCTGTAGTAAAAAGCTTCAGAAAAGACTGCAAATTGATTATGAACAGAATTCGATTTGTATATTAATTTATTTGCATTTCTTGAATAAAGATAAATGTCATTTAAGCTATCTTTTTTAAATGATTTTTCTTTCAAAGAAATATTTTGAGTAATAGCTTTATTTCTTAAATCAATTTTACCAAGGGAAAGCAATTCCTTTTCAGAGTTATTAACATGAACTATGTCTTCAACAAACCATGCATTCCCAAAATTATTTGGGTTTCTTGTAACTCCTAAAGGGTTATCTGGGTCATCTTTTATTATATATTTTACATTAAGCATGTTTAAAATATCATAATTGTTTTTAAGAATATAGTAATCATAAAGGTCTTGTATACGTTTAGGCTTGGCTGCATGATAACCAGAAATAGACTTGTGATAAAAAGAAGTTCGGCCATTAGAAAAACCCCTATCAGGTTCAAAAACCCTGTAATCTGATTTATCCAGTAAAATTGCTTTATCTGCATTTGTCATTTTAAAAGGAACTTCAATGTTAGATTTGCTTATAAATTGATCTGCATTAACATATTGCTTATTGATTGTCCATAAATCAAAAACTATAAGAATAATGATTAATGATATAGACAAATTTTTATTTAAAATATTTTTTAAATGGGCAAAGAGAAATGAAAAAAGAAAAATAATTATAAGTAAAGATCTTAGACTATCTGCTTGTAATATTGACTTTCTGTCTTCTATAAGTAAGTTTAATATTTCTGGATAATTAGAAAATATTTCAAAATTTGATTTAAATGAAAACAACTTACTTCCAAAAAGATAAATTATTAGAGTGATGGGAATAAGAATTAATGCAGATTTATACAAAGCTCTTAACCTCTTTTTTATTTCAATTTCTACAGAAAAAAACTTATAAATTCCAAAAACAGCTACTAGAGGGATACAAAACTCCAAAATTACTTGAATCGAAGAAACTGCTCTAAATTTATTGTAAAAAGGAAAGTAATCGATCATTAAATTAGTTAAAAAATCAAAGTTTTTACCCCATGACAATAGGAGAGAAATTATAATTGATGGCAATAACCATCTCATATTTACATTTTTAACTAAAAAAATTCCAAGAAAGAAAATAAATAAGATTGAAGCTCCGATGTAGGCTGGTGCTGCTACAATAGGCTGATTTCCCCAATAAAGTCTAGAATATTGATAAATCTGTTGTCCTTGTTTTGGATCTAAAGTCTTAATGAAATCCATTAGTTTAGAATCATCATTAATTCTTTCTGAACTAGCTCCCCCCATAAATTTTGGAATAAACAGATTAAGACTTTCTAAAATACCATAACTATATTCTGTAATATAATCTTTAGATAAGCCAGTCTGAGATTCTTTCAGAGTTCCATCTGGTTTTACAGAGATTTCACTTTTACTTCTTGTACTAAATTCAGAATATTCTTTTGTTGCAAGTAAAGCAGATGCATTCATCAAAAGAGCAATAATTGAACTTAAAGTAAATGCTGAAATACAATAAAAAATGGCTTTTAAATCATTTCTTTTATAATAATCAATGATATATACTATAAACATTACCATTACAATTATTAAAGTATAAAAGGTCATTTGATAATGATTTGAATGTATTTGAAGACCAAGAGCTAAAGATGTAATCAAAAAACCTTTTAAAAAATCTTTTCTAAAAATCATCAAAACCCCCATAATGACCATTGGCAAATATCCCAATGCCAAAGCTTTTGTATTGTGACCAACACCTAAAATAATTATTAAATACGTAGAAAAACCAAAAGCAATAGAACCAAAAAGAGCATATCGATAATTTATTTTCAATGATATAATCAAAAGATAAAAAGAAAATAAATAGAGAAATAAGTAATCTGCAGGTCTAGGTAGAAAACGAATAGATAAATCAATAATTCTCAATAAATCATAGGGATATATGACACTAACTTGATATGAAGGCATTCCTAAAAAAGCATTGTCTAACCAATATGGTTCTTCATCAAAATTTTCTCTGTGATCAACTATTTGTTTTGACATACCCCTAAATTGTGATATATCAGATTGTTCAATGCCCTTTTTTAAAAGAATAGGATAAAAGTAAGTTATGGATAGTATCAGTAATATAAAAATACAAACAAAGTGAGGAAGAATATTTTTAAAATAATTGGTCATAATTAATCTATTTCTTCAAAGTCTACATACTCCCCTACTTTTTCTTTTGGATTAGATTTGGGTTTCTCTGATTTTTTATAAGAATTGGAATTATTCATCTTTTCGAAATCCTTCTTTATTTTATTTTGAAATCTTTTAAAAACAAAAGTTAAAATTAAAGGAGAAAGAAGTCTCAATATATAAGAAAGTAAAATAAAAAAAAGAATTATTTTTAAAATTGTAATCATTTCAAATTATTTAACTAGGTAAAAATACAATTATTGATTTTAAAATTTTATTGATAAAACACTAATTCAATATTATTTAATTTTATATCTTTTCAGAACATGAAATATAACCTTAGTATATTTTTAATAATATTTACAATAGCTTCCATTTATTCTCAGTATACAGAAGTAATTAATTCAAATAGGCCTGGTTCATCTCAGGGAGCATTTTCTGTAGGAAAAAATGTTCTTCAATTTGAATTAGGAGGTAGTTTAACAGACCTAAGTCATAAAAATTTAAACTTTTCCTACATAAAAGAATTTGAATTAAAATACACTATTAGATATGGCTTATTAATGGAAAAATTAGAATTAGTTATTAATGGGTCTTACAACAAAAATAGAAGTGTCAATACTATAATTGATCCTAATGCAAAAGAAATTGAAACTGAATTTTTAAATAAACAGAATATTGGTTTTAAATATTTAGTTTTTGACCCATATAAAAATGAAAAGTGGCATGGGACAAATTTATTTAGTTGGAAAAAAAACAATAAAGTTAGATGGATTGATTTAATACCGGCCATTTCAGTATATGTCGGTGCCAATTATGTCCCAGAGGAAGGATATTTTTATAATGATCCTTTCACTCATTTAAAAAAGGGCACTAGTTATGAAACTAGTGAAGAAATAATTAGTTTGAAAGGTAGTATAATTACTCAACATCATTTTGTAGGAAGATGGGTATTGGTTAACAACTTTATTTATGATAGAATTGGTAATGAAAATGTTACAATTAATAATATAACTACACTTACTCATAATTTTACAAATCCTATTTGGTCTTCTATGTTAGAGAATGAATTTATTAAAAATGACATTTATTCTGATAATTTCTTAAAAGCTGGACTTGCCTATCTATATAACAGAAATTATCAATTTGATTTAAGCTTAGGTTCAAATTTTAAAGACACTCCAAATAAATTATATTTAAATCTTGGTTTTTCAACTCGATTGGATTGGCATAGAGATGTTCCTCCTGTTGATAAGGAATTTAAAAAGAAGCAAAAACAAGACAAAAAAGATCTAAAAAAGAATGATAAGAGTGAAAGAAAATCACAAAAACAATCCTCTAAAAATCAAAAAATATCTGATAAAAAGGAAAAAAAATCATTGAGAAAAAGTAAAAGAAGAAATAAATGATTTCAATTAAAAAAGCCATTACAAAAGATGATTACAAGGATTTTGTAAACTTTCCTTTTAAACTGTACAAGAACTCCAAATACTGGGTTTCACCCATTATTAAAGAAGAACTAGAAATGATGGATAAGGAAAATAATCCTGTTTTTAAAAATGCTGAAGCAGAATATTTTATAGCTATTAAAAACAATGAAATAGTTGGAAGAATTGCTGCTATTGTTAATTGGGTTGAGGTAAAAGAACAGAAAAAAAATAAAGTTCGTTTTGGATGGTATGATGTTATTGATGATCTAAAAGTTTCAAAAAAATTGTTGGATGCCGTAATTAATTTTGGAAAAGAAAGAAACCTGTCCTTCATTGAAGGACCTGTTGGTTTTTCAAATATGGACAAAGCTGGATTACTTACTCATGGCTTCAATGAACTCAATACAATGATAACTTGGTATCACAACTCTTATCAAAAAAAACATTTAGAAAAACTAAAAATGGAAAAGCTTGCTGAATGGGTTGAATATAAAATTCAAATTTATTCAAAAAAAGATGCTCCAGAAAAAGTTAAAAGGTTTTCAGATTTAATAATGAAAAGATATAAACTAAAACCATTAAACTTTAAAAAAAGCAGCGATATTGTTCCATATATTGACGAGATATTTGATTTGTTAAACAAAACATATAATAATCTACAAACATTTGTTCCTATTCAACAATATCAAATTGATCATTATAAAGACAGATATTTAAGATATATTCACCCAGATTTTATTAAAAGTGTTGTTGACCAAGAAGGAAAACTTGTTGCTTTTGCTATAACTATGCCATCTTTTTCAAGAGCTTTAAAGAAAATTAATGGAAAATTATTTCCATTTGGATTTTTAAGAATTTTAAAAGCACAAATATTTAATGACAGAGCTTCATTGTATTTAATTGGTGTTCATCCTGACTATCAAAATAAGGGTGTTACTGCTATTTTATTTAACGATCTCCAAACAATGTTTAATAAAAGAGGTATTAAAGAAGTAGAAACTAATCCTGAGCTTATTGAAAATAAATCTATTCAGGCTTTTTGGAAAAATTATGAAAGTGTCCTACATAAAAAAAGATGCACATTTACTAAAGAAATTTAATGGTCAGTAAAGAAACAATTATAGCATTAGCCACCCCTAATGGACTTGGTGCAATTTCTGTGATTAGAATTTCAGGAAATGATGCCATAACTATCACAGACAAACTGTTCAAGGCTAAAAACAAAAAACCTTTATCTAGTCAAAAATCCCATACTGTGCATCTTGGTCATATTATAAAAGATAAAAATGAATTAGATGAAGTTTTGATTACTATTTTTAAAGGGCCCCACTCCTACACTGGAGAAGATACAATTGAAATATCTTGCCATGGTTCTACATATATTCAACAGGAAATATTAGATCTATTTGTAGACAATGGAATCAGGATTGCTAATCCTGGAGAATTTACATTAAGAGCTTTTATAAATGGTAAAATGGATCTAAATCAAGCTGAGGCTGTTGCAGATTTAATTGCTTCAGAAAATGAAGGTTCACATAAATTAGCCATGCAACAAATGAAAAGTGGATTTAGTAATGATTTAAAAAAATTAAGATCTGAATTACTACACTTTACTTCAATGATTGAGCTAGAGTTAGATTTTTCAGAAGAAGATGTAGAATTTGCTGAAAGAGGTGAGTTTAAAAAACTTACTAATAAAATTCAATCAGAGCTAAAAACACTTATTGATTCCTTTAAATCAGGCAATGTTTTAAAAAATGGAATTTCGGTTGCAATTGCTGGAAAACCAAATGCTGGGAAATCTTCTCTTTTAAATACACTTCTAAATGAAGACAAAGCAATAGTTTCTAACATTCCTGGAACAACGAGAGATAGTATTGAGGATTCACTTATAATCAATGGAATTAAGTTTAGATTTATAGATACTGCTGGATTAAGAGAAACAAAGGACATAATTGAATCAAAAGGAATTGAAAAAACAAAAGAAAAAATTAGTAATGCCAAAATTTTACTTTATTTATTTGATGTTAACGATATTAATGTTAATGAGATAAAATCTAGTTTAAGAACTTTTAAAAGAGATGATTTATCAATAATATTAGTTAGAAATAAGATTGACTTAAAAAATAAAAATAAAAGTCTTTTAAAAGAATTAAATGGCAAAGAAGTAATTGAAATATCTGCTACAAATCATAAATCTGTTTCTATTCTAAAGAAAAGACTAGTTAATGAAGTAGATATATTAAATCCCTATACAGATGTAATAATTAGCAATTCAAGGCATTACGAAGCTTTAAAAAACGCCTTAAAAGCAATTCAGGAAGTAAATAAAGGTCTTAAAAATAATCTTTCAGGTGATCTTCTTTCTGTAGATGTCAGAAGATCTATTCAATTTCTAGGTGAAATCACTGGAGAAATAACAAATGATGATGTATTAGGAAATATTTTTGCAAACTTCTGTATTGGGAAATAGTATCTAATATAAATCATACCCCAAATTATCCCAAAACATCTTATATCAGTTAATTAGCACGTAAACAATAACTATTATTATCCCAAAAATACGTGAACAATACGTAAACAATTTGATTTTGTTTACTTTTTTGTTTACTTTAATATTCAAAATTACACATTATGAATGTTAATATTAGGTGGGTAAAATCACGTTCACAAGCAAAAAAGAAAAAGAACACAGAAGATGCTTATTTACGTTGGTACACAGCTGACGGAAAACAACCTCAAAAAAGATTAAAAGCCGTATTTAGATATACAGGCAGATTAGATGCTTCACAAAAAAGGCATAACGATAATATGAACATAGAGATTGAGGAATATCTTAATCGTAAAAAGAAAGAAATTAGACAGGGTTTATTAGATGTTAAAAGTTTTGATAAGCAAATAGAAACCTTTGTTGAATATGGTAAAAAATATGCATCTAAACTAGATATTAAAGCAGATAGTAAATCAGCTTATAGACAAGCATTAACATTCTTTGAAGAATACTTTGGTAAACACAAAACATTCAACGAAATTACAGATGATGATGTAATAGCATTAAGAGTGCATATGAGGGATAATGGAAGAAGTAGGTATGGGCGTCCATATGCATTAAATACAATCAACACGTATCTAAATAGATTATCTTTAATTCAAGATGATGCTTTAAAAAACCCAAATGTTTTATGTAAAACAAATCCATTTGAAAAATATGGGCAAGTTAAAATTGATAAGCAAACGAAAGGCGAGTATGTATCTGCTTCAGAATATGCATTACTAGATTATACTATATGTAAATCTCAAGGAATAGCAAAAGCATTTATGTTTTCTATTTTATCAGGTTTAAGAAAATCAGATGTAGAAACTATGGTATGGGGAGATATTGCAAAAGACGAACAGGGTTGGCATACTTATAAAGCAATGGTAAAAGGAGGTCAATTAATTAGAGTTTCTATTACACCTATGATGTTAGACTTATTAGGCAAAAGAAAAGGGGATTATGCTAGAATTATTCAATGGAATTACAGCAACCTTCAAATAGGCGATTTATACTACTGGTTACACACAACTTATCCGAAGAAAGAAATTGGTCAACAGAAAAATAGAAGTGGCATAAAAGGACTTACATTCCATTCTGCTAGGGCTTCATTTATAACGAATTTACTTGATGCTGGTATAAATCCATTTAGAGTGCAGAAATACGTAGGACATAAAGACCTAAAAACAACAATGAGTTATTATAGAGGTAAATCAGAAATGCATCAAAAAGATTTGCTAAAAATGGACGATATGTACAAGAAAGAAATTACAGGGGAAAAAGCTAAAGAATTACTAGAAGTTTAGCTATACTTTGCTCTATGTCTATTCTTTTTAATATAGGCGTCTAAATCTTCTTTCATAAAGTATCTTAACCCTTTAGGCTTGAAGTACCCTAATTCATTTAAATCACATAAATTATCCAAAGTCTTTTTAGAGATTTTAAGGTACTTACACGCCTCTTTAGAGGTGTAATGGGGTTTATCATAAAATAAGCTAGTACGATTAACTAAAACCTTTGATAATTGAGTTTTAACACCTTCTATTGTATCACAATCTTTACAATCCTCCCAAAGATTTACAAAGTCTTTTTCCATAGTTGCAAATTACAACTGACTTATAGAAAATGAAAGACATTTTTATTAACATTCAGTATAAGTTTTTAACTTTTTCCAAATACTAAAAAAATAAAAGTTTTAAACATTTTACAGAGTACAATTCTTTTTTTCAATTCCTAAAATGCAAAAATGTATGTGTTTTGGCGTTATATAAGTATAACGAAATTATAACAAAAAATATAGTTTCAGGTTTTTAAATGAAAGGGGTAGTTATAGGCGATTTACTTTGACTAGTAAACACTTAATTATCGGTTGAACAATAAATAAAGGGTGTTAAATCCCTGACGTCATTCTTTTGTCTAAATGGATATAAGATTAAGAAGTAAAGCTAAATGGAGAAGCCTCCTAAATAAAGAAGATTACAATACACTTGTAACTATTCAAAAACCTATGAAACATAAACATAGTATGGAGGGAAATATGGATAAGTTCTTTAATCTAAATAGAGTTGATAATTTATTCTATTCAGTAGAAAGAAATTCAGACAGACAAGGCTATCATATTCATTTGATGTTTAATGCTTATCAATGCAATAGAGATAGATTAGCATTTGCTCTAGATACAAAGAAAGACTACATAACATATTACGAACCTATTAGCGACAAGGTTGCAGTTAATAGATACGTAACAAAATATATGAGAGGCGACCAAATACATTATAATTTTTATAAAAAATGAAAGAAACAATATTATTAAAATTAAGCAAAGCAGATAAAGACTATTTGCAACAATTAGCTAAAGCATCCAGATTACCACTATCCACATACATTAGACATAAGGTATTATCTGAACATTAACTATGTTATAATAACAATAAAATAATATGAAAGTTAAATTAATTAATAATGAAGAATGGAACACATTGGAGGAGTATCTACAACAGAATTGTATAGGGGAAAATTCTTTTTTTGGATATGAGTTTAAAACTAAAGAGGCGTGTATTATAGCTAGTGCTACAGGTTATGGAGATAGGTTTCAAGCATACTATCCTGAAGAAAATATGATATATATAAATGGCAAAGCGAAAATAAAATTTAAGTAACTAGTCCTGTGATTGTCCAAAAACCCAAACACCACCAAAACCAAGAACTAGTATGACTTCAATGATGTCAGCATATTCGCCTTGAAAAAGAAAATGTATTGCAGTAACTATATATTCGTTTGTTATCCATTCTGACTCAACAAATCCTAAAAAGAAAAACTCAACAAACCAAAAAAGACCATAACCAACAAGGCACATAACAAGAAAGAGAACAAACATTGCTATCGCACCAAAGGTTGCTTTGATAAAGTTGATTATGAAATTAAACATTAACTAAAAGTATAAAATATGTTTCAGAAAGGAAATAATTACGGAAGTAAATCAAAAAGAGGCAAGAGCAAATTCAATACAGAATTAAAAGAATATCTGGGAGATGTAAGTAATAACATAATAAAGGAGATAGATATAAAGGATTTATCTAATTATGAGAGAATCCAATTTTTAAGAACTATCCTCCCTTATTTAATGCCTAAAAAGAAAGAGGTATCTCAAGAAAATGAATTTGTAGAACAACCTTTATTTGATGTTCAAATCATTGATACAACAGAAACAAAAGAGCGTTTAGATAGGTTTGAAAAATATGCAAAAGAGAATAATGTAAAATTAAAAGACTTTTAGGCATATTTTCTTCTTTTAAAATTATTGTAAATTGTAGGTATGGAAAAAGCTTTTATTCGAAATAAAATAATACATCAATTTTAGTTTTTAAGGAGCTTGCTATTTTCATTCCTAGTTCCAAGCTTGGCTTATAGCGATATCTTTCAATAGATATAATAGTTTGTCTACTTACCCCGACTTTAAGGGCTAATTCTTCTTGAGTTAACCTCTTTTTTTGTCGATATTCTTTAATAGTATTCTTCAATTCCATAATACTATGAGGTTCTATATAAGTACAGTTGGAATGTTGATTTAATAAATAAGACACTTAAAAGTAAAAAAAGAATAAAAAATATTATTGAACCACTATTTTGAATGGATGGGTTTGATAATAGAACTCCTATAAAAACAAACAAACTAAGTTCGTAAAGTATGAAGCCTAATTTATAAGCTTTTGAACTTATCATATCGTCTCTTTCATCCTTAATAATTTTTTCTTTAAACGTAGTTTCTAAGACTGTATAAGCTATAGAATAGTATATTATAGAAAAAACTACCATTTGAACAATTTTCATCCATACATCTCCTAGAAAAACATTATCAACAAAATCAAATGAATTTAACCTATTTTCATAAAAATATGGCATAAAAATAACAGCAAATAAAACAGAAAATATAATTTCAATTAAAATTGAAACTTCTTTTTTAGAAAGACTCATAGTTTATTGTATTAATTTTTTTGAAGTAATCTTAATAGAAGCATCCCTATCCTAGAAACAACAAATGTAAAAAGACCAAAAAGAGGTGATAAAAGAGCTACTTTAATCCCTCCCGCTAAAATTGCAGGTTCTGCATTTCCAGAAGCCTCAATTGCATCAAAACCTGTTATTAAACCAAGAAAAGCTGAAAAAAACCCCAATGCTAATCCTAATGTACCGCTATAACTAATAAGTGCTAACATTTTTTTAGATAATTCAGGGTTAGTTTTAACACTTAAAAATCCTCTTGCCATAAAATAAATAGATAGTAATAAACAAATAAGGATTAATGACATAAATAATGCGCCACCCTCTAAAAATCTATTAAATAATGTTGTTCCTAATATTCCCGTAATAATTGCCATAATTCTAAGTGTTTTAAGTTTCATATATTAATATAAATGTTAAGTCTGCTTTACAAATATAATTAAATTTTAATGTAAAGCAAGCTTAACATAAAAAAATTAAAATAATATGTCAATATAACTTATTTCTTAGTAGACTGCTTTGATATATTTTATTTCTAATTCAAACTCTCCCTCTTGTTTGTCAGAAATTTGGATACCCAATGAATTTATTTTTTCAATATCCAAATCAGGATAATCACTGTAAGAATAGCCGCGCCAGGTAGCTTCAAAATCTTCTATCGGAAGACTGATTTCAATCCATCTATTTTCTAAAGATTTAAAATCACAAGAATAAGACGCTCTTCTGTAATCTTGTCTCAGTCGAAGCTTATAAATATTTCCGTCACCTTTGATTTTTAATTTAAAAGATTTAACTCCTTTTAAGGTTTTTTTATTAATACTTAATCTTGACGATGCAAAGCCTCCGTTATTTGCTAAAGACAAATAACCGTTAAAAATCAAATTATTTTCAT
>PACX01000003.1 GCA_002702895.1 Flavobacteriaceae bacterium | reverse complement strand
GGGGTTTTAAGGGTGGTCCCACCTGGGCTCGAACCAGGGACCAAATGATTATGAGTCATCTACTCTAACCAACTGAGCTATAGGACCGCATTTATTTTTAAAACGTGGAGCAAACTTAATAATTAATAACCCTTTATTAAAGATTAATTATCATTAATTTTTACAAGCAGTTCCTTAACTATTTAGCTGGAACAAGCACTCTGCTGTAAACCCAAAAACTTTGAATTAGGCCATCTTCAATATAAGCATCAATTAAGTGATTTTGTTGAACTTCTTCTCCCTCAATAGTTTCTGTTACAACTGACCCAGAAAGTACCCATTGACCAGGTTGGTTTTCCCAATTAACCTTTGCAGGCAGCGAGAAATATTCTTCCCATTTAGGGCTAGCTGCTGCAAACCAATCTGTTAATACAGCACTATGGGCTTCTTTACCCTCAATGAATCTACCGTCAGGAGTCCAAATTTTTATTGAATCAGATTCCATGCTCATAATAGTTTCCATATCTCGATTGTTGTGTGCATCAAGATATTTTGCCCAAATTGCAGAGGTTTCATTATCGCCTAATGAGGCAGTGTATTGTGCATCTCCGGCATTTAAATATCCAGCTTCTTTATTAACTTCCACAGTTGTAGTGCTACAAGCTGTTAAAAAGCAAATGGCAAAAAATAATAGTAATTTATTCATATTTATTAGTTTTAAATTTTTGTAAAGTTAATAAATTGAAATTTGCTTATTACAGTATTGATTAGAAAGAAAAAATTATTAAAAAGACATAATAATTTTCTTAAAAAAAAGTAAATTGTAAAAAAAATAAAAATGAAAAGACGTGATTTTGTTTTAAAAAGTACATTGTTGTCTGCCTGCGCCGGAATTCCATTTTCTATGCAAGCAAATAAATTATTTGAATCGGATTTAGCAGTTAAAAATTTTGGAATTCAATTATATTCTATTAGAAAAGATATGGCTAAAAATCCAAAAGATACCTTAAGGAAATTAGCATCCTATGGATATAAATATATAGAGGGATATGAAAGTAGTCTTGGTCTTTTTTGGGGGATGTCTAATATTGATTTTAAAAAATACTTAGATGATTTAGGTATGAAAATGATTGCCAGTCATTGTGGAGAAACACAGAATTTAGAAAGCTTCAACAAGAAATGTGATCTAGCAGCAGAAATAGGAATAGATTATTTAATGTGCCCTGGCTTACCCAGAAAACTAGAGTTAGATATTTTTAAAGGGCATGCCGACACCTTCAACAAATGCGGTCAAATTGCAAAAAATAATGGAATTAAATTTGCGTATCACAACCACGCATATTCTTTTCAAAAAAGAGAGGGCGTTTACCTTCAAGATGTTTTAATGAATAATACAGACCCTTCTCTTGTAGATTTTGAAATGGATATTTACTGGGTTGTTGCGGCAGGTGAAGATCCGATAGAATGGTTTGATAAACATCCACAAAGATTTAAATATTGCCATGTTAAAGATTATTTAGAAATTGATGGAGGCAAGGAACATGAATCGTGTACACTTGGGCAAGGCTCTATTAATTTTTCTAAAATTTTATCTCATGGCAAGAAAAGAGGCCTTGAGACCTATATTATTGAACAAGAAGCTTACAGGGGAACTACACCTCTTCAGGCTGCAAAAGATAATGTAGGATACATGCTTCAATTAAAAGTATAGATCCTCAGGATAATTTAATAAAATCTATAGAGAGATAAATTACCTTTTTTAAATCCTTAGGAAGCTTATTAGATTCCCAAGGATGTCTAGCAGAAAAAACATGATCTGCGCCTTTAATTCTTTGAATTTTATTTTTCTTGTTCCAAGAAAATAAATTTTCCCCTTCAAAAGGTAAAACAGATTTGTCATTTGTGCCATGAACAACTAGATAAGGGATCTTTATATTTTTTACAGCAGATTGAATACTGAACCTATCTTCATTTTTTTTAAAATCTTCGTAGAACTGAAAAAAATGTGGCATCTTCTGTTTGGTTCTAGAATTTTCTACATACATCACCCCATCGTTTTCCCATTTTTTAAAGCCAGGGCTTCCTTCATTGAATCTAATTTTAAAATCACTCACGCCTGCCCAAGTAATTATTTTTTTTATTTTGGGATTTTCCGACGCTTTAATTAAAGCGCTCCCTCCTCCTCTGCTATGACCAATTAGTATAATATTTTCTAAATCTGTTTCATTGCTAATCTCATCTCCTTCTAGATAATCAAGAATCCTGTCTAAATCATCTAATTCGTGAGAAAAGTTATTGTTTCCAAAAGCATTAAGATCAGGAAAATCAATTGGATTTTCAACGGTTCCGCCATTATGAGAAAAATTAAATTTTAAAAAGAAAAAATCATTAATAGCAAATTCTTTTCCCATTAAGCTCCAGGCTCCCCAGTCTTTAAACCCCTTGTAGCCATGGCAAAAAATAACAATAGACTTTTTTACATGATTTTTTTTATAAAAAACATCCAGTAAAATGGGCTTCTTATTATCATCTTTGAGAACATGATTTAAATAGCAGTTCATAAAAAAGTTTACACTTAGTTGAGATAAATTTAATAACTTCAAAGTAAATTTAAATATCTCTAACCATGAAAAAATATTTTTTCTTACTCTTTTTACTTGCTTCTTTAAGCATACAATCTCAAAATGAGACCGTTGATAATATTATAGATGAGGTTACAAATAATTCACAGCTTGAGACACTTGCGCATGAACTTTTTGATTTAATTGGCCCAAGACTTGTTGGAACTCCTCAAATGAAAAATGCTCATGATTGGGCAGTTGAAAAGTATGGAAAATGGGGCATACCCGCAAGACTTCACCAATGGGGTATTTGGAGAGGATGGGAAAGAGGAATAACTCATATTGATATGCTAGAACCTAGAATTAGAACTCTAGCAGGAAGACAATTAGCATGGAGCCCATCAACATCAAAAAGAGGTATTACTGCAGAGGTGACAAAAGCACCAGAAATAAATGACAAGACTGAATTTGACCAATGGTTAAAAACTATAAAAGGCAAGTTTGTTTTAGTTAGTCAAAATCAAATAACAGGAAGACCTGATTATCAGTGGGAAGAATATGCAACAACTGAATCTTTTGAAAAAATGAAAGAAGATAGAGATAAAATGTCTGAAAATTGGTTTGCAAATGTTAGAAAGACTGGGTATGGATACAGGGATATCAATAAGGCTTTTGAAGATGCTGGTGCAGTTGGCTTAATTTCAAGCTACTGGTCAAAAGCTTTTGGAGCCAATAAAATTTTTAGTGCAAGAACTGAAAAAATTCCTAATGTAGATTTAAACCTTGAAGATTATACAATGTTATATAGAATGGTTGAAAACGGCGGAACACCTAAGGTCAAGATTATATCAACTTCTAAAGACCTTGGTGATATGCCAACATTTAATACTGTTGCAGAAATAAAAGGTGTTGAAAAGCCTGAAGAGTATGTAATATTATCTGCACATTTTGATTCCTGGGATGGAGGTCAAGGGACAACGGATAATGGTACTGGAACACTTGTAATGATGGAAGCGATGAGAGTTCTTAAGAAATTTTACCCAAACCCTAAAAGAACTATTATGGTTGGCCATTGGGGAAGCGAAGAGCAGGGATTGAACGGCTCTAGGGCTTTTGTGGAAGATTTTCCAAAAATTGTTGAAAATACTCAAGCAGTTTTTAATCAGGATAATGGTACAGGTAGAGTAATTAATATAAGTGGTCAAGGGTTTCTAAACTCATATGACTATTTATCAGACTGGATGTCTGCAGTTCCTCGAGATGTAACCAAACATATTGAAACAGATTTCCCAGGATCACCTGGTGGGGGAGGAACTGATCACGCTTCATTTGTAGCTGCTGGAGTACCAGCATTTAATTTAAGCGCCTTGGACTGGGCATATTGGAATTATACCTGGCATACAAATCTCGATACCTATGATAAAATTGTTTTCGATGATTTAAAAAATAATGTTATTCTAACAGCGATACTTGCTTATAAAGCTAGTGAAGACAAAGACAAAGCATCAAGGGAAAGAAGAGTAATGCCCGAAAGCGCCATTAATCCTAGAACAGGAAGATTAATGAGATCTAGAGGGTGGCCTTCTGTTAGAAAGCCAAATCGAGATGGTACGTCATCAAGGTAATAGACTTTAAAAATAAGGCACAGAATTTAAAGAACGTAGGTAAAAATTAATCTCATTGCAATATAGCAAAGGACTATCCCCCATATTATTTTTTTGTTTTTAATATACCATTCCATAATTTATTTTTTTAATCGATTAATTGCTTTTTGATGATGCTTAAAATGAAAATCAAAAAAATCTAAAGCTAAAGTTAAGTTTATTCTTCCTAAAAGAGGGTGTCTTAAAATAGCCTTTTTATCTAATTTTTTTTCTTTAAGCTCAACAATTAGCTGATCAAATGATTTCCTTGAATTTTTCCATTGTTCATCTAATTTTTGTAGATCTATTTTTTCTGGGAATTGTGATACAATTTTTGGGGCTTTGAATTTTAAACCAAAAGCCAATAACAATTCTAGAATTTTTGGTTTTAAATATGCTATTGGAGAGACATTTACGAGATATTCAGGATATTTTGTTTTTGTTTGAATATATTTTATTGATGAACTTTCTGCTACCCAGGTATGATATAGAATTTGGTTTATTGACCAATCCCCATCAAGCGAAGCATTTAGTTTTTCTTTGGAAAGATTGTCAAGCTCTTTAAATAATTGGATTCTTATATCCTCTAACTGTTTTAGCTTTTGATTTCGCATAGAAAAATTAAAATGTCTTAGCCAATTTAACTAAAACTTCGGGATAAATTCTATGATCGCCATCATACTCTGTTAGCTGATAGTCTAGTTCATATTGCGAAACCAACTTTATAAACATAGCCTTCATCTCTGTGGAAATCAAATGGTCTTTTTTACCCATTACTAGATGTGTTTTGATGGTTTTCCATTTGGCCTTGTTCCCTTGAGTTAATGTATCTTTTGGCACGTCTCCAGCCCATAATATTAAGTTATCTACCTTCATTTTAGATCGGAATACCCATCTACACGCTGTTGCTCCACCTTGAGAGAAACCAAGTATATTAATCTGAACATTTTTGTGACCAATTTCTTTAAAAATATTTTCTATCAAGGAATTTAAATAGTTGATGTTTTCTTCAATATCATTTTCTCTCTCCTCTTTTGTCATCCAACTTGCACCTACTCTTTGATAGCTATCCCCAATATAAAATCTGTTTAATCCTTCAGGGGCAATAATTAAGGTGCTGCCGTTGTCTAATTTTTCAAATTTTTTTATAAAAAATTCACTTAGCATCGCATAGCCGTGTAATACTACCCAAAGAGTTGAGGTCTCTTTATTTGCATTACCAACTTGATAATATCTAGCCTTTTTGTTAACTGTAATGAATTTTTTAAACATTTTTCCTTAATTTAAGCCATCAAAATTATAACAATATTGTAATACTAGCCCTTTATAAGAAAAACTTATTTACAAACTAATTTTAATAATAACGAATCTTATAGATTTATGATAACAAGAAGCCAGATAGAGGAAGTGCAATCAAAATGGGGGAGATGTTTAGTAGAAATAGGAACGCAAAAAAACAATAAAGAAGTTTACACAGCCGCCACTGATGCTATGCTACATAATCTATATGCTTTTGATTTTGGGGAGGTGTTGTTCAAGCCAACTAAAGCTACCCAAAAACAGTTTAGATTAAATTTTGAAGCAGCAAAATCCTACTTTATTGGAGGAAATTCAAATTATTCAGAAGACTTGGGCTTTGCGCTTCAGCCATGGGTTTTGGTAAAATTTGTAAACAAGGCCATAACTCTTAATGAAAACCACGCAATAGCAATGGGCAACTATTTTTTCACAAACCTAGCTGGCGAGGAGATAAAAGTAGAATATACCTTTGGATATATTTTAGATAAAAATCAGAATTTAAAAATCAACCTTCACCATTCTTCTCTTCCATACAGCCATGATAAATAACACAATAAAAATATTAGCGATTTTCATTTCATCTTTTTGTTTTTCTCAACAGGATGTAGTAGGTACGGGTGGAGATGCCAAATCTCTTTCAGGATCTTTTAGTTATAGTGTTGGACAAATTTTAGTTTCACAAATGGGCTCTGACCAAAACACTTGGTCAAGCGATGTGATTACATTAAATCATGGAGTGCAACAATACTTTATTCCATCTTGTGAAAAAAATAGTACTATTAAAATATTAGCCTCTCCAAATCCATCAAAAGGTTTGGTAAATATCAATTTTGAAAACTGGGATGACGTAGAACTAAGCCTTTCGGTTTATGATGTTTTAGGGAAGCTCATTCTTAGCAATAGGCTAAACCAAAAAACTACACAATTAAATCTAGCAGGCCTCAGTTCTGGAATGTATATTATATCCATTCAGAATATATGTGGAGGAGCTAGCTCATTTAAACTAATTTTAAATACAGACTAACCATACAATTTAATATTATGAAAAAGATAATTTTAACTATTATAGCAACATTCTTTTGCTTAATAAATTACTCTCAATCTCCAGAAAAATTTACCTATCAATCTATTGTTAGGTCTGCCGATGGAAGTATTTTAAAAGGAGCCAGCTTAGGCATTAAAATAAGCATTTTAAAAAGCTCAAAAAACGGGACGGCCGTATATAGCGAAACGCACACTGCCTCATCCAATCAAAATGGACTCGTTACTTTTATTATTGGAGACGGTACTACTTCAGACAATTTTTCTGATATCGACTGGTCTAATGGAGAATACTTTTTAAAAGTAGAGGTAGATCCTACGGGCGGAATTAACTATGCTATTGAGCAATCTTCTCAACTTTTGAGCGTTCCTTATGCCCTTTATGCTGGTAATAGTTCCAGCTCAGACGTGGATTTATCTAAAGATGTTATTGGGGTACTACCGGTTCCTCGTGGGGGGACGGGCTCTTCTACTTCTCCGATGATTGGTGTGGTAACAGCTATTGATGCAGCAGCAGCTAGGGCTGTTTTAGAAATTGATAAGTCTGGAACGGATAACTCTACTCCGGTTTCTTTGGCTACTGTTACAGAGAATTATTTAACATTAAATGGTCAGGAGCTTACAGCTGGGAAAGTTCCTATTACTCTTGGTGGTACGGGATCTACAACAGCTCCAATGATTGGTGTGGTTACGGCAGCCAACGCTCCTGCTGCCAGAACAATTTTAGGATTGGAGGATGCTGTAGAAAAATATACTATTCCTGTTTCATTAAAATATGTGCCACAAAACTATTTAGAATTAAATGGTCAGCAAATTACTTCTAAAAAAGTTCCAATTTCTTTGGGAGGAACGGGCTCTTCTACTGCTCCGATGATTGGTGTTGTAACAGCTATTGATGCTGCAGCAGCAAGAAAGGTATTAGGGGTGGATGCTTCTGGTACTGGCGGAAAAGTATTGTTATCTACTGTTAAAGATAATTATTTGTCTATTGAGGACACAATGGATAATTCTGGCAATCAGACTCTTACGGCAGGGACAGTTCCCATCACTCTTGGGGGTACGGGCTCTCCTACTGCTCCTATGGTTGCGGTAATTACTGCAGCAGATGCTGCTGCTGCCAGAACAATTTTAGGACTCGAGGATGCTGTAGAAACATTTACCATTCCTGTTTCATTAAAGAATGTTAAAGACAATTATTTAACATTAAGCGGTCAGGAAATAACTTCGGGAATTGTACCTGTTACTCTTGGTGGGACGGGCTCTAACTCTGCTCCTATGGTTGCGGTAATCACTGCTGCTAATCCAGCTGCTGCTAGAACTGTTTTAGAAATAGATCAGGCTGGCACAGATAACTCTACAGCTGTCACTTTAACTGATGTTCCAAACAATTATTTAACATTAAGCGGTCAGGAAATAACTTCGGGAATTGTACCTATTACTCTTGGTGGCACAGGATCTTCTTCCGCTCCAATGGTTGGTGTAATTACTGCAGCTGATGCTCCTACTGCCAGAACAGTTCTTGGACTAGGAACCATTGCCGTACAAAACAAAAACTCAGTAGATATTGATGGCGGAGCAATTGACGGAACTATAATAGGAGCAAACACTCCAGAATCTGGAGGATTTACTACAGTACAAACAACAGATAATATTTCTATTGGAGGAAACAGCAAGGAATTAAGATTTTATTCTGGTTCTAACTATGTAGGCTTTAGAGCCCCTAGTTTAGCAGCCAACAAGATTTGGGTTCTTCCTTCCGAAGATGGCTCAGCCAATCAGGTGCTTAAAACCGATGGAAGCGGAAACCTTTCTTGGGCCACAAATAGTGGATCAGCAACTATTGCGATAGACGATCTTACTGATGCTAAAAAAGCAGGAACCAATTTTACGGGCTCCATGCTTATTGGTAATGAAACTCCAGGCACTTTAGACGACGGTGATGCGGCAACGTATAACATTGGAGTTGGAGAAATTGCTTTGGATGCTTTAACTACTGGGGATAATAATATCGCAGTTGGTTACAATGCCCTAACAGCAGTTACAGTTGCTAGTGCTAATACAGCAATTGGAGCTGGTGCAGGGGAGCAAAACGTAACTGGTGGAGACAATGTTTTTGTTGGAAAATCTGCGGGAGACGCAAATACTTCAGGTCAGCAAAATGTAATTATTGGAAGCGGATCGGATCCTAGCGCTGCTGATGGAGCAAATCAAATAGCAATCGGTTATGGCGTAACAGGAGGCGGAAACAATACGGTAGTCCTTGGAAATGGAGAGGTTACCACTTGGCAACCTACCGATAATAATGAGGTAGACTTAGGAACTAGCGCCAAGCAAATGAAAGATATTTATGTAGACGGAGTGGCATATGCTGATGCTCTTGGTTTTGGCACTACAGCCATGACTCTTCCCACGGCTGATGGTTCTGCTAATCAGGTATTAAAAACCGATGGAAGCGGGACTCTTTCTTGGACAGCAATGAGCGGAGGAGCAAGTGCCATTGATGATTTAACGGATGGAAAAAGTGGAGGCACCAACTTTACAGGATCTATGATCCTTGGTCATGAAACAACGGGAACATTAGATGCTGCCCAGTATAACACGGCAGTTGGTCTAACAGCTCTAGATGCAGTAACCACGGGAGACGAGAATACAGCAGTGGGACACGATGCTTTAACCGGCGCTACAACAGGAAGTAAAAACGTTGCTGTTGGAAAAGGAGCCATGACTGCTGCAGTAACAGGTGAGGGCAATATGGCAGTTGGATACAACGCCTTAAACAGCCTTACTTCAGGAGGCGGAAATGTTGCGATTGGACGCCAGGTATTGTCTAAGGTAGAAGGGGGAAGTAAAAATGTCGGAATTGGAAGACAAGCGGGAATACAAATTGTAAACGGAGATGTTGGAGGAACTTCACTAGTTAGCGGATCTCAAAACACTTATATTGGTGCGGAAACAGTTCCATCTTCCGCTGCCGCAACGAACGAAACAGTAATCGGACAAGGAGCTACTGGAGGCGGAAACAACACGGTAGTCCTTGGAAACGGAGAGGTTACCACTTGGCAACCTACCGATAATAATGAGGTAGACTTAGGAACTAGCGCCAAGCAAATGAAAGACGTGTATGTAGATGGAGTTACTTATACGGATGCTCTTGGTTTTGGCACTACAGCCATGACTCTTCCCACGGCTGATGGTTCTGCTAATGAGGTATTAAAAACCGATGGAAGCGGGACTCTTTCTTGGACAGCAAATAGCGGTTCAGGAGCAAGCGCCATTGATGATTTATCTGATGGGAAAAGCGGAGGCACTGACTTTACAGGCTCAATGATCCTTGGTCATGAAACAACGGGAACATTAGATG
>PACX01000002.1 GCA_002702895.1 Flavobacteriaceae bacterium | reverse complement strand
GATTTTATACCTTTAAGTAAGTTCTTTGTTAAAATGTCTCTAAAGAAAAAACCTCCGATTTCTCGAAGGTTTAGAATGTGTGGTGTAACGGTTTCACTTGCTCCCCCTCAAGGACTCGAACCTTGGACCCTCTGATTAACAGTCAGATGCTCTAACCAACTGAGCTAAGGAGGAATTTTGCCTTTTACAGCGAGGGCAAATATAAATTATATTTTATTGTAGTCAAATTATTAATTTAAATAAATAATTAAAAAAGATATCTAACAAGATCCATTCCGTTGGCATATAAAACTAGAGCAATTAACAAGAAAAACCCAAAGATTTGAGCATATTCCATAAACTTATCGTTTGGTTTTCTACCAGTAGCTACTTCATAGAATAAAAACATTACATGTCCACCATCAAGGGCAGGTATTGGGAGTGCGTTCATGAAGGCTAAAATTATCGACAACAATGCGGTAGTTTCCCAAAAACCACGCCAGTTCCAAGTAGATGGAAATAATTTACCAATAGTTCCAAAACCTCCAAGTTGAGATACTCCCTCTTGGGTAAAAATATATTTAAATTGTCCTATATAATCTGTAAGAGTCCAATAAGCAATATTATAACCTTCTGAAACACTTTCAAAAAAAGAATATTCTAATTTTGTAGGAACTATTTTAGGCAATAAAACTGTAACCCCTATTTTATTTTCCTCATTAAGTGGAATAATCTTGGAAATAATTTCATTCCTTCGTTCTATTTCAATATTGATATTGGATGAGGTAGTGACTTTTACCAATTCTGAAAAATCTTGCCATTTAATAATCTCATTTCCATTAACTCTAACAATTTTATCGCCAGATTTTAATCCTGCATTTTCGGCTGGAGAATTTGGTATTATTGAATCTAAAATAGGTTGAACTAAAGGAGTAAAAGGACGCATAACACCATTTGTAAACATTATTGTTCCAATGTCTTCAGGGACTGAAATATTCTCTATTGTTCCATCAAAATGCTGTACCCTCACTTGACTAACATCCCTTAAAAACAAAAATTTATTAATGTCTATTATATTTTCTAGATCTTCACCATCAACCTGTAATATTTTATCTCCATCTTTAAATCCATATGGTTGAACTAATTCAGAAACCTCAAATCCTCCAGGCAAATCATCATTAGTTAAAATAGTTTTTCCCCATACAAAAGCAATCATCATATAAATAGCAAAACCTAGAATTATATTTACTGTAACACCTCCAAGCATGATAATAAGTCTTTGCCAGGCAGGCTTAGATCTAAATTCCCATGGTTCAGGATTTTTTTTTAAGTGTTCGGTATCCATACTTTCATCAATCATTCCTGCAATTTTAACATAGCCTCCTAGCGGAAGTGCTCCAATTCCATATTCTGTTTCCCCAATTTTCTTTTTAAACAAACTAAATGGCCAGTCAAAAAACAAATAAAATTTCTCAACTTTAGTTTTAAAATATTTAGCAGGAATAAAATGCCCTAGTTCATGAAGAATAACTATTATGGCAAGACTTAATATTAATTGTATTGCTTTAATTAAAAATATCATATATAAAAATCAGGACGCAAAAATACGTTTTTAAATTAACCTAAAAAAAGTATTTTAAAGTATGTATTGATATGATTGTGAAATGATTTAATTTTGCAAAAAAAAATATATTGTTTAAAAAAAATTTAAAAAGGTATGCTCCTCTCATTATAATAATGACAGTAATTTCTGTGGTTGTTTTAACCTCTTTTTACTACATCCTACAGCCAAAACCCACATTGCCTATTTACAGTCCAAACATGGTTTCTACTGAACTTGTAGATGAAAGCATCCAGTTTATCAAGAAATACCATAAAATTTCCAATTTTTCATTAACAAACCAAAATGGAGAAACTGTAACTCATGAAAATTATAATAATAAAATTTATGTTGCAGATTTCTTTTTTACAACATGCCCATCCATATGTCCTATTATGACAGAAAATATGTTTTACATACAAGAAAAAACTATTGACAAAGATATTATGTTAGTTTCTTATTCTGTAACACCTGAAATAGATTCAGTTCTTCAATTAAAAAAATATGCAATTGAAAAAGGAGTTAATGATAATAAATGGAATTTATTAACGGGAAATAAAAAAGAAATTTATGAACTTGCCAGAAAATCATATTTAGTAGCAAAAAATGATGGTGATGGTGGCAAATATGATATGATACATACTGAAAATTTTGTTTTAGTTGATAAAGAAAAAAGAATTAGGGGGTTTTATGATGGCACAAACAAAGAAGAAATGGATAAACTGTTGAACGATATTCAAATACTTGAAAATTTATATAAAATTTAATAAATGAAAAAATTAATTTTTAGTGCATGTATTTTATTGGGTGCAAATTTTTGGATAACTGCTCAAGAGTTAGTTATTGGGGAAGAAAGAATTGAGCCAGGTATTGTATTTATTTTTGAAGGTGGTATTAAGGATCACATTATGCCATCTTCATTACATTTAAAAGAAAATGAAACCAATATTCACATTGAGGCGAGAGTGAATTGGGACATAAATAATGTTCCTGTTGGAACGCCCAAAGGAGGATTTGTACCTTATTTACACATAACAGCCAAAATAGTAAACGAAAAAAAAAGCTTAAGTACTTTTATAGATTTACTTCCTCACATTAATTTAGTTGACAACTTTCATTATGCTAGAAACATTTCCCTTCCTGGTGAAATTAATGATCTTTATTCAGTAGAATTCCGTGTAATACCTCCAACTAATATTGAACTTGCCCTGCATAATGATTGGTTAAAAAATCATGGAGAAGAACTTTTCAATGAAAGTTTTTTTATCTATAAAAATGTAGATTTTGAAGAAATTGCTAATGCTTCAAGAAATTAATATTCTTATAATATTACATTTAATATTGAAATAACATCCATAATAGAATGTTAGTTATAAATATTCATTATATTCAACTTTTAAAATCTAAAAACAATGAAAAACATTTTTTATTCTTTTATCCTTTTAGGCTTTTCTTTGTCATCCTATTCTCAGGGGATAACATCTATATATAGTTTAGAAGTAGAAGACCCCAGTGATATCCAAACAATTATTGTAGAAATGACAAAACATTTTGAAACTGATTTTGCAAAAGCAGGATCAAGTACTATAGAAATTGTTGATGAACATTTTAATGGAATTGAAGAGTCTAATTTATCTTTTGTATATAAGTTTAAAGACGTTCAAGAAATGCAAGACGAATATGCAAGAGCAAATGGCTCCGAAGAGTTTAGAAAAATAAATGAAATAATTCAGCCATTAGTTGAAGAAAATTCTCAAACATTACTTAGAAATATAATTGGAGGAAAGGGAATGGGTAAAACTGGAGTTACTATGGTTTTTATTCTGAAAGTTAAAAATCCTTCTTCCTATCTAAATGCTTATAAAGAACTCACAGATAAAATGGAAGAAAATGGAAAATCAAAACTATTCACAGAATATGGATTAAGTGAAATTTTCTCAGGTGGTCAACAAGATTCTGGAGCTACCCATCATGCTATTATAGGGGCTACTGATATGGTAGGCTTAGTTAATGGTTTGGATGAACTTTTTAGCAGTAAAGAGTTTCAAGTTTTTGCTAGTAAAGTCGCTGGGAACAGAGAAATTTTATCTCGAAAAACTGTATTTAGATTAGCAATATTTAACGAATAAATTTAATATCATGAAAAAAATAATTTTAATTATATCAATTCTAATTTTAGGTTGTGAAACTAATGAAAAGGGAGATAATGCCAAATGGCAATTTGATCCATCCGATGGAGTTTACATCCAGTGGTCTGGTGATAATGAACTTGCAAATGAAATGCTACATAATGCATTTATTCATTTATATAATGTTGAAAGAGAAAAAGCTATGACAATGTTTGAGAAAGTATTGGATTACGATTCTTCGCTCTTTGGTCCTCACGTAGTTTTAGCTGGATTATCAATTGATGGATCTGAAAAACAAAAAATGCATATTTCAAAAGCGAAAGAACTTGTAAAAGACAACAACGAAACATCTAAAATTTTTGTTTCCTTACTTGATTTGCCTATGAAAGGTGCTAACTGGCCAATGATTACTGAAGGTGCTCATGATAAATGGGCAACTATGAGAGAAATTGAACAAAAAGGAAAGTTAATTCACTACTATTATGCTTTTACCATTCCTGGAATGGAAAATAAAATAAAGGAAATGGAAGGTTTATTAGCTGAACTAAAAGATCAAACAGGAGATGAGAACTCTTTACCTACAAGTGGAGATCATGCGTTTATGATTGCTCCCGTTATAAATACTTTAGGATATTTTTATTATAATCTTGGTGATAAAGAAAAATCTAAGGCTTTATTTGAACAATATATTGAGCTGTATCCTAACGGTTATAACTCTTATGATTCAATGGGTGAATTTTATTTTAATGAGGGAGACATGGAAAATGCTTTAAAGTATTATAATAAAGCAATTGAAATGTACCCTCCTGCTGTCTCAGCAAATTCAATGATATCGGAAATCGGTGAACTAAAAAAAGATTAATTTTTTTTTCCAATCATTAATCTATAGCCAATAAATATTTTCCTTCCATTATTGGGAGCGTACGAATATGATGTGTCAAAAAATGGACTAAATCCTTTGTCAAAATTTGGATCATTGTATCCAACTAAAGGCGATTCCTTTTGTCTAAAATTAAATACATTAAGTATTCCAAAATATATTTCATTTTTATTTTTTAGTAAACCATTTATATTTATGTTATGTATAATAAACGGTTTACTTTTAGTTTCCCTTGGTTTAGAGCTTATTAGTCCAATATTATTAATTTCATAGACTGTAGGAAGTTGCATAATACCAGTATAATTTGATGATGAGTTTAAAGACCATCTTTTATTTATTGGAAATTTTAAATTTAAACCACTGCTCCATTTTGGTGAATGTTCCATATAATTCAAAGACTTTATATTGTTATTGTATTTGATATATCTAACTATTTGATGATTAAAAGATAGCGAAAAGGCTATTCCGTTTAAAAAGGTATGATTCAAGGCTCCACTTATTCCTTTGGAATAAGCATATCCATCTGAATTTTCGTAAATAATAAAATTTTGATTATAGTAATTGGGGATTATCTTATTAGAAAAATGGGTGTAAAAAAAATCTAGATCTATATTTCCTGAACCACTTAATCCAGTATATATGTAGTTTGTATTAAAAATTATACTTTTTGATCTTTCTGGCTTTAAATCTTCTAAAATTTTAACTTCTCTTTGGCCAGAAATAAAGGCATGATCCTCAGTAAATAAATTAACTATTCTAAAACCTGTTCCAGCATTAAGTCTCATAGAAAGCCATTGTCCAGGATTATATTTTATGTGAAAACTTGGAGCATAGATAAATCCATGCTCATTATAATTTTCTATTCTTAAACCTCCAATTAGAGATATTTTTTTAGATGGTTTATATTGATCCTGAATCAATAAACCTGGAATAAATTGATTAGATTCTTGATCAATTATAACTCCATTTATTTCAGATTCTGTAGCTATTGTATTGTCATCATATAAATTATTTTTGATTGATAACCCTAATAGTAAATCATGTTTTCCATAGTTTCGGTCCAATGTAAATTGTGAGAAAAAAATGTTTTGTTTTGCTTCATAATAATCAGATCCGTAATAACTGTTTTGATCGTGTTTTGAATAAGAATAATTTAATTCAAAACCATCAGTAAAAGCAAATTCATATTTTCCAAATATTTCAAACCTATTTGTATATATACTTTCTCCATAAATCTTATCATCTCCTCTAATTTTTTTATAATTATTATTTTTTAAATAATCTTTTATTCCATTTCTTCTATCCTCAAAATAATAACGAGCTGAAATAATAAATTCTTTTGCTGAATCTCTATATATGTTCCATTTATTGAAAACAGAAAATCTATCAAGATTAATATCATCTCCAAAACCATCATTATTGTAATCATCATAATTATTTTTTCTATCCCAATTAATTCCAAAATATCCAAATGAACGGCCGATCTCAGGTGTAAATGATAGATTAGTAAAACTTTCTTTATGGGAAACGGCTTGAATATCTAATGATAGCAAGGGTTGTTCTTTTGGATTTTTGGTTATTATATTTATAACTCCAGCTACAGCCTCTGAACCATACAATGTACTACTTGGACCTTTTACTATTTCTAATCTATCAACTATCATATTAGGAATTCCATTAAGACCGTAAACAGATGCTAAGTTCCCATACATAGGAATGCCATCAAGTAAAATGGATGTATAGGGGCCCTCTAAACCATTGATACTAATTGAATTTGTATAACACACCCCACAAGAGATTACTTCCTTTACTCCACTAACAAGTTGAACAATTTTAGTAATATTTGCTCCCGCAGATGGAAGAAAAGAATTTATTTTTTTGCTTGTAATTACATTAACTTTTACAGGGGATTCTGTAATATACTCGTCTTTTAATGTGCCTGTAATAACAACTTCATTTAATCCATTTATATCTTCAACTAAAACTACTTTTAAATTTTGCAAATCAATTTTGGGGTCATCCAAATAAATTTTTTTTGAAATATATCCTATAAATGAAATGAAAAGTATTTTATGTTTTGATAGATTTACTTTTAATTTAAAATTTCCGTTTTCGTCAGCAATAGTTCCAATATTGTAATCTAAAATACTTAAGCTAGCATAACTTAATTTTTCATCTTCTGAGTTTATTGATCCATAAATTTCTACAGTTTGAGAATTCATGATCATAGGAATCAAAATAAAAAAAGACAATAAGTTTTTCATCAAAAAATTTGTAAGAGCTAGCCTAATGCTACATCTAAAATCATCATCACTATAAACCCTCCAATAAAGCCAAGTGTAGCTATGTCGGTATTTTTATCTTGTTGAGTTTCAGGAATAACTTCTTCAACAACTACAAATATCATTGCTCCTGCTGCGAAAGCTAATGCATAAGGTAAAATTGGAGTAAAAAAAGTAACAGCTAATGCTCCAATTACAGCAGCTATTGGTTCTACAATTGCAGATGATTGACCATACATAAAGCTTTTCCATCGACTCATTCCTTGCCTTCTTAGTGGCATAGAAACTGCTATTCCTTCAGGAAAATTTTGGATTCCAATTCCTATAGCTAAAACAACAGCTCCACTTATTGAAGCTTCTGGAATTCCAGCAGCTACCCCTCCAAATAATACTCCAATAGCAAGACCCTCAGGAATATTATGTAAGGTAATTGCTAAAACAAGTAAAGTTGATTTATGCCAAGGTGTTTTAATTCCTTCAGATTCTTTAAAATTAATATGAATGTGTGGTAGAATTTTATCCAATCCAAAAATAAATAATGCCCCTAAGCCAAATCCAACTGCAGCTGGAATGACTTTTATAAATCCTTCTCCCTGGGACATTTCTATTCCCGGGGCCAACAAACTCCAAAAACTTGCTGCAACCATAACTCCACCAGTAAACCCTAACATCCCATCAAGAACAGCTCTATTCATTGTTTTGAAAAAAAATACAAACGATGCTCCTAATGCAGTCAATGCCCAAGTTGATAAAGTTGCTATTAAAGCTCCTAAAATCGGATCCAGTCCTTCAAAAAAAATAATAATTTCTTGATACATAACTAAATTTTATTTACATAAATATTCTGAGCTGATTTTATTGAAATTGTTAAATTGGTTTCATCAAGTCCTATATGAATTGAATTATCAAAATCTTCTATATAAATAATTTCAATATTAGTGCCTAAAGCTATTTTTCTTTTATCTAAAAACTTCAAAAAAGCAGAGGAGGAATCTTTAACTCCAATAAATTTTCCCTTTTCACCTATTTCAAGATCTGATAATAATGCTCTATTAGTATACTTTATAAACCCTGCAGTATTAGGAATTGGATCTCCATGAGGATCCTTTGTTGGATAATCTAAAAACTTGTCTAACTGCTCAATTAATTTTTTTGATTTAATATGTTCTAGTTGTTCAGCTACTTCATGAACTTCAGACCAATTAAATCCTAATTTTTCTACTAAAAAAACTTCCCATAATCTATGTTTTCTAATAATATTCAAAGCTGTTTTTCTTCCGATTGGTGTTAGAAAAGAACCCTGATATTTTTTATAAGTAACCAATTTTTTATCTGAAAGTTTTTGTAACATATCAGTTACAGAAGGTGCTTTGGTTTTTAAAGATTCTGCTATTGCATTAGTACTCACATCTTTATTATCAATATTTGAAAGATGAAAAATAGCTTTTAAATGGTTTTCTTCAGTAAATGAAAGCATCACACAAATATACATATTTTTTAGGTTTAAATAAAAATATTTTTAGGTTAGTCTAAAAATTAATCAATAAAGTAATTTTGTATATTTAAAATTCAAAGATTAGAATGGAATTTGATTATGATTACATAATTTGTGGTGGTGGAGCATCGGGACTTTCTATAGCATCTGCAATATCTTTAGACAATTATTTTTCAACAAAAAAAATATTAATCATTGACCCTGAATTTCCTAAAAAAATCAATGATAGGACTTGGTGTTTTTGGGAAAATAATGAAAGCTCAAATTGGAAAGAATTAACATTTCATAATTGGAATAATATAATTTTTAAGAGTGATAATTTTGATAAAATTATTTCTTTAGGTCCCCTAAGCTATAAAATGCTTAAAAGCACACCCTATTACGATTACACTAACAATATAATTTCTAAAAATTCTAACATTCAAATTTTAAATGAAAAAGTTATTGATATAGTTGAAAAGGAAAATCATGGAGAGGTAAAAACAAATTTAGGAACATATAAATCTAAAAAGATATTTAATAGTATTTTAAATTGGGAAACTTTAAAGTCTAATAAAAAATATCCCTTATTAATTCAACATTTTGAAGGATGGTTTATAAAAACAGAAGAAGATTTTTTTAATCCAGAACAAGCTACTTTCATGGATTTTTCTATTGAGCAAAATTCTTGTACTAAATTTATGTATATCCTCCCATTTTCAAAAAAAGAGGCTTTAGTTGAATATACTTTATTTTCAAAAAATGTTTTAGACAAGAAGGGATATGAAAATTTTTTAATTAACTACCTAAAAAGTTTAGGAATAACAAATTATTCAATAGTTTCTAAAGAGAATGGGAGAATTCCAATGACAGGTTTCCCTTTTCACAAATTAAATTCTAAAAACATAATTAATATTGGATCAGCTGGAGGATGGAGTAAACCTAGCACTGGATTTACATTTAAAAATATTGAAAGGAAAACTAAATTATTAATTGATTTTTTAAAAAATCATGATGATTTTACAAAATTTTATAAAAAATCCAGGTTTAGATATTACGATATAATTTTTTTAGACGTACTATATCAAAATAATCATTTAGGAAAAAAACTCTTTACTCAAATGTTTAAGAACAATAGATCTAAATTGATTTTTAAATTTTTAGATGAAAAAAGTAATTTTATTGAGGAATTGTCCATTATGGCTAACTTCTCCATTGGAATTTTTGTAAAAACTATAATTAAAAGAATATTTAAATTATAACTCTCTTTTCATAAGATTCTTGGCAAATACAATAAATTGATCTTTAAAATTTTTATCAATATTTACCTTATTAAGCGAATCTATTGCTTTTTTAGTGTATTCATTAACTAATTCTTTCGAGGAAATATCTGCTTTGGATTCTTTAAATAGTGAGGTTATTTGATAGACTTTATTTTCATTAGAAATATCTTTTGAATTATATAATCCTGTAATATGTTTTTTTTGTGTTTCATTTGAATTAATCATTGCCATATGAAATAAAATTGTTTTTTTATTTTCAATAATATCTCCACCTATTTTTTTTCCAACTAAATTTTCATAGCCAAAAGTATCTAAGTAATCATCCTGTAGTTGAAATGCTAATCCAAGATTAATACCAAAATCATAAATATTGTCTTGATCTTCGGATGAAACATTTGCAATGATAGCTCCCATTTTTAATGCACAGCCCAAAAGAACCGATGTTTTAAAACTTATCATTTTAATATATTGATCAAATGTAGAATTAGAATTAGATTCAAAATCTATATCCATCTGTTGTCCTTCACATACTTGTCGAGCAGTTTTATTTAATAGTTTACTTAAATGTTTATAAATTTTGTTGTCATATTTTTCAAGTAATTCGTAAGCCATAATCAGCATAACATCACCCGAAAGAATTGCAGAATTAATTCCCCACTTGGAATGAATAGTTTCTTTTCCTCTTCTAGAAGAAGCTGAATCCATTATGTCATCATGTATTAAAGTAAAATTGTGAAAAAGTTCAATAGATAAAGCAGCATTTAAAGCTAATTTTGGATCACATTTAAAACAAGAAGAAGACATTAATGTAAGAACTGGACGTATTCTTTTCCCTCGAATATTTAAAAAATATTTGATCGGATTATACAAAGAATCTGGTTTATAATCAAAAGAGAGATTTTTTAATCCTCCTTCAATCAATTCTTTATATTTTATTATTGATTCCATCAATTTAGTTTTGACAAAAATACATTATTAAGATTTTAAATAAATTTTAATACAATATAAAACTTTGGAAACTTTTTTGGTTTTTAAAGTTTCCTTGTTATATTTGCACCCCAAAAAATTGGTATTGAAAGATTTAATTATTATAAAATCGAAAGAACTTTTCTTGACACTAGGATTTAAAAGTGTTACCATGGATCATATTGCCAATGAATTAGGAATTTCTAAAAAAACAATTTATAATTTTTTTAAAAATAAAAATACACTTGTAAATGGAGTCACAAATTTTATGTTTAATGATATCATTGGAGGAATCAAACAAATAAAAAAAGATTCCAATGATCCTATTAGCGAACTATATGATATAAAACGCTTCTTAATTAAATATCTAAAAGGTGAGAAAACTGCTCCATTGTACCAGCTTAAAAAATATTATCCTGAAACTCATAAGGAAGTTATTAAAAAACAATTTGAGTTTATGATTATTACAGTTATTACAAGTTTAAAAAATGGAATTAAACTAAATCTTTTTAGAAATGATATCAATGTGAACTTGATTTCAAGACTTTACTTTAATGGAATGATTGGAATAAAAGATCAAGAAATTTTTCCAGCTGAAAAATACAATCCTACATTTTTAATGGAAAATTATATTGAGTACCACCTAAGAGCAATAGTAACTGAAAAAGGATTAAAAAAATTAAATCAATTCATAAAGAGAAATTAATGAGAAAGCTATTTTTAATATTTATAATTGGCTTGTATTTTACAAAAACCAATGCACAAGAAAAATCTTTTACTCTAGAGGATGCTGTTTCTTTTTCATTAGAAAATAACAGTGCTTCAAAGAATGCTTCAAACGATTTAAAAATAGCACAGGCTAAAAAATGGGAAACAATTGCAACAGGACTCCCTCAAATTAGTGCTTTTTTAGAATACTCAAATAATATTAAAAAACCTATATCTCTTGTTCCTGCTGAATTTTTTGGTGGCAATCCAGGTGAGTTTTCTGAAATATCTTTTGGAACTAAACAAACATTTGATGGAACAGCTATGCTAAATCAATTACTTTTTAATGGTTCTTATTTGGTTGGACTCATGTCTATAAAACTCTATTTGGAAATTGCCGACATAAACAAAACAAAAACTGATTCTGAGGTAAAAAGAAATGTTATTTCAGCTTATGGTAATGTTCTTGTAAGTGAAGAAAGAGTAAAATTTCTAAATGAAAATCTAAAAAATGTTAAAAGAAATCTTGAGGAAATCGAAAAGATTTATGAAAATGGATTAACCGAATTGGAAAATGTAGAACAACTAACAATTACCTATTCTAGCCTACAAAACTCTTTGGAATATGCTACAAAATTTGGTAAAACTTCAAGAAATATTTTAAAAATGGTAATGGGAATTCCATTAAATGAAAAAATAGTCCTTTTAGAAGGCTTAAATGAATTGACCATAAAAAAAATAAATCTTGATAAAATTAATCAGCCTATTTCGATTGATCAAAATATAGATTATCAAATTGCATTAACTAATAAAAAATCTCAAGAGGTACTTTTTAAGTTAGAAAAATCTAAGGCTCTTCCAACTTTGTCTGCTTTTATTAATGGCACTTATACTGGAAACAGTGAATCATTTACATTTCTAGATTCTGAACAAAAATGGTATGGTTCATCTTTAGCTGGATTCACAATGTCTATTCCAATCTTTAGCTCTCTTCAAAGATCTGCTAAATCACAGCAAGCAAAAATTGAAGTTGAAAAAGCTAAAGTTGATTTAAAACAAACTGAACAAAAAATACTAGTAGAAATCGAAAATGCACAAACAAATTATCGGTTTGCTATTAATCAATACAATAACACTATAAAAAACTTGGAGCTTGCTAGAAAAATAGAAAAGAAAAATGAAATTAAATTTTATGAAGGCCTAGCTTCAAGTTTTGACCTGAGGCAAGCTCAAAACCAACTTTATACTATCCAAAATGAACTTTTACAATCAATGTCAGAAGTCATTAACACAAAAACTAATCTTGAAATTCTTTTAAATGAAAAATAAAAATATTCAAAAATTAAAAACTATTCTTTTTGGCTTAATTACATTGATTATGTTTAATGGGTGTAATAATTCAAATTCATCCATTGAGCAAGTTTTAAAAACTAATGATGCTAACCTTATTTCTCAAAAAAGGAAAGAGATTATAAAATCTCAGCAAGAAATTTATAATACACTAAGCTTAATTGATAGTAAATTAGAAGAATTAAATACAAATTCTAAATTTCCTATTGTTGAAACTACAATTATAAAAAGTAATGAATTTCAACATTTTGTAGAGCTACAAGGCAATGTAAAATCAGATCAATTAATTATAATTTATCCTGAATTTTCTGGTGTTTTAAATAAAATTTATGTTAAGAGTGGAGAAAAAGTTGTTAAAGGACAAGCTCTTGCAACAATTGATGATGGGGGGCTTAAACAACAACTTTCCCAGTTAGAAATAGCTTTTAGTTTAACCAAAACTACATATGAAAGACAGGAAAGGCTTTGGTCACAAAAAATTGGGAGTGAAATTCAATTTTTAGAAACAAAATCAATGTTTGAAGCCCAAAAGGAAGCTATAAAACAAGTAAAAAAACAATTAGAGAAAACCGTTATTAGAGCTTCATTTAATGGAACCATCGATAATATAATTGCCAAAGAAGGTGAGGTTGTATACCCAGGAAAATCTAACTTAATGATTTTATTAAATATGGAAAACATGTATGTTGAATGTAATGTTCCTGAACGCTACATAAATACAATTTATAAAGGGAAAAATGCTAAAGTTTTATTTCCTCTCATTGATGAATTTTTAGAAACTTCTATTAAGCAAGCAGGAAATTTTATTGACCCTACAAAAAGAACTTATAAAATAAAATTAGACCTGCCAAAAAATAATTTAAATATCAAACCTAATTTAAATGCAAAAGTAAGTGTTAATGACTATTCCAATGATAATGCTCTTTTAATTAAAGAAGGTTTTATTAGTATAGATAGCAATAATGAAAAATATGTGTATAAAATCTATAGTAAAGAAAACAAAAATTACGCTTCTAAAGCAATAATAAAGACTGGGAAAAATGATGGCAATTCTATTGAAGTAATTTCTGGACTTTCTTTAGATGATGAAATTGTAGTTGAAGGAATGAGAAAACTAGTTGATAATTCAAGAGTAAAAATAATTAATAAATAATACAACATTGAATAATAATATTGAAAAAGAGTTTGGCCCATCATCTTGGGCTATTAATAACAGTACAACTATGTATGTTGTAATGACATTAATATTAATTCTTGGGATTAGTTCATATTTTAATATGCCAAGAGAAGATTATCCAGAAATTAAAGAAAATTTAGTGTTTGTTACATCAATTTATCCAGGAAATACTTCAGAAGATCTTGAAAAATTAATCACAGAGCCTCTTGAAGATAAATTAAAATCCGTTAGTAATATTGATAAAATAACTTCATCTTCTCAAGAAAATTTTTCTATAATAATTATAGAGTTTAATGATAAAATTGGTTTTACAGAAGCTAAACTAAAAGTAAAGGATGAAATTGATGCTGCGGTTTCTAGCGAAGATTGGCCAATGTTCAATAATGTAAAAGTGGATCCTAGTGTTTTTAATTTAACTTTTACTGAAGAAATGCCAATATTAAATATCAATATTTCAGGAGATTACACTTCTGAAAAATTGAAGGAATTCTCTGAACTTATTCAAAATGATATTGAAGACCTTACTGAAATAAAAAAGGCTGAAATTAGAGGTGCTCTTGATAGAGAGGTAGAAGTAGCTGTAGATATCTATAAAATGATGGCAGCGAAAGTAAGTTTTTATGATATTGTAAATTCTATACAAAATGGGAATATTTCTATTTCAGCAGGGAACATAAAAGGAAATGGAAAAAGAAAAACAATCCGAATACTCGGAGAAATTAATTCACCCATTGATTTAGAAAATTTCGTTGTAAAATCTAGCTATAATAATTCTGTCTTTTTAAAAGATATTGCATCTATTAGTTTTAAAGAAAAAGAAGTGACTACTTATGCTAGAGAAAATGGTGAGGCAGTAGTGATGTTAGATATCAAAAAAAGATCTGGAGAAAATACAATTGCTGCGGCTGAAAAAATTCAAAAAATTGTGGAAAACTATAAGGCCAATATATTTCCCAAAAATCTTAAAATAAGTATTACTAATGATCAATCTGAACTCACTAAAAACCAAGTTACTGATTTAGTAAATAGTATAGTTTTTGGAGTTGTTTTGGTAGTAAGTGTTTTACTGTTTTTTTTAGGTTTTAAAAATGCATTATTTGTTGGTTTTGCAATTCCAATGTCCATGTTTATGTCTCTAACTATTTTAGATAATTTAGGTTATTCATTGAATACAATGATATTGTTTGGCTTAATCATGGGGCTAGGAATGTTAGTAGATAATGGTATAGTTGTGGTTGAAAATGTATACAGGCTAATGGAAAAGGAAGGAATGAGTAGAATACAAGCCACTAAAAAAGGAATTTCTGAAATAGCATTTCCTATAATTATTTCCACAGCAACAACCATTGCAGCATTTATTCCACTGGGTTTATGGCCTGGAAGAATAGGCAAATTTATGGTGTTCTTTCCTATAACTCTATCAGTAGTCCTTGGTTCTTCATTATTTGTAGCTATTTTCTTTAACTCTGTTTTAGTATCAAGAATGATGAAAATTGAAGATACTAATATGCCTATAAAAAGAATTATTAGAATAAGTGGTTTTTTAGGTTTTTCAGGAATGTTATTTCTTATATATGGATTATTAATACCTAATAATGAAACTGCAGAATTTTGCAGATTCCTTGGATCTATACAAATATTTATTTCTATTAATTTTTGGATATATAGATTGGTTTTAAGGAAATTGGCTAATAATTTCCAATTAAAATTTCTACCAATAATTGACAACTTTTATGAAAAAATTCTTAAAAAAATACTGATCGGAAAACGGCCGTACTTAATAGTTTTAGCCAGCTTAATTCTTTTAATTTTTTCCTTTATGAGTTTTGGAGGGTCCATAGAATCCCAGCGAACCAGTATAGAATTTTTTCCTGACGAAGATCCAAAACAAATTATAGTTTATATACAATATCCTGAGGGAACTGATATCTCAAAAACTAATAAAATAGCAAAAGAAATTGAGTATGATATTTCAAAAATTATTAATTCTAAAAAATATTTAGATGACTCCAATTATAATTTTATGGTTCAAAATACAATATCTCAAGTTGGAGAAGGATCTGAAAACCCAGAGTTTGAACTGGGATCATTATCTGAAATGCCCAACAGAGCTAAAATAACCACCTCTTTTAGAGATTTTAAATATCGAAAAGGAATTAGTTCTAGAGATGTAAGAAGAGAAATTCAAGTTGCTTTAAAGGAAAAATACCCTGGCGTTTCTATTGCTGTTGAAAAAAATCAATCTGGGCCACCCGTTGGATACCCTATTAATATTGAAATTACTGGCGAAGATTACACCCAATTAATTGAAAAAGCTGAAAAAATAACTGAATTTGTAAACACAAAAAATATTCTTGGAATTGAAGAATTAAAAATAGACGTAAATAAATCTAGAACTATAAATTTAGTTCATATTGACAGAGAAAAAGCAGGTGAATTAGGAGTAAGTGCAGGTCAAATTGGTCAACAGTTGAGAACATCTTTATTTGGAACAAAAGCAGGAATTTATAAAGAGAATGGTGAAGATTATGATATTAATGTAAGGTTTAATAAAAACGATCGTTATTCGGAAGATAAACTTTATGATCAAAATTTGATTTTTCGAGATGCTTCAACTGGTTCAATAAAAGAAATCCCTATTTCTTCAGTAACATCTACTTCACTTTCTAGAACTTTTAGCGCAATAAAACACAAAAATTTTAAAAGAATAGTTACAATTTATTCTGGATTATCTTCTGGGTACACAGATGCTGGAGCTATAGTTTCACAAATAGAAAATGCTATGAAAAGTTTCCCCGAAGATTTAATAGGGATTAATATAGACTATACAGGACAAATTGAAGAACAAAATAAAAATCAAGAATTTTTATTAAAAGCATTTTTTATTGGTTTATTATTAATTTTTTTATTGTTAATATATCAATTTAATTCGATCAGTAGTCCAGCTATAATTATGATTGCTATCATTCTTAGTTTAATTGGAGTCTTTGGATACTTGGCATTAACAGGAAATTCATTTGTTATTTTAATGACTATGATGGGTATTATTGCACTATCTGGTATTGTTGTTAATAATGGTGTTGTTCTTCTAGACTATTGTGAGATATTGATTAATAGAAAAAAAATGGATTCAGCCAACAAAGACAAAAAATTAATAGAAATAAAATTTGAATCTATCATTCAATCCTGTAAATCTAGACTGCGTCCGGTACTATTAACTGCAATTACTACTATCCTTAGTTTAATGCCATTAGCAATTGGATTGAATATCAACTTTTATACCTTGTTCAGTAATTTTAATCCTAATATATGGTGGGGTGGAGATAATTTTGTGTTTTGGGGACCATTAGCAACTACTGTTATATCAGGTTTATTTATTGCTACATTTTTAACTTTATTTATAGTGCCATCTTTGTTTTTAATGATTGAAAAATTTAAATTGTGGATTGGAATTAGATATAGATAATATCTTACTAAATTTATACTATCTAAATAAAATAAATGTACCGAACTCATAATTGTGGAGAATTAAGAATATCCGATTTAAACAAAGAGGTAACTCTTTCTGGATGGGTACACAAATCTAGAGACAAAGGATTTATGGTTTGGATTGATCTGAGAGATAGATATGGTATTTCTCAATTAATTTTTGATGAAAAAAGAAGCTCTAAAGATCTTATCAAAGATGCAAAAGATCTGGGAAGAGAATTTGTTATTCAAATCACAGGAAAAGTGATTGAAAGAAGTTCAAAAAATCCTAATCTCCCAACAGGTGAAATTGAGATTTTAGTTTCTGATCTTAAAACATTAAATAGTTCAAAAGTCCCGCCATTTACAATTGAAAATAATACTGACGGAGGCGAAGAGCTTAGAATGAAATATAGATATCTTGATATTAGAAGAAATTCTATTAAGGATAAATTAATTTTTAGAAATAAAGTAAGCTCTGAAATAAGAAAATATCTTAGTGATTTAAATTTTATTGATGTCGAAACTCCATGTCTTATTAAATCAACTCCTGAAGGTGCTCGTGATTTTGTAGTTCCTTCAAGAATGAATTCAGGAGAGTTTTATGCTCTTCCACAATCCCCTCAAACCTTTAAACAATTGCTTATGGTTGGTGGATTGGATCGTTATTTTCAAATTGTAAAGTGTTTTAGGGATGAAGATTTAAGAGCTGATAGACAGCCAGAATTTACCCAAATTGATTGTGAAATGTCCTTTGTAAATCAAGATGATGTTTTAAACACCTTTGAGGGATTAACAAAACATTTATTAAAAAAGATAAAGAATGTAACAACTGATAAATTTCTGCGAATTTCATATGAAGAAGCTGTTTCAAAATATGGTTCTGACAAACCAGACATAAGATTTGATATGGAATTTGGAGAACTCAATAGTACAGCTCAAAATAAAGACTTCAATATTTTTAACTCTGCTGAATTAGTTGTTGGAATTTCTGTGCCTAATGGTAATAATTTTACAAGAAAAGAAATTGATAAATATATTGATTGGGTAAAAAGACCTCAAATTGGGGCAAAAGGATTAGTATATGTTAGATGTAATGAAGATGGATCATATAAGTCTTCTGTTGATAAATTTTATGATCAAAAAGATTTTGGAAATTGGGCAAAAAGTACTGGTGCTAATAGTGGAGATTTAATTTTTGTTATGAGCGGTAAAAAGAATGAGGTTAGAAGTCAATTAGGTGAATTAAGGTTAGAAATAGCTGAAAATCTTGGATTAAGGAATCCAAATGAATTTGCTCCATTATGGGTTACTGACTTTCCTCTACTAAGCTGGGATGAAGAATCTTCGTGTTTTCATGCTATGCATCACCCTTTCACCTCTCCAAAATTAGATCAATTAGATTTACTTAAAAGTAAACCAGGTGAAGTTAAAGCTAATGCATATGATTTAGTTTTAAATGGAAATGAAATCGGTGGAGGCTCCATTAGAATTCATGATAAAAATATTCAATCATTAATGTTTAAACATTTAGGGTTTTCTGAAAAGCAAGCAAAAGAACAGTTTGGGTTTTTAATGAATGCTTTTGAATATGGGGCGCCTCCTCACGGAGGAATTGCTCTAGGCCTTGATAGACTAGTTGCTATTTTAGATGGGAATGAATCCATAAAAGATTATATAGCCTTCCCAAAAAATAACAGTGGAAAAGATATAATGATTGATGCCCCTTCTCCGATTAGCAAGGAACAGCTTGATGAGCTTTCATTAAGCTTAAAAAGTAAATGAAAACTTTAGAAAAAGAAATTATAGTTTCTAAAAATGATTTAGATGAATTAAATCATGTAAATAATGTTGTCTATATTCATTGGATACAAGAAATTGCTAAAGAACATTGGAAAAGTCTTGTTTCAAATGAAATAATAAAAAATTATTACTGGGTCTTATTAGAACATCAATTAAAATACTTAAATCCTGCATTATTAAATGACAAAATTAGAATTAAGACATATATTGATAAAACTGAAGGAATAAAATCTAGCAGAATAGTAGAGATATATAATAAGGATACTAATAAATTACTTGTGACTTCAAAAACTATATGGTGTTTAATCAATTCTAAAACAAATAAACCCAATAGAATAATAGATGAAATAAGACAGGCCTTTTCCAAATGAAAAAAATCATTTTTTTATTATTTATATGTCTAATTATTAGTCTTTCCGTAGGTTTTTATTTCAAGGCAGGTAATGAAGATCTGGGAAATAAGATTATTGGTTTTAGTATACTGGTTTTAGTTTTTATTTTTATGCCTCTTTTTATCTACAACGGTTGGAAGGGTAAAAAGCTAAGCGATTACACTCTAAGCAATGAAAATATCGAAAAAATGAGGTCAAAATCTTCAAAATCAACTAAGTAAATTAAATGATTTAAGCTCAAATAACAATACTTTATATATTATTGCTACATTTGTTACTTAAATTAAATCAATTTTTATTAATGACTGGTACAGTAAAATTTTTTAATGGAGCCAAAGGTTATGGTTTTATTACAAACGACGAAACGAGCGAAGACATTTTCGTTCATGTAACTTCTTTAGACGGTATAAGGCTAAACGAAGGAGACAAAGTAGAATATTCAGAAGAGGATGGGAAAAAGGGGAAAGTTGCAACAGAAGTTAAACTTATAGAAGAATAGTATTTTATTTTTAAAAAGATAAAAAACCCTCATAAAAGTGAGGGATTTTTTATTTTAATTTTCTTTTCTTTTCAAAAAACTCATCAATTAAAACTTTTGACTCAGAAGATAAAACTCCATCTATTATTTTAGTTTTTGGATGCAGTTTAGTTTTCATAGCTCTAAAACCCCTGTGAGAATCACTCGCTCCAATTACAACTTTAGAAATCTGAGACCAATATAATGCTCCTGCACACATTTGACATGGCTCAAGGGTAACATATAAAGTACAATCTTTTAAATATTTTCCTCCAATATAATTAGCTGCACTAGTAATTGCTTGCATTTCAGCATGAGCAGTAACATCATTTAAGGTTTCAGTTAAATTATGAGACCGTGCTATAATTTTTTGATTACTTACAATGACGGCCCCAACAGGAACTTCACCTTTTTCAAGAGCAATTTTTGCTTCATCAATAGCTCTTCTCATATAATATTTATCATCATATAGCTCTAACATAGTCAATTCATTTTTTTATACCATTCTAATGCTTTACCATCAGTTAGGCTAGCTATAAAACAACTAATATCTAGAAGTTGTATGTACAGATCTCCATCTTTGTGTATATATGATTTTGGAATACAAGCTAAAGCTAATTTATCAAAAGCAGTTGTTTGATTTTTCTGGTTATTTACAGCTGCTTTAATAAAAACATTTAATAAATGATTTATAACTTGATATCCCTTTAATTCTTTTTCAACTACCTCTTCTGAATTATAAACCTTTTCAATACTTATATCTAAAATATCTTTCATTTGCGCTTTATAAATACTATTATCAAGTAAAGACCTAGAGTATTCTCCATTTAGAATTGCATCTTCATTTTTTATAAAAATATCAACAGCATCATTTATTAAAGTATTAACTGAAAGCGCTCTTAAGTATGCTACTCTATCAGATTTATGTTCTAAAGCGTTATATTTTTTAGTATCTATACTTCCTTTTACAAGTCTTATTAAATATTCTAATGCAAATTCTTCATTTATCCATCCAAGATTTATTCCATCTTCAAAATCAATTAAGGTATAGCAAATATCATCTGCTGCTTCTACTAAAAAAGCTAAGGGGTGTCTAAAAAACTCCTTATCATTTATTTTCATTCCTAGCTCATTAGCAACTTCTTGAAAAAAAACATTTTGTGGTTCAAAAAAACCAAACTTTTTGTCCTTAATATGTGAAGATGGTTTTTTTGGAATTGATCCTTTTGGATATTTAGTAAATGCTCCCAAAGTTGCATAGCTAAGTCTTAATCCGCCTGGAATTCCAACCTTATTTTCACAGAGAATTTTAAATCCATTTGCATTTCCTTCAAAATCACATAAATCCTGATATTGCTGAGAACTTAATTGTGATTTAAAATTTGATCCCTCACCGTTTTTAAAATAATCGCCAATTGCCATTTCCCCACTGTGACCAAATGGAGGATTTCCAATATCATGTGCTAGGCTAGCAGCTGCAACTATTGCTCCAAAATCTGTACTTTGAAATCCGTACGATTTTTTTAAATGAGGATGTTTTTCAATTAAAATTTTTCCAACTTTTCTGCCTAAACTCCTGCCAACAACTGAAACTTCTAAGCTATGGGTAAGTCTTGTGTGAACAAAACTTTTTTTAGAAAATGGAATTACTTGTGTTTTATCTTGAAGGGATCTAAAAGAAGAAGAAAAAATTATTCTATCATAGTCGACCTCAAATCCGATTCTTGTTTCGTCTTGCTCTAGCCTTAATCTTTTTAATGTATCGCCTTGTCTTTTTAGAGAG
>PACX01000001.1 GCA_002702895.1 Flavobacteriaceae bacterium | reverse complement strand
TAAATATATTATTTAATGTATGAGTAAATGCGGTGTCAGGACTATCAAACTTAAGATATAATAGGATCATGGACATTAAAAGAGAAGTAAATAAACTAAAAATAATAGCTCTTCTTCCAGAATTTATTTTTTCATAATCAGTTGCTTTTTTATTAAAATATTTTGAATAAATATCGACTGACCATAATGTCGCTAAGGAATTAAAAGTAGAATCAATTGTACTCATAAGTGAAGCAAATAAACCACATAAGACAATCCCTTTTAAACCTATAGGAAGATATGTTTTGACTAAATACGGAAAGGCCAAATCAGGTTCGGTGAAAGAGTCGCCTAAAATACCAAATAATGCAATTCCTGGAATTACAATTATTATTGCCATCAAATATTTTAAAACACCTCCAATCATCAATCCCGATTGTGCATGGGATATATTTTTTGCAGCAATTGCTCTTTGCATAATAGATTGATTTGCACACCAATAATTAATATTTAAAAAAAAGAGTCCTAGTAAATGAGTCCAAGGAAGTACTGGATGGTTTGAAGGAAGATGAAGATGCATTTTTTCAGGTGTTTTATTATATAATTCTTCCCAACCTCCCAACTCATTTATTGAAATAAAACAAACAATACCACCTCCCAATAATAATACTATAAATTGAATAATATCTGTTTTTACAACGGCATTTAAACCACCATAATATGTATATATAGCAGAGAAAACACCAAGTGATATAATTAAAATAGCAATTCTAACAATTCTATTGGGATGTAATATTGAGAGCTGTTCGCCAAAAACCATTTCTGCAGCATATGCACCCCAAAAAAGTGCAGCTCCTAATGTAATAGTTGCAAATAACGCAATGTTACTTAATGAGTAAAAAAGAGCTATTTTCTTTCCCAATTTTTTTTCAATAAATTGAGTAATTGTAGTAATTTTTTCTTTTAAATAAATTGGAACAAAAATGAAAGTTGCAATTAAAATCCCTTGTATAGCATTTATTTCGAGATTGGCTTGTGCTAAGCCAAACAAATATGCTGAACCCATCATCCCTAAAAACTGATATCCTTGAACATTAGTTGCTATTGTAGATAATGCAATTGAATACCATTTAAGGTTTCTATTAGATAAAAAATACTCATCAGCACTACCGTTGTCCTGAACCTTTCCCCTCAGGGCAACAATAAATATCACTATGAAATAAACCGCTACAATTGTAAAATCAAGCATAAATTGAAAGTACGATAAATTATTACTTTTTTAGAGGCAATAATAATTTGATAGTTTATAAACACTAGCAATAGGAGAGTTATTGAAAAATAATTATCTCAATTTTATTAATCTAAACATTTTACATAGAAGTTTCCGAATTATGAGATGGAATTTTTTCAATTTCAATCCAAAACGGATAGATTTTTTTATCTCCAACTCTCAAAAAAGAAATTAAATCAACATTATTTTCTTCAATTTGAATTTCATTAATTTCAACTTCATCATTAATTAATCCCGAATACTTTTTTGAATAAATAATGCTATTTATTTCTGTTAACATTGTACCTGAACTATTTATAGAGTCTTTAAACTTAAATTTAAAATTATATGTTCCTTTTTTAAATTTTACTTTCCACAAAGAATAAATTAAATCTTGAGCCCAAATCCCCCTTTCTCCAGCTGCATCATTTCTATTTAAAAATGTTGGATTTTCATTTTTAGTTCCTATAATAATTCTTGGTGGATTTTGAATATTTTCTGAACTTATCAACTCATTAATTGATTTGTCCATCTCAGTTTTAAATTTGGTTGCAATAGAAATATTATCATTAATGATATTGTTCTTTTCGAATGGATCATTGGTTAAATCGTACAACTCAAAATTTTTAATTTCACTATTATAATTAGTATTCCCTACTAATTTATAATTGTCATTTTGAATAGACATATTTAAATACTTTTCAGGGAATTTTCTTGTCCAATAAGAAAACAAAAATCTATTTTCTGTCTTTTCTCCATTTATTAATGGAACAAGACTTTTCCCATCAATTTTTCTATTTTTTGGCAACTCTACATTACATAACTCAGAAATAGTTGGAAGCAAATCAATATGGGCAGATAATTTATTAACCTGTTTAATATCATTAAATTTATTTGGAACATTTATAAAAAACGGCACTCGAATTCCTCCGTTGTATACAGTACTTTTTCTTCCTCGCATATTAGCATTATACCTAATTTGTTGAGGACCATTATCAGTCATAAAAATAACAATCGTATTGTCTTGGATTTCTAATTCTTTTAATTTGCTAAAAACTTTTCCTAAGTTCTGATCAATATTACTAATCATTCCATAAATCTTTTTTGCATCACTTTTATCTTTTTCAGTCATTTTTACTATATCATTTCCATTAGAAAATTCAGTTTGTAAATCTATATCTTTATATAGATTAAGATATTTATCTGGAACTTGAAGTGGAGTGTGAGGAGCATTAAAAGACAAATAACAAAAAAATGAGTTTGATTTATTTTTTTCAATAAATTCTATGGCATTTTGAGTAAATATATCTGAACAATATCCTTCGAATTTTTTTTGCTGATTATTTTTCCAAAGTATTGGATCAAAATAGCTAGTTTTTTTAGAGTAATAATTTGTGAAATCTCCAACTTGGCCTATTCCTCCAGCTAAGTGTATTAAAGACTCTTCAAATCCTTGATCAGAAGGTCTAAAAGGATAGTTATCTCCTAAATGCCATTTTCCAAATATTCCTGTTGAATAATTTGCTTTTTTTAGTATTTCAGCAATTGTAATTTCATCCGTAGCCATTATTGCCCCTCCATTGTAAGTATCTCTTACACCAGTTCTAAGGGAATATCTACCAGTCATTAAACTAGATCTAGTTGGTGCGCATACTGGAGAAACAAAAAAGTTATTGAACCTAATACTTTCATTTGCAAATTTATCTATGTTGGGAGTTAAAATATGAGGATTTTGATGAATTCCTAAATCACCATATCCCTGATCATCAGTCATTATTAAAATGACATTAGGTCTTTTGGATTCATAGTGATTATTACAAGAAAAGAGAAAAATAAAAAATAACAGTACAAGCTTTTTCACACTCTAATATAACAATTATCTCAACCTAATTAAGCCAAAAACCCTAATGCAGATAAAATAGATAAAAAGAGAAAGGGTAAATAAAAAAGTCTATCAATTAGTTAATAATTTGCAAAAAATAATCAAGCTTTTTTCAATATTTAAGAATTAATTATTTTTTAATAAACCTCTATTCCTTTCCTTTGCTAACAACTGTAAGTCTTCAATGGTATCTGTTTCATCTACTATTTCAAGCCCAAGCATAGTTTCTATAACATCTTCTAAACTTACAAGGCCTCTAACTGAGCCATATTCATCAACAACCAAAGAAATATGTTCTCTTTCTTTTAAAAATTTATTGAATAAAGTTGGAATTTTTGATTCGTTGTAAGAGATAATTATAGGTCTTTTAATATCCATTAGTTTTGAATCTCCACCATCACTAATTATTTTTTCTAACATCGTGTCCTTCAATACATATCCATTAATTTTTTCCACATTTTTTGAATAGACAGGAATTCTAGAGAAGTTTAGTTTAGGATTTTTGTTATAAAAATCAATAATTTTAGAATCCTCATTTGCCATTTTTATTACGGAAAAGGGAGTCATAATATCTCTAACTTTTACATTCTTTAACTTAACAATATTTTTAATAAAATCAGAATCTATTTCTTCAATAACCCCTTCCTTTTCAGCAATTTCAGCCATAGCAGAAAAATCTTCTAAACTTAATCCAGAACGATTTTTTGATTTCCCAATTAATCTAGTAAAAAATTGTAAGCTCCAAAGAATACCTGAATATTTGAAAATAGGAATAATTGATGTTAGAAATATGGAAGTAAATTTTGCAAGTCTTTTCCAGTAATTAGCACCTAGAGTTTTGGGGATAATTTCTGATACCAATAATATTAAAACAGTCATTAACGCTGATACAAGTCCAACTAAAAGATCTTCATTAATTGAAAGGCCTAAAATGGAAAATGTTTTTTCATTTACCATTGAAGCGTAAGTTATTTTCGCTTGAACACCTACTAATATAGCTCCAACTGTATGTGAAATAGTATTAAGCGTTAGGATTACAATTAATGGTTCATCAATTTTTTCCTTTAAACTCTGAAGTTTTATTGCATATTGATTTCCTTCATTTATTTTAATTTTAATAAAAGTTAAATTTATGCTAAGCAATACAGCCTCAAGAATTGAGCATAAAAATGAAAGAGAAATAGTAAGAAGTGCATAGATAATTAATAATTCCAAATTAAATTGTTTAAGTATTTAAAAATATATAATTCTTTTTTTCATAAACTAAATATAATTATTGATTAACTAAAAAAAAGAAAATCTGTCTATTCTTTAATTATTTAAAGAACTTTAAACGGAATTTTGAAACGCACATTTTCCCAACCAAAATGAATACTTGGAAGTCCCTTTTCCTCATTGAAAGCTATTGATAATGCTTCTAGTGATTTTTTTACTTTATTAATTGGAACCTTAAATCTCAAAGCATCATTATCTGATTTATATGAATATGCACCCCAAATATTGGTAGCTGTATTTATTATAAAAGTAATTTCTTCTTTATCAATTATTGTAAAAATAGTATAATCTCCTGCTGGAATAATTGTTTGATTTATTTCAACATCTGAAAAAAAACGCACTTGAGTTGCTTCATTAGCGCCAGTCCTCCATACTTTATTTTGAGGAACAATATCATTAAATGAGCGACCTTTTAACTGTGGTCTGCTATATGTAATAATAGCTACTTTTTTAGTTATTCGATTACTTGTTGGATATTTAGCTTGATCCATTGGACTTTTATCTAAGTTGCTAAAATTTTGTGCCTGAATAAATAAAGGCATTAATAAAAGTAATAATGTGATTTTTTTAATATTGAGAATATTCATTGCGTTTTTTTTAATTAATAATTTTCCTGTTTGATACATTAAACTTATTAAAAAAAATATTAAATTCGCGATTACTTAATTTTAAAATGTATGATCTCAAAAATTATTAGTTCTGATCACATTGGAGTATGTACAAGCGTTGCTTGTATGCTACATTGTTTTACAACACCATTACTTTTTCTTTCTCAAGCTGAAGCTTCTACAATAAGTCACGAAATTCCATTTTTTTGGGAATCAATAAATTACTTGTTTCTAATAATTTCATTGGCTGCTATATTTCGCTCTGTACAAAATTCTAATAATTTATATGTAAAAATATTTTTAATCACCGCCTGGGTCTTTCTTAGTTTTTTTATTATAAATGAAGGGTTTGAAGCCTACCATATTCCTGAGTTTTTTACTTACTCAGCTGCTATTACACTATCTGCTTTACATATTTATAATTTAAAATATTGCACCTGTAAAGATGATGAATGCTGTGTTGAATAAGTTTAAATTAATTAGATATCACTTAAAAACAAATCAAGTTCTTTTTCAGTAAGTGATATAATTCCTGACTTTGGCAACCTATAAATTAACATTTTCCATTTAGGGTCATTTTTAAAGACTTGCTTAAAAATTTCTTTAGCATCTTCTTTTTTGCCATTATTTAAAAGAGCAATTGCTTTCCAAAAACTCATTTCATTATTTTTTGGAAATAGACTTTGAGCTTTTCCATATTCAATTAAGGCTTTATCCATATCATTTTCTTCAATTGCTAAATCTCCTTCATTCATATGTTCATATGCTCTGTGTACTTTTAAGAGTCTTTTAATCTCTTTTATTGGATCTACACTATCATCAACTCTTAAATCTATTTTTTTGTCTTGCCAAACGTTTTCAGTTTTTTTTGGACCAACAACAATTATTGCTGCAGATTGTTTACCTCTAATATCCCCTCCAACACTTTCAGCAGCTTCAAAAACCTTAATTATTCTTTCAGCTAGTGGGAGATTAGAGCTTTCTAAAAAAGCTTTTTTCATTGAGGGGACAACGTTATCATTTAACATCATATTAGCTTGAACGGAAAAGTTTTCACCAACATAATGACCTGCACTTTCAATACAACTTTTTCCTGTATATGCATCAACTGAGCCATTTATATCAAGCATAGCAGCCTGTCTATAATCCCTTCCCTCATCTTCGTCAATGAGCTTTTTTAAAATATCTTTTGCATTTAAACCACTTTCCATTAACTCTAGTCCTCTTGGGCCATAACTTGGATTGACAAAAGATTGAGTTGCAACAACGCCCACTCCAGATTTCCCCCAACTAACTAAAGTGCCCACTGAAAACCAATGACTTTGAACCCCTACTGCCATTTCTCCTGTTTTTACGTCTTTAGCAACAATTGAATAGGTATGGGCAAACTTATCAGAATATGGATTTGATTGTCCAAATGAGATTAAAGGAATAAACAGTAATAGTAAAATTAGTTTTTTCATTTTTTTAATTTTTTTCTGTAGAATATCTCAAATAAACCGCCAATAATAATTACTGCTATAACACGCTCTAAAAAATTATATCCAAAGTGTCTTCCTGTTATTAAAATAACAAGTATTAATAAAGAACTTATAATAAGGTAAGTTTTGTTTGTCATAGCTTTTCATCTATTTATTTTTATTTTTCATAAGTACAAATAACCATATTAAATATAATAATGATGATGGAATTATAATAATTGGTAAGTCAATATATTCAGCGACTTGAAGAGTTAAACCAATTAAAACTAATATTGATGTAATAATAAATAATGGACGATTATATAAAAGTTTTTTCATAACAAGTTATTTATTTAAATAGCTAAAACAATCAATATTAATAATATGAAAATAAGACCAATTAATATATACTTGGCTTCTTTTTTTTTGAGTTTCTTACCATCCCCATCATTGTGATGAAACTCATGATTATGAAAACCTCCATGATCCATAACTATAAAGTTAGTTAATTCCTTTTTTAGGAAATATTTTTATGCTTTTCTTCCAATGGCATAAAATCAATATCAAGATATGCTCCATTAGCATTGTCATCTGAAACAATCTGAGGTTTCCCTTTAATAATTTCGATAGAATTTCGATGTATGTGTCCAGCAAAAATTCCCATTACATTGGATGAATTAAAAACTTTTTTATAGAATTCAAATGTTGTTTTAGTGTGACCATTTTCTGGCCATTTAGGACGCCTTTCTAATTTAAAATTACGATCAGTTTTTGCTCCCCAAAATGGATTTCCACATCCAAAAGAAATTTTCTTTCCAGGTGCATACATTGGAATATGAACTAATAAAACTAAAGGTAATCCAGATGCAACTTGCTCAGAGAAAAAAATCAATTGCTCATCATTTATTTCATACGTTGAATTGTCAATGGCTAAAAATCTAATTCCTTTTATATCATATGCTGCCATTAAGGGATTGTTTCCTTGATACAAAGGCATTAACCTTTTTTCTATCCATTTATCACGAAGTGAGTCTAAGCTACCCTTCATGCCTTCATAATGCCAATCGTGATTTCCTGCAATATAAATGTAGGGAATACCAATAGCTTTTAGTTTTGATAATACCCATTCAATTGCAAGTTCAGAGGGGAAACTGAAAATATCACCAATTAATGTAATAACATCTGCATTTAATTCTTTGGCAAATTCAAGTGCTTGCTGAAAAGACTTTTTGGGATTTGTTTTTTCTCTTGTTTTGAAATGTATAGTTTGGTTGTAAGCTTTCGCCATACGATTACTATAATTTAGAAAAGGTATTCCCCTATCATCGTCCATGTACAAATGTGTATCTGCAATATGGATTATTTTTATTTTTTCTTTGATAACATCACTATGAAAAAAAACTTTTTCCTGATCCATAGTGACGTAAACTTCGGAAGGTTCTTCACCTTTCTTTGTTTGAGCTTGAGTACAGGAAACAGTTGAAAGTCCAATTCCTGTAAAGACGGTTGTTGTTTCCTTTATAAAGGATCTACGTTTCATTAAATTTTAGCTAATTAATAAATTTATAAGTTGCTATTTGAAAATCTTTTAAAATACTAAAATCAGGTTCTAGTGAATTTGACATAAATAAACCGTATAATTTATTTGTAGGGTCAATCCAAAACCAGGTATTGTGATATCCTGACCAGCCGTATATTCCATTAGGAGCGCCTGAGCCCCAAGCATCACTATCCTCAAGTATATTAAAGGTAAATCCATAAGAGTATCCTTCTAATGGAAAAGCATTTGGTTCACTTGGGTCTGGATATCCATTGGAATATTTTGAAGTCATTGTCTTTATGCTTTCTTCTGAAATAATTCGTTTATTATCATATATCCCACCACTAACAAGCATTTCACAAAATTTAGAGAAATCTGACATTGTTGAAACTAAACCTTCACCTCCAAAATGTGCCTTATTATTTTCATCATATGTATATCCATCCAAAGCTGCTGTATAGCCATCCAAATGAAAATCAGAATTATTAAAAGCAGTATTAGGTTTTATATTGACTCTTAACGGCTGAAACCTTTTTCTGTCGTCAGCTGTTAAATGAAATTTCGTGTCGTTCATTTCCAATTTTTCAAAAATATTTTCTTTTAAATAAGAATAAAAACTCTGATTAGTAACAACCTCAATCAATCTACCTAAAATTGCCTGATTAATCCCATAAGTATACATCGAACCAGGTTCAAAATCTAAAGGTATTTTAGAAACTACTTTAGAGTAGTCATCAAGATTATCAAATCTAACTGGATTTGTTAAGGCAGGGTATAAATCAGTATGCAAAGATGTAACCCAATTTGCACCATTGTTTGCATAGTATGTGTAACCTGACCTGTGTGTCAATAAATGAATTATTTTTAACTTATTCTCACAAGGGTAAATTCCATCAGGTCCTTTACAATTAATATCTTTATATTCTGGCAAGTAATCAGCTACATTATCATTCAAGTTATATTTACCCTCCTCCAACAAAATCATCATTGCAACTGTAGTTACTGTTTTAGACATAGACCATATTGGAAATATTGTATTTTCATCAATATCTTTATCGCCTAAAGCACCAGAATTAGTAATGTTATTGTAAATAATTTCTCCGTCTTTAAATACCTGCGTTACATTTGAGCCCGTGATACCTTGCTCTACTAAGTTTTTTTGAAACTTTTCAATTGGATTTGTATTTTGATTTGGACTTTTACAACTAACTGTAATTAGAATTATCGAGAAAAGTAAAATAATTTTTTTCATTTTAATATATTGTTAAGTTTTATATATACTAAAATAAATAAAAAAACATGCAGATTAAAATGTTAGTTTAACCTGCTTGCATGAATTAGAAGTTAATGAATTAAAAAAAGAAGATATGCCAATGGTTTAATTACAATTTTCCTTTACAAAGCGCTTAGCACTGAAAGCATACAAAAAATCCTCAAAACTAGCAGCTTTGATTATATCATCACAGGCACTTTCTATGTTTAAAGATTTTTTTATCAACCCTCTTTCATAAAAAGCATTAGAAAAAATAGGGTTTAACTCTATTGCTCTATTAAAGTATTTAATAGCTTTAAGTGGATCAGGTTTAAATTTCATATGATCAGAAAAATTATAGAATCCACCTCGAATTTTTTCATTCCCAGGTATTACATTTATCATTCCTAATTGAAAAAAATCACTAGCATCTTTAGGGTTTTCAATTGGCGGAGCATCATAAAGTAAATATCTAATGTAATTTTCCCTTTCCTCATATTCATAATCTAATTTTTCCTCCTCTCTATGTCTTTCAGCGTTTTCTATTTTTTTCTTTAAGAATAAATCTTTCTTTTTAGTATTTAATTTTTTAATTTCTTCAATTAATATAGAATTCGAATTAATAGGGACCCATTTAGTTGATAATGAACTACCCATCCCAGATATAAATTCTTTATAAATTAATTCATTTTCAGAAATTGAAAATGAATAATTAGATTGTGTAGAATCTCCATAATCCCCTTGAAAACCTTTTTCTATCTCCAAAAGATTTTTCGAATTTTCTGTGATTACTTGATATCCACACATATGACACTGTAAAGATTTGCCATCTATATTTTCTGTATCGGTATCCCCTTTAATAAATAATCCTAATGGATTATATGGATTATATGTTTCTATTTCTACCCATTGTCCTTTTTTACCATCAACCTCAAAAAATTCTCCTGTTTTATTTAAAATTTTTACAGATATTCCATAATCTAGTTTTTCAACTATTTTTCCAGATATAGATGGGCTTTCTCTTAGGTTAAGACCACTAACGGCATTAATATCATAAATGTTTTTAATGTTTTCAATATCATCTTTTATTATAATATATCCTCGATCAATAAAGAGCTTAATATTTCCGTTGTTCTTTTTTAACAAACCATCAAAAACAAAGCCCTTAATTTTTTTATTTAATTCATCCCATTGATTCGAATTTAATTGGTTTATAGATTCAAGGTCTCTAAATAATAAAGTCTCATCTCCATCTGTCCAAATAATATTATTATGTGTTTTAAGAAAAGATTCCTGGCCAAAAGAAACAAGTGGAATTAACACTAATAATAGAATTAGTTTTTTCATAAACTATGATTTATTTATTGGAAAGTAATTGTTCTTCCATAAGAAAAATATTATTAAAAGTGCTGGCACAACACCAATTTTATAATTATCAAAAAACTCTAAAGTTAAAAGAGGCAAAAAAAAAGCAATAACATAAGCTAAACGAGGTATGAATTTTTTCATAACTATAATTTATCTTTAAATCCAAAATCCATAATAAAATACAGCACCAACAACGATTGTTACAGCAATTACAAATAGAACTCCTAATAAATTAGATTCTTTTGTTTTTTTATTATAAATAAAATCTTTTAGTTTCATAATAGTAGAAGGAGTTTTTTCATTTATTTTTTTTCCAGTATTCTTCCCAAGTTATTATTGGTTTTTCAAAAAAGCTTAAAGAAACTAATACCCCAAGTATAATTGGAAATATCAAATCATTATTCCATTCAACATCATCAAAACCTCCAATAAAAAATTGAATTATAAACATTAAAAGAAGCATTGCTATTCCACCATAAATTGATATAAATAAATTTCTAATAGTTAATCCAGTTCTTATAAACTTTAATAGTAGAATTAGTTTTTTCATAAACTGTCAATTTTTTTTGCAGGGACTAAAGGTACTAGAGGAATGGTGTCTTTTGATTTTTCTAATCTTTTTTCAGCTTTGATTCTTTCTTGTTTAAGTATTTCACGTGTTTTTTCGTTTTGATAGTCTAAAATTTGATTGAAAGCAAAAAGAATAATTATAACAATAATTACTGTTCTAAATTTTTTCATAATTATTAAATTAATATAACTAGGCCTATAAAAATAACTAAGACCACTATCCAAAAAATAGGATTTTCAATTAGTTCTTGTATAGAAGTGTGTTCTTTAGGATCTTTACTTTCATACCAATCAGGATCTGTACCAAAATCTTCCATAGTCTTTGCAAGGTAATTAATTCTTTTAACCTTTAATTTTATAAGGATTAAAAGTTGCTGAATTAAAAGAAGAAGATATGCCTATGGTTTAGTTGCAACTATTTTTTATCAAGTGATTAATTAATATATAATTTGGATTGAGTTTTTTAGACTTTTTAGCGTCTTTACAAGCTCCAACCTTATCTCCCATTCTATATTTTATCAATCCTCTACGAAAATAATTTCTAAAATCAGGATTGAATTCAATTACTTTATTAATAGCTAAAATCCCAGTATCATAATCTTTTAAGCTTTCGCTCACTAATACTAAACTATCATAAGCCTCAAAAAATATAGAATCAATTTCAATTGCATTTTTAAAATCTGATTGTGCAGCTTCTATATTTTTAAGAATATAATTGATTCTTCCTCTATTTAAATAAGCAAGTTCATTATTCAGGTCTAATTCTAATACCTTATTGTAATTTGAAATTGCCTTATCGTACTGTTTTAATTTAGTGTTTAATAATCCTGTATAAAAATGAGCATCTACATAACTTGGGTTTAACTCCAAAGCATTATTTAAATAAGCAGCTGCTTTATCATAATTTTCTTTTTCAAAACTTTTTTTACCCTTATTGAAATATTTTAATTCATCCTGCCCAAAAGAGACAAGTGGAATAAACAGTAATAGAAGAAGGAGTTTTCTCATATTTATATTAACAAGGCAATTACTAGAATAACAGGCAAAACCAACACTATTAAACCATAAGTACCAAGAACTCCACCAGCAGATTTTATAATTGAAAATTTTCTAACTTTCACATCGTATATTTCTTCTTTTGAAATTGTTTGACTTTTGCCTTTATTTTCTAAAATCATTGCATTTTCATCAATAGAAACTAATCTGCCTTTTGCATTTGTTTTATCAAGTTTTTCAACCTTAAACTTTTGTTTTTTTTTGTTTCTAATATCATTAAAATTTACTGATTTGTAACTAAAGCAGCTTTGAAAAAGAAACGAGAATAGTAATAGTAGAAGGAGTTTTCTCACAACCTAAATATAAGAATTATCTAAACCTTATTAATCTTCTACCATTAAACAGGACTATGCTGTTGTATAATACTGGTCTTATATAACTGCTTATAATAGCTTGTCTTGGATTAGAAGTTGCTGAATTAAAAGAAGAAGATATGCCTATGGTTTAATTTACATTACTCATATTAGCTACATATTCTGCAGAATCAAAAATATAACCTACGCTAGAAACTTTGTCTCCTTCCCACTTAAAATAAGCGTGAACTGGATTGTTTACGGTTACGCCAGTTGATTTACTTATCCCCTCCCATGTGAACCAAGTACTTGTATAAATAGCTCCATCATCATAAATAAATGTAGAAGTAGATGGATTGATGTTCTTTATATCATTATAAAACTCTCTTCCGCCCATAAATGCTTCAATCATTTCAGCAGGAGACATCTCTTGACCATTTACTCTAGCAACTGCATTTTCTGTAAAAATCCCATCCTGACCAGTCATATCATTATCTAAATAAGCTTTATTAAATGTGTCCATAGCTAGAGACTTTGAGTCATTTTTTTCAATAACACCCTGCTGGTTTTCTGATTTTTTCTCAGTTGTTGAGCAGCTGAATATTAATAAACTTAAAAATAGTGTGTAAAAAATATTTTTCATTAGTATTAATTATTTGTTTTTATCTAATATAGTAAAGAATTAATAAATATAAAGTGGAATAAACAGTAATAGAAGGATTAGTTTTTTCATAATAATTTTTACATATTTATTTCTTTGTCATCTCTAATAAAGAGATCATATATTAATCCTCCAATTACTACAGCCATTAAAATCCACATAACTGTTTCACTCTCAAGACCTAAAAACTCCTGTATTTCTTGTATAATCCCTACCTCTTCCATTTATATAAAAGTTTTTTCATTTCTCTAAAAAATAAAATTAGCTAAAGCCATACCAACAGCCATACCAACCATTACAGAAACCAATCTCCAAACAATTTTTTCGGTCATTGTAGCATCATCTTTCCATCTTCCAAGACAATCTTTAAATGGATTTCTAATTTTCATAACTATGATTTATTTAAATTGAATATGTAGGTTTTACTTGATCTGTTGCTGAGAAAAACTTTGGCTTTTAAAATCTGAAATCCTAAACTTATTGAATCTTTAAATAATTTTGAATTTTTCGTTGGTTCTGAATTATCTGTTGTATATCTAATTTCAAAATCAGGATTTAAATTTAAAGTTATATCCTCACCATGTGGCTTCCAATTAAATTTTTTTATTAATGGTTTTATAACAACTTTTTTATTTGCAATTTCATTAATTTCTATTTCTGGTAGCTCTGATTTATAATAGTGAGCCTCAATTGAACATATGGCTGGTAACATCCTTGATTTTTCAATTTTAATTTTAAATTTATTTGATTTAATTTCAGGAAACCTTAAGATTTTTTTGTAACCAATATTATTTCCAAAAAATAGGTCAATCCATGTTTCATTTTTCCAATATTGTACTTTAAACTTTTCTATTCTTTCACTATGGGTTAATATAGATTCTTTAATTGTTAATCTATTAATTAAAATTTCATCTTTTGTTTCAATTATAAGTTGGTTATCGTTAACAACTTCAAAGGTTTGATCATCTTTATCCAATATTTTTTTAGGACCAATTGCATTTTCAAATAAATTTATATTGTAGGTTTCTCTTATTCTTTTCCCTAACTCATTTAATACTGCTACGTCTTCACTAGAAAATTTTCCTTCTCTGTTTGGAGGAATATTTAATAAAAAAGTTGAATTTCCACCAACAGATCTTTCATAAATATCAAAAACATCATCTGTACTTCTAACTTTCTGAATGTTATCATCACGATAAAACCATCCTTCTCTTATTGATGTATTTGTTTCAGCTTGTTGATAGTGTAAAAACCGAGCATTAAATATCTCTTCTCTTGAACCTAAAGAAGGGGCAGTCGAATCTTTAAAATCATTTAGTTGATTTGGATCCTTTAGATATGGAATTATATTCCACTCTTCATTTCTTGTATTTCCAGATTCATTACCACACCAGCGAATATCTTGTTTCCCAAAAATAACAGCGTTGGGAGCTAGAGAATTTATTAGCTTTTTCCATGCCAAATAATTATATTTTTGACCCCCTTTTCTTTTTGGATGTGCACCATCAAACCAAACTTCAGAAATAGGGCCGTATTCTGTTAATAGTTCAAATAGTTGGTTTAAAAAATATTCATTGTAATCATCCACTTTGAAAGAAAAAGTGGTTTTATTTTTAAATGGTCTTCCTTTGATTTGTTTTGGAATGACCCTATTTTTATATTCACTTAGATTCCCGTACAAACCGTTAATGTTTTCTATTTGATATAAATCTGCTGGAGATAAGTAAATACCTAATTTTAAGCCATATTTTTCACATGATTTAGATAATTCTTTAATAATATCTCCCTTTCCCTCTTTGAAATCTGTTGACATAATTCCATGATTTGTATATCTACTTTGCCATAGTACAAATCCATCATGATGTTTAGCAGTAATTATAACCATTTTCATTCCAGCATCTTTCATTGTTTCACACCATTGATCAGTATCTAAGTTTTTTAACTTAAAAACTTTTGGATCTTCCATTCCATTTCCCCATTCCATTCTTGTAAATGTGTTAGGGCCAAAATGAATAAATGCAATAAACTCGTTTTTTAAAGCTTGATATTGATTTTTTGTTGGTACTACGTGGCTTGCCTTAATAATTATATCCTCATTTGAATCGTTATTATCAATTTGATAAGTATTCTTAATTGGAAGGATAATAGACTTGTCTGTTTTACACGAATAAATTAGTATTAGTATGAATAAAAAAAATTTCATTACCTCAAATTTACATTTGTTCTTAATAATCGTTTCTTTTCTACTTGAACAGCCCAAAGGAAAAAAATGGAATAAAATAAAAAAGTCCCTAAAAATAGAGGCTTATTAATTTATCTAGTAATAGACCATCCGGTTTGTCTTAATACTAATTCACTTTCTGTCATATTCCCTACGTTTAAAACCTTACCATTTTGGTCAAATTCAAATCTTGTAAGAGTAAGTGCTTCAGCTTCAAAGCCTGAAACATCATCTAAAAACTTATCCCAAGTCTTTACATAAACAACTCCATTAGCTGCATCTGCAACAACCTCACGAATTTCATATCCAAGTGAATTTTCACCCCAATTATCAGCATCAGCATTTGATATATTCTGTATGATTTGGGCTTTTGAGTATGTTGGTTCTACAATTCCTCTTTCAACAGTAATTGAAATTTCTTCACCATCTCTTAAAATGATGGCAGAAACTGGAACACCAGGAGTCCCCCTAAAAGATAGGCTACCATCACCAATTGATTCTTGGTTTACTAGTACTTCATTCACTGAAATAAATTTGTCACCAACTTTAAGAACAGATGATGCCGGACCTCCATCAATTACATTAGTTACTACCATCCCATCTGTTTCCATTGCATCTGAATTAAAATTAAAGCCAAATCCAATATATCTAGAACCTATGTTATATCCATCATCACTCATATTTTCTTTAACCATATTTAAAGCAGCGTCTTTACTCTCGTAAGATGATGCAACCCAACTTTCAGCTAAAGATGAGATATTGCTTGAATCAGGATTTAATGTACAGGATGCAAAAATAAATGTTAGTGCAACCAATAAAGGTTTAATAATTTTTGTTTTCATTTTTTATTTATTAGTTATTGTTTTATTAAAATTAAAAATTATCTATCAGAATTAAAAGAAGAAGATAAAACAGGTGATGACACGGATCTGCATATATTTATAGATATTAGAGAGGATGCTCTAAAGCTTTTAAATATGACAGAAGAATGAAAATAGATTTAGTCTACTTGGTTGTTGTGAGAACCGTCACAAAATCCATCAGGGTTTTGAGTATTTCCACATCCACATTTAGGTTTGATTGGCATAATTATAAATTTTACACAAGTATAGTACTAAGACAGTTTAGAATGAAACTAAATTTAGACAAACCGTGAAACAAGATTTAAACAAATTTCTTGAAAGGTTAGTTATTATAAATTATTTAATCCTTAATAATCTACACCCTTTATAAAAATAGCTGAATTAAAAGAAGAAGATATGCCTATGGTTTAGGTTTTTAATCTGTTAATTTTCTCATTATCCATTCTAATGGTCCGGATTCATTATATTTTCTCCAACCTATTGCAAATAAAATGCAAATCAAACTAAATCCTAACGCATAAATCACGGAAAACTCAACAGAATATTCTCCCATTTTAGAAGGGTTTATCGCTTCTATAATTCCCATTCCGATAATGACATGTGCTACATAAAAAGTCAGTGCTAATTGTCCTGTTTTGTTTAATGCGTTAATGACTATATTATTTTCAAAATGTTTGGCAATTATTATACAAGCTGTAATTATAGCGAATGCTATTGAAATACCGTTGAACATATAAATTGGTAATGGTGGCATTGGGTTAGTACCAAGAATTTCAGTTAATTCTTTTGCAAATTCTTGATTTCCTTCAGACAATATTGAGATGGATAAATAGGACAAAATTTGAATGAAAATAAAAATGATTGTACAAATCCAAAATGTCTTTTTTATGAATTTATCGTTATTCAAATCTTGTTTTCCTAACCAATAACCAAATAACATAAATGAAGTCCAAGGAATTACTGGATGAAAGCCATTAAAAAAAAGATTTCTTATAAATCCATTGATTGTCCAAAAACCTTGATATTCTAAAGTGTCGAAATTCCAACCTGTTTCGTAATTCCAAAAAGACAATAGTATTGGAAAAACAATAATTAATGAAATAGCTAAAATTATAATAGTTCTTTCCTTACTTTTTAAGAGCAAGATGATAATTAGCATATAAATACCATAAAAATGTAGAATATCTGCTGGCCAAATTGTGATATATGAAATTCCAATAATGAATAAAAACAAAGCTCTTTTTAGAATTCTATTTCGAACAATTTTTAGTTTAGATTTGTCATTGTTTTTAATTGCTGATTTTGTCATTAGGGCAAGTCCAACACCTGCTAAAACTACAAATGTTGCTGCTGCTTTTCCTTCTAATATATCTACAAAGGATTTTACCCAATTTATCCCATTTTCGCCAAAAACAATCTTGAAATTTACGACTATCATTCCAATAACCGCTAAAGCTCTTGCTAAATCAATTCCTATTATTCTTTTTTTCACGGATGATGGTTTAAGGACATTTAATTTTGATTCCTTTTTCATTCCAACATTCAGATTCTAATATCTGAGGTTCTTCTAAATTAATAGCCTTTCCGTCTATTTCAATAAAAAATGTACTGCCCATATCACCATAATCTTCCTCCAAACTATGAGCATCAATAAATTTAATGACTTTTTCTTTTTCACCATTTCTATAAAACCATCTTTTTTCACCTACGAAAGGGTATTTTGTATTAAACCGTGTGATGTTATATTTTTTTAAATTATCAGGGCTAATATCAAAAGATTTTATTTTGTAAGCATCCGTATGTTGAGTTCTTATAATTTCAATGCTCGCATTACTCTTGCCAAAACCATATTTAAGATTTCCATTATCATACCATTCTGTATGTTCT
>PACX01000012.1 GCA_002702895.1 Flavobacteriaceae bacterium | reverse complement strand
TCTTAACACTGCTATGGGTACTAGAGCTTTACAAGAAAACATTACAGGAACCGAAAATACAGCTACAGGATATTATGCTTTAAGACTTAACACTACAGGTGATTATAACACAGCTTCGGGATCAAGAAGTTTATATTCAAATACTACTGGAGAACAAAACACAGCTCTTGGTTATAGATCTTTATATACTAATGACAAATCTGATTATAATGTGGCACTTGGCTACGGAGCTTTAGAATCTCACACTGGAGGAGTTAGTGCACCATACTCTTATGCAACAGCAGTAGGATATCAAGCTTTAAATGATAACACTGATGGGGAAAATAACACAGCACTTGGCTATCGTGCGCTAAAGTTAAACACAACAGGTGATCGAAATATTGGAATTGGCGATGGAGCTTTGGATGCTGCAGATACAGAAAATGATAATATTGCTATCGGTTATAATGCACTTGGAGGAGCGATTAATGGAGGAGAATTTAATGTGGCCATAGGGAATAACGCCCTAGATTCAAATACCTCAGGGGACGATAATATTTCTATTGGTTACAATGCTTTGACATCAAACAGCACTGGAGCAGTTAATGTTGCTATAGGAAAAAATGCTTTAGATGCAAATACTGAGGGAGGCTCTAATACAGCTATAGGTTGGAATGCATTAAGTGCCAACACAACAAGTAATAATAATACTGCAGTTGGTAGACAAGCTTTGGGTGCATCCACAGGGGCATCCAATACTGCCATGGGTTATAGAGCAGGGAATACAATTGTAGCTGGAACAAACAATGTAGCTATTGGAATGAATGCAGATGTTGATGCTGCTGGTGCTGCAAATCGAATAGTAATTGGTAAGGGAGCTTCTGGAACTGCCGACAATACCGCTGTCATTGGAAATACAGATATCATAGGGTGGCTACCCCCAGATGACAATGGGGTAGATCTAGGGACTAGTTCCTTAGAATTTAAAGATGTGTATGTAGATGGAGTCACCTATACGGATGCTCTTGGTTTTGGAACTGTAGCCATGACTCTTCCTACAGCTGATGGTTCTGCAAATCAGGTATTAAAAACCGATGGAAGTGGAACTCTTGCTTGGGTTAACAACAGCGGAGTAGCGGGAGGCATTGATGATTTAAGTGATGGAAAAATTGGAGGCACTGACTTTACAGGATCTATGATTCTTGGTCACCAAACAACAGGAACTTTAGATGCTGCAACGTATAACACGGCAGTAGGAATAACGGCTTTAGACGCGATTACGACTGGAGATTATAATGTTGCAGTTGGTTATAATGCATTAGGGGCAAACACCACGGGAAATGGGAACACAGCAATTGGACATGAGGCCCTAAAAGTAAGTACCATAGGGAATTACAACAGCGCTTCTGGTATGTACAGCTTAAGAGCTAACACCGAAGGGTCTTACAACATCGCTTCTGGGGTTTGGTCTTTAGGTAAGAACACCACAGGGTCTAACAACATCGCTTTTGGACAGAATGCTTTAAAAGAGAACACCATAGGGACTTACAACATCGCTTTTGGGTATATGTCTTTAGACGCTAACACCGAAGGGACTAACAACATCGCTTCTGGGAATTCGTCTTTAACAAATAACACCATAGGGTCTAACAACGTCGCTTCTGGGAAATCGTCTTTAAGCGCTAACACCGAAGGGGATTACAACATCGCTATTGGGTATCAGTCTTTAATGTCTAACACCACAGCCGACCGTAACATAGCAGTTGGGCCCGAAGCTCTAAAACTCAACACCACGGGAACGAGAAATATTGCAATTGGATCTAATGCCTATGATAATGCAGATACAGAAAATGATAATATTGCTATCGGTTATAATGCCCTTAGTGGAGCGATTAATGGAGGAGAAAATAACGTAGCTATTGGTAGCTCTGCTTTATTAACAAACACTGAAGGAGATGCTAACACAGCAACAGGATTCAATGCTTTAAAAGTCAATACTACAGGGAACTATAATACTGCATTTGGAGCATATGGTTTAAGCAACCACATCGATGGACATAATAATACTGCTCTTGGCCATTCTGCTTTAATTCAGAGTACAACAGCAGCTTCTAATATTGGCATTGGATATCAAGCTGGAGATGTGATTACTACTGGAAGCAACAATGTAATTATTGGAGAGGGTTCTGATCCTAGTGCTAATAATGGAACAAACCAAATAGTCATTGGTCAGGGAGTAACAGGAACAGGCAATAATGAAATTGCCCTTGGAAATACCAGCATTACAGCAATTAAAGGACAAGTAGCCTTTTCAACATATTCAGACGGAAGAATTAAAAGGCAAATCAATGACTCCAAAATAGGATTGGATTTTATAATGAAGCTAAGGCCTGTTTCATATAAGATGAAAAATCCTGCGGATTACCCAGATGAAATTTTAGAAGATAGATTTAGAGGAGATTCCACAAGCGGACCTAATGATGATGGCATAGACCAAAGACCTGCGGATGATGAAACAATATATGATGGATTAATAGCTCAGGAAGTAAAGAAGGCAATGGATAAAACAGGAATTAACTGGAGCGGATGGTCTAAAAACAAGTCAGATGGAAAGCAAGGAGTGCAATATGGTGCCTTAACTATTCCGCTAATAAAGGCTGTTCAAGAGCAACAAGAAACTATAGATTCTCAAAATAAAGAAATAGAGGATTTAAAAGGCCGTCTTAAAAGAATTGAAAGATTATTAAGCGCTGGAAATTAAGGCTTTAATAACCTGAAGTTATAAGCAAATAAAGTTTTCTTATTTTTGTTATCCTTTTTATAAAAATGAGAAATATAGTTTTTGCTCTTTTATTGCTATTATTTAGTCTAGGAAATTACTCTCAATCTCCAGAAAAATTTACCTATCAATCTATTGTTAGAGCTTCAGACGGAAATGTTTTAAAATCTTCCTCTTTAGGAATTAAATTAAGCGTTTTAAAAAGCACAAAAAATGGGACTGTTGTATATAGCGAAACGCATACGGCCTCTACAAATAATAATGGTCTAGTTACCTTAATTATCGGAGACGGAACCTCTTCAGATAATTTTACCGATATTGATTGGTCTACAGGTGAATACTTTTTAAAAGTTGAGGTAGATCCTGCGGGCGGAATTAATTATTCAATTGAACAAACCTCCCAGCTTTTGAGTGTTCCTTACGCTCTTTATGCGACAAGAGCAACAGGCGTGGATTTGTCCCAAGATGTAAAAGGTGTACTTCCAGTAATTAAAGGAGGAACGGGATCTTCAACCTCCCCAATGATAGGCTTAGTTACTGCTCCCAATGCATCGGTTGCCAGGCAAATGTTAGGGATAGCCCCTATTTCACTTGGCGGTACGGGATCTACAAAAGCTCCAATGATTGGTGTGGTAACTGCCGTTGATGCTGCAGCAGCTAGAACTGTTTTGGGGGTTGATGCATCAGGAACCGTTAAACCAAATAAGCTTGGTATTAAAAATATTCAGAATAATTATTTGTCTATACGTGATGTAACAGTCATAGGTACAACTAATCAAGATCCAATAACTCAAGAACTTTCAGCAGGGATTGTTCCTACCACTCTTGGGGGGACTGGATCTACAAAGGTTCCAATGATTGGAGCAATTACCGCTGCAGATGCTTCAGCATCTAGAGACTCTTTAGGACTAGGCAAGATGGCTATTCAAAATAATGATGCAATTGATGTTGATGGTGGAGCGATTGATGGGACCACTATAGGCGCAAATGCTACAAGCACTGGCGCATTTAACTCAGTATCTTCTGGTTTGTATCAGTCTATTGGGGATACGGATGTTATTTTAAAGACAGGAAATACTGTTACCGGAAACATAACCATTGCTAATGGTGCAGACGGGAATATTAATATTGCACCTGATGGATTAGGACAAGTGATTATAGATGACCTAGCTTTTCCTTCAGCAGATGGGACTACCGGACAGGTTTTAAAAACAGATGGATCGGGAAATCTTTCTTGGACTGCTGTAGATACTGTTGGCAAGGACAACTCAACCCCTGTTACTTTAGCTACCGTTACTGGTAATTACTTGACATTAAGTGGTCAGGAAATTACATCAGGCATTGTCCCTATTTCTCTTGGCGGAACGGGCTCTTCTACTGCTCCAATGGTTGGAGTGGTTACTGCTGCTAACGCAGCAGCTTCAAGAGACTCCTTAGGTTTAGGTACAATGGCTATTCAAAACAAAGACACTGTTGATATTGATGGCGGTGCGATAGATGGAACTGCAATTGGAGCAAATGCTACCAGTACTGGTGCATTTAATTCTGTATCCTCAGGATTATTTCAGTCTATTGGAGACACGGATATTATTATAAAGACAGGTAATACAACTACTGGAGACATCACCATTGCTGATGGAACTGACGGGAATATTAATATTACACCACACGGAACAGGAAATGTGGTTATTCCAAGCTTGAAACTAGGATCTACTGTTATAACTGCTACTGGAGCGGAAATAAATATTATTGATGGCAATACTTCTGCCACATCTACCACGGTAGTTGCAGCGGACAGGTTAATACTTAATGATGACGGTACTATGAAACAAATTGCTGTTACAGATTTAAACACGTATTTGGGAACTGTTACAAATATTGATGGGCTTACTGATGCAAAAAAAGCAGGAACTAATTTTACAGGGTCTATGCTTATTGGAAATGAAACTCCAGGGACTTTAGATGCTGGTGATGCGGCAACATATAATTTAGGAGTTGGAGAAACTGCTCTTGATGCTTTAACTACTGGAGACAACAATATAGCTTTAGGCTACGATGCTTTAGCAGCAAACACTACCGGAACTAAAAATCTTGCGATTGGAAAAGGAGCTTTGGATGCTGCTGATACAGAAAGCAACAACATAGCCATTGGGCTTGATGCCCTTGGAGGAGCAGTTGCTGGAGGGGAGTATAATGTCGCCATTGGAAATTACGCTTTAGACGCTGCGGTAGGTGGTGGGACTAACGAAGGGGACTATAATGTTGCTATTGGTGATAATGCATTATCGGCAAATACTACGGGAAGTTATAACACTGCAACTGGGGCCTGGGCTTTAAACGCAAATACCACAGGAAAATCGAACACAGGAATTGGACTAGAGGCTCTAACTAAAAACACCACGGGAGATTATAATACTGGAATTGGATCAGGTGCTCTATATACAAACGTGTCGGGAGATGGAAACACAGCAATTGGAGAGGCTGCTTTAAAAGTAAGCACAGGAAATTACAATACAGCAATTGGAGCGGAGTCTTTAGAAGCCAATACAGGGACTTCCAACACAGCAGTTGGAACCGAAGCAGGAGAAGCAACTACAACTGGAGGTAATAATGTTTTTGTTGGAGCTGATGCTGGAGATGAAAACACCACAGGAGAGCAAAATATAATTATTGGAAGTGGATCGGATGTAGGAGCTGCTGATGGCTTAAGCCCTATTACCAACCGAATTGTCATAGGCTATGGAGCTGTTGGACAAGGAGACAATATTGCTGTTATTGGGAACGCTGCGGTTACGAAAGTTTATGCTTCTCAAGACAAGGGAGCATCAATTTATGCAAAAGACTTAGTCTTAGAAAATGACGAAACAATCACCAATGCAAGTGACGGAACTGTTGCAATAACTGCAACTACTACAAGCGTGAGTGGAGATCTTACGGTAACAGGAAATGATATTACATTTGGAAATGGGGAAACTATTTCAAATGCAACCGATGGAACTGTTGCAATAACTGCAACTAATACTACAGTAAGTGGTAGCCTAAGCGGTTCAGGAACAATTTCAGGTTTTGATGCGAATTTAAATGCTCAAACAGGAACAACTTATACAATCGTTGCATCAGATAATGGTAAAGTAGTTTCTCTTGATAATGGAAGTGCAATAACTGTAACAATTAATACTGGCCTTGGAGATGGGTTTAATTGTCTTCTAGTTCAAAAAGGGGCAGGACAGGTTACGATTTCTGCTGGGGGTGGAGTAACTATTGTCAACAGAAGTAGTGAAACAAAAACAGCAGGTCAATATGCGATAGTTTCTGTAATTAACATTGGATCAGAAGCATATGTTCTATCTGGGGATACAGGTTCATAATCAAAGATTTATTCTTTAACCTTTCTTATGGTTTGATACCAAAGCTCTAGTTTATTTTCTTTATTGAAAAAGTACCATTCATTGTACTCTTTTTTTATTACTCCATCTTCAGGATTATCAAGATTTGAAGTAAATCCAGCAGTTACCCATTCACCACCAGATTTAGGATTTAAATAAACAGAAAAAGCAAAGTCTGTGGTCCAGGAATAATTATTTCCAGATTCATTTTCTTTCTCAACCTCTTTTTTAACAAGATCAATAAACTCTTGTGAGTTAGTTGCTACTTTTCCGTCTTGAAATTCAAACGAAATAGAATCAGCAATCATTGTTTTCATTAAATTATAATCAAGATTTTTCCAAGCAGAATCAAAAGATTTAAATAATTCTACAGCATTATCAGAGCCCATGTGAAAGGATAAATCAGATTCGTTAACAAATCCATTGCCGGATTTAATATTACAAGAAATATTAAAAGTTATTAAAATGTATAAAAAAAGAATTTTTTTCATAGGATTTAAATTAATTGCAATAATACGAGAATTATATTTTAATGAAGATTTTTCTTTTATACATTTCATTGACTATTAAATAAATAATAAAAGTATAAAACAAAGCCCAAATAAAAGAGAATATTTGAGGATCTAAATTAGTAGAAATACCAAAATCCATCCATATTTTTTGTATCCCATTTCCATTAATAATAGGAATTCTAAAAACCCTTCCAAGAATAGAATGAAGTACATATGCAAAAATAGCATTAGAACCAAAAACCACTCCAAATTTGGTATATGAAGATATTTTTTTATGGTCGATTAGCCACATACAGCTAGCTAAAAATATCATTGCAAGCCCTGAGGAGAAAAGCACATAGGAGCTAGTCCATATATGTTTGTTAATTGGAAAGCTAAAGTCCCAGAGCATTCCTAAACATAAACAAATGCTGCCAAACAAATACATCACAATAATTTTATCTTTTAGAGATTTTGATTTGTCTAAAATAATATGGCCACAAAACATTCCTGAGATTCCAGTAGCTATAGATGGAATAGTACTAAAAAAACCTTCAGGATCCCATGTCTCTCTATACATTCTGCCTGGTGTAATAAACTTATCAATCCAAGCAGCAAAGTTATTCCCAGGCTCTAATACACCAACAACAGAATCCCCAAAAGGAACATGCTTCATAAAAATCCAATAAATAATTAAGCAAAAAGCTCCAATCCAAATTTGATGGGATTTATTGGAATTTAAATAAATAAAAGAGCAGAAAAAATATACTAGTGCAATTCTTTGTAGAACACCAGCAATTCTAACATTACTAAAATCAAAATTTGGAAAAACAGCTAAAAAAATTCCTATTCCAAACAGGATGAGGGTCCGTTTAATTATTTTCAAATAAACTGAATTATTAGAGTTTTTAGTTTTTGAAAGAGCAAGGACTATGGATACACCTACAATAAATAAAAAAAAAGGAAAAACAAGATCTGTTGGAGTAGCCCCATGCCAATCAGCATGTCTAAGTGGAGGGAATACGTAAGACCAGCTACCAGGATCATTTACAACAATCATTGCAGCGATAGTAAATCCTCTAAAAAAATCGAGAGAAATTAGTCTTTTACTCATTTCTTTAAGGTATAAAAAAAGAGATTACAAACCTAAGCCCTTGATATCATCAGCATCATCACTAATATTTTCTAAAGGCTTAATATTTTCACAATCTATAGGGATATTTAGGACTTCAGGAGCTAAAAAATCTTCAATAGAAACTCCTAAATCTTCGTTTTCATAACATTTTTTCATAAATAGTCCCCAAATCGGAAGTGCCATTGTAGCGCCTTGACCATAGGCAATAGTTTCAAAATGAGTAGAACGGTCTTCAGCCCCAACCCAAACCCCTGTTACTAAGTTAGGGACCATACCCATAAACCATCCATCACTTTGATTTTGAGTTGTTCCTGTTTTTCCAGCAATAGCATTTTCAAAACTGTATGGATATCCAGTTACAACATCTCTATATACAGGATTTCTTTCTTCTTCTGGAATGTTATGCCGAAGTCTTGCACCAGATCCAAATTTAGTAACCCCTTCTAAAAGATTTGTAGTAACATAGGCAGATTCAGCACTAATAACATCTTTGGTCTCAGGGACTGATTGGAATAAAAGCGCACCGTTTTTATCTTCAATTCGTGTGATCATTGTAGGTTTTACATAGATTCCCTGGTTGGCAAATGCTCCGTATGCACCTACCATTTCATAAACACTCAAATCAGGAGTTCCCAGTGCTATAGCAGGAACATCAGGAATGAAAGATTTTATTCCAAGGTTTCTTGCTAAATCAGCAACTGGTTTTGGTCCTACTTTATCCATTAGCTGAGAGCTAATAGTATTTTTAGAATTAGCAAGTGCATTTTTAAGGGTACGCATTCCACCATATTTATCACTAGAATTTGTTGGACACCATGGATCAGGATTTCCATACTTATTTGGTTCAATACAATAAATTGCATCTGGCAGTGAGTCACAGGGAGAAAGTTTTAATTGATCAATTGCAGTGGCATATAAAAAGGGTTTAAAAGTAGAACCAATTTGCCTTTTGCCTTGTTTTACATGATCATACTGAAAATGCTTATAATTAATTCCGCCTACCCATGCTTTGACATGTCCAGTTTGAGGTTCCATAGACATCATTCCTGCACGCATAAAATGCTTGTAGTATCTGATTGAATCAATAGGTTTCATAATAGTATCAATATTTCCATCCCATGAAAAAATGGTCATTGGGACTTCTTTTTCAAATGAAGCAAACATTTCATCCTCAGATTTTCCAGCATTTCTCATTTTACGCCACCTCTCTGATCGTCTCATGGCTCTTTTAAAAATTATTTCTTCTTCTTCTTCTTCAATGTCTAAAAAAGGTGCGGTTGGATTTAACTCTGGCGTGTTTTGAAGAAAAAATTCTTTTTGAAGATTAGGCATGTGTTCTTTTACAGATTCTTCTGCATATTGCTGCATCTCATAATTTATTGTAGTATATATTTTTAATCCATCTAAATATAGATTATAATTTGAGCCATCTTCTTTTCTATTTTCTTTAGTCCAATCTTTCATAAATTGTTGAAGATATGCTCTGAAATATGTAGCCAATCCTTCTCGATGTGATTGAGGGGTATAATCAATTTTAAGAGGAATTTGTTTTAAGGAATCAAGTTCTTTATCATTTAAATGATTATTTTTTTTCATTTGACCAAACACTACATCTCTTCTTGACTTTACAAGTTCAGGACGTCTTAAAGGATTGTAATAAGAAGAATTTTTGAGCATGCCCACTAAAACTGCAGATTCTTCAATTTTTAAACTATCTAGCTCTTTATTAAAATAAATACTAGAGGCAGATTTTATTCCATCTCCATTATATCCAAAATCATAAATATTCAAATACATTGTAATTATTTCCTCCTTTGTATACTGCCTTTCTAATCTTACAGCAAGAACCCATTCTTTAGCCTTTTGAATGATGGCTTCAAAAATATTTTTTGAACGAACCCCTACAAATAGTTGTCTTGCAAGTTGCTGAGAAATAGTGCTTGCACCCCCTCTTTTATTTAAGTAAACAATTGCTCTAACAGTTGCTTTAAAATCAATTCCTGAGTGACGATAAAATCTCTCGTCTTCCGTTGCAATCAAAGCGTCTATTAAATGTTTAGGCAAATCTGAATATTCTACTGGGGTTCTGTTTTCTCCAAAATGAATTTTACCTAAAACTTTATTATCAGAAGAAATTATTTGGCTTGCTAAATTAGTATTAGGGTTTTCTAGCTGTCTAAAATCAGGCATTTCGCCAAGTTTTCCAGTTGATGCAGAATAAAAAACCCAAAAAACACTTACAATTCCAATAAAAAACAGAATCCAAAAGCTATAATAGAATAGCCTATACTTCTTTGGAATTGAATTTGTATTTTTTTTTGTCATTTACTGTGAAGGTTCAATTAATAGGCTTAAATCTAAGATATTTTCTAGGTTTTCAATAGGTGAGATTACATTATTTAACCTCATAGAATTTCTAACGGAAAGATAATTAACACTATCCTTTAGTAAATCAATATTTTTTTTAAATAGGAGCTTGTGTTCTACTATTGAAAGCCTTTTTTCTCCTAGCCATTTCCCGCTTGGGTCACTTAATGTATACTGCAAAGTGTCAGAAGAAATCGAACCGTTAGCCAGATTTAGTTCAGTGATCAAAAAAATATTAGAAAAGGAATAATTATTATTATGTCTCAATAATAAAAAAAGATTATAGTTTGATTTATTTTCAGACGATTTAAAATCAAAAGTGACAATCTCATTATTTTTCCATCCGTTTGAAAATTCATAGGTATAAAGGTGGCTAGAGAAAGAGCACCCTAAACCAATTAATAAAACAAAAAAGAACAAACTTAATTTTTTCATTTTCTAATTACTTTGGCCTTAAATTTTCGTTTCTTTTTTTTCTTATCAAATCTTGTTAGGCTATCCTGGCCAACAACATTTTCAAACTCTTGATTTTCTGTTTTTTGAGAAAATGCATATTCTTCAAGACTATTAATTTTTTCCCCTTTGGCATTTATTTTAAGGATTTCTTTTACTTTTTCTGCACTAAGCTCATGCCAATTAATACTATCATTTTTATATACAAACCACATAAGCCCTTTAAATATGTCTATTTTTTGACAATAAGCAATTCCTTTTTCTGTTAAAATTTTTGTATTGGATTTTGGAAAATCCTTTAGCACTTCTTGATAAAAATCTAACTCATAGTTTAGACAACACTTTAGTTTTCCACATTGTCCAGCTAATTTTTGTGGATTTAAAGAAAGTTGTTGATACCTTGCGGCGGAAGTTGTTACAGACCTAAAGTCATTTAACCAAGTCGAACAACAAAGTTCTCTTCCGCACGAGCCTATTCCTCCAAGCCGTGATGCTTCTTCTCTTAAACCTACCTGTTTCATTTCAATTCTAATGCTAAAATTTCTAGCCATATCCCTAATAAGTTGACGAAAATCAACTCTTCCTGCTGCTGTATAATAGAAAGTTGCTTTAGATCCATCTCCTTGAAATTCGATATCTGAAATTTTCATTTTCAAACCTAATTTAATAGCCATTTCCCTAGAAGTCTTCTTAATTTCCTCTTCTTTTTCTCTAGATTTTGTCCAAATTTCAATATCCTTTTCAGTTGCTTTTCTTAAAACAGGGAAAAGTATCTTTTTGGGATCTATCTGCTTTTTTTTCATTTGAACAGGAATTAACCCCCCTTTCAAAGTTACATGCCCCAAATCATATCCTTTTTCAACTTGAACTACAATTAGATCACCAATAGAGATAAATAAATCAGTATTATTTTTATAATATTCTTTACGACCATTTTTAAAACGAGTTTCAATTATATTGGTATTTTCATTTTCCATTACAATCTCCATATCGGCCAGCCAATCAAAAACAGTCATTTTATTGCATCCGTCTGATCCACATGTTCCGTTATTTTTACACCCTCGCGGAGTGCCGTTTGAATTTGAGCTACAACTTGAACAACCCATTTTGGAAATTTTTATTAGTTTTTAAAGTTAGGGAATTTAAGAGCCTAACTCAAAAATTATTTATGAAGCACTTTTCTTATACTTCAAATTTTTTGATCTTCCTTTTTTAAAAATTTTGTTACTGTTTTTTTCCCCCTTTCGTAAATTTTTTTGTTCATTCACAGGCAATGCATTTATTTTTTGGCAATCAATAGAACAACAATTATTATAAAGTTCAGCACATTTTTTACATTGGATAAACAATAAATGACAAGCTTCATTTGCACAATTAACATGATTATCCCATTTCTCTCCGCATTGATGACAATTAGATATTATATCCGAAGATATAGGCTCACTTCTTCTATGATCAAAAACAAAATTTTTCCCCAAAAATTTATTTGTTAGCCCTTTGTCTTTTACTTGACGAGTGTATTCAATAATTCCACCATTAAGCTGATAAACATTTTTAAATCCTTTTAATTTTAGAAAGGCACTAGCTTTTTCACACCTTATACCACCTGTACAATACATCAAAATTTTTTTAGAGGTTTTGTGTTCTTCAAGTTTTTTTTCAATTATTGGAAGGGAATCCCTAAAGCTATCAACGTCAGGTAATATTGCTCCTTTGAAATGACCAATTTCACTCTCATAATGATTTCTCATATCAACAAGCATAGTATCATCGCTTTCAATCAATCTATTAAATTCTTCTGCATTTAAATGCTCTCCGCTGTTAGTTAAGTCTATTTTGTCAGAATCTAAGCCGTCAGCTACAATTTTATCTCGTATTTTTATTTTTAGTTTTAAGAAAGACAGGTTATCATGTTCAATTGCTATGTTAAGTCTTACGTCTTTTAAAAATTTAATTTCATTAAGACTTTTTTTAAACTTTTTAAAATTTTCTGAAGGCAATGAAAGTTGACCATTAATTCCTTCCTCAGCAATATAGATTCTTCCCAAAACATCAAGTTTGTTCCATGTTATATAAAGATGATCACGGAATAATTGTGGGTTTTTAATATTATGGTATTTATAAAAGGAAAGAGTAAGCCTTTTCCCTCCAGCTTTTTTAATTAAAATCTCTCGTTGTTTGGCACTAAGTTTATTATATAATTCCATTAATAAAGCGAAATTAATATTTTAAATTTTATAACAAAAAATCACCCTTTTTCAATTATGAGATCTTTTAAATAAATTGTACTTTAGCTTACAACCTAATTATAAAAAAATATATGAGTTCCGATAAAGATTCTAAGCAAAAAGCACTTCAGTTAACTTTAGATAAATTAGACAAAGCTTATGGCAAGGGTACAGTAATGAAAATGGGGGATTCTGTCCATGAAGAAATTGAATCTATACCTAGTGGATCTTTAACTTTGGACTTTGCTCTTGGAGTTGGGGGCTATCCTAAAGGAAGGGTTGTTGAAATTTATGGTCCAGAATCATCCGGGAAAACTACTCTAACTCTGCATGCAATCGCAGAATGTCAAAAGCTAGGAGGAATAGCTGCTTTTATAGATGCTGAACATGCTTTTGATAGGTTCTACGCTCAAAATTTAGGAGTTAATATAGACGAATTAATTATTTCCCAGCCAGATAATGGAGAACAAGCGTTAGAAATCGCTGATAATTTAATTAGGTCAGGAGCCATTGATATTATTGTTATTGATTCAGTTGCTGCCCTAACACCAAAAAGTGAAATTGAAGGTGAAATGGGAGATTCTAAAATGGGTCTTCATGCTAGATTAATGTCGCAAGCATTAAGAAAGCTAACATCTAATATTAGTAAAACTAACTGTACGGTAATGTTTATAAATCAGTTGAGAGAAAAAATTGGAGTTATGTTTGGAAATCCAGAGACAACTACGGGTGGTAATGCCCTTAAATTCTATGCATCTGTTAGGCTTGATATTAGAAGATCAACCCAAATTAAAGATACAAATGGAAATGTTTTAGGGAATAAAACAAGAGTAAAGGTGGTTAAAAATAAAGTAGCCCCCCCCTTCAAACTTAGTGAGTTTGATATTATGTATAGTAAGGGGATATCTAAAATGGGAGAAATTATTGATCTTGGAGTCAATTATGGAATTATTGATAAAAGCGGGTCTTGGTTTAGCTACGAAGAAACAAAACTTGGACAAGGCAGAGATTCGGTAAAGGCAATATTAAAGGATAATCCAGACTTGTGTGAAGATTTAGAGGCTAAAATCATAGAGGCGATGAAAAGCTAATCTTCCAAATCTTTCGACAACAAATCATAAACTTGCTTTTTTAGGTCTTCAATATCTTCAAGACCCTTGCCAATAGTACTTATATGATTATGAACCCTTACTCTTAAAATACCAGGCCCACCAACAAAGTGGTTATACGCAAAATGATAGGGGTATCTTTTTTCACAATCTAAAAAAGACATTGGAACAATTGGCATTTGGAAATCTGTAGAGAACCTAAATGCTCCATTTTTAAATGGTGCTAATTTAATTTCAGGCCCAAATACTCCACCTTCTGGAAAAATACAAATGCCTAAGCCTTGACTAAGCCTTCTTTCAGCATGTCCATATACAGCTTTTCTGCTTTTAGCACTATCTCGATTTACCATGATAGCCACTCTTTTGTAGAAATACCCAAAAATAGGCAATCTTAAAAGCTCTTTTTTACCAACAAACACAAAAGGAAATTTACAAACCTTAAGCATCAGCATTACATCAATCATACTTTTGTGGTTAGCAACTAACATATAGCTTTTGCCTTTTTCAAAAGGCTCTTTATATTCAATCTTAGGGATAAGCCCCATGCCATATAACATAATAGTTGACCAAATATTTCTAGCCCACCAAAAGAAATAAGGATACCAACTTTCTTTTAAGCTCAATACAAATAGAAGAGGAAGAAAAATAATGATGCTAGTACCAGCTAGTGTGTAAAACCACACATTGTAAAGGCCGCATAACACTATTTTCAAGAATCTTACCATTAATGTAAAAATAACCAAATGAGTAATATGTTTTTTAAATCTATTACTTTTGTTGATATTATTATTTGTATGGCAAGAATTTTAACTGGAGTTCAAAGCACGGGAACACCACATTTAGGAAATATTTTAGGAGCGATAATCCCAGCAATTCAAATGGCTAATGATAAAGAGAATGAATCTTTTTTATTTATTGCAGACCTCCATTCATTAACACAAATTAAAGATCCAAATCAGTTAAAACATAATACTTATTCTACTGCAGCAGCATGGTTAGCTTTTGGATTAGACATTAATAAAACAATTTTTTACAGACAAAGTGATGTTGCAATTGCCACAGAACTTTCATGGATTTTATCTTGTCATTTTCCTTATCAAAGATTAACATTGGCTCATTCTTTTAAAGACAAGTCAGATAGATTACATGATGTCAATGCAGGCATTTTTACTTATCCAATGTTAATGGCATCTGATATTTTATTATATGATGCTGAATTTGTTCCAGTTGGTAAAGATCAACATCAGCATTTAGAAATGACACGTGATGTTGCTTCAAGATTTAATAATGCTTATGGTGAAACTTTTGTCATTCCAAGTCCTAAAATTAATGAGAATACTCAATATATTTCTGGCACCAATGGAGAAAAAATGAGTAAATCTAAGGGCAATACAATTGATATTTTTCTTACAGAAAGCCAGTTAAAAAAGCAAGTTATGTCTATTGAAACTGATAGTACTCCAATTGATCAACCAAAAGATTTTGAAAATTGTAATGTTTTTAAACTCTACTCACTAATTGCAGATAAGAATTCTATAGATGATCTAAAACAAAATTATAAAAAAGGTGGGTTTGGTTATGGACATGCTAAAAAGGAATTGCTTAATTATATTCTTAAGAATTTTAAAAATGAAAGAGAAAAATTCAATTATTATATGAATAACCTAGGGGAGATAGATAATGCATTAAATATTGGAGCAAATAAAGCTAATAAAGTTGCTCAGAACGTTTTAACGAGAGTTCGCCAAAAATTAGGGTATAATTAAGTGTTAATAATTTTAGACTTTCAGGTATAATTTTCAATCAAAAAAATGTATTTTTGATTTATGCATCTATCAGTTTATATAAGCGATTTATTATTTGATCAAGACTGTGTTACAGTCCCAGGATTTGGAAGTTTTCTTGGCAATTATAAATCAGCTGAATATAATTTCAAAGAACAAAAATTTTATCCGCCGACAAAACAAATTTCTTTCAATTCTCAAATCAAAGATAATGATGGGCTATTAGCAAAGTATCTTTCAAAAAAATTAGATTTAACATATGATGAAGCAGTTAAAAAAATTCATCACATTGTTTTGAGATGGCTACAAAAGATTAAATCAGAAACAATTGTTTTACAAAAATTAGGAGAATTTTATTTAAACCCTGAAGGCAATATTACTTTTGTTCCAAATAATCAAGTTAATCATCTAAAAGAATCTTTTGGTTTACCATCTGTTTTTGTAACGGAGTTAAGTGACAAAAAATCAACCGCTTCATTTTCTAAGCAACAAATACCAACATATTTTAAACTTGAGAAAAACACAAATAATTTTTTTAAACAAGCTGCTGTTTGGGTATTGCTTTTTATTGGAATTGGATCAGCAGTTTACATTAATGAAAAAAATAATGTTTTAGAACAACAACTGGCATATGAGCAATCTGTAAGGGAACAATCAATTCAAAAAGTTCAAAAAGCCATTTTTAATTTTGGATCTCTTCCTTCTTTAACAGTTAATGTTAAAATGAAAGAAAAAAAATATTTTATAATAGCAGGAGCATTTAGAATTTCTAAAAACGCAGAAAATCTTGTTTTAAATTTGAAGAGCAAAGGCTATGATGCTTCTAGATTAGCATTAAATGAAAAAGGGCTAAACCCAGTTGCATTCACAAGTTTTTCAAAAAGAAATGAAGCAGTTACTGAACTTAGGATCATTCAAAAAAAGGAAAATAAAGATGCCTGGATTTTCGAATCTAATTAACTAATAATCTTTTTTCTTAATGGATCCAAAAACACCTGAAAATTCTAAAACAATTCAAACAGACATAGTAATGCCTGGAGACACAAATAGTCTAAACAATCTATTTGGAGGAGAGTTGTTAGCAAGAATGGATAAGGTAGCAAGTATAGCTGCTATTAAGCATTCAGAGCAGATTGTTGTAACAGCATCAATTAATAATGTTTCATTTGGAGAGCCTGTTCCAAATGGAAGTATTTTGACTATAGAAGCAAAGGTTTCAAGGGCATTTAATTCATCGATGGAAGTTTTTATTGATGTTTGGAAACAAAATAAAATTAATCCAAAAAAGACTAAAGTCAATGAGGCGATTTATACTTTTGTAGCTTTAAATAAAAGAGGAAGAACAGTAAAAGTTCCACAAATTATTCCAGAGACGGAACTGGAAAAACAAAGGTACGATGCTGCTTTAAGAAGAAGACAATTAAGTTTGGTTTTAGCAGGCAAACTTTCTCCAAAAGACGCTACTGAATTAAAAGCAATTTTTGATTGATTTGAAGAATAGAATCTACTTAATATTATTTATTTTTTTTATACCACTAATTGCATTTAATCAAGTTAATTCAACATATAGTTTAAAAATTCTGGGAGTTGTTCAAGATGGTGGATTACCACATTTAGGATCTAACAAATTATGTTGTGAAAATATTGAACAAAAAAGACATGTAACATCAATTATGTTAATTAACAATGAAAACAATGAATCCTACCTATTTGATGCTTCACCTGATATTAATGAACAGCTTAATTTTATGGGTGATAGAATTAAGAAAGATTTAAAGGGTGTTTTTTTAACACATGCTCATATTGGACACTATACGGGTTTAATGTATTTTGGAAGAGAAGCTTTAAACTCCAAATCAATTAATGTTTATGCAATGCCAAGAATGAAAAAATTTCTTGAACAAAATGGGCCATGGAGTCAACTAGTCTCGTTACAAAATATTTTAATTACAGAATTAAATAATAATTTAAAGCTCTCAATTGATCCAAATATTATTATTCAACCAATTGAAGTTCCTCATAGAGCTGAATTTTCGGAAACTGTTGGATATAAAATTTATGGACCAAACAAGACAGCTCTTTTTATTCCAGATATTGACAAATGGTATTTATGGGAAAAATCTATTATTGATGAGATTAAGCAAGTCGATTATGCGTTAATTGATGCAACTTTTTATGACTCCGAGGAGGTTAACTATAGAGATGTTTCTGAAATTCCTCATCCATTTGTTGTTGAAAGCATGGAACTTTTTGATTTAATAGAAGATGAAGAAAAAAACAAAATATTTTTTATACATCTAAACCATACAAACCCTTTGCTTGATAAAAATAGTGACCAATATAAATTTGTTAAAGTGAAAGGCTATAATGTAGCTGAAGAGGGAATGGAATTAAAACTTTAAACTAAAGATGCGTTTAAATTAATTTCACAGTTTAAAACACCAGAAATAGGACAGTTATTTTTTGCTTCTTCTGCCAATTCATCAAATTTTTCTTTATTAATTCCAGGCACTTTAGCTATTAGATTCAATTCAATTGAGATGATTTTTCCATCCACAAACGTTAGCAAAGCCTCAGTAGAGAGCTCTTCAGGATTAAAATTGGCTTCATTTAAAACAAAACTTAATTTCATATTAAAACAACCAGCATGGGCAGCAGCGATTAGTTCTTCTGGATTTGTTCCAAGTTTGCCATTATCATTTTCAAACCTAGTTTTAAAACTATATGGCATATTATTAAAAGCCCCACTTTGAGCTGTTAAAACTCCACTTCCATCGGCGCCATCACCTTTCCAAATTGCGACTACTTTTCTTTTCATATTTAAATTTTAGAATTAATCTTCAATACAATAATCATCTCCTACTTTTTTTAATAAATATATGGATTTTTCAACCGAGACATCACCATATACCCTTCCTTCATCATTGTTTGAGGCATCATTGAGAATTAATGCAAAAAAATATTTACCATTGTTTTCATACTTTCTGTCTATTTTTCCACAATTATATGTTGAGCCTCCACATGCACACAAAAAAAAAATAATTGCAAAAAAAAATCTCATAAATTAATGTTTAAAGCCCTAATATTTCATTTATATCTTTGTGACTTGTCCCTGTTCCAGCAAAATCATCAAAAGATTGTTTAGTAACATTTATGATGTGATCATTAATAAATTTAGCCCCTTCTTTTGCACCTTGTTCTGGAGACTTGATACAACATTCCCATTCAAGCACTGCCCAGCCATCAAAATTATATTGACTTAGTTTAGAAAAAATACTTTTAAAATCTATTTGACCATCCCCAAGAGACCTAAATCTACCCGGTCTATCAATCCAATCTTGATAACCACCATACACACCCGATTTTCCATTTGGATTAAACTCGGCATCTTTTACATGAAACATTCTAATGTATTGGTGATAAAAATCTATGTATTGTAAATAATCCATTTGTTGTAAAATAAAGTGACTTGGGTCATATAAAATTTTTACAGAAGAATGATTATTTGTGGCTTTTAAAAATCTTTCAAAAGTAGCACCGTCGTGTAAGTCTTCTCCAGGATGAATTTCATAACAAACTTCAACACCATTATCCTTACAATGATTAAGAATTGGCATCCATCTTTTAGCGAGCTCATTAAATCCAGCTTCAACTAATCCTTTTGGTCTCTGCGGCCATGGATAAATGGTATGAAATAAAAGTGAGCCAGAAAAAGATGCCATGACGTTTATCCCAAGATTTTTACTTGCAGATGCAGAAGCCTTAATTTGTTTTATCGCCCATTCAGTTCTTGCTTTAACGTTTCCGTGCAATTCTTTAGGCGCAAAAGCATCAAACATTTTGTCGTATGCATAATGAGATGCAACTAGTTGACCTTGTAGGTGAGTTGCAAGTTCAGAAATTTCTAATCCGGCATCATTTACAATACCTTTGATTTCATCACAATAAGTTTTGCTTTCACCAGCCTTTACAATATCGATTAATCTTTGATCCCAAGCAGGAATTTGAACAGCTTTATAACCAAGATCTTTTGCCCATTCACAAATGTTCTTAAGATTATTAAATGGTTTTTCATCTCCAACAAATTGTGCCAAAAATATAGCGGGGCCTTTTATTGTTTTCATATTTTTTATTTATTCAGTTCTACCCAAATATTTCCCTTTGAGTTTGATTCAAGTGCCTTTTCAATAAAGTCCATTCCTCTTACCCCATCCTCAATTGGTGGGAACTCAGCTTTATCAAAAGGCTCACCATTTATAGCTCTTGCAACACCCTTATAAATATTACCCATTGCATCAAAGATTCCTTCAGGGTGCCCTGGTGGTAATTTTGTCCCATCAAGTGAAATATTAGAATTGTAAGAGTGTCCAGGTTTTAAAACTTGGAGCGGATTATCATCACTAAGATGATATAAATAATTAGGGTTTTCTTGTTCCCATTTTAACGCACCTTTACTCCCATAAACATTTATTCTAAGATTATTTTCTTCGCCTGTTGCAATTTGACTAGATCTAATAGTTCCCTTTGCATTATTAGAAAATTGAATCAGAACATTAGCATCAACATCCATTGGATTATCTTCATATAAAGTGTTTAAATCTGCTAGTAGTTTATTTACTTTCATCCCTGTTACAAGCTCAACCATATTAAATGCATGCGTTCCAATATCTCCAAGGCAACAACTAGAACCAGATTTTTCAGGATCTAATCTCCAAGTAGAGGATCTTTTATCTTTTTCGTGAATTACAGGATTTAACCAGCCCTGTAAATATTGCGCATCAACTTTTTGAATATTGCCAATTGCACCATCAGAGATCATTTTAGTCATTTGTCTGACCATTGGATAGCCTGTATAGGTATGAGTTACCCCAAAAACAGCATTTTTTTCTTCCTTTAACCTTTTAAGATCTAAAGATTCTTCATAAGTGGTTGTTAGAGGTTTTTCACAAATTACATGAAAATCATTTTCAAGCAATTGCTTTGCCATAGGATAATGAAGAAAATTAGGTGTTAGCACAGAAATTGCCTGCATTCTTTCAGAAGAATCTAACTTACATTCTTCAGAAATTAATGTTTGATAATCCTTATAAATTCTAGAAGAATCTAATCCAAGTGTTTTCGCAAAAGCCATGTTATCATCAAAATTGGGGTTAAAAACTCCACCCACAATTTCATATTTATCAAACATGTTGGCTGCAATTCTATGGAGAATACCAATAAGCGAATCTCCTCCTCCTCCTAATATTCCTAATTTAATTTTTTTGCTCATTTTATTATTTTAAAATTATACTGCTTGTGAAACCCTATTTTCTTCCAATTTTTTTCTAAAAGCAAATAAAATTCCAAAAAGAAGTATTAATGCTAAGGGGAAATATGCCATATTTCCAAGAGCTGCTTTTCCCGCAATAAGTTCAGCAGCATCTTCAGCTACACCGGAATTTAAAGCAATTTCTTTTTCAGCGTCCAACCATGATCCGATCACAGGTTGCCATATTGAAGTAGATAACATTCCTGCTCCACCAACAAGTGACATGCCTAATGCTCCAGTTTTTGGCATATATTCCGATACAAAACCGATCATTGTTGGCCAGAAATAACAGACACCAAAAGCAAATAAAACAGCCCCAAAATAAATCATGGATCCTTCCGCAATACTCATGTAGTACACTGCAATTGTAGTAAGGACAGCAGACATTAATAAAACACCAATGGGGTTTAATTTATGAACAATTGGTCCAGCAAAATATCTTCCTAGTGCCATTATTCCAGAAACCATTGCTAAAATTAGCAGTGGATTAACTCCGGAATTACCTAAAATTCTTTCAATCCATTGTTGTGGACCAAACTCAGAAATAGCTGTTAAGGTCATACATGCGATAATTAATAAGAATAATGGATTAAATAAAGATTGAATATTTACAGAGGTGTCGGTTTCAACATTTTCGCTTTCAGGAAACTCTTCTTTAAAAAACAAATATCCATAGATTGCTGTTGGAATTAGCATTACGGCAATTTGTAATTCCCATCCCATTCCAAAATCGGACATGAACCCAGATGTTAAAGCACCAATTACAATTCCTCCAGGAAACCAAACATGAAATTTATTAAGCATAGCAGTTCTATTTTTAGTATACATATCCGCAATTAAAGGATTACAAGCAGCTTCAACTGAACCGTTTGCAAAACCTATAAAGAATGAAGAAACAAGAAGCGTGGTAAACCCTCCTGCATAGATTGTCATTATAAGGCCGATTACGTGAGATAAAAAAGCGATAATCATTAGTTTTCTAGCTCCTAAAAAATTATACAAAAGCCCCCCGATAACAGTAGCAACTGGAAATCCTAGGAATGCCAAACTATTTATATAACCAAGTTGAGTATCAGATAAGTCAAATTGAATGCCTAAATCTGTTAATATTCCTGCTCTTATAGCAAAGGTCATTGCAGTTACAATTAAAGAAATACAGGCAGCTGTAAATAATTTATTTTTTGATATTGAATTATTCATAGTTTGATTTTTTAAAAATTTATTGTATTCAAGATAAGGGACTTTCTTTTTATTTAAAAATAAGGGATGGGGTTTTTTTAAGATAATCTTGATAACTTTCTAAATGCCCCCATTTTTTTTTACCATTAGCCTCTAAAATTCGAACTCCACTAACGTATACTAATAAAATATAGGTAAAAATAGGTGAGATTAGTGTAATAAATTGCCATCCGCTTAATGAGGATATAGACATTATAGTTATCCCAAGCCATAGAATTATTTCTCCCAGATAATTAGGGTGTCTTGAGAATGACCATAGACCCGTAGTTATAAATTTATCTTTATTTTCTGGATTTGATCTGAACTTAGATTTTTGATTATCAGAAATAATTTCAATTAAAAATCCAATTAAAAAAAATGCTAGTCCAACATATAGAAGGCTATTGACCTGAACACCTTTTGAAGTTGAAATAGCAGTAAGAGCACATGCCGAGCAAATGGAAACCCACATTCCTTGAAGAGTCCAGGTCATAAAAAATCTTGTAGGAGAAGTTTTAATACTGCGGAACCTTTTGTCTTCTCCCGCTTTGTGAATCCTAAAAAACAAGAAACTCCCTAATCTTATTGTCCAAATTAGAATTGCACTAGCAAGAATAATATTGCCAAAATTAATTTCATTTCCTCGAAGAGAATAATAAGAAACATAACAAATTACAAAAATATAGGTAAGACTTCCAGACAAATCATAGAATTTTTCAGTTTGAAAAAGATAGGCTGGAATAAATAACAGCCACTGAATTATAAAAGCACAAAGAACAGCTTCTTTTACTAAATCAACTCCAGTAAAGTAAGCAATTGAATAAGCTAAAACAAAAGCAATTAGTGCAAGGGTTAAATGAATTAAATTATCTTTATTCATATGTTTTAAATATAAAAAATCTTTGTCATTCATAAGGATTGTTTTAAATTTAAATTTTTCAAAAATGAAAAAATTAATTTTTTTATTTATACTTCTAACTGCACCAAATATTTATTCACAGTCTTTAAAAGTAAAAATTTTAGATTCAGTTTCACTTTCTCCAGTCCCTTTTGCTACAGTATATTTTTCAAATAATAAAGGTATAATTTCTGATGAAAATGGAATTTTTGAATTGATCATAAGAGAGCTTAAAAATCAGGACTCTTTATTTATTTCATCAATGGGATATAAAAAGGCTTCCTTTTCTTTAAATCAATTTAATGACAGCATAGTTTTTTTACCACCAAAGCCCATAGTTTTAAATGATGTGATTTTAACTAATCGAAATTTGTCCTCAAAAGAAATTATTAAAAAAGTTGTTGAAAATTTTGATAAAAATTATGAAAAAGGATTAACCAAAAACAAAATTTTTCTAAGCAGAAAGGCAAAGGGAACAATTGAAAAATTTAATATTAATAAATTCAAATCTTCAATTAAAGAAATAGATAATTCTCTTTTAGACAGTATTTCAAAAAACCTTTCAAATGAGGATAATTATGGACTAGAAACATTATGTTATTATTTTGGGAATGATCAAGAGGAAAACCAAAAAATAAATTTAGTTAAAGCTAGAGAAACTTATAACAAGGGAGACGAACTCCTGCAATCTTTAAATAAACGTTTAGAAGAATCCCTTAAAAAAAATTTAAAATCTGATTCCTATTTTAAAATTAAATCTGGAATATTTGGCGGAGATTTGGATGTTGATGGGCTAGAAGAAGTTGATAGCACAGATTTAGAATCCTTAAAAAAATTCCAAGACAAAGAGATAAAAAGAAATGAGAATTTTGCAAAATATCAAAGGAATTTATTGAAATCATTTTATGCGGATACTTTCTTTAATGAAGACACCTCTTTAAATTTTATATTAAAGCCAAATAAATATAATTTTTCAAACCCGAAATTAAATTATTTAGGAGATAAACTGGTTTATATAATTGATTGCAATCCCAAAGGTAGATCTAAATTTGAAGGAACTCTATATATTGATGCTGAAGATTTTGCAGTAATCAGATTAGATTTTCAAAACGTAAGACCATTGTTTAAGCTAAAAATCCTAGGAGTTTCTGTTAATCGATATTTAAGTAAAGGCAAGATTTTGTTATCAAAATTTAATAATGAAAAATATAATTTATCATATTTTAAAGTCAATTTTGGTCAAAAATTTGCAATAGATAGACCTATACGATTAATTGAGAAAAACAAAAATGTAAAGGGAAGAAGGAAGCAAAATGAAATTTCATTTAGGCTAGATCTTGCTGTACAAAATGAAAGAGTGACAGAAATTCAAGTTTTTGAGTCTACTCAAATAGAATTAAAAGATTTTGAAGAAATAAAGCAAGACAATAAAGTTTTACCAGAGTTTCTGGAAAAATTTACTACAAATTTTTGGGAAGAATTTTAATGTAATTAAAATTTATACAGAACATTTTTTGTAATATATTTACTAAAAATAAAAAGTTGTACTTATGAAAAAAATAAAATTATTTTGGGGTATATATTACCCAGTTGTTCTATCATTTTTATCATTTCTTTATTCAGTATCATTGTGGTTTAGTGGATACCAGCTAGAGGGCATATTTGTTGGAATTTGGGTACCCTCCATTCTTGGCCTTTCTATTTGTATCAGACAGAGAAGAAATGATTATTTTAGAGCACTATACGCTCAAAAAAAATTAAATAATAGAAAAAAATAAGATATGATAACACCTGATATGAAAGTAATGTTTTTTATAGGCTTTATAATATTTATTGTTTATATGTTTATGCTTGTAAAAGCCATAACGTGGGGTAACAAAAGCCAGGATCAAGAAAGCTTAAATGATCCTGAATTAAGAAATTACTATGCTAGGCATAATGAAGCTGATTTTATAGATTATGATGGGATGGGGAATTACGGAAGAGTTCCCGAAAAATCTATTGATAAAAAAGAAAAATAGAAGCTTTAACCATAATATTTTTCTAAAACTTACATCAAAATATTTTTAAATTACAAAGTATATTATTTTAATTTGGCAAAATAACTTTGTCAATTACATGAATAACCCCATTTGTAGTTTGAACATCAACAGCAACAATTTTACTTACTCTGTTATTACCATCTGTTATTGATGCCCCGCCAGTGATATTAGCAGTCACAGGACCTCCAAGGGTATTTAATTGCAAATTATCAGATAAATCAGTTGACATTGCATTCTTATCTCCAACAACATGATAGGTTAATGTTGATCTTAGGGTAGGCTCGTCGATATCAGATAATTGTTGAATGTTTAATTCAGTTAATAAATCTTTAAACGCTTGATCCGTTGGAGCAAATACAGTAAAAGGAGCTGAATTAATACCGGGGTTTGAACTTAGTATTGAAACAAAATCTAATTCCAAATCACTTCTAGTTAGGGCAGCAGTAAGATATTCAAAATTAGGATCAGCAGTAACAAAAGTTACTAAGTTTGGAAGAGGAATTACAGAATTAACAGTATGAATTATTCCATTAGAAGCTCTATAATTACCATTTGTAATCCTAGCCTTACCATTTAAAGTTACTCTCATATTGACCTGTTTTACATGCATAGAAAGTGGCGTGTTAGAGAGTTCGCTCAATCCAGCAGTTTTATAATAACCTGTTTTAAAATCTTGATACTCAACTTCGCCGGCCATAACATGATTAAGTAAAATTTGCTTTAACAATGCTGTTGGAACATCATCTACAGTGCTAAAACCGTTTGTCATTAGAAATTGTCTAAATACCATATCTGATGGAGCATAGAGGGTGTATTTGTCAACACCATCTAAGACAGTGGAAAGATCAGTTTTTTGAAGAGCATAAGTTAAATATGTGTAATTTGTACTAACGTTGACTACATCATAAATAGACATTGGTTCATTGACAACATCTTCATCCTTGCTACATGAAAGTATAGAAATTAACAAAATGCTTAAAGTAATTTTTGAGAATAATTTTTTCATAATTAATTTTTTTTCCATTAAATCAAAAAGCATGCCAATAGATTTTTATTTTTAAGATTACTTTAAAATAATTAATTTTGGTATTGATTATTAAATGGATTAATTATTTGTAAATCAACATGGTACTATATTTGTATCTTACAAAAAAAATATAATTGTGAAAGAAATAATTTTTAGTTTGGCATTCTTGTTTACCAATGGAAAGATAATAGATACGAATTTAAAATTACACAAATACGATAAAGAGAATTTTAGAAAAATTTATTTTTCAAAAAACAAAAATAAAATTAATGCATACTGCATAAAACATTATGAATCAGAGGATATAGAAAAATCAAACTTCAATCATCATAATGAGGGTCAGAAGACAAACTATAAAGTTTCAAGAACTGAAAAAAAGAATGAAGCTGAAGTTATCAAAAATCAATCTGACAAATAGAATATAACAATTATCTAAACCTTATTAATCTATTCCCTTTATATAGGACTAGCATAGACTGTATAAAATTGTTAAGAACTACTGCTTTAAATACTGGATATTCTCGTTAAAAAGTAATAACTTTTAGTATGATATTAACAGAACAATACTGTAGTATTATACTCATATTTCTTTTTAGTATTATATCGTTTGTATTGTTTTTTGTTAAACAAAAAAAACATCCTAAAACATATCGAGAAACTAAAGATAATATACGGGCTACCTATATCTTAACGTCAGGAATCGATTACGTAGACTTATAGGATAGAGGTTTATGAGTAGTCCTGGATAAAAACGCAAAACTATCCTTATAAGCGTTATACTTATATAACACAC
>PACX01000020.1 GCA_002702895.1 Flavobacteriaceae bacterium | reverse complement strand
AGACGGACAATGGATCTATTTTTTTGTCAGGGCAGGATGGAAATCAGATAAAGATGGTCGTAAAGGGCTAAACGCAGCCTGTTCCATCAAGGTCGATGGAAGTCAATTCATTGCTGGGCATCAACATATAGGAGGACACCCGGAATGGTTCCAGGGCACCCAAATTATTGGCAGCAATGAAAACCAGCAAGTAATCTATGATATTCTTCAAAAAAAAATAATCGGAACCCTAGGAACCCCCGATATTTTCCCAAAACCTGAAGGAGATATTAGTGTCTCTCCCAATGGGAAATGGTTGGTCAATGGCTATAATAATAAGTCAGGGTGCAATTTTTATTCAATCATGAATCTTAAAACAGGAGCATGGGTTAAAACACCCTCATTTGAAACAGGTGTTTACAAAAAGGATTTAAGAATCGATCCTGCTCCACGATGGAATCATAATAACAATCAAATCTTGGTTTCCGGATTGGATAAGAACAAGATTCGACAGCTTTTTGTTATTTCAATTAATTATAAATCCNTTTAGCCATCCCTATGGAAATANNNCCCCATTAAGGTATGACACTTGAAGATTATGAAAAAGGAATCCCATATTAGATGAAAACATTTCAGACATATTGATAACATTTTTTGAAACATTCCAAATTGAAATAGCTCTATTAAAAGTATGGTGTTTTTTGAATTTCCAGCAATTGCATAGAGTGTGTGGCCAAGTCAATTCTTACTTTTGCATTTCCGTTCTTATCTGTAAAAAAATCTTCTTTTCGTCTTGAATCTAGGGAAGCAGCGTCCTTTAGTTTTGCAATCTCTGCTTTTGATAAAGATGCAGGACTTCCTGCTTTTTTCCAAGCTGAATAGGTATTATTATTGTTTTTATCTAGTTTCGTTTGTTTAACATGGTATGTTGAATTTGGTTTTAAACCTGTAAATTCCAGGCTCACTTTCTCCTTGTTGTCGCTTCCACTATCTGTCTCGTTGTAATTATAGGCAATAAGTGCTATTTCTCCATTACCCGATTTAGTAGCCAGAACTCCAAAACGACTGTACTTTTTTTGACGCGATACTTGAATTCGATTCTCCTTTAATTGAGCAAGCATTTCAAATCCTGTTTGAANGGGTTTTGGAATATTTCCAGCAATAGTAAGTTCGCGCTTTCCGGCAAAAACCTNATTGGCATCGGCTTCTCCACAAAATCCCCAATACAACAATATGGAAATGGGAAAATTNTAATTGTCTTCTATTTGATACAGAGAGTTAACCAATTTCACCAAAAACAGTGGCGATTCTTCATTATTACGNTAAACCAAATCAGGATGGTCTTTAAACGTTCGGTAAAAATTNGAAGACATTCCCCACTCGTTAATGTGAAACTCGGTNCCTTTTAAACCTGGGAAATCATTCATTAAGCGTTTTAACCAAAGTATGGATTGCGAAAAACGCTGAACCTGTGGTTGAATATGTGGCTCAGAGTTTAACCATTTACCGGACAAGCCATAAATATGATAAGAAATAAAATCAATACGGGTTCCTTTTTCTCCTGTTACATGATTAGTTCCGTTAACCACATGGTTTAAAAAAGGGCGTAGAAAATANTCGTGGTAACAGGCAGGTCCTCCAACACGAAACTCATCATTAACCGAAGTGACTGCATCCACAAAAACATCGTACATTTTGTAAAAAATATCCAGTTGGTCCAAGGGCCAGCCATCGGGTTCGTTCCATACTTCAAAATACCAGGTTCGCACTTCTTCTTCCCCAAATACATCAACAAAATTTTGGGTAGCCGCTTTCATCAGATCCGACCATTTCTTCCAATCATTAGGGCCTACATTTGGCATTTCCATACCCTCTTCGTTTCCTTTTGAGCCTGAACTGGTTTTGTTTTCCAATAGCTTGGGCAGATAATCGTACTCAACAACCGGCTTTAAACCTCGTTTTACATATTCGCCAAAAACTTTATTCACATTTGAAAAGTCGTAAACAGGNTTGCCTTTTTTNTCTTCTGAATAGACATTTTGTCCGCGCAGTACACCTTTTTTCATATCTTGAACAAAAGTGTGGTGCGTACGCAAAAACTTATGCGATTTTGTTGCTTCCATTCTATCAAGTAATGCCTGTCCCGATGGACGTGTCACATGATAAAACAGATGATCGGAACCGGCAGCTTTCCAGAATTCTGTATTTTCACCTACTACTTCCCCTACGTCAATGGTAAAAGTAGTTTCAGGTTTCTGCGCTTTTGTCAGGAAACTTATAACTAAAAATATTAAAACTATACTCCTCATATCTATATTATATTTTACGCTTTCAAGTAAATTTCATCAATAATCCCGAAGGATTCAAAATCCTGTTTTTCAGTTGAAAACGAGTCACATGTGNTATTCACAAAATTTATATCGTAAAATCCTTCCATTCTAGAATTTTCATATCGTATTTATTCATGTAATTNGATTATAAATTCTGAACAATAATTTCGATTTAGTTCTCTTTTTATTAAATATTTGAAGGAACTTCCACCTGATTTGATAACGACCACATGGAANCGNGGTGACTTAANATGCACAAGAATGGATTTTAAATCATCAAANTCAATATAATATCGATTNATTATGTTTNTTAGTGAATCGACTAAATGAACAGCGTGAAAAAAATACTTTTCNAGGGCTTTGATATATTTATTTAACATGTATTATNATTGTAAATACCAATGTAATTAAAAACGACCATGGTAGCAACTTAAATTTAAAAATCAAAAAAATTACGATTTTGAGAGTTGCAACCACATTTTTGGCATTAACAATCAAACCTACCATATTATAAAACAATATTTTCCAAAAGAACTTAAAAAAAAAGAGTTCATTTTTGACCTCTTGTCTGTAAGGATCCCCTTGGGAAATTAATTACACTCTATAAAAATTACCAGAACTTTGGGATTCGAAATGATGCCAAAAAAACATATATTTCTAATTTTTAAAAATTAAGACATTCAAATCAAATTAACTTTTCTTTAAAAAAAAATGCCTTTATTTGAATAAAAATTTATTTTGTGCGTTCTTTCCTTTCAATTTTTATTTATTTATTAGTTTTTCAATTAAAAGCACAGACTTTTAAAGTTTTTGCTGATGGTAATCTTATTAAAGTTCATGAACAAAACGATGTTCCGTTGACTCACGGTCTATCAAGCTTTAAATTTGCTCGTATTACCTACAAAGAGAAGCCTATTAGGATTAAGGTAGAGTCTTCCATCCTTTCTGATAATGGTAATGAATGGTCGATCTCACCCAGGCGATACAAAATAAAGAGCGAAAAATCAGGAAATGAACTTTCTTTTAAAATAGATCGATTGGGTTATGTTGTACTTCGTTTGAAGCAAAATCAAGATTTTACAAAACGTTTGGTTTTATTGTTTGAAGCTCCCGAAGTTGTTCCAGACAAAAGTATCAATATTGTTGATGTCTATGGTGTGGACAATAGCGGCAAAAAAAATGAAACTTCAAAAATTCAAAGGGCTTTAGACGATATTTCCGGAAGTGAAAATGTACTTTATTTCCCCCCTGGTTTATACAAGGCATACAAACTTGAGTTCAGGAGCAACAGTCGAATCCACCTCAATAAAAATGCACGAATTATAGCTGACGATCACTCTCTAAGTAGTTATATTTCAAATGACAAAACAAAAATCAATCATTTTATTCTTATNAAAGATGTTCAAAACCTCCATATNTCAGGTCTAGGAACTCTGGATGGTAATGGAACTCAAATTGTTGGGCTGTCNCATTCCGAACAATCTTTAAAGATTGGTGGTATAAGNTTATTGTTGATTTACCGGTCGAGTAATNTTCAAATAGAAGGAATAATATTAAAAGATGCTGCCAGATGGAATACTCATATCCTNAACTCCNAGCACATTAGTTTTNGATATTGTAAATTAATGAACAACCCTGTTGAAAATAAATATCTTGGTAGTTTAGATGGATGGGATCCGGACAGTTCTAGTGATATATTGATTGAAAACTCATTTGGATGGNCNGGAGATGATACTGTTGCTATAAAATGTACNGGACGTGGTGAAAATCAAGATAAGATCCCCAATGTAGAAAGNATTACCATTCGNAATAATGTGTTTTTAACTAAAAAATCAGCCTTAAAAATAGGAACTGAAACCTATTGCGAACGAATGCAAAATATTATTTTTGAGAACAACGACATTATCGAATCGGACCGTGTGATGGGAATCAATGTTAGAGATGGAGCATTGGTAAATGAAGTACTGTTTAAAAACGTTCATGCTGAGTATTGTCATCCAGATCGAAAGCAAACCGGGATCAATTTTTATATTACAAAAAGAAATAAAGATTCTTCTTTGGGGAAAATCCAAAAAATAACCATTGAGGATTGTACTTTTAAAGTGGCCTTTCCCAAAAAGTGGGCTTTCTTTAGGCACTTCTCCCAAACCCAAAAGAATGATTTAAGCGTTCATTTAAAAAATGTTTTTGTAGGAGAAAAAAAAATTGATAGAATGGATTCTGAGTTTTTTGATCCGCAAAAGAATAATGCAGAATTAACCTTTGACTAGGTACTCATTTTAACATGGATTTATTAGCTGNTAAAATTAAANAGATGGTAAAAAACTATTAATAAATAATTTAGATTAATAAAGATTTTAATGAAATCAAAATTAATCATAGGCATATCTTCTTCTCTTTCTAGCTAATTCTTAACATTAAACTATTCATTCAACCTAAAAAAACCTGTAAATCAGCGACTTACAGGTATTTTAGTAGCCCGTAGGGGAATCGAACCCCTCTTACCAGGATGAAAACCTGGCGTCCTAGCCGATAGACGAACGGGCCAAATTTGAAACGATTGCAAATGTAATTCAAAGGTCACAAACTTGCAACATAATTATAATCCTTTTATTTAAGTTGAAATTAATATGCTTTAGCAAATAATACTCTCTGTTTAGAAGGTTTTTTTGAGTATATGCAACTACCTTTTTCTTTGACTTTATCTATCGGTATACACCTAATTGTAGCCTTTGTTTCTTTTTTAATTTTTTCCTCAGTCTCCACTGTACCATCCCAATGAGCAGATACAAAACCTCCTTTATTCTTAATTAAATCTTTAAATTCCTCATATGTATATGCATTTCTAATATTTGAATTTGTAAAACTCTGTGCTTTTTCAAATAAATTATTTTGAATATCAGTAATTAGAAAATCTATCTTAGAAAAAACATCATCAAAATTTATTAATTCCTTTTCCATTTTGTCTCTTCTAAAAATTTCTAAACTTGAATTTTCTATATCTTTTGGTCCCGCTACAATTCTAATGGGAACTCCTTTCATTTCATGTTCATTGAATTTAAAACCTGGTTTATAAGTATCTCTTTTATCAAACAAAAAACTTATTTCCTTAGATTTTAATTTATCAATTATTGGTTCAATGTAAGTTTGAACAGCATTAAATTCTTCAATTGATTTATATATTGGAATTATTACAACTTGAATAGGTGCTAATTTTGGAGGAAGAACAAGTCCATTATCATCACTATGTGTCATTACTAAAGCACCCATTAGCCTCGTAGAAACTCCCCAAGAAGTTGCCCATACATAGTCTAAATTACCATCTTTACTAGCAAATTTAACGTCAAAAGCCTTAGCAAAATTTTGACCTAAAAAGTGAGATGTTCCAGCTTGAAGTGATTTTCCATCTTGCATCAATGCTTCTATACAATAAGTTTCTTCTGCGCCTGCAAATTTTTCACTATCAGACTTTAATCCTTTAATAACAGGGATTCCCATATGTTTCTCTGCAAAATCAGCGTATAGATCATTAATTAATATTGCTTCATTAATAGCCTCTTTTTTAGTTTCATGGGCTGTATGACCCTCTTGCCAAAGAAACTCAGCAGTTCTTAAAAAAAGACGTGTTCTCATTTCCCATCTTACAACATTAGCCCATTGATTAATTAAAATAGGTAAATCTCTGTAGGATTGAATCCATTTTTTATAAGTATTCCATATTACAGCTTCACTAGTTGGACGAACAATTAATTCTTCTTCCAATTTGGCTTTTTCATCTACTATTAATTTTCCTGGATTTTTAATATCATTTTTTAGTCTGTAATGGGTCACTATAGCACATTCTTTAGCAAAACCTTCTGCATTTTTTTCCTCTGCTTCAAATAAACTTTTTGGAACAAACAATGGAAAATAGGCATTTTGATGTCCAGTATCCTTAAACATTTGATCTAATTGATTTTGCATTTTTTCCCAAATAGCATATCCATATGGTTTGATAACCATACATCCTCTTACTGAGGAATTTTCAGCGAGATCAGCTTTTACAACTAATTCATTATACCACTTTGAATAATCTTCTTCTCTTTTAGTTAGTTTTTTACTCATAAATTGTTTTTGGCATAATAATTGTTTAATTATGTATAGATGCTAAAATAACTATTTTAATTTTTAACAATAAAATAATATCATGATAAATTCGTATTATAAGATTTTTCAAAAAGTAAAATTATTTTGTTTCTTTTTATTTTCCTTAACTTTTTTAAGTTGTGGATCTTTTAGTAATACTGGATATTTATCTAGTGACGGAATTTATGGTACAAAAAGTCAGGTATCAACAAGCCAGAATGGGAACAATCAAAATGGAATTTATTATAAAAATTATTTTGATCAAAAAGCTCAAGAGTATGGTTTAAACAATAAGGTTAATGACAGTATAATTACTGACGTAAGTTCATATTCAAATACTACTAATAGTTCAAATTTGGCTTATACAAATAGTTATGGATCATGGGGTGACAATCCTTCATCTATCAATTTTGTATATAATGACATGTTTAGGCCATATTTAGGAGGTTATTATGGACCATATTATATGAACTCTTGGTATAATTATTATTATTCTCCTTTTTACAGTCCTTTTTATTCTTGGCATTATTATCCTCATGAGAGATATGGAATATATAATTATTGGAATTTCATGTTTAGGCCATGGGGATATAGTGGCTATGGAGGTTATGGAGGTTATTACGATTCTTATTATAGATATAATGAAAATAATATCGCATTTATGAATGGAAGAAGAGGTTCTAATTCTAATACTTCTTTATCTTCTAGTGGAAGCGCAAATTCAACATCTTATTCTAATGGTATTGGCTCAAGATCTATTTCAAATTATAATGTTGGAAGAAATGACACAAATGAAAATTCTTCTAAAGATGATTTAAATAAAACTAGGAATATTAATAGAATGTATTATGTTTTAAAAAATTCATCTTCAGTTAGAAGTTATCTGACTCCCCGAGATGGTGATGAATTAAATGGTGGTAATGGTACTGGTGATAATATAAAAAAAGGTAATGATTCTAGACCTTACACTAGGTCAACTGGGAATCCATCTAATTTTCAATTGAGTAAATATGGAAATTCATCTTCAAGATCCTATAATGTTTCTAGATCTAGTTCTGAATCAATAAATAATTCCAGCTCATCAGGAAGATCATACAATATTTCAAGATCAAGTTCAGGCTCCTCAAGCTCAACTAGATCTTCATATTCTCCTCCTTCCTCGAGTTATAAGTCTTCCAGTGGTGGAAGACCGAGTTCACCATCATCTAGTAGTGGTAGTAGTGGAAGTTCAAGAGGTCCTAGATAAATAAATAAAATGTTACAAAAGTCCGTACTATTTATATTTATATTTTTTTCTCTAACAATAAATTCTCAAAATCTACAAGAGATTTTAAATATTACCTTAGACAGACCTAATGGTACAGCTAGATTTGAATCAATGGCAGGAGCATTTGGTGCTTTAGGGGGTGACCTTTCAGCCATTAATATTAATCCTGCAAGCAGCTCTGTATTTAATGACAATGAATACTCTATTTCTTTAGGTACTGATAAAAAATCAAACAAGTCTATATTTTTTAATAATTCAAAAGAAATGAGCAACAACAAGTTTTCTGTTAATCAAGGTGGCGGTGTTTGGTTATTAAAAAACTTTGGTGGAGGAAATATTAATAAAATATCTTTTGGAATTAATGCACAAACCAACAATTCATTTAGTAATAGTTTTGAAGTTATTGGAAGAAATAAAGCTAATTCAATTGATAAGTTTTTTATAAACAATTCTTTGGGATTCAATTCATCTGATTTAAGTGTTGGCAATAATGAAAGCATAGCAGGTGTTTATAAGTATTTGGGTGAGAATTTTGGGTATTCTGCACAACAAGCTTTTTTAGCATATCAGGCCTACCTAATAAATTATGATAAAGATTCTAATAGTTTTTATTCACTTGCCAATTACAGTGAGGGTGTTGATCAAAAATATATTAGTGAAAGTAAAGGGGTTAATACAAAATATAATATAAATTTTGCTATCCAGTATAAGGAAAATTATTACTTCGGATTAAATATAAATACACATGAAATTTATATAAACAATTACATAAGGCACCAAGAAAGTAATTTTGCAATAAATTCAGCAATTACTGGTATTACATTTGAAAATAATTTAGTTACTCAAGGAGAAGGTGTTTCTATTCAGCTTGGGGGAATTGCAAAATTTAATTCTTTTAGGTTAGGCCTTTCATATCAATCACCTACTTGGTATAATCTCTGGGATGAAACTTATCAATATTTAGAAACTAAATCAATAGATAAAGACGGTGTTAATTACCAAGATAAAATAGACCCAAGGATAATTAATTCTTATCCAAAATATAAATTAACCACCCCTTCATCAATAACAACTAGTGTTGCAGTTGTTATTGGAAAATTAGGATTATTAAGTCTAGATATTGTTAGTAGGGATTATTCTAAAATTAAAGCAAAACCAAATAGAGATTTTCTAAACACGAACAAAAAAATTGAGAATCAGTTAACAAATACTATTGATATTAGGCTAGGTTCAGAAATTAAGTTAAAAAGATTAAGCTTAAGAGCAGGTTATGGAAAAATGGGAAGTCCATATGAAGGATCTATTAGTTTAAATAATAACTCAAAAATTATAGATGATTCTAAATTATATTCTTTTGGAATGGGTTATGATTTTGGTGAGATATTAATTAATTTTTCTTACAAAATGCTAGAATCTAATCGCAACCACCAATTGTTTGATTCTGGCTTGACAGATTTTGCCAAAATTAATGCTAATAATTCTGTATCAACTCTATCTGCTGTATTTAAATTCTAATAGTTTTTTTAATAATTCAAATAAGTAAAATCTATTATTCTATTAATTAATCTTTAATTATCTTTGTTATAAGAAATATTTATTATGAAATACGACAAGTTTTTTGAAGATCTTGAATTAATTGATTCAGATCATAAAAATTTTTCAATTGAAACTCCACTTAGAAATGATGCCTTCGAATTATCGGATAAAGAAAAAATTTCTATAATTGAAAAAAATGTTAAAGAAATTCTTTACACCTTAGGAATGGATATGAATGATGACAGTTTAAAGGGGACACCAAAAAGAGTTGCAAAAGCATATGTTAATGAAATTTTTGGTGGATTAAATCCTGAAAATATGCCTAAAAGTTCAACTTTTAATAATAAATATCAATATAGTGAAATGCTAGTTGAAAAAAATATAACAGTTTTTTCTACATGTGAACATCACCTCTTGCCCATTTATGGAAAAGCTCACGTTGCTTATTTCTCAAATGACTGTGTTATAGGTCTTTCTAAAATGAATAGAATCGTTGATTATTTTTCTAAAAGACCACAAGTTCAAGAAAGGTTAACTATACAAATAGTAAAAGCCCTTCAAGAAATTTTAAATACTGATGATGTTGCATGTGTTATTGATGCCAAACATATGTGTGTTAATTCAAGAGGGATTAAAGACAAAGATTGTAGTACCGTTACTGGGGAGTTTGGCGGCAAATTTAAGGATCAAAATGTAAAAAGAGAATTTTTAGATTATATTCGTAGTGAAAGTTCACACTAACTTAAATGAAATCTAATCTTTATAAAGATCTTAAAGTATTCAATTCTATTTCTAAGAAAAAAGAACCTTTTGTCTCTCTTAATGGCAGCAATGTTGGGATGTATGTTTGCGGCCCTACTGTTTACAACACTGTTCATCTAGGAAATTGCAGAACTTTTGTATCATTTGATCTAATTTATAGATATCTAATCCAACTTGGTTACAAAGTGAGATATATTAGAAATATAACAGATGTTGGTCATTTAGAAAATGATGATGATTCTGGAGAAGATAAAATATCAAAAAGAGCAAAAGTTGAAAAAATTGAACCCATGGAAGTTGTTCAAAAATACACTAATGAATTTCATTCAATTTTAGATTCTTTTAATTTACTAAAGCCTAATATTGAACCTACTGCTACAGGTCATATAATTGAGCAAATTGAAATGATCGAAAAAATTATTAAAAATGGCTATGCATATGTCAAAAATGGTTCTGTTTATTTTGATTTGATTAATTTTTCCAAAAATTATAAATATGGTCAGTTGAGTAATAGAAATTTTGAAGACATAATCAATGAATCTCGTTCACTCAAAGGTTCTGGCGAAAAAAAGAATCCACAAGATTTTGCACTTTGGAAAAAAGCTAGTAAATCACATATAATGAAATGGCAATCTCCTTGGGGAATTGGATTCCCTGGTTGGCATATTGAATGTTCTGCAATGGGGCATAAATATTTAGGTAAAAAATTCGATATTCATGGTGGTGGTATTGATTTGAAATTCCCGCATCACGATTGTGAAATTGCACAATCAAAATCTGTATATGGTGAAAATCCAGCAAATTATTGGATTCATACAAATATGCTTACTCTAAATGGGAAAAAAATGTCTAAATCATCTGGAAATTCAGTTTTTGCTAACGAAATTTTTGAGGGGTCTAACAAAATTTTCTCTAAAAGTTTTTCATCGATGACATTGAAATTCTTTATGTACCAAGCTCACTATAGAAATATCTTAGATTTAAGTAACGATGCACTTAGTTCTGCTGAAAAAGGATATAATAAGTTATTAAAAGGATTTAATCTAATTAATAATCTAGAGGCCAATACAAAGAAATCAGATTTTGATATTGACAAATGGATATCCAATTGCTATGAAAAAATGAATGATGATTTTAACACTCCTATGTTAATCTCTGAATTATTTGAATGTATAAAGTTTATAAATAATGTTAATATTGGTTCTAAAAATCTTAATATAAAAGATAAAGTAAAAATTAAAAAAACATTTGAAATATTTATGTTTGATATATTAGGATTAATTAATGAAACCGATTCAAATACTAAAAAATCATCTGATTTAATTCAATTACTAATTAAAATAAGACATCTAGCTAGAATAAATAAAAATTTTGAATTGTCAGATCAAATTAGAGATGATCTATTGAATCTTGGAATACAATTAAATGATAAAAAAAATGAATCTTCATATAAATTAATATAATAATGAAGATTTTTGTATATCCCTTTATTTTATTAATAAAATTTTATCAAAAATTAATTTCACCTCTATTACCATCAAACTGTAGATATTCTCCTACATGCTCAGAATACAGTAAATTATCATTACTAAAACATGGATTAATTAAAGGAGGATTGCTTTCAATTAAAAGAATAATTAGGTGTCACCCATGGGGAGGAAAAGGTTTTGATCCAGTCCCTTAATTTTATCTATATTTATTCAAAATATTCTTATGACATTTTTAAAGATTGACTGGGCTCCAAGTGAAATTTTCTTAAAACTAGGACCTCTCGCTATTCATTGGTATAGTGTAATGTTTATAATTGCTTTTACCCTTGGTTATTATATTATAAAAAAAATATATTCTAATGATAATAAATCTATAGAATTAGTAGAACCTTTATTTATATATGTAGTATTGGGAACATTAATTGGAGCAAGACTTGGTGAGGTTTTTTTTTATAATTGGGAATATTTTCAAAACAATTTAATTGAAATTTTACTTCCAATAAAAAAAGATCCAAATAGTTCTCTTTTCTTTGGATTTATTGATGGATTTAAATTTGTTGGATATCGAGGATTAGCAAGTCATGGAGCTACTATAGGAATTATCACATCAATGTTTATATATAAGCACATGTTTAAATATGACTCAGTTTTATGGATTTTTGATAGAATAGTTATTCCAATTTCAATTGGAGGAATGTTCGTAAGAATTGGTAATTTCTTTAATTCTGAAATTGTTGGAAATTATACAGGAAGTAATTTTGGTATTATTTTTTCTAATAGAGGAGAAATATATCCTAGGCATCCAGCTCAATTATATGAGGCATTTGGTTATTTACTTCTTTTTATTTTACTATGGCAATTATATTGGAAGACAGATTATAAAAATCAAAAAGGATTTCTTTTTGGTCTCTTTTTAATATGTTTATTTTCTATTAGAGTATTAGTTGAATATGTAAAAGAAAGTCAAGGGGGTTTTGAAGATTCCTTAGGCTTATTATCTACGGGGCAATGGCTTAGTATTCCGTTTATAATAATTGGTTTTATTCTAATACTTAGAAGTAAAAAAAGTACTTAGATTACTTTTTTAAGCTTTTTCTCAAAGTATCAAACATTACTGGTGTTGCAATAAATACAGAAGAATATGTTCCTATCATAACTCCAATAATTAAAGCAAACATAAATCCTTGAATTGATTCACCACCAAAAATAAATATTGCTAAAAGAACAACTAAGGTTGTAAATGATGTATTTAATGTTCTACTTAGAGTTGAGTTTAAAGCTCCGTTTACTGTTCTATTAAATTCCCAGGATTTATTAATAAGTCTGAACTCTCTAATTCTATCAAATACAACCACTGTATCATTTAAGGAATATCCAATAACTGTTAAAATAGCAGCAATAAATGCTTGGTTAATTTCCATATTAAATGGCATAAATGAATAGGCTATAGAAAAGACGCCTAAAACAATTAAAACATCGTGAAAAACCGCTGCTACAGCACCTAAAGAATACTGCCAATCTCTAAATCTCAATAAAATATATAAGAAAACAACAGCCAGAGAACCAAATATTGCTAAAAATGAGTTCTTTTTAATATCATCAGCTATAGTTGGACCAACTTTTGATGAGCCCATAATACCAATTGATTTATCATCTGCTCCATTTACAAAATTATCATAAGTCAAATCAGCAGGTAACACGCTCTTAAGAGCATTAAACATTTTAAGCTGAATCTCATCATCAACTTGACTACCTTCAATATCAACTTTAAAATTTGTTGTTATTTTAAGTTGATTATCTGAACCATATGTCTTAGCCTCGGCACTTCCAAAAACTTCTACAAGATTATTTTGAATATCACTTGGATTGACATTGTTATCAAACCTAACAGTGTAGGATCTTCCTCCAACAAAATCTACACCTTGATTTAAACCATTTGTGAAAAGAGAAAAAATACCAATGGTTAATAATGATAAAGATAACATATAAGCAACTTTTCTTTTTTCAAGAAAAGCTATAGTTAGATTCCTAAACAAATTTTTCGTAGTTGTAGTAGAAAAATTTAATATTTTACCTTTACTTATTCTAGCATCCACTAACATTCTTGTAATGAATATTGCTGTAAATAATGAGGTAGCAATACCAATTAGTAGAGTTGTAGCAAAACCTTTAATTGGACCTGAACCAAACACAAATAATATTAAGGCTGTTAATCCAGTAGTAATATTAGCATCAAGAATCGATGATAGTGCATTACTAAAACCATCACTAACAGACTGTTTTTGTCCTTTTCCTTTTGTTAACTCTTCTCTAATTCTTTCAAAAATTAAAACATTTGCATCAACAGACATTCCAATTGTTAATACAATACCTGCTATACCAGGTAAAGTTAAAACAGCTCCTAATCCAGCTAAAATTCCAAAAATTAGAACAATATTTAAAACTAATGCTGTATCTGCATAAATTCCAGCTCTACCATAATAAAATGTCATCCATATAAGAACCAGCAATAGAGCTATTGCAAATGAATTAATACCTCTTTCAATGTTTTCTTTTCCTAGAGAAGGCCCTACAATTTCAGATTCAATAATCTCTGCTGATGCAGGTAGTTTACCAGCTCTTAAAACATTTGCCAGATCAATAGCTTCATTTAAAGTAAACTGACCAGATATTTCAGATCTTCCTCCTGAGATAGCTCCCTTAGAAACTCCAGGTGCAGAATATACTATATCGTCTAAAACTATTGCAATGTTACTTTTATCTTTATATGCATTTCCTGTCATTTCCTCCCACTTTCTTGCACCTTTTCCATTCATTTGCATAGAAACTGCAGGAGATCCTATTTGATCATAACTTTGACTAGCATCAACTACAACACTTCCACTTAATGGCGGTTGATCATCTCTATTGGATTGAATTGCATAGAGATCTACAACTTTTGAATTAGCATCAGGCTTTCCAAATAAAAATTTCGTAAATCTTTTTTCTGATGGTAAAAGTTTTCTAATTTCAGGCATAGAAAGGTATTCTTCAATCTTTTTTTGATCTTTTGAAAGGAATTGTGCAATAACTGGTCCTCCTTGGTATCCTGTTCCAACTATGTAATCAAATAATGGGTTTTTTACAGACGAATTTATTGAATCATTTGCTTCTACTTCTGATAATAAATCATCAATTTTTGAAATTTCAGTTTCAATTATTTCTTCATTTTCTGCTTCAGAAATTTCTTTCAATGCTTCATTAGCTTGTGATAAAAAGGGTAAAAATTGATCATTTTTTTCAGTAACCCAAAATTCTAATTGAGCAGTACTTTGAAGTAAATTTTTTACTCTTGCTACGTCTTTTGCTCCAGGAAGCTCAACACGAATTCTACCAGAATTTCCTAATCTTTGAATATTGGGTTGAGTAACTCCAAACTTATCTATTCTTTTTCTTAAAACTTCAAATGCAGAGACAATAGATTCATCAATTTTTTTCTTAATAATAGGTTTAACCTCATCATCCGACATTTCAAAATTAATCTCATCACTAAGTGATCGATTAGCAAAAATATCAGGAGAAGCTAAAGTTCTATCACCTTTTATTTTATCAAAAGAAATAAAAAAAGATTCTAAATAGGTATCATCAGATTCTTTTTGTAATTCATCAGCATTGTCTAATGAATTATTAAAAACAATATCTTTAGAGTTTTCAGCTAGGCCTTTTAAAATATCTTTTACAGAAATTTGTAATGTAACATCAATTCCTCCTTTAAGATCTAATCCTTTGTTAAGTTCTTTAGATTTAGCACTATTATAGGTTGTAAATCCAAAAATACTTTCATCAGAAATAGAATCTAAATAACTAATATATTTTTCCTGTCTTTTATCTGTGAAATTAACTTCATTTTCAGAAACTGAATTAATAGAATACTCTATTGCATTATCTTCAACACTGGAACTTATGAAAGTGAATGAAATTTGATATAGACTTACTAATCCAAAACAAAAAGCAAAAAACTTTATCAGACCATTATTTTGCATAAAATTAAATTTAAGAAAATTTCTTTTTTAAAAACGAGCAAATATATGATTTCCGACAGGATAAAGCAATAAATAATATAGGATAGGACATGTGTCTTGTTATTTTATCTATTCTATAATGCCAAATTCATTCTTCTTACTGCTTCAGCACTTTGACTAAATTTAATCATTTCTTCATCATTTAGATCTAAATCAATAATTTTTTCAAAACCATTTTTTCCAATAATACAAGGTACTCCTATACATATATCATCTTGATTATATTCTCCATCAAGAAGAACTGAACAAGGAATAATTCTTTTTTGATCATTTAGAATAGAATTCACTAAGTAAGCAACAGATGCACCTGGTGCATACCAAGCAGATGTTCCTAACAATTTAGTAAGAGTTGCTCCACCAACCATAGTATCTTGAGCTACTTTTTTTAGTTTATCATCAGAAATTAAATTAGAAACAGGAATTCCATTGTAAGTTGCAAGCCTGGTTAAAGGAATCATAGTCGTATCTCCATGGCCACCAATTACCATTCCCTGAATATCATTGGCTGGTTTATTTAAAGCTAATGATAAATAATTTTTAAATCTGGAACTATCTAATGCACCACCCATACCAATAACTCTATTTTTAGATAAACCTGTTGAATTCAAAGTCAAATATGTCATTGTATCCATAGGATTAGAAACAACAACAATAATTGCATTATTAGAATATTTTAAAATATTGTTTGAAACTTCTTTGACAATATCAGCATTAATACCTATTAATTCTTCTCTAGTCATACCTGGTTTTCTTGGAATACCAGATGTAATAACAACTACATCACTATTGGATGTAACTGAATAGTCACTTGTAGTTCCCACTATTTTAGTTCCAAAGCCAATTGTTGTAGATGTTTGCATCATATCTAAAGCTTTTCCTTCAGCAAAACCCTCTTTTATATCCAAAAGAACAACCTCACTTGCTATAGACCGTGATGCTATAACATCTGCACAAGTTGAACCTACATTACCTGCCCCTACTATTGTAACTTTCATGTAATTATAAGTATATAATTAAACATCAATATTAGCATATGTTGCATTTTTTTCTATAAATTCTCTTCTTGGAGGAACTTCATCACCCATCAACATTGAAAATACTCGATCAGCTTCAACAGCATTATCAATTGTAACTTTTCTAAATGTTCTAAATTCAGGATTCATTGTTGTTTCCCATAACTGAATGGCATTCATTTCTCCTAAACCTTTATATCTTTGAATAGATGTTCCCTGACCAAACTCATCCATTAATTTGTCTCTTTCATTATCATCCCAAGCGTACTGTTTTTTTACCCCTTTTTTAACAAGGTATAGAGGAGGAGTAGCTATATATATATTACCATTCTCTATTAATTCTTTCATATACCTAAAAAAGAAAGTTAAAATTAAAGTAGCAATATGACTACCATCCACATCGGCATCACACATTATAACAATTTTATGATATCTAAGTTTTTCTAAATTCAAAGCCTTGCTATCTTCTTCAGTCCCAATTGTTACACCAAGTGCTGTATAAATATTAATTATTTCTTGGTTTTCAAAAACCTTATGTTGCATTGCTTTCTCAACATTTAATATCTTTCCTCTAAGAGGGAGAATAGCTTGAAAATTTCTGTCTCTTCCCTGTTTTGCTGTTCCGCCAGCTGAATCACCCTCAACTAGAAAAACTTCACATAGTTCAGGATCTTGCTCAGAACAATCAGATAATTTACCAGGAAGACCTCCACCACTCATTACAGTTTTTCTTTGCACCATTTCTCTAGCTTTTCTAGCTGCATGTCTAGCTTGAGCGGCTAAAATTACCTTGTCAACAATTATTTTAGCATCATTTGGATTTTCCTCAAGATAATTTTCTAACATTTCTGAAACTGATTGAGAAACAGCTGAATTCACTTCTCTATTTCCTAACTTAGTTTTTGTTTGACCCTCAAACTGTGGCTCAGCAACTTTAACGGAAACTATAGCGGTTAGACCTTCCCGAAAATCATCACCAGCAATTTCAAACTTTAACTTATCTAGCATTCCAGATGAATCAGCATATTTTTTTAAAGTAGAAGTCAATCCCCTTCTAAAACCTGCAAGATGTGTTCCGCCTTCATGAGTATTTATATTATTTACATATGAATGCAAATTTTCGGAAAATGATGTGTTATAAATCATTGCGACTTCAACAGGAATATTATTCTTTTCTCCCTCCATTGATATAACATCTGAGGTTAATGGTTCTCTATTTTCGTCTAAAAATCTAATAAACTCTTTCAAACCTTCTTCTGATTTAAAAGTTTCTGAGACAAATTCTCCATCTACTTTTGTTCTTTTGTCTAAAATAGAAAGTACTATTCCTTTATTTAAAAATGACAACTCACGCATCCTGTTAGACAAGGTTTCATAATTATAATCTTGAAACTCAGTAAAAATTGATTTATCAGGTCTAAAAGTTACTTCAGTACCTGTTTTGTCCGTTTTACCATCTGATTTTACAGGATACAAAGTCTTCCCCTTTTCATATTCTTGAATCCAAATTTTTCCATCACGATAAACTTTGGCAGTTAAATGGTCTGACAAAGCGTTAACAACAGAAACTCCAACCCCATGTAACCCTCCAGAAACTTTATATGAATCCTTATCAAATTTACCACCTGCACCAATTTTGGTCATTACAACCTCTAAAGCAGAGACTCCTTCTTTTTTATGAATACCAACAGGAATTCCTCTACCATTATCCTCAACAGTTACAGAATTATCTTCATTAATTGAAACTTTAATTTCATTACAATGACCGGCCATTGCTTCATCAATAGAATTGTCTACTACCTCATATACTAAATGGTGTAAACCTCTAACTCCAACATCACCAATATACATTGAAGGTCTCTTCCTGACGTGTTCCATTCCCTCAAGTGCCTGTATACTATCTGCTGAATACTGACTCTTATTAATTTTATCACTCATTTTATATCAATTTTTTAATAAAATATGGTAAAACAAATATAAGGAAATAGTAAAGTAATTCTAGATTTTTACAGAGATGAATAGACTCAAGTTATCAACAATTTTATTCAATAAAAAATTAATGACTAGTAAGAATCCAAATGAATATTTGAAACTGATCTTCCTGACGGATCACTCATATTTTTAAATGACTTATCCCACTCAAGTGCAATTGGAGTACTACAAGCTATAGAAGGAACAGATGGAACTGTTTTAGCAGCAGTTACAGAAGGAAAATGAGATTCAAATATAGATCTGTAATAAAATTCCTCCTTTGACATTGGAGTTTGAAAAGGGAAAGTAAATTTAGCATTATTAAACATTTTATCCGTAATTTTCTTATCAACTAACTCTTTTAAACTATCTATCCAATTGTATCCAACACCATCACTAAACTGTTCTTTTTGTCTCCAAGCAACTGATTGAGGTAAATAATTCTCAAAAGACTTTCTTAAAACCCATTTTTCCATTTTCTCTTTATTAATCATTTTATCTGCAGGATTAATTCTCATAGCAACATCAAGAAATTCTTTATCTAAAAAAGGGACTCTTCCTTCAATTCCCCAAGCAGCAAGAGACTTATTAGCTCTTAAACAATCATATTGATATAGTTTCTCTAGTTTTCTTACGGTCTCTTTATGAAATTCTTCAGGACTAGGTGCTTTATGAAAATATAAATATCCGCCAAAAATTTCATCTGCACCCTCTCCAGATAACACCATCTTTATTCCCATAGATTTTATAACTCTAGCCATTAAATACATTGGAGTTGAAGCTCTAACTGTAGTAACATCATACGTCTCTAAATGAAAAATAACATCATTTATTGCATCTAATCCCTCTTGAATAGTAAAGTTTATTTCATGATGAATTGAGCCAATATGATCAGCAACAATCCTTGCAGCTTTTAAGTCAGGAGAACCAACTAAACCAACAGCAAAAGAATGTAATTGAGGATACCAAGCTTGTTTTTGATCATCTGATTCAATTCTATTTTTAGAATACTTTTTAGCTAAAGCAGAAGTAATAGATGAATCTAAACCTCCTGATAAAAGAACTCCGTAAGGAACATCACTCATTAACTGTCGATGAACAGCTTGTTCTAAGGCATCTTGTAAAGCAATTAAATCAGTTTTGTTATTAGATACTGCTTTATAATTCATCCAATCCCTTTTATACCATTTTGTGGGTTTATCAGATTTATTACACAAATAATGTCCTGGTGGAAAAATTTCAATTTTATTACAAACACCTTCCAAGGCTTTCAATTCTGAAGCTACATAAAAAGTACCAAGCTTATCCCAGCCAATGTAAAGAGGAATAATTCCCATATGATCTCTGGCAACTAAATATTCATTTGTATTTTCATTAAATAAAACAAATCCAAAAATACCATTTAGATCATCTAAAAAATCAATGCCATTTTGTTTGTATAAGGCCAAGATAATTTCACAATCAGAATTAGTTTGAAAATCATAGTCAATCTTTAAATTATCTTTTAAAGATCTATGATTATAAATTTCACCGTTAGCAGCTAGGATAAACTTTCTATCTGAACTAAATATAGGTTGGTTACCTGATTTTGGATCAACGATTGCTAAACGTTCATGAGCTAACAATGCATTTTTAGAAGAATATATACCACTCCAATCTGGACCTCTATGTCTAACTTTTTTAGACATTTCTAGAACTTGAGTTCTAAGAATTTCAGAATCTTGCTTTAAATCCAATGCACAAACTATTCCACACATATTAATTTTTTAATCAAATATCATAAATATTTACATAATTAAAACTTATTTTTTAAATTAAGTTATATACTATAATTAAAATTAATAAATTAATATAAAATTGTAACTTTTGTATAAAAAAAATTTAAATATACTTATAAATTGAAAGATTTAGTAAATTGAATTTTATAAATATTTTTTATGAATATAGAGAATCATATTATTGATTTAAAAAAAATAACTATAAATCACGATGATAAAAATATCCTTTCTGACGTATCACTTTCAATAAAAAAAGGAGAATTTATTTACCTAATAGGTAAAACAGGAAGTGGAAAAAGTAGCTTACTTAAAATTCTCTATGGAGATATTAAAATTTTTGATGGAGAAGGTAGTGTAGCAGGAATAAATATTTTTAAAATTAAGGAGAAAAAAATCCCATTTTTAAGAAGAAAACTTGGTATAGTATTTCAAGATTTCAAACTTCTTTCCGACAGGTCTATTAAAAGTAATCTTGAATTTGTTTTAAAAGCAACTAATTGGAAAGACAAGGAAAAAATAAAAGATAGAATTCAAAAAGTTTTAGACGAAGTAAAATTACAAAATACAGAAAACAAGTTTCCTCACGAATTATCTGGTGGAGAGCAACAAAGAATTGCAATTGCTAGAGCACTTCTTAATGAGCCTGAACTAATTTTAGCAGATGAACCAACTGGTAATCTAGATCCTGCAACGAGTGCTGAAATTATAGAATTATTCAAAAAAATAAATAAAAGAGGAACTACTATATTGATTGCTACTCATGACTATGATATTATCTCAAAATTTCCGGCAAAGACAATACGAATTGAGAATAATAAATTTTTTGAACTGTCTGAAAAAAACTAACTATTTTAATTAAAAGACGGAACTAGAGATAATTATTTAATTTAGCATAAATTTATTTAATCTATGATTGATAAAATAAAAAATATTAAACACTTAAAATCAAACCACTTTTTCTTAATTAGTGGTCCCTGTGCGATTGAAAGTGAAGAGATGGCATTTGAAATTGCTGAAAAAGTATTAGATATAACAAATAGGTTAAAAATACCCTTTATTTTTAAAGGTAGTTTTAAAAAAGCCAACAGAACTAGAATCGATAGTTTTACAGGAATTGGTGATGAAAAGGCATTAAATATTTTAAAAAACATTGGAGAAAAATTACAAATACCAACAGTTACAGATATTCATGAATTAAAAGACGCTAATCTTGCTTCAAATTATGTAGATATTCTTCAAATACCCGCTTTTCTTGTTAGACAAACTGATTTATTAGTGGCTGCAGCTAAAACTGGAAAACACATTAATTTAAAAAAAGGACAATTTATGAGTCCTGAAAGCATGTCTCATGCTGTAAAAAAAATAAAAGATTCTGGAAATAATAATGTAATAATTACAGAAAGAGGAAGTATGTTTGGATACCAAGACCTATTGGTTGATTTTAGAGGAATCCCAGTAATGCAAGAATATGCTCCTGTTGTTCTTGATGTAACACATTCTCTTCAACAACCCAATCAGTTGTCAGGAGTTACAGGTGGAAACCCTGAAATGATTGAAACAATTGCAAAAGCAGGAATTGCATCAGGTGCAAATGGTCTTTTTATTGAAACACATTTTAATCCTAAAAATGCTAAAAGTGATGGAGCTAATATGCTAAATATTAGTAAATTAGAAAATCTATTAAAAAAATTAGTTGTAATCAAAAAAGCAATTAATTCATTTAAATAAATCAAATTAATATATATTTGCGCTTGCAAATTTTTTGTTCATTGAAAAAAATTGGGGTCGACTGGTTTTGACAGCGAGTCTGATTTAATGGTAAGCAGATCGAGCTCTGGACTATAGCTCGCAAATATCCTAGTACCAAACTTTAAATGGCGAAAACAATTACGCTCTTGCAGCCTAATAACTGAATTATAGTAAGTTAAGGCCTTGTCCTGCTAGGCAGGAAGGTAAGATGTCTCAGAATAGCCTTTGTTGACGGCGCTTCATTATGAGATACCATTAAAGTCAACATAGAAATCTTAAGGCTTTGGTAAGATTTTAAAATAAAAAAGCTAAGTAATATTTAGGCAGTTTTCAGTCAGAATATTATCGAAAATTAATTGAAAACTAAATCTGTAGAAAGCTATTTTTTCGCTTGTTTGGACGAGGGTTCGATTCCCTCCGACTCCACCAACACCCTTGTAAGTCACTGATTTACAGGGGTTTTTATTGCATCATAAACCAGAGATTCAAAAATTTCTTTATTATAATACTTCCATGGTTTCATTTGAGTCATTAAAATCATTATTAAATTTTCTTTTGGATCAATTTTAAAATAAGATCCCCAACTTCCATGCCAACCATAACTTCCTTCATTTCCAGCAATAGGATATTTGCTAATATCAGTTAAAACATTAAAACCTAAACCAAAACCTAAAGAATTATTTGGTTTTGGATTATTATCATTTTCTTTTGCATTTTTAATTCCATTTAATTGATTAGTGGTCATAAGTTTTACAGTATTTTTTTGAAGAATTTTAATTCCATTATATTCTCCATTATTTAATAACATCTTACAAAAATTTGAATAATCCAGTATAGAAGATACTAAGCCTCCAGATGCTATAAAAAAGGTAACTCTTTTAGTATATGTAGAGTTTAAAGGATTGTCTATTTCAATTAATTTCTGTTGATTATTAATTGTGTAACCAGTTGTAAATCTATCTATTTTATCTTTTGGAACTTGAAAAAAAGTGTCTTTCATTCCAAGAGGATCAAAAATTTCATCTTTTAAAAAAATATAAAGACTTTTTCCAGAAATCTTTTCAATTAATAAACCGGCAATATTAGTAGCTGGACTATATCTCCATACAGTTCCTGGCTCATTACTTAATGGGATTTTGCTTAATCTATTGATTTCCATCTGCAAGTCAATAGATGGTATTTTTTTAAGTTCTTCTAATTTTTCATTGAGATATGGACTTGTTTTTCCAATTCCAGTAGTGTGTCTGAGAATATCAATAATTCTTATAGAATTTTGAGCTTTAATAAAAGTGTTTTTATTTATAAAGACATGCATATTTTTAAATTCTGGCAGAAATTTCTCAATTGGATCTTCTAAACTAAATAATCCCTTATCATATAATTTCATTAATCCTACTGAAACAACACATTTGGTCATTGATGCGATTCTAAAAATACTATTAGATTGCAATTTTTTATTTTCTTTAATATTTGAGTAACCATAAGTGTCAAAATTTATGATTTTATCATCCTTAATTATCAATGTTTGAATTCCAGCTAATTCATTTTGTTTAACAAATTTGTGCATTCTTAAATTTAATTTCTCAAATTGATATTGACTAAAATTAGAAAATGAAATTAAAGTAAAAAAAAGAAAAAGTATATGTTTTTTTAAATTAATGAACATGACACAATCATTCTAATTATCTAAATTCATTTCTAAATATTTTAAAGCATAACGTTCTCCTAAAAATAATTGTGATGATCTATCAAAGTGGACAGAATCTCCTTTGTGTGATAAGTCTAATGCCGATACATAATCAACGTTATTTATTTTATTTTTAATATTCCTTAAAACGTTATTAATTGAGTCAGAATTATGTTTTGTTGTAATTCTCCAGTTCCCAATTTCTCCTACAATAAATGGCAAATCATTTCTATTCAAATCTTTTCTAATATTTTTAATAAGATTTATTAATTTATTAGAATAAGTCTTCCAATTCTTTCTATTTCCCTCACCTTGATGCCAAATTACTCCTTTTATATTCCCAATGATTTGAGCTTTTTTAGTTCTAGATATAGTTTTTTTATATAGGATACTATCATTGTGCCATTGTTCAATTTTTGTTCCACCTCTTGCATTTACAACTAAACCAACTTTTTTAAAATAAGATGTTAATTTTTTTCCAAATGACCATGATGGACTCATTTGTTGGATTCTAATTGATTTTCTAATATTTGAATATTTATTCATAGGGTTTTTTGCAATTTCCCATTTATTTTTTGCATTGAATAAAAGCAATTGAGTTGTTGTTATTGAGTCTGAAATAGCTAAAACACCTCTTCCTGCCATATTGGATTGTCCAATACAAAGAAAAAAATCAATTTTATTAGATTCAATTTTTTGAGCATTGGAATTTTGTATTTCTAAAAAAATTACAAAAAAAAGTAGAAATTTTTTCTTAAGAAACTGTCTCATAGAAATTACTAAATAATTTGTTTTTTATTTTGCATTAAAGTATATAATTAAATGGATCAAAACCCCAAGATTTTGGCAAAATAAAATTAAATTTCATTTTGAGGTTTCCCAATTGTAGCTAAAATCCCCCCATCTACATATAGTATATGACCATTAACAAAATCACTTGCTTTTGAACTTAAAAATATAGCTGCACCTTGTAAATCTTCAGGATTACCCCATTTTGCTGAAGGAGTTCTATTTATAATAAAATCATTAAAAGGGTGGCCATTTTCTCTAATAGGTTTTGTTTGATCAGTCGCAAAATAACCTGGACCTATACCATTAACTTGTATATTATATTTTGCCCACTCAGTAGCCATATTCTTAGTTAAAATTTTTAATCCCCCTTTAGCAGATGAGTAAGCACTTACTGAATTTCTTCCAAATTCACTTAATAAAGAACAAATATTTATAATTTTTCCTGATTTTCTTAAAATCATTTTTTTTACAACATGTTTTGAAACAATAAAAGGTGCTACTAAATCAATTTTAATGACTTCTTCAAAATCTTTAACTAACATATCCTTGATTAAAGTTCTTTTAATAATTCCAGCATTATTTACAAGAATATCTATAGGTCCAACATTTTTTTCTATATCATCTATATTTTTTATAACAGATTTTTCGTCAGAAACATCAAATAAATATCCGTATGCATCTAATCCTTTTGAAATATAATATTTTACTGCTCTTTCTAGTTTTTCTTTTGAACTATTTCCATTAACTATAATTTTTGCTCCAGCATTTCCAATTCCCATAGCCATCGCCATACCTAATCCATGAGTAGATCCAGTTATTAGTGCAATTTTACCTTTTAGATTAAAAAGTTCTGTAGACATAGATGTTATTTAAGATCAATAATTTTACAATGATCCATATCTCCATAATCTAAATTTTCACCAGCCATTCCCCATATAAAAGTATAATTACAGGTTCCTGAACCAGAATGAATTGACCATGGAGGAGAAATAATTGCTTGATCATTTTGAAGCCAAATATGTCTAGTTTCATTTGGTTTTCCCATAAAATGACACACTGCATTATTTTCTGGAATTTCAAAATAGAAATAGACTTCCATTCTTCTATCATGATAGTGAGCAGGCATAGTATTCCAAATACTACCTGGTTTAAGCTCAGTAATTCCCATTTGAAGTTGACAGGTTTTAATAATACTATTGACTATTAATTTTCTAATAGTTCTAACATTTGCTGTTTCAAAACTTCCCATTTCAACAATCTCTGCTTCTTCACGTGAAATCTTTTTAGTTGGATATGATTTATGAGCTAAAGTAGAATTTAAATAAAACTTGGCAGGATTTTTATTATCATGCGAGTTAAAATAAACATTTTCAACTCCTCTCCCTACATATAAAGCTTCTTTATAATCTAAAATATACTTTTTTCCATCAACTAAAACTGATCCTTTTTGTCCAACATTAATTATACCTAATTCTCTTCTTTCTAAAAAAAAATTTGATTTAATGGGATCCACTATATCTAAAAAAATATCATTGGAATTTGGAGAAACACCACCTGTCATATAACGGTCATAATGAGAGTATACCCATTTAATAATATTATTATCAAAAATATCTGAAATTAAGAACTCGTTTCTTAATTCATTAGTATCCATACCCTTTACTTCTCTTGGGGAAGCAGCGTATCTAACTTTAATATTTTTATTCATTAATTGTTATTTAATTATATATCTAATTTATATAAATTTTATAAAAAAATTTGATTTAATATACTTTTTATAACATTTATGTTTGCCTACACGCATATAATTTAAAATCTTGTTTAAGTTAGAATAGAAAAAAAGAAAAAATTTAAGTTTATTAAAATTAAATAATAAAGTTTATTAGACTAAATGATAATATCCCCCAAAATGTTCCTGTAGCCATACTAAGAATTGCTAGTACAATTGCATGTGGCATTAATTTTTTATTGTAAGCAGAAGCAAGTGCAGGACATGTTGAAATTCCACCAATATTTGCCATTAATGCAATTGGAGTCCAAGTAAAAGAAGTTTTTAATAAAAACCCAGAAAGTGTAATTAAAATCATGTTAATTAGCATCCAAAAAACAATAAATATTACAAATTCAAAAGGCAATTCAAAGCTATCAAAAGTTAATTTTAATCCAATAATTGACATTATCAAAATTATTCCTATCGAACCAATTTTTAAATTGATTTTATTAGACCAGCGTTTAAAGAAATTGCCAAAAAATAATCCTATTACTGATAAAGCTAAAACATTAAACAAAAAATCCATATCTAAGTAGATAAAAGTTAGGGGAATAGAAAAAGAAAAAAATAGAGTAAAAGTTAAATTTTTTGAAACTAAATTATTTTCACCTAAAGTAATTAAATCAAGTTTGTCTAAATTAAACTTTTTATCAATATAATCAGTTTGTTTAATTGATTGAAAAAGAAAAATCATAACTATATTCTGAATAATTGTATCTATTACTAATATCGAAAGAAATAACTCTTCGTTAAGCAATACAAACTCTTTTAAAATTACCATACTTGAACTTCCACCAATCCAACTCCCAATAACAGGAATAAGTCCTTTCCATAATGAATTTTCAATTATAAGAGATTGATAATCAAATGGATTATAAACAATTAATAAAATCAGAACAACAGGGATAATTGTTATAATAAAAGAAGAAATTAAAAATAAAATTAAAGGTTTAAATCCAACAATTTTCAGGTCACTTAAAGACATAGATGACATTATAGTAAAAATTGTAACAGGATAAAGATATTTTGTATTCCAGGAGAAAATTGGTGAGTCATCAAAATTAAATCCAAATAAATAAACAATAATGGCAGGAAAAATAAATGCTAATAAAATAGGTGGAATCCATTTTGAAAAATTTAATAAAAGGGGGGTTTTACTTTTTTCTATGTAACGGATTAAAAAAAAAGTAATTATAATTATTATAATAGCAATCCAATTACTCTCCATTTAAATTTTATTTTTTTCTTATTTTTTTAAAATAAGATTATCAATATAATCATTAATCAACTGAATACCCTCTTTATGAACCATTGTTCTTCCAATTTCGGGCATCATTATACCTGGGTCATGACTTAACATTCTGTATGCAATTATAGAATTTTCTGAATCACCAGGAACTATATCATATTTTAAATCGCCTGAACCTTTTCCTGCGGCAATAGGGGGTTTATAAATACCTCTCTCATAATCAGTTTTTGCATAATAAGAAAGATTTAAGCCAGAATTTTTTGCTGGACCTTTTGGATTATGACAATGAGCACAATTAATGTCCATATAAGCAATAGCTCTTTCTTTAACAGAGAAAGAATCGGAACTCCAATCAGCCATTTTAGGAATTTTTACTTTATTAGGTAAATTTTCTATAATATTAATGCTATGTAAATATTCTAATTGATTTTGCATTTTGTTATTATAAATATTTAACCTGTTTAATTGGCGTGCAGTAACTCCAATTGGAATTATCTTTTGATCAGACAAGTGACAGCTTTTACATTGATTAATGTTAGGAATAATATAATTTGTTGATTTAGTAGTACCATCATAATGCTTCCAACTAATATTAGTTTCTCCACCTAAAACCTGTAAATTAGCATCAGTTTGATCTTTATTCCAAATGTATGGGAGGCCAATCCATTCTGAAGAATTTTTAATCAGTAGACGCGTTTCTAAAATTCTTCTTTCACCTTTTGAATCATTGAAATCTTTTGGATAAAAAAAGTTTTTTATTATAATACTACCATCAGGAAAATCAAATGTATTTTCAGATTGATAAATTATATTCAAATTTTCTGGAACATATATAAAACGTTCTTTAAAAGCGTAATCAGAAAATAGAGCTGAATTTAGTTTATAAGAATATACATTATCATTGGGTTTTAAATCAGAAATGGGACCTTTAAAAAATTTATATTCAGATAATTTTAAAAGTGCAATGTCGGAAGATTTTTGTGATGAAAAATTAATTGATGAAGAAACTTTTTTTGCGGTGGGAGGAATATTTTTAGAAGATTTTTGATTACAACTGCTAAAAAGTAAAAAAATTAATATGATTTTAAATCTATTCATTTATTTCACAATTATAATTGCTAATATCATTGGAAAAGTTTTTAAAATCATTAGAGGCATCCATTACAGCAAATTCAATAGTTTGGTTTTCATTAATACATATCTTGTAATTAGATTTTACTTCCTCATTCATTTCTAAATAATTGTTGGGATAAATTCCATCAAAAACAATATCAGGAATTGAAAAACTATTTTTTAATGCCCATAATTTTCCATATTCAGATCTTAAATCTGGGAACATATTATTATTAAAANTATTATCATNTATATAAACTTTNCCTGAAAAAGGATCATAAGAATCATCCTCTTTATATCTTGANAAGATACGTCTTACGCCCCCTGGAAGNTCTTTCGCANCATTANCAGATCTTCTTTTATTTGAAGCAAAAAGCTCATAACTTACTATNGATGTATTAGCAGTTTTATGATTTTCTATTATATTNTTATTTATTTNTACATTTTTAGTAGCCAAAATAATTAATCCCGATCCACTAGGAACTGTACTAACAATTGAACCTTTAACTCCAAAATTTTTAAGATTATTATTAAATATGTGATTTTNAAATNCNTTAACATCACTACCTACTTTTGTTAATCCTGGTAAATTAAATATCAATAGTCCTCCAGTATTTTCATAGGCTTCATTTCCATAAATTTNGACATTTGTACTATTTTCACTTTCTATTCCAGCAACATTATAATATGCTTTGTTATTTCTTATTATTACATTATCAGATTGTCCAACATAAATACCAGCATCTGAAGCTCCAATTGCTTCTGATTCCTCTATTAAAACATTATTACATAAAACTGGATATATAGCATATGCTCCGTTTTCTGTTGAAACTTCACCAGTCCAAACNGATCTAATTTGTTTAAAAATAATTCCATCAGTATCAGTAACTTTTATATTATCCCCATTTGAATCCTCTACTGTCATATTTTCAATTGTAATATTTTCACAATTTGCTATTCTTAAACCTTCAGCCCCTTGAGTTTGACCTTTAAATGACAATACTGTTTTTTCCATACCATTGCCTCTAATTGTTACATTCTTTTTACCATCTAAAATTAGGGACTTAGAAAACAAATAATGTCCGTCTGGAATTTGGATTACAGAACTATCTTTTACATTAATAAATGCTTCAAGAATTGCATCTTGCATGTCTAAATAATCTCTTTCCACGTTAAAAGAAGGATTATTTGAACAACTAGTTAAAAGGAAAAAATAAAAATTTAAAGCAATTATTTTAACAAAAAAATTTCTCATTTTAAATTAATTTATTGTCATTTTATAAATTTAAGAATATAATAAAGATAATTGAAAAGAGTATCTTAAAACTATCTTTTTAAAAAAATATATTAGATTTTTTGAATTTTTTTTATAAAATTAAAATAAACTTTTTCTGGTTTATTTGATTTTAATTCTCTAATAATATACAAAACATATCTTTCTAAATTTTTTATTAATGTAAGATCAATACCCCATAAAGAATCATTTTTTAAAATTAAATTAGTAATTATATTNTCTGATTTATTTATAAAAATCTGATTAAAAAGCAATAAATTCTTTTGATTATCATTTATTTCATCTTTATGATTTCCATAATAATAGATCAAACAACCTAATGAAAAAATAAGATTTGGAGGAAGAAAAGATTTAATGTGTAAAAAAGATTTAATACTTGGAANAACTCTTATTTTAAACTTTGAAATAGAATTTAATAATATGGACTTATAATAATGGTCTATATATGGNTTCTTAAACCTTTCAATTACACTTANAGAGAAAGCTTTTATCTCATTATAATCATCTTCATCAATACTAACCANTATTTCATCATATAAAAGTTTTTCAATAAAATGTGTAATAAAAGAATCTTTAAATGATTCTGACACCAAGTTAATATTATTTAATAGACAAACTGGAGCTAAACATGTATGAAGTCCATTTAAAATTCTAATTTTTCTATTTCTAAATTTNGAAATATCTGAAACAAATTTAACGTCAAGATCATTTACAAGATTTAAAGGAAATTCATTAGAAAAATCCTTTTTAGCTTGTATTATCCATTTAAAATAAGGCTCACAAACTACAATATGATTGTCATTAAATTTAGTGATAGAATTATAATATTTTAAATTTTTTTGTGGAAATCCAGGNACTATTCTATCAACTAAAGAATTATAAAAATTATTTTTCTTTATCCAAATTTTAAATTTATTATCCAATCCCCATAATTCACAATATTTTAATATTAAATCTNTNAGAACAAAAGCATTATCTTTAATTAATTCACAAGGTATAATAGTTAATNTTTTTTCNAAACAACCATTAAATTTTATATATCTNTNATACAAAAATAGAGTCATTTTTGCTGGAAATGAATTAGGCGGCTCCATATTAAATTTATCAGTTGGATCAAACACTAAGCCTAATTCNGTTGTGTTAGAAAAAATAAATTTTAAATCTTCTTTCTCTGCTAGTTTAATATAATTTTTAAAATCTAANTAAGGATTGACGATTTCTTNAATACAGTCTATAATTTTAACTTTTCTTATTTTTTTATTCTTAAAAATTCCCTCCAAAAAAACATGAAACTTATAATTTTGAGCAATAAAATTATATTTAGAAATACTATTAGTAGGTTTAACAATAGTTATTTTGGCATTAAAATTAAATTGTTCATTAAGTACTTGAATAGCATAATCTACAAATCCTCTTATAAAATTTCCTGCTCCAAACTGAATAATTGAAATTGATTTAGTAATATTTGAAGGATGTTTTAAAGGTTGGTTTTTAACCATTTAAATATTGTATAGGTTCATCTAAAAGATTTATTTTTAATTGAATTCATCTCAAAAATCAAATCTTTAACTATTTCAGGATATTTATTNGCTAAATTATTAGNTTCAGAAATATCATCTTCCATATTAAAAAGACTATAAATATTTTCTTCTTTTTCTGCTTCAATATAAACTGGCTTAGAAAAACCTCCTGATCCTAAATTTTCTATTAATTTCCATTTACCTTTTCTTAAGGAAAAGAAACCTTTNGAAGAATGATGAATAATTGGATTAANTTCTGATTTATGATTAACGTTAATCAAAGCTTCATAAAAGCTATAACTATCAATACCAATATTATTATGGTCTTCTCCAAGCATTTCTCCCAAAGTGCNCATAAGACTTGCNAATGAATTAACATCTGAATTTNTACTTTTTTCTTTTACAACACCAGGGTATTTAACCATAAAAGGAATTCTATGTCCACCATCATAAATATCTCCTTTCATNCCCTTTAAATCTAGTGCAGCCTTATGATTAAACTTTAAAATCGATTCTGGCCACCAATAGGGACCATTGTCACTTGTAAATATTACCATAGTATTCTTTTCTAAGTTTAATGATTTTAGATGATCCAATAAGTTTCCTACATAAAAATCAATCATTTTTACAAAATCTCCATATTCTCCTGCTTCAGAAGAATCCTTGAAACTACTGTCAGGAAGCCATGGTGTGTGGGGACCTGGAAGCGGCAAGTATAAAAAGAAAGGTTTATCCTCTTTTTGGGTTTTTTCAATATATTTTTTTGATTTATCAAAAAATATTGGTAAAACTTGGTTAATATCAAAATACTCTGCCATAGGTCCAGGTCTCCAAAAAGCCCCTGAAGCATCTATGTTTGGTTTATTTCCATCAGTATATTTATTTACAGGATTTAAAAATTTATTATTTTCAAGATATAAATAAGGGGGAATGTCTAATGATGATGGAAGAATAAAACTATAATCAAATCCGTTTTGNGGAGGGCCAAAAGTAGGATTTTTACTAAAATCAATTAAATCTTCATTTATATCCCTAATTAAACCAGAATCTCTGATATCAGAATTTATTTCAGAAATATCATTTTTAGTAACCCAACCTAATCCTAAATGCCACTTTCCTATAACGCTAGTTGTATATCCATATTTCTTGAGCATAGATGCAACAGTATTTTTATCTTCATTAATTAATGGTTCTCCATAACTCCACAATACCCCATATTTAAGCCTAGTTCTCCATGCATATTCCCCAGTTAAAATACTATATCTGGTTGGAGTACACACTGAGGAGGTAGAATGCATATCATAGAAAACCATCCCTTCGTCTCCAATAGAATCAATATTCGGTGTAAAAATTTTTGAATTCTTATTATAAATTGACAAATCTCCATATCCCAAGTCATCTGCCAAAATGTAAATTATATTTGGTTTATCTGATTTTTGATTATTCTTACAGGAATAATTTAAAATTAATAAAGTAATAATTAATATGTATTTCATTTTTATTTTTTAATATTTAGTTGCTAATACTTCAACCAATTATCATCTAAAAATTTATTTACTAAAGGATATTCATTATCATTTTTAATCCTTTTAGGCAATAAATTTCTAAATCTAATTTTAATAGAATCGTATGATTTATTATTAGCTAAATTTTTCCAAGAATTAGGATCATTTATTAAATAATACAACTCCTCTGAACTATCTCGATATTTAATGTATTTATAATTATCTGATGAAATACTGTGGTTTCCCCATCCAAATGTTGTTAATGAATAACTCTTATTAAAATTACTTTTATTTTTAATTAATGGAACTAAACTTTTTCCTTCATTTTTTTTATAATTAGGTAAATCTGCCAAATCAATCAAAGTCGGATATATATCTATAAGCTCAACTATGTTTTTAATTTCAATTGACTTATTGAAATTTGGAGGTTTAATTATTAATGGAACTTTTATTGCTTCATCCCAAAGAGATTGTTTGGCAAAAATTCCTTTTTCTCCAATTCTATATCCGTGATCTGAAAATAAAACTATAATAGTATTTTCTTTATATGCACTATTATTTAGAGCATCTATAACTTCCCCGACATAATGATCAACAAAAGAAGTTGATGCTAAATAAGATTGAATAATTTTTTTCCATTGTTTATTTTTAATTGCCCATTCTGTTGTGGGCATCATAGAATATCCATAAATAAAATTAAAAGCAAAATCAGGTAAATCATCTAAGTCTTCTTTTAAATAAGGTGGAAGTATAATATCATCTATAGGATGTAAATCAAACCATTTTTGAGGAACATACCATGGAACATGAGGTCTCAAAAATCCAACAGCCATAAAAAAAGGATCTTTATGAGTTTCTTGTAGTTTATTTTTAATCCAATTAGCTGATTTAAAATCTGGCATTAAAGAATCAGAAACAGGAAATGCTCCCCAATCAGTACTTGTACCATTTTTATTCCAGTTAAAATAAGCACCATTTATAGGTTTTGGTCCAAAACCTTTTACTCTTCCACCAGACTTATCAAAAGCCCCTTCAGGCATGTGGCCATGTGAAATTTTTCCAACTCCAAAAGTTTTATAACCATATTGTTTAAAAAACTCAGGCATTAAAAAAATATCATTCTTAGTAGAAAAATCTCTTAATTGATTATCATTAATTTGGCCATATATACCAGATGATGTTGGTCTTAATCCAGTAAGAATTGAAGCTCTAGATGGACCACAAAGAGGAGATTGTGAATAAGCATTTTTAAAAACTACTGCATTGGAACCTAACTTATCAATATTAGGAGTGTAAGAATTTGGATGACCATCGTAAATTCCTACCCAATCATTTAAATCATCAATACTAATCATTAATATATTAGGATGATCAGACTTAATACCATCCGTACAGGCAACTAAAAACAATAAACAAAAAACATATATTTTATTCAGCATAAACAAATATATTTTAAAAAATTATTTTTCATTTTTTGATGTTTTTATCAATTTTTTTATGCTGTATGGAATATTATCTAATGAATATTTTTTTAGAGGCTTATTATTGACAATTTCAATTAATCTTGTCATACCTAAAGTTTCATTGCTTTGTAATTCATCTGATTCATCCAGTGATGAAATGAATTCTAAATTAGAAACATCATTTTTAATAATTAATTTAGATTCAAAATTTGTATCAAGATTTATTGATATTTTCCAATCACCAATTTTATACTCATCTTTAATATCATTTTCAATTGGCAAATAAAAATTTTTATCAGAAACTTGAATAATTGATAAAAATCTCATTTTTTTAGTTTTTTCAATATTTTTTGACTTAAAATGCCAGTGGTTCTTAAAATTATCAATATTGCCATTAGCATCTACAGTTTTAAGGATATTTACTGGATCAACTGAAAATTTGTCTGTTACGTTAAATGATATCTCTTGTGAACCATATAAATTAAGTTTTCCATTTAAATCATTGTTCAATGTAGTTAGACTGTTTTTATCTTTACCAATCTTCATTCCATCATAATTATGAATAAGCCATGTCCAATGTGAAGGATTATCAGCTTCTAAATCATCATATATAACAATAATATTAGGTTTTAATAAAATATAATGTCTTTTAAATTTAGAAACTCCCAAATCAATTTTTTTTGATTCATGAGATTCATATGCATGAGATCCGTCTCCTAAGACATAAGAGAGCTGATTGCCTCTAATAAATCTAGGAAGAAAACCATAAGAACCGGAATCATAAGGTTGACCTTCTCCATTAATTAAAATCCCATTGTGACCCTGGGTATGGTTATACCATCCTACTGAATGAGGAGCACCTTGCCATGGCCTATAACCTGTATTGTAAAATATTCTTTTTCCCTTGTAAGCAATGTTAAAAGTATTATGCTCGGCATGAGTATGTGCTAGTTGCGCTCCAAATGGTGAACTTTTTATTGATAACATTAAATTTTGAGAAATATTATTTATATCTGAATTCAAATAAGCAACGCCAACTTGAGGAAAAATTTCTGCATCAGGCAATTTAAAATCAGAGTCTAAATCAGATATCTTCATTTTATATCCATACCTTAATCTAAACCATCCGTATTCCTCTTCTTCAAATATTTTTTTTGGAATAGTAGGTCGTCTATAATTTAGATCAATAATTGGTCCATCAAGAGTTTTATAATGACCTTGAATTCTTTTTTTATATAGCTTAGCATATGGATCATTTAAAATTCTGGAAATAGCATCAGAAAAACCTAAATACTCATTATTTGGAGTTGGATACTTATAGCCATCATTACAAAATCCATCTTGAGATGATCCTGGAGGAAATGAATAACTTAACCATTTCATAAAATTTTTATAAAAGGGAACTTCAAAAAAATCAAAATTTGAATAGGCATTTAATTTTAAAGGAATATCTAACATTGTCATTACGTTCATCCTTACGTATCCAGTTCCATTAAACCAAGCTCCGTCTTGCTCACCCATCTTAGGATGCTGAGTAATCCATAAATTATAAATATAATCAAGCCATTTTTCAGCATCAGGCACATCTTTTATTAAAGCTATAGAAGTTTTAAATAATCTATGAATGATATGTTGCCACACATGCATAGAGGAATTTCTATCCTCTAAATAATTTTTCCAATTTGTGTAAAAATTATTTGCTCTAGTTTTTGTGTGATTTAAAATTATTATTTTTTCTTTTTCATCTAAAATTTCATAAAACACATCATAACCCATAGCAAGTGAACTCATAATCAAAGCGTCTCCAAAATCATTTCTTCGCGTGATTCCATTTGGATCCCAAGAAGAAGCTTCCATCATCCATTTTTTTGCTTCAATATAATATTTAATGTCTTTTGTTAATACATAAGCTCTGATAAGCGCCTCTAATGAATAGCCCATTTCAAATCCTAGTTGTTGACTTGCATTTTTCTCTATTTTATTTGTTTCTTTTTCACTTCTTCCTTTTTTATTAGTTATAGCATCGCTCTCTTTTGGAATTCTTTTACCTATTATTTGATCTGCTTTTTTTAAAATAATTTTTGATTCGTTCCTGTTTTTTGAATTAATAATGAATTCATCCCAATTAGACTTTTCAATCCAAACTCTAGGATGTTCATTTGAAATATTATTAATTATTAAATCTAATTTTGGGGAGACAAAATCAATAGTTTTTTCATTAACGAAAAAAAATTGTGTTTTACTCCATTTTGAACCAGTGGTTCTATATTTCCAAAACCATTTTCCGTTTTCTAGTTTTTTATGTGGATTGTAAAATGAATAGGGAATATTATTCTTTTCAATAAGGTTTTTCTTGAATTCAGAATCTTTGGATATTTTAATATCATAAATATTTTTTTTACCAGATTTAGGCCATTGAAAACTTGGACTATTATATAATACGATTTCTCCATTTACAGGAGAGGACCATTGTCTATATTTTGGATATACCATGTCAGGTAATTCAAATTTAGATTCATAATTTATTTTATTTTCTTTACAAGAATTAACCAGCAAGCTTATTACTACAATAAATAAAATTTTTCTAATCAAAATAAATTTTTTATAAATCTTTAATTGATATTAAGTCCCAAACTTTAAAATTTTTATATCTAAAATGAGTCCATTGCATTTGACGAAAAGCTAGTTTACCTGAACCTAAAATAGGACCTAATTCTTTTCCATTATCAATCCAATCAATTAATTTGTTTCCATCGATATTCATAATAATTCTGCCATTGGATTTTACAAGTTGAACTTTATGAATATTCTTTGATTTAGCAGGAATTCCTTTTTGACCAAACTGTACTGTTTTAAATCCTTTGTTTTTTCTTAAATGCGTAAATGGTCTATCAGGTTTCTTAGGATTATTTGCATAATAAGAAATATGATAATTATTTAAATCACTTTTGGTGTATTGATTAAAAACTCCATTTCTTTTTTTAAGTGAATTATCTAATATATCTTCTCCATTTGTTCCATTGGCTGCAAAAAACACAATACATAATCCAGCATCTAAATTTAAATTTTGAATCTCCCATTCAGCAATGAAACTGGTGGGAAATTTTTCAGGACACCATAAAACGTGGTGTGAAGATTCATTGGGAGAAAACATTTCCATCCAACCATTTTTAAAAACAGTTTTAGCACTTCCCTCCATAGACCAATTATGAATACTTTCTTTGCTGTTTAAATCATTTTTATAAATTAATTTACCCTTTTGTATTTTGGATATATTTTTTTTTTCCTTATTTAAAAAATTAATGTATTCAGATGCTGCTAATAAAAAAGCTCCTGTTCCAAATTCTTGCCATGAATTTTTATCATAAGGTTTTGGATCTTTTCCAACAGGCTGAATAAAGCCTAATCTACCTTCACTATTAACATGAGATTTTAACATTTTCCATGCAGATATCATAGGGTTCATAAATAAATCCTTATCCAAAATTCCATTATTTATTCCCCAAGCAAATCCATAACAAAAAAAACTGCTACCGCTATTTTCTGGAATATCAATCTTTTCAGTTTCTATTAATTTATCTTCATTTTTATTTAAATAAGCAAAAATACCAGGATCAAGTAAATTTGAACGCCAAAGCCCATCACTTGATCTCTCTTGAATATCTAAAAGTTTTTTAGACATACCCTTGAATTGTCTGATAAAATCAGGTCTTTTGGGGTGATCTTCAGGGATAATTTCAAGCATATGTACAAGTCCAGCATAAACCCATCCGTTTCCTCTGCTCCAAAAGATTTTTTTCTCTGAACTAGTTTTTAAATTAAAATATCTATCATCTCGATAGATAAGATTTTCTTTAGAATCCCAAAGATAATCAGTTGTAATAAACCAATGTTTAATTGCATAATCTAAATATTTCTTTTCACCAGTTATTTTATACATTTTAGCAAAAGTTGGTGGAGCCATAAAAAGGGCATCACACCAAGTCCACCACTCTTTATTATATGGATTATTTAAATATCTAACATCAGGTTCAGGTGAAGTCCTGTAAATATGAGCATCTAAAACCCATTTTAAATTTTTAATAATTTCAGGTTTTTTTTCTTTATCAAATAAATCTAGATATAATTGGCCAATAGCAATTTTATCAGCATGATACATGTCATAAGGAGTTTCCCAATTATGAGTCTTTCCAACATCATACAAATGATTATAATATTTTTTATTTCCAGTTGTTTTATATGCCCGCATTAATCCAATATAATACGCTGAAAAGTGCCAATTTGTTAAAGTATATTTCTTAATATGATCAGTTTGTTTATTTTGCCACGAAGAAACTTTTTCGATAAGATTTTTCACTTCAGTTATCTCTTCATTTTGTGAGAAAACATATTGGGCAAAAATTAATGATAAAATAACAATTAAATTTTTTTTCATTTTTTCAGTTATTATTGATTATATATTTTTTCTATTTTACTATTTTGAAATTTCCAAAACCAATTTTCAGAGGGATAATGAGCTTCTGAAAAAATTTGTTCAGCTTTTTTTATAATATCTGGAAATTTTGATGATAAATTAGTTTCTTCACTAGGATCATTAATTAAATTATAAAGTTCTATTGGCTGATCTGTTCCAAAATGAATATTATTTTTAATTGCTTTCCAGTTTTTAAATCTTGTGGCTTTCCATCCATTTTTTTCATAAAACTCCCAATACAAATATCTCTGATCAAAATTTTGATTTTCTCCTAATAATGTGGGAGCTATACTTAACCCATCAATTTTATTAGTATAATTTACATTAATTAATTCTAAAATTGTTGGAAAAAAATCAGGAAAATAAGTTACTATATCTGATTTGGAATTTTTTTTAATCATTGAAGGGTTTCTAACTATTAAAGGAACACGGATTCCTCCCTCATAAGGATCTCTTTTTTTTCCTTTTAAAATTCCATTACTCTTAAATATTTTCCATTCATCATTAATTTGAGCAGCGCCATTATCTGATGTGAAAAAAACATAGGTATTTTTATCAATATCTAAATCCTTTAATTTTTCCATTATTTTTCCAACGCTATTATCCATTGTACTAACCATTGAAGCATAAATCTTTTGTTTATTAATCCATTTTTTTTCTTTATAAATATCTAATATCTGAGGAATCTCATAACCTGAATGGGGAATACAAAGAGGTAGGTATAAGAAAAAAGGTGAATTCCTGTTTTTTTCTATAAAACTTAATGTTTTTTTTAAAAATAAATTATGAGAATAATCTTTCCCTTTCCCATCATTATTTTCAAGAAACAATTTTTTCGAGTTTTCCCACAAATAATCTGGGTAGTAACTATGCGCCCTTCTTTGATTTAAAAAACCAAAAAAATAGTCAAATCCTTTTTTATTTGGCTCTCCACTTGTATTTGGTTCACCAAGTCCCCATTTTCCAATCATGCCTGTTTTGTATCCATTATCTTTCAATATTTCTACAAAAGTTACATCCTCTTTTTTTAATGGTACCCTTCCCTCTTTTCCTCCTAAACCAGTTACTCCTCCGAATCCAAAATTACCTCTAACTCTTGTGTGCCCAGTATGTAAACCAGTCATTAAAACACTTCTTGCAGGAGCACAAACGGAAGAGCCAGAATATGCCTGAGTAAATGACATTCCTTGTAAAGACAAGTTATCAATATTAGGTGTAATAATATTTTTCTGACCATATGAACCAAGCTCTGCGCTTCCAAGATCATCTGCCATTATAAATATAATATTAGGCAATTCATTTTTTGAGTTATGGCATGATATTATTACTAAAAAAATAAAAAGCTGAAAAAAAATGTTTTTCATAAATTATAATTTTCTGAAAATTTGTATATATCATTAATTAATTTAACTGATGGTTTAGATTTATTGATATCAATAAAAGGAGAAGTTTTAGTTTTAACTGAATTAATCATATCCAAAATAACTGCTTTATGTAATTCAGTTCCAATTGCGATCGGATCACTAGAACCAGATTTATGTTCATTAATATCAAATTTAAATTGATCTTTTTGACCAATCAATTCAAGCTTTACAATCTTTCCTCCTTCAAATACAAAATTTCCTTTAGTTCCATAAATTTCGATTTTTTCTGGAAACCCTGGATAAAATAAAGTTCCAACGGAAATTGTACCCAATGCATTATTTTTAAACCTAATTGAAGCTACCCCTATATCTTCACCTTCAATATTATGTACTAAAGTATCAGTAAATCCTAATACATTTTTAACTTCACCCATTAAATCAATTACTAAGTCAATAGTATGGATTGCTTGATTAATAAATGCTGCACCACCATCCAATTCTTTTGTCCCTCTCCATGAATTTATATAGTACTCTGGTTTTCTATACCAATTTACCTGAGCATTAACTAAAAGTAACTTTCCTATTTTTCCAGTTTCTACTATCTGTTTTAATTTTACATATTCAGGATTGAATCTATTTTGAAATACACAACCTAGTAATATTTTATTTTTATTTACAATTCTTTCAATTTTTTCAATTTTTTTTAAATTGATTTCAAGAGGTTTTTCACATAAAATATTTTTTTTTGCATTTGCGACTTTTTCAATTGTTTTTCCATGTTTTCCACTTTCATTACATATACAGACAATTGTAATTTTAGAATTTTCTAGAAAGTCATCTATATTTTCATAAATCTTTGTTTTAAAAATTTCAAAAATTTCTTTTTTTCTTTCTTTAGAATTTGTCAAAACACCATGTAGAATTGCACCTTCAATTTGATTTATACAATCAGAATGAATTTTTGCAATATTTCCCGTGCCAATAATTCCAAAGCCAATAGAATCCATAGTTAATTAAATTAATCTGAAATACTTTTTGATAAAGACATTAGATCAGAAGCCCATTCATAATTTGGTTTGTTTCCCAGTTTTAGTTTTAAAACACCACCTTTAATTAGATCTTTGTGATAAAACCAAGATTGATTTAATTTTTTATCATTTAAATATGCATTTTGAATATAAATATTATTAGAAGAATTATTTTCGGAAATAATTTTAAAAGATTTCCCATCATAATAATCTTTATTTAAGTGTATTGTAATTTCATCAAATATTGGAGACGATATGTCATAGGTTGGATTAATATCTGTTCCTCCATTCATTTGAAATAAACCCATTTTCATAATAACTGCGAGTGAACCCATAAGGCCTTGATCTTCATCTCCACTGTAACCTTTTTGAGGGGAAATATCACTATAAACTTTTTCAATAACTGCTCTTGACCATTTTTGAGTTAACCAAGGTTTTCCAAAATAATTAAAAATAAAAGCTGTTTGCATCGATGGTTGATTTCCATAATTTATAAAAACTTTTCTTCTTTCACTAGTAACAAATTTGTCAGTTCTCAAATTGTGAGAAACAAAATTATGTTGTTCTGCAATTAAAAAGGATTGATTTAATCTTTTAGCAGCAATTTCAGGACCACCCATTAATTCTGCAAGTCCATTAAGATCATGAGGAACAAACCAAGTTGCGGAAGCAGGTGTAGCTTCAACAAATCCCCCCTTTTTTTCATAAAATAAAGGATCATATGGTTCAGTCCATGAGCCATCAATATTTCTTCCTCTCATCCACCCAAATTTTGAATCATAAATATTCTTATAGTTTTTAGATCTTTTAATAAACATATTATGGTCTTCTTTTTTGTTTAAGAGCTTTGCCATTTGAGCTAATGTCCAATCTTGATAAGCATATTCAAGGGTCATGCCTGGTCCACTTTGATGATAACCATAATTTTTTTCAGAAAGAGGAAAAGGAACAAAACCTTTATTAATATAATAATTTAGCCCTCCTCCTATTTTAGTATAATGTTCATAACCAGATTTACTCATAATTCCACCTGGTAAATGATTTTTTACCATACCTTGGTAAGCTAAATTGACATCAAAACCTTTTATTCCTTTCATGTAAGCACTAACTATAAAAGGAGTGGAAGAAGCACCAGTCATAACATAAGTATAATTGCCACCTGATGGCCCTCTTGGAATCAAACCACCATCTTTATACATTAAAAGCATCGAGTTAATAAATTCTTCCGAAATTTCTGGATATACAAGGTGCCATAAAGTATTAAGCGTCCATTGAGCTCCCCAAAATGAATCTGAATTATAATGATTAAATTTTGGTCTATTATATTTATCTAATGGTATTTGTCTAATTATCTGTTTCTCTCCTGTCATATCACTATATTTTCCATTAAAATCACTTATAACTCTTCTACCCTGAAGTGCATGCCATAAATCAGTATAAAATCTTACTTTTTGATTTTTTGTACCTCCCTTTACTTCAATTCTTTTTAACATTGAATTCCACTCTTCTTTTGATTCAAAAACAATTCTATCAAAATCCCAATGGTTCAATTCCTCCTTTAAGTTAAGTTCTGCCTGATTTATACTTACATATGAAATTCCAACTTTCATTAAAACTTGTTTATTATTTTCAGTATCAAAAACAGCATAAACTCCCCCATTTTTTCCATTGTATTTTTGAGACTTTCCTAAAAGAACTCCATTTTCCCAAGTATTTAATTCCATCATAGGTTTATCAAATTATATAGAAAAAAAAATGGTAGTTGGTTTAGGTCTTCTTCTAGTTTCTTCTAAAATGGTGTAACCATTTAATTTATAATCAGTCTTTTTTTGAATATAGCCTCTTTTTGTTCCACTTGGACCTAAATTAGCACCAAGGTCTATTAGAATTGAACTTGAATTATTATCAGGAAAATTATACCTGTGAAAACCGACCCTTTTAGTAGATGTAAGTTCAGTTTTTATGTTGTAGTCATCCAAATATATTGAATGATAACCAGGTGAAACCTTCTCATTTTGATGGCTATATTTTGAACCATAATGATTTGGACCTAAGTGTGCCTTAACTTTTCCATTGAAGGGTAAGACTGGAATACCTGATAGTTGCCAAGCATGAACATGACTAAAAAAACTAATTTTTTCTTGATTATATCTATACCCTGAACCCCAAGCACCATTAGCTAACATATCAGGACTTAAATTTACCATTCCAAAGGGCCTTGTTGCGGAAGAGAAAAAGAACCATCTTGAATTAGCTGAATCAACTAAGGGATTAACAAGATCAACTGGTCTTTCTTGAGAAAAAATAAAATTAAATGATAATATTAAAAAAAATAATTTTTTCATAAAATTAGATTGAATGATAGGATTTACAGTCATTTTTTAATTTTTCTGAATTTACTTTTAATCCAAATCCGGGTTTTAAATTTAGAACTACCTTACCCTCATTATTTAATGAAGTTGACTTTTCAATTATACAATTTAAAAAAGTAGAATCTTCTTGAGGTTTTTCCATGGCTTCTACAAAAAAAGCTTTGTTTCCAACTGCAAATTGTTGCCAAAAAGTACAGGCAGCACCAATTAAGCTACCATCTCCAATCATAAGCTTTCTTTCAGAATCAATAATCATTTTAGCTAGTTGATTTGACTCAATAAATGAACCTTGAACATGAGGGTGTATATTAAAAATTTTTCCCATTTCTTTACTGTAAAATTTCAAACTTTCTTTTGCTGGTCTTAATATTTTGTCTGGAACTAGTGAGATATTAATAACATTCTTGTTTAAATATTCCCAATCTTCTTTTGTGTGTAAACCAGGATCTTCAATAGAATTCATTCCTGCACGACTTAAAGTATTTAATATAGATACTAATTGATCTAAATTGTTAATGGTTTTATATCCACTATTAGCATCTCCATTAATAAAGCTATCAGGCCCTAAAAAGTCTCTAAGTGCAATTAAATTTTTTAAGTCAATATCTAGATCTCCAAATAATTTAAGCTTTACATATCGATGCATATTTTGCTCTTTTGCAATCTTTGCTTTCTCCAAGACCATACTAGTATCTCTTTCTAAAATGCAAAAGAGAGCAGGAACAGGATCTCTACCTTTTAAATCCCACAACTCGATTGTTGGTTTTTTATTTATTTTTCCTAAAAGATCATATAATGCTATTAAAACACCTTCACTAATCCTAGCTGTTATTTGACCATTAAAAAAACTTTTTCTAATTTCATTTATTGCATTTTGAATACCTAAACCTTTAATAAAAGAGAAATTGTCAATCCATTTATAAATATCAAAGTCTGGTTGATTATTAGTTACTTTTGTTTCACCCCATCCTGAAAAATTTTCACTTTTTATTTCAATCATAATATGTTGTCTATTATTCCATGAACTATGACTAAAATGTCTTTTACTATTAACATTGATTAAATAAATAGAAATACTATCTATCCTGTTTAGTACAGACAATCCACAAGAAAAAATGGTTGACCCAGATAATATCAACGGAAGAGAAAACGTACTTGATTTAATAAAATTTCTTCGAGAATTCATATAATTTATTTTTGACCATTTTTAGGGGTATATCTCATATATTTTGCCTTACTAACTGATCTATAATTTTCAATTTGAGTAATACCTTTAGGAGATATTTTTGAATTTTTAATTCTATCATCTAAGTGTTTGACAAGCTCTTCTTTAACCTTTTTATAATCTGGATTATTTGCAAGATTTATATTTTCATTTTTATCTTTATTGTGATCATATAGCTCATAACCATGTTCTCCGTTTTCTCCCCACTTAGTAATTCTATATCTATCTGTTTTAGCAGAATAACCCTCATATCCTGCTTTTCTATAATTTGTTAATGCACTTTTTCTTACACTTATTTTTGGATTTTTAAATATTGGGACCAAACTTTTTCCTGAAATAAAACCTGGAATATCTAATCCAGACATATCAAGTAAAGTAGGATATATATCAATTAACTCAACTGGTGATTTTGGTATTCTAACTCCTTTTTTTATTCCTGGTCCTGAAAAAATTAGAGGAACCCGGGTAGCACTATTAAATAATGTTTGCTTCATATAATGTCCATGCTCACCCATATGAAATCCATGATCAGATGTAAAAACAACAATTGTATTTTTATCTAATCCTGTTTTTTTTAATTTATCTAAGATTCTTCCAATTTGAGCATCAATAAAAGAATTCGTTGCGTAATATGCTTGAATAACTGTTTTCGCAATTTCTTTATCTAAATTGATTTGTTCTTTTTTAGCTCTCAGGGATCTTGCTGCTGGATATGGAATTGTTTTTAAAAAGTCATCATCCAGTGGAGGAACAATAATATCATCTCTGGAATAAATTTGAAAATATTTTTTTGGAGCTACAAAAGGTACATGAGGGCGAAAAAGACCTACAGCTAGAAAGAAATTTTGCCCGTTATTAGAATAATAGTCTAAATGTTCAATTGCTTCAGAGGCGACAATTCCATCTGTCTGTTCTTCATCAGTACCCTCAGAAGCAAGCCAACTTAAATCTCCTCCACCCCAATCATCTACTATCCCATTTATTTTATGTTCCTCTTTTTTATCTCTTCCATGAGGATTTATAACATAATCCCAAGAATCAGGATCATCAAAGCTAGAGGTTCCTATATGTCCGGGATTACTGTAGTGATATATTTTACCTATTCTAACGGAGTTATAACCTTCTTGTCGAAATTTTTCAGCAAGAGTTGTAACATCAGGAAGAGCTTGTCTAACAAAAATATTATTTCCCTTAATATTGGTTTGATCAGTATACAAACTTGTCATAAATGAAGCTCTAGATGGTCCACATAATGGAAATTGATTATGAGCATTTTCAAAAAGAATTCCATTTTTAGCCAATTTATCAATGTTTGGACTTTTAACCAATGGGTGATTATATGATCCTAAATCACAATTTAAATCATCAGTTACAATAAATAATATATTTGGTTTTTTAACAACATTATCATTTGAATTTTGAGCCGTATTACATGAAATCAATACTGCACAAAAAATAAAATTTAAAATATGTTTATTCATTATTTAATATTTAGTTCGTTTAGTTTCAGCTTTAGCTTTATTGAGAAATGAAATCAATTTAGTTTCTAAGTCTTGAACAATTTTAGGGTAAACTGATGATAAATCATTTTCTTCTTCTTTATCTTTAGAAAGATCAAAAAGTTCCAAACTTTTATCTGTCCAGTTCTTTACTAGTTTATAATTATTCTCTCTGATAGCTGATTCAGGTTTTCTATTAGCAGCATGATGAAAAATTAAAAAGGGATCATTTCTTTTAATAATTTTTTCATTTTTTGAATGAATCAAATCTTTAAAACTTCCTCCATCAATAATTTTAGGAAGATTCTTTATTTCAAATCCTGCTAAATCAGCCAAGCTTGGAAGAATGTCTAAGCCAGTAACAGGAATATCTGTGTAAGAGTTCATCTCTACACCAGGACCAATAACAACAAATGGAACTCTAATCCCTCCTTCATACATTGAACCTTTTCCGTCCCTTAATGGGAAATTTCTTGGTTTAATTTGCTTTGGACCTAAAGGAATCGAATTTCTTCCTCCATTATCTGATAAAAAAATAATATATGTGTTTTTTAAAATATTTAATTCAATAATTTTATTTAATAAATCACCTATTCCATTGTCTAAATCCTGTGTCATTGCAGCAAATTCTGGGATAAAATGTTTTTCTCCCTTTTCATTTTCTTTAAAATTTTCTAGAGACTTTTTAGAATGATTAATTGCCAGATGGACAGCATAATGAGAAATTTGTATGAAAAAGGGATTTTTATTGCTGTGTTCTTCTATAAAATCAATTGCTTTATTTGTAAGAGAATAAATTAATTTTGGATCATCTATTGATTCAGGCCAATCTTTTCCCAAAACATATGGCTTAGTTAATCCATTTATTTCAAGGTTTTGCTTTCCTCCTCCAGTATTATTACCTGTTAGCCCATCACTGTAATCATAGCCCATTTCTTCAGGTGTATAATCATCATACCTAGCATCCCACTTTCCAAAATGAGCAGTGATATAGTTTGGGTTTGCCATTTTTAATACTTTTGGAATTGTTAATCTTTTTCTAAATTTTTTAGTCCAATTGTCTCTGTCCTTTTGATATTCGTGTTTTGCTGGGTTAAGTCCTGTTAAAATACTTTTTCTAGTTGGAGAACAAAAAGGGGCTGGGGCATATCCATTAGTCATTCTCATTCCCATATTTGCCAATCTTTTCATGTTAGGAGTAACATAATAATCACTTTTTGATCTAGAATCATTTGGATCAACTAAAAAAGAGGTCCCTACCCAACTTTGATCGTCTGTTAATATTACTATAAAATTTGGTGATTTTTGGGAAATTTGTGTAAAAACAGTTTGATAAAAAAAGAATCCAATAAAATAAACTATAATATTTTTTCTATTATATTCTAAAATGTTTTGCATTATTAAATTTTGTTAGATTTCTGAAATATTAATATTCTTAAACCAAATTTCCATGTCTCTAGATTTGTGAATTTGTAAGCCTATAGGACCAGGTAAATTTGAATATTCGTGGTTATAGTCTAAAATTTGAACTCCGTTTAGGTTTATAATATAATTATTTTCAACAACTTTTATTCCCATCTTATTCCATCCATCCAATTTTAAATTTTTTGAAACTTCATTCGCTTCAACAGGATAACCTTTTTTAGGTATGTATGGCGATCCTGTCATATCTCTTTTAAGTGAACCTGATTCACCAATTTGAATTTGTGGATTTATTTCGGATTGATTTCCTCTTATAAAAACACCTGAATCAATTTTTCCAGATATAAACTTAAAATCTAATTCTAAATAAAAATTACTATATTTTTTTTTTGTAAAAAGGTTTGATCCAATTTGCTTAGGATCATTTTTTGCAACTAAAATCCCATCTTCATTAATTGACCACCATAAATTATTTTTTGGAAGATCCCATTTATTTAAATTTTTTCCATTAAATAATTTTACTGTTTTATTTTCTGAAAATTCATTATAAAAATTTTCTATATGTTCAGTACTTAATTCGTCACCACTATTAATTAACATTCTGTGTTTAAACTTTATTTTCTCACCTGATTTAAGTGAAAAATTTAGGACTTCTCTTCCTTGAGAGAAAGCTGACTGTCCCAAATTATTTGCTGAAAAGAGACCATAGTCTCTTGCATGCCAATATGAGGGATGTCCTATATTTTTAGGACTATCCATAATGGTTATTGAAATATTTTGATCATTTACCTTGCTGTACAATTTTACCCATCTTGCTCTGGTTCCCCAAACATCTCCACCTTTTAAACCTTCACTGCTTAGATAGTCACCATTAACGCCAGTATTATCAAGTACTTTAACATCAGTTACTAATCCATTAGAATCAATAAATTTACCTGCTTTTTTAGATGGAAGTTCCATTTGTCTTATTACTCTAATTGCAAATAAACCCTCCTTATTATCTTTAAATGAAACATCTTTAACTGCCTCTAATTCAGTTATCCTATCAATAATTCTAGTTGAACCTAATTCCGAAAAAATAAATTTAGTTTTCTCAGTTAAAATATGTTCGCCTAAATTTGATTGCCATTGACTAGTGGATAATAAATATCCCTTTTTATTATTTAATTCTAAAATTTTTGTCTGAACAATTTTTCCATATAAATGCATGTCCTTTTTAGGAATAGCATCCGAATTATTCCAAAAATCTAATCCATTAACATTACCATAATTAAACCAATGACCAATTTGATGAGGATGATCAGTTCTTTCACCAGGAATGGGATTTAATGGAAACCCTCTGGTTACAGTTAATCCACTTTTAGCTTTTACAGGGAATAGAATTGGTTTTGGATATTCTTTATTATAGATATAACTAGTAAAAAATTTTCCATTCAAAAAAACATCTATCTTCATGTTTTCAGAATCCTTATTAAATAAGACTTTTGAAATATTTTTTGAATCTTTTACATTTTCGTTACAAGAAATGAAAAGGAAAAAAGATAATAAAACAAATAAAACTTTTTTCATGAAAAATATTTTAATATTTAAAAACTTTTCCTCCAGCTAAAACATCCTGATTCTTTTCATCAAAAGTGGCTTTTAATCCAGTTCTTAAAGCTGCAGTAGTCATTATATTTGCAATAGAATGATTATAACCTGCTAAAACAGTACCATTAGTTTCTTTTCTAGTTCTAATACATTCTAGCCAATTAAGCATATGAGTATTAGTCATTCCGTCATTTCCAGTATCCGCAGACGTAATAACTTTTGAAGCAGTTTCTGATAATGAGAACTCCTTAAGTAAATTAGGTTTCATATCCATAGCACTTGAAAACTTCTGTTTAAGTCCTCCATTTGGTGAAACCTTATTTGTGAGCAAATTTAATTCTCCTGCATTTGAATAATATATTTCTTTAGTTCCACCAGCAGAATTAGTAAATCTAGATGAATATACAACCTGAAAACCAGAATTAAGATCATTACTTGGACCATAATCCATAACTGCTGTCATTGTATCAAAATTTGTTCTTCCGTCTTTCCATAAGTAAATTCCACCATTAGCAGCTACACTTCTTGGATGAGCAAGGTTTGTAAACCAATGAACTGTATCTATTTGATGAGCCATCCACTGACCTGGAATTCCTGATGAAAAAGGCCAAAACAGTCTGTATTCGAGATATTTTCTTGGATCCCAATCTTCATAAGGTCTATTCATTAAATATCTTTTCCAATCTACATCAGATTCTTTAATATCTTTTACTTTATTTGGATAAACTCTCCATCTTCCAGGTTGATTAACATTCCAACTCATTTCAACCATTACTATATCACCAAAACCTCCTGATTTAATAAACTTATTAGCGGCATGATAATTAATCCCACTTCTTCTTTGAGAGCCTATTTGAAATACAATTCCTGATTCATCAACAGCTTTTTTTCCAATGCGCGCGTCCTCCATAGTTTCAGCAAAAGGTTTTTCAACATAAACATCTTTTTTTGCCTCAGCTGCTTCAACTGTATGTAAAGCATGTTGAAAATCTGCTGTCGAAATAATAACTGCATCAATTTCATTTTTTTCATACATTTCTTCATTATTTCTCCATACACTTATTTTATTACCAGTTTGTTTTTCAAGAAAAGCTTTACCTTCCTCTCTTCTTCGATTCCAGATATCAGAAACTCCTACAATTTCAGCATTTTGAGATTTTGAATGATTATTAAATGCTTTAGAAAGAGAACCTTTAAAACGACCTGAAAATCCTACGACTCCAACATTAATTCTATCATTAGCACCAATAATTTTTCTATAACTTTTTGCAGTTAATGTATTTGATGCATTTAATGCCCCAAAAGATGTCAAGATTGCAGTCGATGCTAAAGATGTTTTTTTTATAAATTTTCTTCGATTTAAATTCATTATATTTTTTTTTTAAATTTTACGTGTTCGCACACTTAAGTTACTTATTTTTTAATAATGTTCAAAGTAATTTTATTTAACAATAAAATTAGTGTTGTTAAGTTTATTTAATGACCTATTTACAACCCTAACAACATACTTATTTTTATCATTAGCTTTACTTTTTTTAATATAATTTTCTAATTTTTTTGCAGCAATTTTAAATTCATCAATAACTAAAGCAGATTGCAATCTTGTCCATTCATTATTATCAATTAAACCTGTTTTTAAGGTTTTAAAAATTATTTCATCATTTAAATTTTGTCTTATTAATATTCTAGAAATTGAAATAGATACATTTAAATTTTCATCATTTATTTTAAATAATATTTTACTTAATAAATTTTTTGATATTTTTTCTTTGATATTACCCAAGCTTTGAGCTGCCCAAAATCTTACAGCTTCACTTTGGTGATCTAATCCAGATATTAAAACTCTTGGATCTTTTGATGATGACATTATTTGAAGATCTTCATAAAAAATATCATGATTTCTTACAATGCTATATATTTCATCATCATATTTTTCTTCCCATGACCTTAATATTGGCTCAGGAATTAATCCAATATCAAAAATATCTTTCATAAATTTTTCATGCTCAAGTCTTAAATTTTCAAGAATATCTATATAAATAGGATCGTTTGCCAAATCTTTAGTTTCAATAGGATCATCAATTATATTGTAAAGAGATTCATAAGGTTTGTTTTTAGTCATTAGTAACTCCCCAAATTTAGGAAGTGTACCATTTTTGTGAGCTTTTCTAATTTCCTTCATTATCTCACCCTTTTCAGGTGTATTCATATATTGATAATAGGGTTTAGTAGGTTCATAATATCTAATATATTTGAATTCTTTGGTTCGAACTCCTCTTTGCATATCATATCTTTCATCCATTCTTCCTCTAGAAATAAAAACATATTTATTTTCATTTTCTATATTATCTCCAAGAAATGGTTTTCCTTGCATATTTTCTGGAATATCAATATTAGAAATATTCAATGCAGTAGGGGCTAAATCAACAAAACTCACTAACCTATCTATTGAACTTCCAGGTTTTTTATTATATAAATCCCTATATTTTTTTGGTAAATAAACAATTAATGGAACTTTTATTCCAGAATCAAATAACCATCTTTTATGTCTTGGAACTCCTGTACCATGATCTGAATAAAAGAAAATAATTGTATTTTCTTCAAGACCATCTTCTTTTAAATCATTTAAAATCTCCCCAACTCTTATATCCATTTGAGATATATTATCATAATGTCTAGCCATTAAAGTTCTGACTATTTGATTATCTGGAAAATAGGAAGGAATATTAATTTGATCTTTATTAATTCTTAATTCTGAAGGAAGGGATTTAGTTAATTGTTCATGTTTTTCTTTATCATTAATACAACTTTCATGAGTCATTTTTAAATTAAATACTGAAAAAAAAGGATTGTTTTTATTTTTTCTATTTCTCCAATGAGCTTTCAAACTTGAATCATCCCAAATTTTTCTTTTTATATTTAAATTATAATCTTCTTTCTCATTATTTGTACAATAATATCCGTTATTTCTAAAAATTTCTGGAAAAAATAAAAACTCTTCTGGAAGTTTTCCTGATTCTGAAATATTTTGCGCATAGGATCTCATGTGTAAAGATCCAATCGATGAGGGATACATTCCGGTTATTATAGCAGATCTTGCGGGCGCACATACAGGAGCATTTGCAAAAGCATTTGTATAGATAAAACCTTCTGAAGCAAGTTTATCTAAAACAGGTGTATTAGCATTTTCATCTCCATAACAACCAAGATCTGGACTGATATCCTCAACTGTTATCCATAATATATTAGGTTTTTTATTTTCACAACTTGTTAAAGAGAAAAAAATAAGTGAAAAAATGAATATTTTATTAATCTTAATCAATTTTTGTTTCATTAAACCAATCATTATACATTTTATAAAGCTTATCTTTAATTTCTGGATATTGATTAATAACATCATTCTCTTCAACTGGATCTTCATTTAAATTATATAAGGCCCAATTATCTTTGTATGAAACGAGTTTCCAATCATCCAATCTAACTGCTTTACCGTGTTGCCATTCCCAGAACAATGGATCAATTCTTTGTCCTTCGTCCTTATCATTTAAATAACTCCAAAAACTTTTTCCTGGCGTTGGTATAATTTTTTCACCATTATACTCTTTTGGGTATGGAACATTAATAATTTCTGAAAAAGTAGGTATAATATCAATAAAATGAACTGGTGTTTTTATTATACTATTAGTATTTTTAATTCCCTTTGGCCAATAAGCAATTAAAGGTGTTTTTATACCTCCCTCATGACTCCAATTTTTATAATTTCTGTAAGGTGTATTAGAAACATTTGCCCAATTTTTTTTTAAAGATTTCCAATTGGTTAAACTTCCAATTGGGCCAACATCATTTACCTCTTTTTCAGCATTTTCAGAGGAACCACCATTATCAGATGCAAATAAAATCAATGTATTATCAAGTTTATTTTTAGATTTCAAAAGATCTAATAACCTTCCAATATTTTGATCGATTCTGTCAATCATAGCTGCATAAACTTGCATTTTTTTTGACTCTATTTTTTTTTCATTTTCAGATAAATCTTCCCATCTTTCATGCTCAGCAACAGAAAGATTGGTATTTTTAGATATGATACCCAAATTCTTTTGTTTTAAAAACCTTTTCTTTCTAATAATTTCAAATCCATCTTGATATTTTCCCTTGTATTTTTCAATATCCTCAGGCCAAGCCATTAAAGGATCATGCGGAGCAGTATATGCTAAGTAAAGAAAAAATGGATTATTATCTTTTGTATTATTTATCCAGTTTATTGCATAATCTGTAAATGCATCAGTAGAATAAAAATCTTTTTCAGGTGTGTAAGGACTTATTATTTCACCCTCAATAGCCCAATTTCTATATGGAGCATCATATTTAGATTTCCAATTTACCGAATTTCTTTTTTGAGCAGGAATACCTTCACCAGGTCTTTGTAATCCGGGGTTAAAATGATTTGCAGCACCGTCAAAAAGCCCACTAAAATGATCAAAACCTCTATTAACTGGGTTTTCTCTACTGTGATGTTTACCAGCCCATAATGTCTTATATCCACCCAATTTGAATAATTCTCCAAATGTTATTGCATTTTTCATTCTTCCATCGGAAAATGATTTATTATAACCAATTTGCTGTGAATAAAGTCCTGTTATTAAAGATGCTCTTGAGGGAAAGCATTTTGAAGTATTGTAAGCATTAGCAAATCGTACACCGTTAGATGCTAAAAAATCAAGATTAGGTGTATTAATCTCACTACCATAAGAGCCAATATCAGAGAAACCCATATCGTCCACTAATATCATTATAACATTAGGTTTTTGTTCAGGTTTATAAGATTTACAACTAAAAACAAATAAAATTGATATAAAAAATTTTAAGAATAAAGTAGCCCTTATATTGTACATAATTTTTATAAATCATTGATTTTCCAACCTGGTTCATATTCACGTGACCACAACTTCATTGCATCTCTATCATAAATCAAACCTGATTCTTCATCAATATCAAATGATTTGCCTATTCTATAAGAGATATTTGCATAATGTGTAAGGGTTTGACTTATCGATCCTTGTTCAATTGGTGATCTTAAGTCTTCTTTTCCTCTTATTGCATTGAAGAAATTTGTAACATGTTTATCAGTTGCATTACCACCACCTCCTAAAGCAAGACCACTCTCTTTATTTTTTGATTTTGAATTATTCTCTTTAACTAACTTTCCATTTAATCCAAATATTTTGTAACCTGATCTATCTACAAAAGCAGATCCTTTAGAACCATATATAATTGTTCCTCTTCCTCCTCCATATTTTTGATATCCATTTCTACTTTGTCCATCCCATGTTATCATTTTGTTTTTAGAAAATTTAAATCTGGCCTCCATGGTATCATACATTTCCCATCCATCATTAATAAACTGAAATTTATCAGCAAAAACATCAACATGAGATGGATGTTTAACCTGTAAAGCCCACCTTGCAATATCCAATTCATGTGTTGCATTATTTCCCATCTCAGCTGTTCCATAATCCCAGCCATACCAATGCCAATTATAATTCCAAGTATCATTTGTGTATTCACGTCTTGGTGCAGGACCTTGAAACAAATCCCAATCAAGTCCATCAGGTGGAGCTATTTTGGTTTGATTTGGAACTCTAGTTCTTGTGTTATGATAAAAAGCAATTGCAAGATGTGCATCACCTATTATTCCGTTATGAATTCCATTAATTAGTTCTATAGTTTCATTAGAAGATCTTTGTTGATTACCCATTTGAACTATTTTATCATAGTGTTTCTGATATGCTATTAACATTTTACCCTCCATCAAATTATGACTACAAGGCTTTTCTAAATATATATGTTTACCTGATTCCATACCCATACAAGCACCAGGAGCATGCCAATGGTCAGGTGTTGCCATCAAAATTGCATCTACTTTCTTGTCATCAAAAATCTTTCTAATATCGTTTTCTAGTTTAGGTTTATAATCAATTATTTTTGAGAAGGCTTCAAAAGCTTTTTCTCTTTGACTTTTCATAACATCACATAAATAAGATAAATGAATATTATTTTTTTTATTTGAAATAGAGTTTTTAAAAGCGGGATATCTTCTTCCAAGTCCTTGAATAGCTACATTAATTCTATCGTTAGCCCCAATTATTTTTGAGTAACTTTTTGCTGAAGCACTGGTAAAACTAGTAGATGTAATAGCTCCTAAGATTCCAGCTGATGCTTTTTTAATAAAATTTCGTCTATTTTTTAATTTCATATTCAATATTTAAAATTCACGGACTTTAATATTTTTAAACCATACCTCATCGCCATGATCCTGTAACAAAATATGACCAGAACTAGCTTGACCAAATCCTTCCCAAACTTTATATTTACTGTAATTAATTAATGCATTAAATGCTTGTGAATGTCTATTATACTCAAGCATTTTAATATTATCTAACCAGTGTTCAACATGACTTCCATCAACAAGAATTCTAGCTCTGTGCCAAGTTCCAGGTTTAACATCTCTTTTTCCTCTAGATTCTTGTAAATTTTCAGCTGTAATTAAATCATATAAAGATCCTACAGTTCGATTCCCCATTACACCTTTTTTTGCATCTGGATGAAATTTATCATCTAGAATTTGAAATTCTAATCCAATTGAAGAACCTTTCCCCTTGTTTAATTCTGTGTCTACAAAATACTTTATGCCACTATTTGCTCCCTTAGTAATCTTAAAGTCAACTTCTAATTCAAAATTGCTATATTTTTTATCTGTTACAATATCTCCACCATTTCTAGACTCAGCTCCCCCAGATGATAAGACTTTTAAAACTCCATCTTCTATAACCCAACCTTTAGATGGAAAAGATGTTAATTTAGCGCCTCTCCATCCCTCAGTTGTTTTTCCATCCCATAAAAATCTCCAACCTTTTGAGAGTTGATCTTTTGATAACATATTGTCAATATTATTTATTTCAACAGCATAACTTTCAACTGGCCATCTGTTGTTTTCAATGTTCTTCGTTAAAATTCTAATATTTTTCCATTTTACAACTTTACCTTGTTTAGATTCTTCTTTAATTGAATGTATTTGAAGGGCTATAAAACCAGTTTTTGATGTATCATCTATTAGATTTGAACACTGAATTCCATTAACCCAAGTTCTAATTACATTTCCTGTAGCTTCAATTCTAACTTTATTCCACTCTCCATTGTTAAAAGCATTTTTTCCTTTTTCATTTCTTGTCAAAGGATATAAAAACAAACTTCTTCTTGATTGATCATATATTCCCCCAGTCCAAGACCTAAATTTATCAGTATCTAATTCACACTGATATCCATAAACTTGACCTTTTCTTCCACCTAATTTATTTTTTGAATATACAGCACTTCTAAATTGAACACCAGAATTTAGTCCTGGAGAAACAAAAACCTCATATTCAAGAATAAAATCATCATATATTTTTTTTGTACCCATATATGTACTTGGTGAATTTAAAATTGAAGTAGCTTGAATAACACCATCAATAATTTCAAAATTGGCAGTACCTTGCTTTATTTCCCATCCGTTAAAGTTTTTACCGTTAAACGGATATTCCCAATTAGTCTGTGAAAAATTTAAGGGTGAAAAAGCAAAAAAGATTAATAAAATTAATAGATATTCTTTAATTATTGTTTTCATGTAAAATTTGATTAATTATTTATTTTTTTTATGATATTTAAAGTTTTTGATACCTTTTGGGTCAACTCAATGTATTTTTTATTTAAGACTATATCTTTTGAAATTAGTTTTGAGCCCATTCCAACACATACTACTCCAGCTTCAAACCATGACTTTAAATTTTCAGGATCAGTTGAAACTCCACCTGTAGGCATAATTGATGTCCATGGCTGAGGACCTTTAATTGCTTTAACAAATTCAGGCCCATAGATATTACCTGGAAATAATTTAACAATTTCACAACCCAATTCTTCTGCTTTTGCTATCTCTGACAATGAACCACAACCCGCTGACCATAAGACCTTTCTTCTATTGCAAATAATAGCAATATCTTCTCTTAAAACAGGGGTAACAATAAAATTTGCTCCCATTTGTAAATATAATGATGCTGAAGCACCGTCAGTTATGGAACCAACTCCTAATATCATCTCTGGGAGTTCTTTAGAAGCATATTTATTAAGTTCTTGAAATATTTCATGAGCAAAATCACCTCTACTTGTAAACTCTAAGAGTCTTGCTCCTCCATCATAACAAGATTTTAAAACTTTTTTAGCAACATTAATATCACTATTATAAAACAAGGGAATTAATCCAGATTCTTTCATTTTTGTGATTACTTGTATTCTTGAAAATTGTGCCATATAAATATATTTTATCTTGAAACCCTTCCGCTTGCATCACCACCCATTAATTTCTCTACTTCAGAAACTGAAACTAAATTGGCATCTCCTTTAATTGTATGTTTTAAACAGGATGCAGCAACTGCAAAATCAAGAGCCTTTTGGTTATTATTTTTATATTTTATTAATCCATAAATAAGTCCACCCATAAAAGAATCTCCACCACCAACTCTATCAACTATATCGGTGATTTGATATTCACAACTTTTATACATTTTATTTCCATCATACATAACACCTGCCCATGTATTATGAGAAGCTGAAATAGAGCCTCTTAATGTGGTAATAACTTTTTTAGCATTTGGGAATTTTCTCATCATTTGTTTACACACATCAAGAAAACTTTCAGCTTTAACTTTATGACCTTCCTTTGTTATATCTAAACTTTTAGGTTTAATTCCAAAATGTTTTTCAGCATCCTCTTCATTTCCTAAAATTATATCACAATATGAGGTTAATTCAGTCATAATTGCTTCACGGTCACCATCATAATTCCAAAGTTTGGAACGATAATTTAAATCTGTTGAAATTGTAATACCTAAATCACTTGCAACTTTAAGGGCTTCTAAACAAACATTAGCCGCACCCTGAGAAATTGCAGGGGTTATTCCTGTCCAATGAAACCAGGTTACACCTTCATTAAATACTTTCTTCCAATTTATCATTCCAGGTTTTATCTGAGAAATTGCTGAATTTGATCTATCATATACTACCTTACTTCCTCTACTTACTGCACCAGTCTCTAAAAAATATATTCCTAAACGATCACCACCATGAATTACATGATTTACCCCAACATTTCTCTTTCTCATTTCCATTAATGCACACATTCCAATATCATTATTAGGAATTCTTGAAACAAATTCAACTGGAATTCCATAATTTGATAAAGAAACTGCTACGTTAGATTCACCACCACCATAAACAACATCAAAGGAATTTGATTGAGAAAACCGTAAATTTCCAGGTGAACTTAACCTTAACATTATTTCTCCAAATGTTACTACTTTATTCATAATATAATTTCAATTTTTAATGGATTATTTAATTTCATAGAAAAATTATCCAAGTAAGAATTCCATGATTCTTTATCATTAAATTGATTACTTTTTAACCAAGTAAATCCTGTATAATATTCTACGTAATTATCAACAACTTTTAAATCTAAATATAAATGATTCTTGTCTAAACCTTCTCCAAAATATTTGTGAGAGCCAATAATATATTTATTTTTTGAAAGCAATGCATTTCCTAATTCTGAATCATAATGAGGTTGCCAATAACTAACCCAGGAGTTTTTTAAATTTTTGCTTATTTTTCCATCAAATTCATTTAAAAAAATTCCCGGAGAAATTGATTTTGTTCCCTTAATTTGAACAGCAATTTTACACAAATTATTTCCTTTATCTAAACTAATTATTTTTTTTTCTTCAATATAGCCTTTTGGAATATTCCAGTCTTCATATTCAAGTTCAAAAATGGTTCTAAGAGGACCATTAGAAATTATTCTACTTTTTATAAAATTTCTAGAATTGTAATATTCTTTATCAATTAATATAGAAAACCCACCTGCTCCTCTACTCTTTCCAACGTGATAATTGTCTAGACCTTCTCCAATATCTTCATGATAGCTGCTAATTTTTTCAAAATGTTGGGCATACCATTTTTCTATAATTGGATATTCAACTCTTTTTAACCAACAATCAATTCCGCTAGATATAATACCACCCTTTTTATTATTTAGAATTAATCTTTGAGCTTCTGGACCATATGTTCTAAATGCAACTCTATCATTTTCCCATGCAAAGTCATCCATTCTTTTTGTTATTAAATTTGAATAACATATATTTTTATCTTTTTTAATATTTGATTTATTTTTCTTTTTAAATAAAAAATTGACAGAACTGTTGGAATCAATTTGAGGTTGAAAAATTATTATATCGTTCTTCCCATCTAAATTATTATCGATAATTTGAGATAATAATAAATTATTTTTTAAATCAAATATTCCATATTCACTAATATTATTAATGAGTTTTTGAGGGAAAAGATTTAAATCTAATTCAACAGTTTCAAAAGATCTGTTAATGTTTAGATCATTTGTAACTTTAATTAAAAAATTTTCAGAATTACAAGAAAATAGCAAAAAAACAATTAAAAATTTAAAGTGTCTCAAAATGTTATTTTAAAAATTTATAAGTTATACACCACTGAATGAACTAAAACCACCATCAATTGGAAGTACTATTCCTGTAATAAAACTTGCAGCATCACTACAAAGAAATTGAATTGCTCCATTTAACTCCTTGGCTTCTCCAAAACGTCCCATTGGAGTATTTTTTATTATAGTATTTCCCCTATCAGTATATGAACCATCTTTATTTATAAGTAATGCTCTGTTTTGATTTCCTATAAAAAAACCTGGAGCAATAGCATTTACCCTTATCTTTCCATTAAATTTCAAAGCCATTTCTACAGCCATCCACCTTGTAAAATTCTCTATTGCTGCTTTTGATGCAGAATAACCAACAACTCTTGTAATTACCCTATCTACAGACATTGAAGAATAATTAATTATAACACCTGAACCTTGCTTTGACATAATTTCTCCAAAGACTAAACAAGGAATTACTGAACCATTTAGATTAAGTTCTGTAACTTTTTCAAAATCTTCAATTGAAAGATCAAAGATGTTTTGATCAATTCCAATTGTTGCACCAGGCATGTTTCCACCAGCTGCATTTAAAAGTATATCAACCCTTTCCCATTTTTGAATAATTTTTAAACAAATATCTTGTATGGATTTCTTTGAGAGAACATCACATTTAAAACCAATTGCTTCTCCTCCATTGGACTTTAAAGAATTAATTAGTTTTTCTATNTCATCATCTGATCTATCNAAAATGACAACTTTGACACCANNCTCACAGAAACTTGAAGCTATNCAACTTCCTAAGACTCCAGCTCCACCNGTNATAACAGCTACTTTTCCTTTTAAATTAAACTTTGAAATCATAATANCTTAATTAACATATTTTTTAGAATCCCANCTTACTACATTTCCTGAATCCATAGCTTTAATTCCCATTTCAACAGCGTATGAAACATCTGCNCCAGTAAATACATTAGATAGAGGTTCTTTATTATCTTTAATACNATTTTTAAAATCAATTAAAGCTTGTTCTGTTGGTGTTAGATGTTTGAAATTTAATTTTTGACCCTTNGATGAACCAAGCCAACTTTTTGTAGCACCAGAAACACCATCAACTTCTCCAATTTGAGGTTCATCTAAATTGGAATAAAACCAAGCTTCATCTTTATAAATATCTATGCTTCCTAAATCACCCTTAATAGAAATTTTATATCCATCCTTAGCATTGTTAGAAAGACAGGTATAGCTTGCTTTAACTCCTCCCATATATTCATAAATAACCTTAATATTATCATATACTTCTCTACCATCTTTATAAAAATCAATACCGCCAAACCCAACTACTTTAATTGGGTTATCTTCTAAAACCCAATTAACAAAATCAATTTGATGAGCACTTAACTCAGCTAATAAACCGAATGAATAATCTCTATATAGCCTCCAATTAATCTGACGTTCTAAATTTGGGTCTTTGACCGGTCTCCTCCAACTTCTATTTCTATTCCACTGGGATTCAAAAGCAATTACNTTACCAATTTTACCATTCTTAATTAAGTCTACTACATTTGTATACAATCTTGAACTATGGTATTGATGACCTGTTTGAAAANTAATTTTAGAGTCTTTAACAGCTTTTACTAAATTTACAGTAGCATCAAAACCTTTTGCCATTAACTTTTCACAATAAACGTGTTTNCCTGCTTGAACACAATCAATTGAAATTTTTGAGTGCGAGTTAATTGGTGTTGAAATAATTACCGCATCTAAATCATTATTTTCAAGTAAACTTAAATGGTTTGTATAAGTTTTTGGTTTTTTATTAAATAGTTTTAAAGTTTCATCAATTTGATAGGGAAGAATATCACAGATAGCTTTAACATTCATATCACTGATATTGTTTATTAGTTTAATTAAACCTTTTCCTCTATTACCTGTTCCTATCACTCCAATATTAATTATGTCATTTGAAGTATTTTTTTTAGTAAATAAATAATTTGGATAAGCAAATAAAGAACTAGTTAATAATCCACTATTAACTAAAAAATCTTTTCTTTTCATTATTATTAATATATTAAAAAAAGCCCATAAAATTTATGAGCTTTTAATAAAAATTTAGAACTATTACTAATAACCAGGATTTTGCCACATAATGGAAGAATCATTTATTTTAGCTATTTCATCAGCAGGAATGGGAAACAACCTTCTATAATCAGCGTAAGGATGAGCAGATAATGCCCAACTAGCTAATTCTGTTTTATCCCTACCTGTCCTAACTAAATCAAACCATCTTAAATCTTCATATGCAAATTCTAATCTCCTTTGTAGCATTAATTCATCAGCAAATGCAGTTTTAGAAGCCAAATCTGTTGCTGTTAAAGTTGCTAAACCAGCTCTAGTTCTTACTTGNTTTAAAATTGTAAATGCTTCANTACTTGGATAAGATGCTTCATTTAAGCATTCAGCGTACATCATCATAACATCAGTATATCTAAGTATTGGCCAATCAATTCCCCATTTTTCAAAACCTGCAGGTGCATTATTGATTGACATTTTTATACAATTTATNNNATCTGGAACATAANNACCATCGTTTATATCAGTAAAACCCNTTCTCAAAGTAAGATCTCTTCTTTTATCANCAGCCGTATAAGCATTCCAAAGTGACNNATCACCATCTAAGTCTCTTCCAGATCCAGCAAATGGAACTCCATCAATATATCTTGTTAGAACTCTACTTGGCCATCCATTTTCTTCTCCTACTATTCCTTTATCAAATTGAACAGCAAAAACAATATGTTTTCCATTATCATTACTGTCTTTAAATAGTTCAGCAAAATCACTATTGAAAGCATACACGCCACTATCCATAATTCCTTTCAAGTGAGGAGCAGCTAGGGAATGATTTCCCATCCAAAGATGAGTTCGTGCAAGCAAACCATGAGCAGCATAAATAGTTGGTTGACCTTTTGTTAAAGATGAAGACAAACCACTAGAAGCACTAGCAAGCTCAGTAAATTCTGTAATTAAAAAATTTAAAACATCTGAAGCAGGAGTTCTTTTAACTGTAAAACTCTCCTCTAGTCCTAAAGATTTAGTAACTAAAGGAACATCACCCCACATTCTTACTAAATCTAAATACATAGCAGCTCTTAAAAATCTAGCTTGTGATTTCATTGCAGTTTTCTTTGCTTCACTACTAACTTCAGANGCATCTACTTTATTTATNACAATGTTAGCTTTCCAAATTATATTGTAAGCATTATTCCACACTTCTTTAACAACTTCAGCACCACTAGTTTCATTGAATTGAGAAATATTTCCNTCTAAATCATCCAATTTTGGACCAATCTGAGCAATATTGTCGCTTCTTGATTCCAAAAGATAGTGAGAATCAAAATTATAATTATTTTGAAAAGCATCATATGCAGCAACTAAAGCTTGATTCATATGAATTTCTGTTTTGTAAAAATTTCCATCTGTTAGTTGAGAAATGGGAGCTAAATCTAGGTCATCATGACAACTATTTAATAGGGTCAAACCTAATACAGATAAAAGAATTAATTTAAAATTATTTTTATTTTTCATGATTAATATATTTATTTAATTAAAATGATGCTTTCATACCTATGCTAANTGTTCTTGATAATGGATANGTAGCATAATCACTTCCTTGAGTTAATGGATCGNTTTGNTTATAAACATTAGTTTCTGGATTACCACCTGGATAATCTGTGAAATTAAACATGTTATCAGCAGNTAAGTAAACTCTCATAGNAGAAACTCCAAATGCATCAGTATTTGGAACCGTATAACCAACAGTAATATTTTTAACTCTTAAATAGTCACCATCCATCAGCCATCTATCAGAGAAAGTTGATAATGGAGCGCCGAAAGGATAAAAAGCAGGTTTTAATGGCAAATTAACAGAGGTTTTTGCAACACTAGCATCTCTTGAAGCTCCAGTCACATTATCTGACCATGTTTTAACTAAATTCCTTCTACTTTGTCCATTGTCAATATATCTTCCAAAAAAGAAATAGGTTTTAAGATCTGCAATTCCATTGACAAGTATGCTCATATCCCAATTTTTATATGAAAAACTATTTCTTATTCCATAAACATACTTTGGTGAATTATCACCCAAAATAGTTCTATCATCTCCACTAATTTTACCATCTCCGTTAACATCAACAANAGCTTGATTTCCATTAACTTGATTGGCAGCTTTAACAGGGGTTGAATCATTAACCAAACCATTGGTTTTATATAGATAATAACTAGCAATTGGATAACCAATTCTTGTGATATTCGTAGCTATATTTCTTTGATAACCAATAATCTGAGTTAATCCATAACCTAATGACTCCACCTTATTTTTATTGTGTGATAGGTTAAAACTAGTTGCCCATTTAAAGTCNTTCTTGTTAATATTNGTAGAATTTAACTCTATCTCATAACCTTTATTTGAAACCTCACCAGTATTTAAAACTGCCTCTTGNGTAAGTCCTGAAACAGCTGGAAGACTAACGTCTAGTAAAAGGTCAGAGGTTAAATTATTATANATATCAATTGATCCATAAATTCTATTNCCAAATAAACCAAAATCAATTCCTAAAGTTTGGGATGTTGTTGTCTCCCAGGAAAGATCTGGATTACTGGCAGAATTTGGACCAAATCCATAATTTAAACTACCANCAAATGGATAATTGTTNCCGTTAAGTGTTCCAAAAGAATTATANGCACCAATTCTATCATTACCAGCTTGTCCCCAACTAATTCTTACTTTTAATTGATTTATNGCTTCTGGAATATTNATAAATGTTTCNTCGCTNATTCTCCACGCAAACGAAGCGGCTGGAAAGACACCAAACTTAGTATCTGCACCAAATCTAGAACTACCATCCCGTCTAACACTAGCATTTAAAATATACCTATTTGAAAAATTATAAGAAACTTTACCAAAATAAGACTGTAATGCTGTTTCAACCTCATAATCATTCCAACTTCTAAATCCAGTAGCTGCATTAAAAGTTTGAATATCATCACTTCCAAAATCCCATGAATCCATTGATGTGTATTCAAACATAGTTTCCTCAAATGATGTTCCAGCAATTAAATTTATCTCATGATTTCCAATAGTTTTATCNTAAGTAGCTACTAATTGATAAAGATATTTCTCATTATTANNAGTTTCAAGCAAAGCTTCTCTTCTTGCTTTTTTGTTTAAATTCATTGGCTTAAACCAATCATATCTCCAGTTTTTATTATCAAAACCAAAAGAACCNTTAATANTTAAACCTTCTAATGGAGTATAATTAATATTTGCTGAAGCCAATGATCTTTGGGTTTTCCCAACATCCTTAATNTGCATCATTTGCATAACTGGATCAGGATCTGTATCTAAAAGACCTACCCCATTCCTATGATTAGTTCCTGGAATGATTGTAGGACTCATAGTCAATGCTCTCATGTAAGCTCCTTCTTTTCTCTCACCTTCACGCCATCCCAATTGTTTAGAAGTAGTAGCAGACATATTAATACCTGCACTAATTTTATCACTAATATTGTAATTTCCGTTAGCTCTAAAAGAGAATCTATCATAATCTGAATTTACCACCAATCCTTCATGTTTCATGTAACCTGCAGAAACCATAAAGTTTCCATCATCAATTCCCTTAAAAAGAGACACTTGATAGTTTGTTTTCAAGGCATTACTTCTCATAATTTCATCTTGCCAATCTGTTCCTTCTCCAGGTGCTATTAACTCAGGATTAGNATACCAAAAAGTTGGNCCTCTATATTTTTTATTTCTTTGACCCATTGGCTTGGCCAGTTCTGATGTTTTCCCTTCAACAGTTGCTCTTTCTGTTCCCCACCATTCTCTAAAAGCTATATGTTCTTGAGCATTCATTAAAGGAAGTTTATTGCTAGCTTCAATAGATTGAAATCCAGAATAGACATCTAAATCAATTCTCGTTTCACCTGNTTTTGCTTGTTTAGTAGTAATTAAAACAACACCACCTGCACCTCTTGCTCCATAAATTGCAGCTGCAGAAGCATCTTTTAATACATCAATGGATTGAACATCATTGATATTAAAATCTTTCATATCTTCAACAGGAAGACCATCAATTACATATAAAGGTTCGGAGCCACTAGTAATACTATTAACTCCTCTTATCTTAATTTCAAGTTCTGCTCCAGGTAAACCAGATCTTTGCTGTGCATATACTCCAGCTAACTGACCAGACAAAACTTCACCTAAAGATGTTAAATTTCGATCCTTAATTGATTCTGCATTAATTTTTGATACAGAAGAAGTAAGATTTGCTCTTTTAGTTGTTCCATAACCNGTNACCACTACCTCNTCTANAAGATCNGCNTCAGTAATCATTGTNACATTAATTGAAANGTTAGTCCCAACTTGAATTTCTTGATTAGAAAACCCTACNAAAGAAAANACTAAAATGTCCTCCGAACTAGCTGANATAGAATAGTTTCCATCAAAATCNGAAACTACNCCAACAGTTGTTCCTTTNACAATAATATTAACNCCAGGCATAGGCACATTACTTTCATCTGTTATTACACCAGAAACCTGNTGAGAAAAAATTGATAAAGAAAACAAAAAAGTTAGCATTAAAGCAAAAACTGATTTCATTTTGCTACTAAAAAATTGAATTTCTAAAATCATCATAATATAATTTAATTAGTTAACCNTTCAGAAAATTTTTTTCTGAAATTTGATTACNCACTNAATAATTAGTGTGCGTACACATTTNTCTAATATAAAAAAAAANNTTTAAATATTTACANAATCNTNAAAAAATTTNANAATATTTTATAAACCAAATAATTCAGGAAGGAAAAGACTTAACATNGGTATATAAGTAACTAAAAAAAGAGATAAAATCATTACNAGAAAAAATGGAATAAGCGGTTTAATAACTTTAGTTATGGTTGTATTTGCTATACCTACACCAACAAAAAGAACAGAACCAACGGGNGGAGTACACAATCCAATACACAGATTTAATACCATTATAATTCCAAAATGTGTAGGATCCATTCCTAGTGAAGTAACAACAGGTAAAAAAATTGGGGTAAAAATTAANACTGCAGGAGTCATGTCCATAAAAATNCCTACCATTAAAAGAATCAAGTTAATAATTAGNAAAATNATAATCTTATTATCACTTATNNCCAATAGAAAAGTACTAATATCTTGTGGTATATTTTCAAATGAAAGTACCCAAGACATGCACATAGATGCCCCAATAAGTAACATTACTATTGCAGTGGTTTCAATAGATTCCAATAAAACTTTAGGCATTCCCTTAATAGTCAATTCCTTGTAAATAAAGCCCAAAATAAGAGTATACAACACAGCAATAGCAGAAGCTTCAGTAGCTGTAAAGACTCCAATAATAATTCCCCCAACAACAACCACGAGTAAAAATAAACTAGGAATAGCATTAACAAACTCAATAAAAACTTCTTTTAATGTAGATCTGTTTCCAACTTTATAATTNTTTTTTTTTGACCATATCATAGCTACCATCATTAAAAATAGTCCTGTTAAAATTCCAGGAATATATCCAGCAAGAAATAAGGCTGCCACTGACACACCCCCACTAGCTAATGAATATACTATTAATACATTACTGGGAGGAATTATAAGCCCTGTAGTTGCGGAAGTAATATTAACTGCAACTCCAAACTCTTTAGAGTAACCTTCTTTTTCCATTTCAGGTCCAAGAATGCTACCCATAGCTGAAGCAGAAGCCATTGCAGATCCTGCAATAGAACCCATCAACATAGCAGAAATAATATTAATTAAAGCTAATCCACCTGGTAAAAAACCAACTAACGTTTTAGCAAATGAAATTAATCTTCTAGCTATCCCACCTTCGTTCATTATTTGCCCTGAAAGAATAAAAAAGGGAATTGCTAATAGAGCAAAACTATCTAATCCTGTAGCTATTCTCTGAGATACGGTAGTTAGAGAAGGTATTAAAGGAACGCTTACAACAATTGTAAGCAAAGAAGAAATGGCAATTGACCAAGCAACGGGAACGGAAAGAAGAAGAAGAATTACAAAGCTTATAACAAGCACTAATATTGGCAAATATTCTATCATGCTTTATAATTTAAAATTTCATTAACCTTATAATAAACTATTAAAATTCCACTTATTGGGATTACTAAATAAACAAATGCTAATGGTATTTGAAGTGCAGGAGAAAACTGCTCTAAAATGTAAGTTATATAAACTAATCTAGATCCACCAATTATAAAAGCAAAAAATGCAAAAATCATTATAATCCATGTAACTAACTTTTTAACTTTAAACTGATTAGTTTTAGAAAATTTTGAGGGAATATAATCAATTGCAACATGTTTATTTTTTCCAGAAACATAAGCTGCTCCNAAAACACCGACCCATATCATCAAATATCTTGCAAGCTCCTCGGTATAAGAACTAGGATCACCNAGAATAAATCTTGAGAAAACTTGCCATAATACGTTAATAACCATCAACGACATTATAATGACTAATGTCCAGGCTAAAAAACTATCTATTTTTTCTCTATATTTCATAACTATTTAGTTTTTTTAATTCTTTCAATAAATTCGTAAAGAATTTTATCATCTCTGTAAGACTCAAGTATCTCTTTTGATTTTTCAGAAAATAATNTTTTATCAGGAATAATAATTTCAACTCCAGCTTTTTTTACAGCATCTAACGATTTTTTTTCTGACTCTATCCATAATTTTCTTTGTTCAGTTACGGATTCTTTTACCGCTTNATCTAGCCATTTTTTTTCTTGATCTGAAAATGAATCCCACATATGGGTACTCATTAAAAGAACGTCTGGAAGAACAGTATGCTCATCTAAAGTATAAAATTTACAAACTTCGTAATGCCTTGATAGATAAAAACTTGGAGGATTGTTTTCAGCTCCATCAACAACGCCTTGTTGTAAGGATGTATATAATTCTCCAAAAGAAATAGGAGTTGGGGATCCTCCCAATGCCTTAACCATGTCAAAAGCAGTTTTACTTTCCATTACTCTAATTTTAAGTCCCTCTAAATCTTTTGGACTATTTATTTTTTTTTCTTTACTATAAAAACTTCTNGCTCCAGCATCATAATAAGCAAGACCTTTCAGCCAATANTTCTCTGTTCCTAAAAGTAAGTCTTTTCCAATTGGACCATCTAAAACAGAATAAGAGTGTTCNCTATCTCTAAACAAAAAAGGTAATCCAAAAACTTTGATATTTGGTGAAAAATTTTCTAAAGACCCGGTAGAAACTTTGGTCATATCTAGACTGCCAATTTGTAATAATTCTAAACATTGTCTTTCTGTTCCTAATTGCTCACTGGGATATATTTGTATTTTCATTTTACCATTAGACTCAACCCTTAAAATTGAATCCATATATTCCATTGCTTGATGAACAGAATGTGTAGTGCTTAANCCATGACCAAGTCTAATAATTTTTGTATTATCAAGTTTTACACAAGATGATATNGATAAAAAAAATAATAGAAATAATAAATTTTTCAATTTTTAAAATTTAAAAAATTTTTGAGCATTATAGTAACAAATATCTTGAATCATTTTTCCAAAAAAAACAGTATCATTTGGTAATAGNCCTTCCTTAATATCTTTACCTATCATATTACAAATTATTCTTCTAAAATATTCATGTCTTGGAAAAGAAAGGAAACTTCTACTATCAGTTAACATCCCNATAAATTTTGATAACANTCCTAAATTAGATAANGTNTTAATCTGTTTTTCCATTCCATCCTTTTGATCTAAATACCACCAAGCAGTACCGAACTGCATTGAGACTTTTGAACTTGANAAATTTCCAANCATNGATGCAAAAACCTCATTCATTGAAGGGTTTAAATTATAAACTATAGAGTTTGCTAATACACCTTCACTATTTAGATTATTAAAAAANTTAGACATTGCTTTAGCTTGATTAAAATCTCCAATTGAATCACAACCAACATCAATTCCTACTTTTTTCAATAAAGAAAAATTATTATTTCTAATTGCACCTAAATGAAACTGCTGAGTCCAACCTTTTTTAAAATAAATTTTACATAAATCNAATANAACACATGATTTAAACTNNACATCTTGTTTTGAATTTGGAATAATTCCNGAGAGNCTGGATTTAAAAATATTTTCAATTTCTGANATGCTATATTTTTCTGAATATAAATTTTCTAATCCATGATCAGAAATTCTACANCCATTATNATGAAAAAAATCAATTCTATTACTTAAGCAATTTAAAAGTGCCTCATAGGAGTTAATNTTAATATTTTCAATTGATTCTAATNTNGTTAAATAATCAATNTAATTTNCTCCACAAATNTCAAGAACTTTATCGGGTCTAAAACCTGGAAGAACTTTTANTCTTTTTTCATTTTTAAATAAATTAATNTGAAATTTTAAATCATCNGTTGGATCATCTGTTGTACATAAAATTTTTACATTGAATTTTTTCAACATTTCNACAGGTTGCATTTGATTAATCAATTCATTAGTCTGATGAAAAATTTTATCTGCGTTNGAAGACTGAAGCAAAGTGTTTATATTAAAATATCTTTTAAGTTCTAAATGAGTCCAATGAAAAAGAGGATTTCTAACAGTATANGGAACCGACTGAGCCCATCTTCTAAATTTTAATTTTTCAGATGCATTTCCTGTTATTTCATTTTCATCAATTCCTAGTGCTCTCATCACTCTCCATTTGTAGTGATCTCCATCTAGCCAAGCTGAATTTATTGATGAAAAAGGTTTATTATGAGAAATTATTTTAGGTGATAAATGATTATGATAATCTATGATTGGCATTGATTTAGCATAGTCATGATACAAAGTTTTTGAAATTGTATTTTGTAATAAGAAATCTTCATTTAAAAAACTCTTAGTTGATTTGAATGACATGTCTAAACTATCCATTTACTGGTTTTTAATAATTCCATGTTCTAAACCTCTAATTTCAGCTAACCCTCTTAATCTTCCTATTGCAGAATAACCAGGATTGACAATTTTTTTTCTCAGATCATCTAACATTTGATGACCATGATCAGGTCTCATTGGAATATTGAAATCTTTTCTTTTATTTAAAAATCTTTTTTTTTGTTCATTAATAATTTTTGAAATAATTTTATACATGTCCACATCACCTTCCAAATGATTAGCTTCATAAAAGTTTCCTTTATTGTCTCTTTTAGTGCTTCTTAAATGAATAAAATGAACTCTATTTGAAAATCTATCAAAAATTTCTNCCAAATTATTTTCAGAAATTACACCAAGAGAGCCAGTACAAAAAGTGATTCCATTATTTTCTATCGGAACTTGTTCAAAAATATATTCGTAATCTTCTTTATTACTAACTACTCTTGGTAAGCCTAACAAAGAAAAAGGAGGGTCGTCAGGATGAATACACATCAGAACCCCTATTGATTTTGCATGGCTAATTATGGATTTTAAAAAGTATACAAGGTTCTTTTTTAATTGATTAGAATCAATATTATCATAAGTTTTTAAAATCTCTTTAAAAGAGTCCAAGGAATAACCTTCCTCACTCCCTGGTAAACCCTTAATTATATTATCTCTAATCTCATCTTTTTCTTTTTTTGATAAAGAATTAAAATAATTCCTTGAATTTTTAATTTCAGATTTTGTGTAATCTTTATTTGCTTTTTCTCTTTTTAATATAAATAAATCAAAAGCTCTTAAAGCGTTATAGTTGAACTCTAATGCATAAGAACCATCTTTAAATTTCATGTTTAAATTTGTTCTTGTCCAGTCTAATACTGGCATAAAATTATAGCATATTACTTTTATCCCACACGAAGCTAAATTGGACATGCTTTTTTTATAGTTATCAATCAACTCAGAAAAGTTTCCAGANTTAGTCTTTATATTTTCATGAACTGGAAGTGACTCAACTACATCCCAACTTAATCCTGAATTATCTATAATTTCTTTTCTTTTTATAATTTCTGAAACTGACCAAATTTCTCCATTGGGAATTTGATGAAGAGCATTTACAATTCCTGTTGCACCTGCTTGTTTAATGTCTTCTAAAGATACTGGGTCATTAGGCCCATACCACCTCCAAGTTTGTTTCATTTTAGGAATTGTATTTTTCATAATTTATATTACCTGAAATTTTTGATCATTAACTACCTGACCGTCAACTCCATGATGCTTAAAAGATATGTTTTTAATTCCTAATTTGTCTTTAAAAATATTAACACTTAAAAAACCTCCTTTTGTTCTCAAAAATTTATGTTCGGGTCTTATGCCCTGCTTTGCTATTTCCCATGCNTCTGGTTGATGATCGTCTGTGCCTGCTCCACAGCAAAACTCCCAAAAATTAGTATTCNCATAATTTGTTACATATTGCCAATGCCTATCTCCNTTACATATATACAAATTCTTATATTTTTTTATTTCATTTAAAATTTCTTTTTTTTCAAATTTAAAATTATCATTAGCATGATTATCACTTTTATTATCACGATCTGGACCTAATATAGGATTTGCTGAAATTAAAACTTTAAAAGTTGCTTTCGATTTGCTTAATGTATTAAAAACCCATTTTTTTTGATCTTTTCCCCAAATTGTTTTTTCTGGACCATCAGGATCTGAATTTCTACTCCTATAGTTTCTTGAATCTAATAACCATATTTGAAGATCTTTTCCCCATAAAACTGTTTTATATGGTAGACTATTTGATGGAAATTGTTCAAAATCAAAAATTTCTAATCCCCTTTCAAAAGAAACATTTCCATAACTCATTCCGGGGTATGCATCGTTTGTTAATGTATCATGATCATCTTTCATAAAATAAGATGTAGTATTATTATAGAAATCTTTTTGATTGGGTAGAGCAAAAAGCCTGTTCCATTTAAAACGCATAAGAGATTCAGTCATTGCCCATGGCTGAGGTTTATCATAATACTCAATATCTCCAGTATGAACATAAAAATCAGGATTCATTTTTTTCATAGAAGGATAAATTTTATGTCCATTATCAAAGTCATCTCTTCTAATAAAATCATGACATGAAACTANACAAAANGAGATGTTTTTTTCTAAATTATTTTTNGGGGGAGTTAAAAAAGATGCAGAAAAAGAATCTGTAACAANAGGATTATCTNTATCCTTTCTTGCAAAAAAATTAATTACATATTTAGTNTTTGAAGATAAATTNTTTAATTTCCATTGAATTGTAAAGTCTTTATTAGGGTTATTAGGATTCCAATTAATTGTTTTTATTTTAGATTTTTCATTTTCTGGATAATATTCCAATTTTACTTCTCCTTTTACTCCAAGACATGCACCTTGCATATCCTTTAATTTTAGTCCTTCAGGNATNTGTCTTTTATAAATTTCTTNAGGNTTNTTTAATTTACTTAGAGAAGATTTGTGCTCTTCTTTTGAAATTTNAATAAACTTTTCCCCNTTCCANTTAGCAGAAGGTTTTTCTGTTAATCTTGACCATATTGAAATCGAATTTTGATCAGCCCATCCATTTCTACATCCATTTCCAAAAAAAGGNCCATCATTTTTTAAAATGTTANTACAAGAACTTAAGGCTTGATTTGTAACGATTANAGCACTTGATGCTAAAGTAGTTTTTTTTACAAAACTCCTTCTTGTGATTCCTTTTTTCCTTTTCATAACTAATTTTTATATTTTTCGTTATATTCTCCTCTTTCATTAAATCCTTGAAAATTTCTCATAGTTGATATTCTAGGATAGGAATCAAATATTTCACTTCCAAACATTCTAGGATCTTTTTGAATAGTCAAATTGTTAACTAATTTATTTTTAAGACTTTCTAAAACCTCAGCATATTCAACCTTTTTAGAAAGATCATTTAAACATTCAGGATCATTAATTATATCATATAATTGTTCCTTAGATCTCTTATTAAATCCAATTTCAAATAAGTTTTCATTACCAACCATAGCATTTTTATTCATCATTAAAGTTTTAGTTGGAGAACCATCAATATCATGATAGCCTGGATATAGTGATTTATATTTTTTTAATCCTGCACTTTCTAATGAATCATTTTTAGAATTTTTTGGGACTGGATTACCCATGGGCCATCTTTCTGATTTTAAGTTCATTATATATAAAAAATTTTTAGTTCTAATAGCTCTAGATGGATAACCTAAATTATCAGGTCTAGCATGAGTATGTCTTTCTCTTCCTGTTAAAACAAAATTTCTTATAGGCTTAGAATCCTTTAATAATAAAATTTCTGAAAAATCTTTTCCTGTCATTTCTACTGGGTTAGTTATACCTACTAAACTTAAAATAGTTGGAGCTAAATCAATTAAACTAACAAGATCATTAGTTATTTTAGACTCTGTAATTTTATTAAGCCAAGAAATCGCCAGAGGAACATGAGTTCCATATTCTTGTAAATTAGCTTTAGCATATGGAAATGGCATTCCATTGTCAGCAGTAACAATTACAATTGTATTATCTAATTCTCCAATTTCCTCTAAATACTCTAACATTTTTTTTAAATGATTATTAAAATGATCTATTTCTAACAAATAGTCTAACATATCATTTTTTGTCACGTTATTGTCTGGTAAAAATTGAGGAGGAAATGAATCTGCAATATCTTTACCAGATTTTACACCAGAACCGTAATCATAATTCCTATGTGGCTCATGTCCACCATACCAAAAGAAAAATGGTTTATCGCTTTCTTTACTGCTATAAAAGTCTAAAAAGTTTTTAAAATAATCCTTAGAACTAATTCCAGAGGGAAAAAAGTCTATTTCAGAAATATCAATTTCATTATTATTAATAACATGTTTATTAAATTCAGGGCCAACTGGATTGCGCTCCCATCCTTCAATTTTCCAATTTCCAGGGGCCCAAGCTTTTCCCGTGTAACCTAAGTCATAACCCGATTCTTCTAAAATATCAGTAAAAACTCTNAATTTTTTAGGAAAATGACTAGCATGAGTTCCAGCTTCTTCAATTTGCCAAATATTTTTTCCAGTTAAAATAGATGCTCTTGATGGACTGCATTGAGGAGCTGCAACAAAAGCATTATTGAAAAGAACACCACTGTTAGCTACCATATCAAAACCAGTAGAATTGACTTGTTTAAAACCATATGCTGAAGCATGTGGAAAAGATTGATCATCAGCAATAGCAAAAAGGATATTAGGAAGATTCTTTTTTTCTTGATTGTTACAAGAACAGATTATAAAAATTAAAAAAAAAAGTGTTTTTTTCATTAAATAAAATATTTGCGTGTACGCAAACATTAAATATAAATAATTTTTTAATAAAATGAATTCTAAATTAGTAAATTTGAGAGGTTTATATATAATAATGATAACAATTAAAGACATCGCANTGAAAGCTAATGTTTCTCCAGGAACNGTAGACAGGGTAATACATAANAGAGGNGGAGTTTCAGTTTCAACNGAAAAGCTTATAAAAAAAATAATTAAAAAAAATAATTTTAAAATAAATTTTGTTGCTAGTGCTTTAGCAAAGAAAAAAGATTATAAAATAGCNACTTTAATTCCAAATTACGATAANGATAATTTATTTTGGAAATCTCCCTACTTAGGAATTAAAAAAGCAAGTAATGAAATNGATATTTTTGGATTCAAGGTTTATAATTTCAAATATTCACAAACAAATTTAAAAAGCTACTTATCTGCTTTTAATAAGTTATTAAAAATTAATCCAGATGGTGTGATTATTGTTCCAGCTTTTAAAAATGAAACAACTTATATTTTAGAAAACCTTGATAAAAAAAACATTCCATATGTTTTCTTAAACATTTTTTTAGATGGATANAACAACTTGTCATTCATTGGTCAAGACNCNTTTAAAAGTGGTTATTTAGCTGGAAAACTATTACACACTTCACTCGGAAAAAAACCGAAATTCTTAACTGTTAAAATTGCATCTAAATTAAAAAACGATGGTATAAGAAACAGAATTAAAGGGTTTGAAGAGTACTTTTTAGATAAACAGGTCAAAACCACATCTTTTANTATTGTTTTTGAATCATTAGACAAGAAAAAAGATGTTAGCTCAAAAATAAATTCAATTCTTGAGTCAAATCCTGAAATAAAAGGAGTTTTTGTTCCTTCAAGTAGAGTTTCTGTTATATCTAATTCAATAAAAAATATTAATGAAAAAGATTTGAAAATTATTGGATTTGATACAACTGATCAAAATATCAAATGTTTAAAAAATGATAAAATAACTTTTTTAATTTCACAAAAATCTTTTAATCAAGGATANAAGTCTNTTTTACATATTAGTGATTTCCTTTTTAGAAAAATAATNCCTGAAAGAAAAAGTTTTTCTCCNATAGAAATTATCACNAAAGAAAATCTTGAATTCACNAATAAAAATAGAATTGATTTTGCCAAAAGAGAAATGGAGNTAAAGAATTTNATAAACCAATGAAATNTTTAGTTTACTTATTTNTTTCTCTATCATTATTTATTTTTAAAANTAATGCTCAAAATTCTNTAACTGAAAATAACAACCCTNATTCTCAAAAAANAAATTACAAAACTTTTAGTAATGATGGGGCTTGGTGTTGGTTTTCAGATCCTAGAGCTATTCATTTAAATAACAAAATCTATTCTGGATGGGTATCTTCAGATGGAAGTATTATGGTTGGATCATATAATGAAATATCAAATGAAATAACAGAATTTAATCTTTATGAAAAATTTAATAAAGATGACCATGCTAATCCCTCTTTTTTAATTCTTCCAGATAAAAGAATAATGATTTTTTTTTCTGCTCATTCAAAAAATAGTTTTAACAAGGAAAATAATCCATCAGGGATATCATACACTACAAGTATAAATCCAGAAGATATTACATCTTGGCAACCAATAAAAAACATTCCTCAACCTTCTGAAGGTAAGAAACTTTTATGTTACACTAACCCCATAATGCTTTCTGAAGAGAATAATAGAATTTATCTTTTTTGGAGAGGAGCTGATTGGAAACCTACTTTTGCATATTCAGATAATCTTGGATTAAGTTGGTCAAATCCTCAAATACTTCTAAAATCAACAAAAGACTTATACAAAAGACCATATATGAAAGTTGTAAGTAATGGAAAAGATGAGATTCATTTTGCTTTTACTGATGGCCATCCAAGAAATGAACCTTTTAATAATATTTATTACCTAAAGTATAAAAAAGGGAATTATTATAAATCTGATAATAGAATTATTGGAGATAATAATACTCTTCCATTAGAACATAATCAATGTGAAGTTGTATATAACTCATATGGTGAATTTTTAAAATATAGAAATGCTGTAAAATCTTGGATATGGGATATTGCAATTAATGAAAAAGGTAATCCAGCTATAGTTTATACAAGATTACCTGAAGAAACTAAACATCAATATTATTATGCTCATTGGGATGGTAAAAATTGGGAAAATTCAATGATAAGTTCTGGCGGCTCATCTTTTCCAAGATTTAAAAGAAATAAAGAAGATAGAGACCCTGAACCTCATTATTCAGGTGGAATTCATATAGATCATGAAAATATAAATACCGTTTACTATTCAAAACCTGTTCAGGATATTTTTGAAATTTTTAAAGCTGTAAAAAATAATGGAAAATGGATAGAATCTAGTATTACAGTTAATTCTAAAAATGATAATGTAAGACCATATGCTATTTTAGGAGCTAATAAAAACTCAAAAGCGCAGTTGCTTTGGATGAGTAATAACTACTATAAATCATATAATGAATACAAAACCCAAATAAAAATTGATTTTAAAGAGAATGATAATTAAAATTTTTATTCTTAATAATCATACTCATCATTCCAATTACCACTATCTTTTAGCTTTTGAAGAAACTCTGATGTCTTAGAGATTCAATCACCTCCCTTCGAAGATAGAGTCTCCGACTACACTATTTAAAACCCTAACTGCTTTATAAACAAGTGATTAGGGTTTCTATTTTAAGCGAAGTTGTCCATTTCGAACCCTTTGAGGATGGTTCCCCACTGGAACTTCGGCAACTACTTGTGCTGTAGCATAATCAACTACTGAAACTTTGT
>PACX01000019.1 GCA_002702895.1 Flavobacteriaceae bacterium | reverse complement strand
GAAAATGAAATGACAACACCAACACTAAAAATTAAAAGAGCAAAAATTGATGAGAAATTTTCTGAAAAATATACAGAATGGGAAAAAAGTGATAAAACAGTTATTTGGGAATAGGTTTGATGCTATATATTCTTACTTTCATTATAGGATTAATTTCTTTTAAAGTATTACATTCTTTACTTAATGATAATATAATTGAAAATTACATCGAGAAATTAATTTCTAATGCAACATTTAAAGAAATTCCTGAACTTATTAAAGGTAAAACAGGTTATGCAAAAAATGTAGATATAAAAATTTTCTATGAAGATTTATGTCTTTGTAAAAACCCTATATCAACAGTAATTCTAATTAATGGATCCTCTGAATCATTAATACAATGGCCAGATAAAATGGTTAGAAATATTTTAAAAAATGAATTTAGAGTAATAAGGTTTGATAACAGAGGAGTAGGAATGTCCGACTGGATTCCAAATTGGAAAAATTCTAATTCTTATAGTTTAAATGATATGGCTTTAGACACCTTAGCAGTTACCAATCATCTAAAGTTAGACAAGTTTCATTTAATTGGGTATTCTATGGGTGGTATGATATCTCAAATTTTAGCCATTAATTATCCTGATAAAATACTTTCTCTTACTACATTAATGTCAAGTGGACATTTATTTGACCCAGAAGCTGAAAAACCAGATAGAAAACAATTTGGTCAATTAAAAAAAATGAGGTTTGGATACAGAAATAAAAAAAGAGAACTTAAAAAAGCTCTTAAGTTCCATTTTAAATTATCTCATATTTGGGTTGGAAGTGGAAACTATGTTCATAATCAAGAAAAAGAGCTAGAAAAAGTACTTTATGAAATAAAAAAGAGAAATGGATACAACAATAAGGCTTTTTATCAACATGTAAAAGCAGTAAAAAATTCTGGTTCCAGATATAGCAAGTTAAAAAAAATCAAAACTCCTACCCTAATTATTCACGGATATGATGACCCTTTAGTTAAATCAAGTCATTCAAAAAAAATGGCCTCTTTAATACATGGATGTAAACTTTATATTATAAAAGGAATGGGACATGATTTTAATAAAAATTTTAAAAACCGAATAAATAGTATTATTTTGCCACATATTTTAAGAAATTCTTAAATTTGCAATTTAAAAACTAAAAATATTTTAATAAAGAAGAAAATTTATACAATTTAACCAAAACAAAAATTATGAAATTTAAATATTATTTATCTAGTTTGATGTTACTTTTAGCCACCTTTTTTATGGTTAATGCTCAAACAAATACAGTGACTGGAAAGGTTACTGATGGAGTTGATGCACTCTCTGGTGTAAGTGTCATTATTCAAGGTACAAATACTGGAGCAGCAACTGATAATAATGGAATTTTTACTTTATCTTCTGATAAAGATCTCCCTTGGACATTAGAAATAAGTTCCTTAGGATTTTCAAACCAATCAGTCGTTGTTAAATCATATGCTCAAGTTATATCAATTTCCCTAGATTCTGGTGAAGCACTTGATGAAGTTGTAGTTTCAGGTGGAAGAAAAGCTGAAAAAGTTTCTGAATCAGCAGCTTCTATTTCTACAATAACTTTAAAAGAAATTGAAACTCGACCAACTTTTAACGCTGCCAATCTTCTTGAAAATATTGTTGGTGTTCAGGTTGATAGACAAGGTGGAAACAGAACAAATGTCTCTTTGAGAGATAATGTTGATGTTTTAAGTACCTCTGCACTAGTGATGCTTGATTATAGAGATTTATCAGCTGTTGGTATTAATTTATTTGATGCAGCTAATAGCAATTTGAGTATGATTGATTTAGAAAGAGTTGAAGTTGTTAGAGGCCCTCAAGCAGCATTATATGGTGCTGGCGTTAGCTCTGGTGTTATACATTATTTAAGTAAAGATCCCTTTAAATACCCTGGTACAACCTTACAGCTTCAAGGAGGTGCACTTGGCAATGGTGGATCATTGCTTAGTGGAGGAAATTTTAACATGAAATCAGTGAAACTAAGACATGCTGTAAGTAATGATAAAAATACATTTGGTTATAAATTTAATTTTAAATATGATGAAAATGGAGAATGGGATTTAACTGATGGTCAAAAAACAACTATTTTTGGAGCAAATGGTTCAAGAAATATTGTTGATCCATTGTCTGGAAAAGTTGTTGGAAATTCTAGCGAACTTGCAACAGGATATACTAGAGGTGTTGATGCAACTCTATATTATAGACCAAATAATAATTTTTCTTTTACATCAGTTGCCGGATGGAGTAATTTAACTGGAAATGCTTGGACTACTGGAACAGGTGAAATTTTTGCTGATAAAAGTACTTCTTTTATACAATTTAGAATGAATTCTAATGATCTATTTGTTCAATATAATTACACAACCAGTAAGTCAGGTCAATATGGAGATGAAATTGGGTATAATTATAGAACAGGTGGAGTAAGTTATATTGACAATAGTCAATCACAACTTCAAGTTCAACAAGAAATTTATCTTGATAAAATAAATACTAATCTGTCTTTAGGTTTTGAACATAAGCTTGCAAAATTTGAAAGTTATGCAAGAACATATGGTAGAAATGAAGATGCTGATGATTATAGAGTATATGGTGCTTATTTCTCATCAAAATCTAATCTTACTGATGATTTAATACTAGATCTATCTGGTCGTTACGATAAATTTGCCGTTCTTGGTGAAAATTCTTTTTCACCTAGAGCTGGATTAATCTGGAAAGCCAGTCCTCGTCACAGTGTTAGATTAACTTATAACAAGTCTCATACACCTCCGTCTGCTCTGACACTATTTGTAGACTTACCAGTTCAACTAGTTTCGGGAGGATTAGACGTATGGTTACTTGGAAATTCAAGAGCACAAACATTCAATGATATTAAAACTAAATGGTTGTTTGGTGGAGGTGCTGTTCCATCTAGCCCTGGTATTGGAATGGATCACGCAACATTATTTGGGGTATTAGCTCAAGGTGTAGCTCCTCTTTTACCTGGAACTGCATTAGCAGGTTTTGTTCCGTTTATAACTAGCACTAACACTTTAGCTGCTGTAGCTGGAACTGGTGGTTTTACAAATGGTTTCTTGGTTGATATAAATGGAAAACCTTTTGGTCCAATTCAAGGCTCAGATAAAGGAACATTACAAATTGACAATACTTATGAACTTGGTTTTAAAGGAATGCTTGGAAATAGCGTAACTTGGAGTTTTGATGTATATAATTCTCAAAAAGAAAACTTTATTGCTCAATCTATTTTAAGCCCTCTTGTAGCATTGCCTACCCTAGCTACAGATTTTGCTGGAACTGTTGGGCCAATGTTTTATAACTACGCTTTAAATACAATTTTCCCAACAATGGGACTACCAGCAGCATTTGGCCCCGTTATAGCAAATCAATTAGGAACAGCTATGACCAATACAATGGCAGGTGCTGCAATCCAAGCTGGATTAACCGGTGCCGTTGGGGTAATTGAATCTGACCAAGCTCCTCAAGATGGTGGAAACCATATTATGATGGGATACAAAAATTTTGGTAATATAAGTTACTGGGGATTTGATACTGCTGTAAAATGGAGAGCTACTGATGGTCTAACTATGTATGCTAACTATTCTTTAGTTAGTGAAACAGAATTCGATAAAGATGAAGTTGGAGAATTAGATGATCCAAATACTTATTACTTAAACCACTCGAAACATAGAGTGAAAAGTGGATTAAGCTATTCAATTGGTTCATTTAATTTTGGATTATCTCACAAATATGATAGTGGTTTTAATGCTGATCTTGGAGTTTATTCTGGAGTTGTTCCACAAAGAAATGTATATGACACAAATTTAGGTTTACAAATAAATTCTAAAACCTATTTGAATATAGCAGTATACAATATTTTTGGAGGGGAATCTTATAGTACTTTCCCAGGAATGCCTATGATGGGTATGAGTGGTATGGCAACTTTAAGATTAGATCTTTAATATTTTATTAGTTAAAATTATTTAATTAATATTTTACTAAATCACAAAAAATAGAAAGAGCAACAGTTGTTGCTCTTTCTATTTAAACAAAATATGAAAAATATAAAAACTAATAAAAATAGTACTCAAAGAAATTTTTTAGAGGGAATAATTGCATTTGTACTTTGGCAAGGCTCTCTTTATATTATTGATGATGATTTAGGATTTGTAGCAGATACTTTTTTATTGTTGATTACTTATTTAATAGCTTCAAAAATTATTAGGAAATATTTTAAAAAATAATTGAAAATGAAAAAAACAGAATTTATTGATGAATTGAAGATACCTGCTGTTGCAGCTCCTATGTTTTTAATATCAGGACCCAAAATTGTTATTGAATGTTGTAAAAATGGAGTTGTTGGGACTTTCCCTGCATTAAATCAAAGAACAAGTGAAGGTTTTGAAGAATGGGTAATTCAAATAAAAAATGATTTAAAACAATATGAAGAAGAAACAGGAATTAAACCTGCTCCATTTGGTGTTAATCTAATTGTTCATCCAACAAATCCAAGAGTTAAAAAAGATCTTTCAATTTGTGTAAAACATAAAGTTCCTATAATAATAACTTCTCTTGGAGCAGTTAGTCAACTAGTTAGTGCTGTTCACTCCTATGGAGGACTAGTATTTCATGATGTAATTAAAAAAAGACATGCTGAAAAAGCAGCAGAGGCTGGTGTAGATGGACTTATTTTAGTAGCTGCTGGAGCTGGAGGACATGGAGGAACATTAAATCCAATGCCATTTATTTCTGAAATAAGGAGTTTTTTTAAAAAAACTATTTTACTTTCAGGATGTATCAGTTCTGGAAGAGATATTGCTTCAGCAATTCAAATGGGTGCAGATCTAGCTTATCTTGGCACAAGATTTATAAATACCATTGAGAGTAAAGCAGATGAAAACTATAAGGAAATGATCATCAACTCCAAAGCTGGTGATATTGTATATACAGCAGCTGTTTCAGGTGTTAATGCAAATTTTTTACGCCCAAGCTTAGAATCTATGGGAATTACTGAGGAAATGTGGGGTAATACTAAAAAAATTAATTTTGGTGACGAACTAGACGCAGCTCAAGCAGAAGCTAAAGCATGGAAAACTATTTNGTCTGCTGGTCAAGGTGTTACATCGATCGGAGATTGTCCTTCAACAAAAGATTTAATTGATAATCTTAAAAAAGAATTTGTTGAGTCAATTAAAAATCAAGCTAAAGTTTTAGATAAGTATTTGTAAAATTCCACAAACCAATCCAAAGATTTAGGGTTTCTTAAAGAATCTTTACTAACCACTTCTTTTAGATCTTTACCCATTAGTATCTTCTTTACAGGAACCTCAACTTTTTTACCACTAATTGTATATGGAATCTCAGGAGAATTAAAGATTAAATCTGGAACATGTCTTGGTGAACATTTTGATTTAATAAGAAATTTAAGTTCACCATAATTTATTTTAGAAGAAGATTTAATAAAAAGAATTAGTTTATTATAATTAATCTGATCTATATGAATTATCAAACTATCTTCAATATTATCAAAATCTTTAATTGCGCTATATATTTCTGAGGTTCCAATTCTAACTCCAAATCTATTTAGAGTTGAATCAGAGCGACCATGAACAATAATACCTCCATTTAATGATTCTGTAACCCAATCTCCATGAGTCCAGATTTTATTAAATTTTGAAAAATAACTTTTTTTATATTTTTCAAAATTATTATCATTCCAAAAATAAACAGGCATAGAAATCAATGGTTTAGTTAATACAAGTTCGCCCATTTTATTCTTAATTTTTTTAGCATTATCATCCCAAACTTCAACAGATGCACCTAACATCTTACATTGAATTTCTCCTGGAATAGCATCAAGTTCTATATTACCACCAATAAATGCTGTACAAACATCAGTTCCTCCACTTAAAGAAATAATGTGAGTATTTGGAAAAAGTTTATTTAAAGCTATGTTTGTTTCTTTAAATAAAGGTGATCCTGTAGAACCAATTGTTANTAGATTAGATAAATCATGAAAAACTAAATCTTTTGGAATATCTGAAAANAGATTTTGAAAAAAAACTGCTCCATGTCCAAAATGGTTAATTTTTGCTTTTTTAGCGAACCTCCAAAGAACTCCATTATCAGGATAGATAGGTGATCCATTATAAATACATAAACTTGATCCAAGTAGAAGACTACTTAAAGAATAATTCCACATCATCCATCCTGTAGTTGAATACCAAAAGTATGAATCACTTTTATTAACATTTTGATGAATCGCCAGAGCTTTATAATGTTCTAATATCATACCCCCTGTTCTATGTGTAATAGCCTTAGGTTTTCCAGTAGTGCCTGAGGAAAATAAAATCCAGATTGGATGATCAAAATCGACTGATATAAAGTTTAGATCTATTTTATTAATAATATTNTTAAAAGTAGATTTAGTATTTAAGTCTAAAATATTAGAAATTGAATCTATTGAACTCTTGAGAATTTTAGCTTTCGAGGTTAGAGAAAACTTTTTTCCATTATAGAAATACTCAGAGTGATAAAACAAAAATTTAGGTTTAATCTGATTAAATCTGTCATAAACTGAATCATAACCAAAATCGGGAGAACAAGATGACCAAATTGCTCCCAGTGAGTTCACCGCTAAAAAAGCAGCTACAACTTCGGGTGTATTAGAACAATAAGCAACAACCCTATCACCAACTTTTATCTTATTTTTAATTAAAATCTGTTGAAATTCATAAGTTTTATTTTTCAATTCTTCCCAAGAAATTTCAATATATTGATCATTTTCATTTTGATATTTAATTGCAGGAGATTTTAATTTATGGTTTTTGAAAACATTCTTTGAATAACTAATTTTTGAATTGGTAAACCAAAGAGTTTTAATAAAATCCTGATTAAATTGATAAATTTTTATTGGGGNTTTGTCAAATTCTATTTTAAAATACTTTACAATTGATTCCCAAAAATCTGAAATTTCATTAATACTCCAGTTATGTAAATCATTATAAGATTTAAAATCTAATTTATAATTAGATTTAAGAAATTCTTGATAATTTGATAATATCGTTTTCAAGTTTCATTATTTAAAAACAAGTTTATTATAAAGATAATATACTGAACATTATTTTTTAAAAGAAAAATTATATAATCAAAAAATACAAAGAGATTATAAAAAAAAGCCAATGCAGAATCGCTATTTTCAAATCTCGAGTTTGCTTTAAATAAAATGAAATAATAATAGCAAGNGCTACTAAGAAATGAAAAACTGAATAGACAATTAAAAAAGGACTATGTAAAGCTTCTGTATTAAAATTAACAACTACATATATAGCAAATATAGCAATTGAAAATGCCGAAGCTCCATACATTCTTGCAGTTGTAATTAAGCTATTATTAGCTTTTCTATATGCACCCATTAGTCTGGGATTAATTAAAAGAATTAATCCTACTAATAGTTCTAAAACACCACTAACAAGTATAAATATCTTCATTATTTAATTAGTAAGATAAATCATTTATTTAATATTTATAGTATTATTTTACTACTTTTATAACTTAATGGAAGCAGAAAATATAAGCAAATTAATTCCTGTTTTAGTTCTATTAATTCTTGGAATCATAGAGTCTTTAGGAGGGCTCTATTTTGATGATAAAAGATCAAAAAATGATTTAACCATTGAACTAGTGAGTTTAACTATTCTTCCTACATTAATTCAACCTGCCATTTTAGCTTTGGTTTTATTTGTAATGAATTTATGGTTTCCTGTTTATGAGGACTATTTTATAAACTCATATGTATTGTGGCATATTTTAGCTTTTTTAGTATTTGATGACCTTACCCAATATTTCTGGCATCGATTTTCTCATGAAAATGCTTTTATGTGGAAACTTCATAGACCACACCATGTGGTTGAAGAAATGGGAGTTTTAGTAACTTATAGAAATGCATTTCTATATTATGCTTTTATGCCTGGTATTTGGCTTTCTGCAATTCTAATTTTTTTAGGAATGACTGAGGTATATCTTTACTATTTACCAATTAAAATGATTGTTATAATGTCTGCACATAGTGAAACTAAATGGGATAGGATTTTATATAAATATAAATTTTTACACCCTTTTGCCTGGGTTATTGAAAGAACTATTTCTACTCCCAGTACTCATTATGCTCACCATGGACTAACATCTAAGGATGAAATTTCTAATCCAAATGGAAATTATGGTAATTTACTTTTCTTTTGGGATGTATTATTTGGAACTGCTAAAATTACTAGAAAATATCCATCAAAATTTGGAGCCTGGAATAAAATGAAAGAACCATGGTATGTTCAATTACTTTTTCCAATAATAAAATCCAAAGATTCTCGAAGTGAACTCAGTTCTATAAAAACAAATATGGACTATGATCCATCCAAAGATTATAAGGATTTTGTTAGTTAAATTTCAATGAAAGACTTAAATAATAAAGTTGTCGTAATTACTGGCGCAGGTTCAGGNATCGGTAGATCTATTGCTATTAAAATGCATGAGAAAGGAGCANTATTAGCACTAAATGATTTTGACAATAAAGCTTTGTTGGAAACTATTAATATCATTGATGATGTAAATAAAATCTACAGTGAAGTTTTTGATGTTTCANAGAGAAAAGACTTCGATCAATTTGCAAAAAATGTTGTTAATCATTTTGGCAAAGTAGATGTTATGATAAATAATGCAGGAATAACAATTGGCAGTCTTTCGGCTATTGAAACAACGATAGAAGATTATGAAAAAGTTATAGGAATTAACTTATGGGGTATGATTTATGGAACTCTTGCTTTTATCCCTGAACTTAGAAAACAAAAAGAATCAAGTATTGTAAATATTTCTAGTATTTGGGGACTTTTAGGTTCCCCTTATCAATCAGCTTACAGTGTATCTAAATTTGGAATTAGAGGTTTTAGTGAAGCCTTAGCAGCTGAAGAATTGTGTAATAACACTGGAGTTATAGTAACTAGTATTCATCCTGGTGGTATTAAAACTAATATTGTTAGAAATATTGATGGTCAAAATTTAAGTGAAGAACAACTCAAAAAGTTAGATGCTCACTTTCCGACTACAGCAAATAAAACTGCCGATAAAATTATTAATGNTATTAATAAAAAGAAAACNAGAGTGATTATAGGCCCNGATGCTAAGTTTATGTACCGACTAACCAGATTTTCTCAAAGATTAACAATGAAATTTATGGTTAATTGGGCTAAAAAAATGATGAAAATTCAGTAATGAAAAATAAACTTTTAGTTCTTTTAATATTATTTTTTATATCCATAATTTTTGGAAGTTACCTTGCTATTTCAAATTTAAAATCCTCAACTGAAAAAAGAAAACTATCGATAATTAATGGAAATTGGAAAGTCAATCCTAAAATGGATTTAAAAGATAATTATCAAAGAGCATATATAGCTAGAATTGGTCTTTTTGCTCTCGATGAGAAAGAAGCTCTTTATTTTTTGTCTGATAAAGATGATAAAGGAAGGCTATTATCCTCTCAATATGATTATGAAATAATTGGATCGGTACCTAAAGGTCGTTATTGGAGTTATACATTGTATGGAAAAGATTATTTTCTTATAAAAAATAAGGAAAATATATTTGGAATAAATAAAGAAAATTTTGATTCTAAATATAACATTATTATTTCTTCAAAAGAAAAAGAAAAAAACTGGCTTCCATCTGGGAATGAAGAACAATTTAATATTAACTTAAGAATTTATAATCCTTCTAAAGAAGTTTATAAAAACTTAGAATCAATAAGACTTCCAATAATTAGAAGGTTAGAAAAATGAGGAAATGGTCAACATATTTTTTAACTATTGGATTAACAGTATTCTTTTCATATAGTTTAACTATTAAATATTTGCCAAACTTAATTTATGAAACTTTTCACCATAGAATCAAAAAAAACCAAAATGTTAATGACAATGAATTGAAATTATATAATTTACCGACTGATCTTTCAAGAGAAGTTGTAATGCCTAATCCAGACTTTTTGTATGTTATAAGCTTCTATGATTTAAAAAATGGCCCTTTAAATCTAACTGGAAAAATGCCAGACTCAACATATTGGTCTTTGTCATTTTATAAATCTAATACTATAAACTGGTTTGTAAAAAATGATTTAGATTTTAATAATACTAATTTAAATATTGTATTAACTGAAAAAAATAATGAAATAAAACTTAAAGAATTTGACATAATAAAATCTCCAAATAAAAAGGGGTTTATGATAATTAGAATTTTAATCGAGAAAAAAGACAAAAAATCTATTGAATATTATAAATCAGTTCAAAAAAGTATTAGTTTAAAAAAATTATATAATTNATTTATAAACTTTAAAGTAAGATGAAAAAAAATATTTTCAAGATTTTATGTGTTTTTGGAATATTACTAGCATTATTTTTTATTACATTACCTACTTTACTCAACAAAACTGGTTTGCATCCTGAATACAAATACACTAAAAACTATAATTTTAAAAATAAAAAAGCAGTAATCATAACAACTAGTCATAATCGTTTAAATAAACCAGAAAGTTCAAACGGAAAGCTGACTGGAGTATTTGCATCTGAATTAACAGTGCCTTATTATGAATTTTCTGATTCAGGAATTAAAGTTGATATTGCAAGTATAAAGGGTGGAGAAGTGCCTATAGATCCTGAATCATTTTTTTATGCTATAAAAACAAATGCAGATAATAGATACTTAAAAGATGATTTATTTCAAGACAAAGTAAAAAACTCTATTATAATTGATAAATTAAACATGAATAACTATGACTTTGTTTTTATATCGGGAGGATGGGGTGCAGCCTATGACCTTGGTTATTCTACAGTCTTAGGTAAGAAAATAACAGAAGCTTATTATAGTGAAAAAACTATAATTGGAGCTGTATGTCATGGTGTTTTAGGTTTTATAAAGGCTAAAGACACACTTGGTAATTTAATTATTAAAAATACAAGAATGACTGGGGTTACAAATAAACAAATTGAAGAGCTAGGAATAAATTTCACTCCACAGCATCCAGAGAAAGAATTAATTAAAGCAGGAGTAATATTTGAAAGTAAAACTGCATTTAGAGATGTTTTTGCTAATTTAACAATAATTGATGAAAAGAATAAGTTTGTTACTGGTCAAAATCAAAATGCTAGTTATGAAACAACACAAAAAATGATGGAAATAATATATAAAAAAGAATAAATAATTTATTATAATTCTTATTTTTAAATGTTATCGATTATGAAACGTTTTTTTCTTATCACAGCATTATTAGAAATTTTAGCAGGAATAATATTATTTTTTATTACTGAAAAGATTCCTGAATTTAAAAATGCCTCAAAACTTACTTTAGGTTTTGCTAAAATGTATGGGGTTTCAGCATTTTCTTTAGGTTTGTTTGCACTATATGTTTGGAAGTTTTTTGAAAATAAAAAATTACATAAACCTTTTCTAATTATTTTTTCAATTTTTAATTTAGGAATTGCACACAGTATTATAAATTCATATTTAAATAATGGATTTGAAAATCCCTATCCTGGAATTTTTCATTTCATATTAGCAATTATAGGTTTATATTTTTTGTTAAAAAAAAAAAAAACTAATAATTAACCTAAATAAGCTTCTACTCTACTCTTTTTTATTTTTTGTTTTAAGTTTATTAATTACAAAATTAATAGTGTTTGCATTACCTATTCTAGTTAGTTCTAATTCTCTGAACAGAATTCTAATACTCTTTTTAATTTTTATCTTTCCTGGTTTATGGTCAATAAATAAGTTTGTAGATAGTTTTTTTAAAAATACTCTAAATAAAATATTATTTATTACTGTAAGCGGAACTATTTTAGCTTGGTTATTTCAAATAATTGAATTAAAACTATATCACATTGAANTTAATTTAGACTCCCCAATAGGATTTTTTGAAGATGAATTTGCTAGATCTTGGAAATATGTTTTACCAACCTTATTAATTGCAGAAATTATATGGTTTTATTTAAAAAATAAATTAAAGTTTGTATTTATCAGTTCATCAATAATTATTGTAATATTATTTTTCTCATTTTATAATAATTTTATACTATCAGATTCAAAACCAGGTGTTTATCCTAAAATATCTAATTTCAATAAAAATCAACCCAATATAGTTTTAATAGTTGCTGATGATTTAGGTTATAATGATATTTCGATAAATGGAAATAAACTTATAGAAACTACTAATATTGATAAAATAGCAAAAAATGGAATTAATTTTACCAGAGCATATGCTACTGCACCAGTTTGTGCACCGTCAAGAGTAGCGTTATTAACTGGAAATTATCAACATAGATATGGATTTGAATTTTTACCTGACCTTTTTAATTTAAGTCCAAGAGTTAGAAAAGCAGATTTTAATAGATTTGGACACAAAGATAATTTCCCTAAATGGTATGAAAAATCTGTGCCTGCTAATCAAAGAGGTTTAGATCCATATGTAAGTACAATCGGAGATTTTCTAAAAACATCTGGATATAAAACGTCGGTGATAGGTAAATGGCATTTAGGGTCACATATAAAGCATAATCCTAAAAACTATGGATTTGATGAGCATTATGGAATTACTGGAGCTGCATCACTTTATGCACCTTTAAATGATGAAAAAATTATTGTATCCAAACAAAATTGGGATTTTGCAGATTTTATAACATGGCAAACTAGTAAATACCATATAGAAAAAAATGGAGAAAAAACAATTCCAAAAAACTCAGAATATCTTACAGATACTTTCACTAAAAAAGCTATAGAGTTTATTAAAAATAACAAGAANAACTCTTTTTTTCTTCATTTGTCACATATGGCTCCCCACGGTCCATTTCAAGCCCAAAAAAAATATTATAATATGTTTCCTAATATCAAAGATCATAACAAAAGAGTCTATTATGCCATGATAAAAAATTTAGATGACAGTATTGGGGAAATTAAAAATGCTCTTGAGAAAGAGGGTTTATTAGAAAATACATTAATTATTTTTACTAGCGATAATGGTGGGGCAACTTATACAAGAGCTACTGACAATTCACCTTACTTAGGAGGAAAAATGTCAAATTTTGAAGGTGGAACTATAGTTCCAATGATGATGGAATGGCCAAGTTTTATAAAAAATCCAAAAAAATATTCCAATATGGTTAGTTTATTAGATGTTGTACCTACTATTTTGGATGCTGTTGACTCTGCTTCAAAAAATAATAAGTATGACGGAGTTTCATTATTACCATACTTAAATTCTGATGAAAAAATCCCTCATAAACATTTATTTTGGAAAACTGGTTATGTAAAATCTATTATTTCTGAAAATTACAAACTTCATATAAATGAAAAAGAANATTTTATTTTTTTNAATAAGATAGATGAGGATCCATCTGAAAAAAATAATTTAATTTCCACNTATCCCGAAAAGGCTAATAAACTTAAATTAAAATGGAGTAATTGGAATAAAACATTAAAAGAGTCAAATTGGAAATCTAATGCAGATGTATCTATTCCTTTAAATAACTCAATAAATTCAAAAAGATATTATTTTCCATGGTAAATAAAACTATGACACAATATAATTTTATAATTTGAATAGAAAATCATAAAACTATTTAATAGATGTTGAATATTATACCTGATCCTGATAAATTAATTTATTCAAAAGAAAAAAAGAAAGTAGTATTGTTTTATTTTTTTAAATATTCAGATAAAAAAACAAATTCAAAAAAAATTAAAAAAACATTTAGAGATAATGATATTAAGTGTCTTCATTGGTTCAATTGTGAATATACAATTATAGGAAAAAAAGATTATTGGACTACTGCATCTATTGTTGAGTTAAGTTCAAAGGAACATTTAAAGGAAGTTTTTAAAAAAAAAATAATTAATAATAATATTACTGCATTGCAGGTTTTTAATATAAAACCAAATAATCCTTCAAAGGCTGTTTTATTTATTATTAAACTATTCTTAAGACCTTTTGGGATTTTAATTGATATGATTATTAAAAACTCATATGATTCTATAGATCTAAATAGTAAAATATTACCTACAAAAAAACAATTTCTAAAACTCTATAATGATAAAAGAAAAAAAAAAGCATTTATGATCAACCTATTGGAATCATACAAAACTGCTAAATACGATAATAATAAAATTATTTCAGGAAAAGAAGCTTATTATAAAAAGTATGGTAATGTTGCTATAAGAAGTGTTATATTAACTGGAGGTGATTTGACATTCGTAGGAAAAATTATTGGAAATACATTAATAGAATACAATCTTCCAAATGACACTAAAGGTAATTGGGAATCAATTGGAATTATGGAATATTGTAAACCAAATAAATTATTTTCACTTCAAAAAATGCCTGGATATAAAAAAGCATTGATTCATAGAAATGCTGGATTAAAAAGAACAGTTAATATATTTTCGTTAAAGTAAATCATTCAATGACTAAAAAATTTAAAAATATTATAATAGGATGTTTATTTTTTTTGGTGATGTTTCTATTTTGGTTTTCACAAAACTGGTATAAAATGCCAAAATATATTGAAATGTGGGAAAATCCAACAGGAAAAAATATTCCAGTAAATTGGGAGAAAGGGCCTAATGAAAGAAAAAGTAATAANCCAAATTTAATTATAATTTTAGTTGATGATTTAGGTTTTAATCAAATTAGTTCATATGGAGGAGGAATGGCTGATGGAAATTTTAAAACTCCAAATATAGATCAACTATCAAAAGATGGAGTACTATGTACTAATGGATATTCATCTAGTGCTATATGTTCTCCATCAAGAGCTTCATTGTTAACTGGAAGATTTCCAACGAGATTTGGATATGAATATACCCCAACAACATCAAGCTTTATGAAAGGTATTAGTATACTATCAAAAAAAAATGATATTGTATCTGGATATTATCACAAAGATAGAGAAAAAGATATAGTTGAAATTAAAAAAATGGGGCTTCCAACATCGGAGTTAACTATTGCTGAAGTTTTAAAACCTCAAGGTTATCATAATATTCATATAGGTAAATGGCATTTAGGGCATTCACCAGAATTTTTGCCAAGAAAACATGGTTTTGATGAAAGCTTAAGAATGGACCAAGGTTCATTATTCTTAACTGAAGATGATCCAAATGTTATAAATGCAAAACTAGATTTTGATCCTATTGATAAACTACTGTGGGGAAATCTTCCATATGCTGTTAATTTTAATGAAGGTTCAAGGATGAAACCAAAAGGTCATCTTACAGATTATTTGACAAATGAAGCAGTTAAAGTAATTGAGTTAAATAAAAATAGACCATTTTTTATGTATATGGCTTACTGGGCTGTACACAGTCCTCTTCAAGCAAAAAAAGAAGATTATGAAAAACTTTCCTACATTAAAAATCATGAAGAAAGAGTTTTAGCAGCTATGGTAATGTCAGTTGATAGAGGAGTTGGAAAAATAAGAAATGCATTGAAAGTTAATGGGATTGATAAAAATACAATTATAGTATTTACAAGTGATAATGGTGCACCAGGATACATTGGTTTGCCTGATTTGAATAAGCCTTTTAGGGGATGGAAATTAACACATTTTGAAGGTGGAGTTCATGTCCCGTTTATAGTTAATTTTCCAAATAAAATTCCAGCAGGTCAAATTTATAATGGTAGAGTTTCAAATGTTGATGTTTTTTCAACTTTTTCAAAGATTGCTAATGCAAAATTTTCAAAACAAACTAAATTAGATGGAGTTAATATTTTACCTTATTTAACTGGAGAAAAAAAAGGGGAACCAAATAGAATTATTTTTTCTAAATCAGGAAATTATTCATATTTAATTAAAAATGGATGGAAATTACAAATAGATTTTATTCAAAATAAAAAATGGCTTTTTAATTTAAATGAAGACCCTACTGAACAAATTAATTTAAGTAAACAAAATATTGAAAAATTAGTGGANCTTGAAAAAGTTCTGGAATTTAAACTATCTGAGCAATCAAAACCGATTTGGCCAAGTTTATTAGATTGGCCAATTTTTATTGATAAAACACTAAAAATGAAAAATGATGTATCAGATGAATACGTATTTTGGGCTAATTAAAACAAACAACTATGATTAAAGAAAAATTTGATTTAAAAAATAAAGTTGCCATCATAACAGGAGCTTCAAAGGGGATTGGAAAAGCTATGGCAAGAGGATTGGCAGAATTTGGCGCTACAGTTATTGTGAGTAGTAGAAAACAGGAAGCAGTTGACCAAGTAGCACAAGAATTTAAAAAACTTGGTTTTTCAGCTGATTCAATTCAATGTCACGTTGCAAAAAAAGATGATAGAATAAAACTAGTTGAAAAAGTTATTGATAAACATGGGAAAATAGATATTCTAATTAATAATGCAGGAACTAACCCTTATTTTGGACCAATAAGTAAAATGCCAGAAAATTTATATCAAAAAACTATGGATATAAATATTAATTCTGCGATTGAATTAAGTAATTTGGTTTACCCTTATATGAAAAATCAAGGAGGAGGAAGTATTATTCATATTAGTTCAATTGAAGGATTACACCCATCTCCATTTATGGCAGCATATAATATTAGCAAAACAGCACTTATAATGGCAGGAAAAAATCAATCTATTGAATGGGGAAAATATAATATAAGAGTTAATTCAATTTGTCCAGGTTATGTTAAAACTAAACTTAGTGCGGCACTACTAGAAAATGAGACTTCAAAAAAAGGATTTTTAAAAAATGTATCTTTAGGTCGAGAATCAACACCAGATGAAATGGCCGGATTAGCAGTATTTTTAGCTTCGGATGCAAGTTCATATATGACAGGAACATCAATTGTGAATGATGGTGGATTAATGAATGCTCCTTTAATTCCAATGCAATAAATTTATAAATATGAATTTCGAACACCCACAAAAAACATTAGATCTTATTGATAAGGTAGATCAATTTATGAACAAATATCTTTTTCCTNATGAACAAAAAGTACATGAGTTTNACCAAAATAACCCATGGAAAAATTATCCAGAAATGGAAAATTGGAAAAAACTAGCCAAAGCACAAGGATTATGGAATTTATTTTTACCAAAAGGATATGGGGATTTGAGTCCTGGCTTAACTAATCTAGAATATGCACCGCTAGCTGAAAAAATGGGAAGGTTAGGTTATGCATCAGAGGTTTTTAATTGTTCTGCACCAGATACTGGAAACATGGAAACTTTAGCTAAGTATGGAACAGACTTACAAAAAGAGAAATGGTTAAAACCCCTTATGAATGGTGAAATAAGATCAGCCTTTTTAATGACGGAACCTGATGTGGCCTCATCAGATGCTACAAACATTGAAACTTCAATCGTTAGAGATGGTAATAATTATGTTATTAATGGTAAGAAATGGTGGTCATCAGGGGCTATGAATCCCAATTGTAAAATATATATTCTTATGGGTAAAACTGATTTTACAGCGGAAAAGCATCAACAACAAAGTATGATTTTAGTTCCTGCTGATACACCAGGAGTTAAAATTTTAAGACCCATGCAAGTTTTTGGAAGTATTGATTCACCAGAGGGTCATGCAGAAATTGAGCTAAAAAATGTTAGAGTACCAGTTGAAAATATACTTTTAGGGGAAGGAAAAGGATTTGAAATTGCTCAAGGGAGATTAGGACCTGGAAGAATTCACCATTGCATGAGATTAGTTGGTACAGCTCAAAGAGCTCTTGATTTAATGTGTAAAAGATCTAATATAAGAACTGCATTTGGAAGAAATCTAATAAAATTTAGTAGTATACGTCAAGAAATAGCTAAATCAGAATGTGAAATTCAACAAGCTAGGCTTTTAACCTTATCTGCGGCAGATAAAATAGACCAATTTGGTGCAAAACAAGCAACAAATTTAATTGCAATGATAAAAATTACAGCTCCAAAAATGGCATGTAATGTTATAGATAGAGCTATACAAATTCATGGAGGAAAAGGTGTAAGTCAAGATACACCACTAGCAGCATTTTATGTATATGCAAGATGCATTAGATTAGCCGATGGGCCTGATGAAGTTCATATGTTTCAACTTGGAAGAAATTTAGCAAAGAAACATGAGATTTAAAGATAAAATTATTTTAATAACTGGGAGTGGTTCTGGAATTGGNAAAGCTGCTGCATTAGCTTTTTCCAAAGAAGGTGGNAAAATCATTGTTTCTGACATTAATGAAGAAAATGGAATAAAAACAGTTTCAGAAATAAATAAATACAAGGGAGAAGCTACTTTCTATAAAGCTGATGTATCAAATTTTAATATGGTTAAAAACCTAATGGATTTTATTGTTAAAAAATTTGGAAAATTAGATATCGCTATTAACAATGCAGGAGTTGGTGGTGACTTTGCTAAAATTACTGATCTATCTTTAGAATCTTGGGATAAGACTATGTCTGTAAATTCATCTGGGGTTTTTTACTGTATTAAAAACCAAATTCCAATAATGTTAAAACAAGGTAAAGGTGTGATATTAAATACATCATCAATAGCTGGAATTAGAGGATTACCAAATGCCACTGCTTATTCAGCAAGTAAACATGCAGTAATAGGAATTACAAAAACTGCAGCTATGGAATATGCTAAATATAATATCAGAATTAATGCTATTTGTCCGGTATTTACCATTACTCCTATGTTTAATCCAGAGGAAATGGATAAATTAAAAGAAGGTATCTCTAATAAACTTAAAGCTAACGTTCCTATGAAACGTTTTGCAAATGTAATGGAGCAGGTAAATACTATGTTATGGTTATGCTCAGAGGAAGCAAGTTTTATAACTGGTCAAGCTATTTCTGTGGATGGAGGATTAACTGCATAAATTTCATTAATGATTCAAAAAGTTAGAAAAGGGGAAGAATTAAATAAAAAATCATTAAAAAAATTTTTATTTGAAAATGAATTAATTTCTAATAACATAAGTGATTTATTTATTAGTCAATTCTCAAATGGATTTTCCAATTTAACATATCTTTTAAAAATTGAAAATAAAGAACTTGTTCTTCGCTGTCCTCCAAGGGGTGCTATTAAATATGGACATGATATGAGTAGAGAATTCAAAGTTTTATGTGGATTGAATAAAGGTTTTAAAAAAGCTCCTATTGCACATATATATTCTGACGATATTAAAATAATTGGAGCTCCATTTTACATAATGGAAAAAATTGAAGGTATTATTTTATCAAATAATGAAGCTAAATCAAGAAATATTAGTTCAAAAGAGTATACCAGAATAGCCCAAAACTGGTTAAGTACATTTGTTGAATTACACCAAATAAATTATGATAAGATTGGTTTAAATGACTTAGGAAAACCTGATGGATACGTTGAAAGACAGGTAAGAAATTGGAGCAAGCAGTATTTAAAAGCTGCAACGGAGGAAATTCCTGAATCCCATAAAATAATGAATTGGTTAGAAAAAAATCAACCAACAAAGTATAATTATAGTTTAATTCACAATGATTATAAATATGACAATATTGTTTTTTCAGATAACTCATGGAATAAAATTCAGGCTATTTTAGATTGGGAAATGTGTACTCTTGGAGATCCTCTTATGGATTTAGGGACATCCCTAGCATATTGGACAATGGAATCTGACCATATAATGGTTTTAGATGGTTTAAATTATCCAACTTCAAAACCAGGAAATCCTGGAAGAATGGAACTAGTAGAAATGTATGAAGAAAAAAGTGGTATAAAAATCAATAACTTAGTTTTTTACTATGCCTTTGGATTATTTAAAATTGCTGTTATAGTACAACAAATTTATTATCGATATAACAAGGGGTTAACAACAAATCAAAAATTTAAAGACCTTAATAAGATGACCAAACTCATGTGCAGAATTGGATGGCAAGCTATTCAAAAAAATAGAATTGAAAATCTTTTTTAAAAAATGAGTAAGATATACTTTTTCAGACATGCTCAAGCATCTTTAGGTAGTGATAACTATGATGTTCTATCAAGTAAAGGAGAATTACAGGCTGTAGAACTAGGAAAGTATTTAGTAGCTAAAAAATTTAAATTTGACAAAATATATGTTGGGGAATTAACAAGACAATTACACACTTGTAAAATTGTTTCAGAAATTTATAAAAAGTATAATTTAACTATTCCTAAGCCTATAATTCTTAAAGGATTAAATGAACATCAGGCTACAGAAGCTATGAAAATAGAAATCCCTAAAATGATAGATTCAGATTCTTTTATAAAAAAATTATGGAAAGAGATTGAATTAGATCCAAAAAAGAAAAATGGAAATTTAATGTTAGGGTTTGAATATTTCTTGAATTTATGGGTTTTAGATAAAGTTAAGGTAGACGGTATAATAACTTGGAAAGATTTTAGAGAAAATGTAAGATATGCCTTAAAGATAATTTTAGATAATACTCAAAAGAGTCAAAAAATAGGTGTATTTACTTCAGGAGGAACTATAAGTTCTATAACAGCTGAATCTTTAAAAATAATTGATGATAAAAAAATTGCAGGACTAAACTTTTCAATTAGAAATACCTCATTTAGTTCTTTTTTATACTCTAATAATCAATTTAACCTATTGTCATTCAATGAACTGCCACATCTAGAAAGCGAAATGATAACGTTTGTTTAGATTTAAAGTATAAAAAAACCTGCTAATAGCAGGTTTTTTTAAAATACTTTTTATAAAATTATTCTAGTAATGATCCATTATAATATACTGTAGCATTTATGATTTTTCCATCATTATTAAAACCGTGTATGTAATGAATAGGCATATTAAATTTCTTACCATCTGACTTTCTAGTAATTCTAAATTTCCACCAAGAAAGCACATCTTTACTTTCATTTAAATCATATTCTAAGTAATCAGGATAACCTACTTGTTCAATAGCATCTAAATTAAAATTCATTAAAAACTGATCATTATTTTTTTTAGCATCTTCAAAACTAATAGGCTCTGATAAATTAATATCGTTAATAACTGCATTTTCATGCCAGTAACTGTATGATTTCTCATAATCTCCATTTACAAATGAATATAATGTCTTTCTTACAGTATTAATATTTTCATGATTAATATATATTGTTCCATTTTTTCTATCTAAACCAGGCCATGACAGGTTAATCCTTCTAAAACTATTTGCATTATTGTATTCTTGGATATTAAGTATTTTTTTAGAATCATTACTGACAAGATATAATCTATGTATTGGAGAGTCAAATTTAACTCCAGTTTGCTTATTCACAGCATAAAGATGATCCCAGGTTTGTACCCAAAGTTGATCTCCTTTTTTATATTCAATTGCATCAGGATAAGCCCCTTTTGATGTTTCCATTCTCAAATAATCAGAATTATTTACCCACCAGGTCATATTTGCTACCATAGCATCCTTATTTGAGCCCTTAGAATCTTTATTTTCACTTGTAGCATTAAAAATTTTGAAATCATCATGTAAAAAAGAAGCTGCTTTATCTACATCTCCTTCAATCCAAGCTTTGCTAAATGATTCAACTAAATCTATAGCTGGATGATCAATATATACGGTTCCGTTTTTCTTTTTCTGTGCACTAATAGAAAATGATATTAGTGCGATTAAAATAAATGTTACTTTTTTCATGTTTTTTTTTTTAAATGAGATGCAATATAGTAAAAAACCTTATAACATACTTATAAGAATGTTAGTTGTAGGTTATTATTTTACAACAATAAATGTAGCAGTTCCACCAGTAGCAAGATTCCATTGATTAGATGAAATCATTTGATCTTTATCATCAAATACTCTTAATTCAGCCGTATTGGGACCTGAACTGCCTTGATTTAAAGCAATAAAATCAATTTTATTAAAGCCAGGTGTAAGAGGAAGTTTAAAACCAGAAAAAGTAGAGTCTAACGTTAGGTTATCAATAACTATTGAATCATTAACTAAGATACGAACCCTATCTCCATCGACATATTCAAAATCTCTACAAATAATATTTACATATTTTGAATTTGTTCTAACATCACCTAGATAAGAGCCTTTACTATAATTATTTGGTTGTCTTTGTTTTTCTTTTTGAATTTTTTTTAGATATATATCCCCAGGATCAAGAAAGGTTTCAGACTCAAATACTGATTTATTACTTTCTTTTCTAGATTCAGTTTTCTTAGATATTGAAAAATAATCAGGATTGTTTGGATTAATTTTAAGATTTTTTAATGTTGATGAAAGGGGAGGCAAAAGTTCAATTTTTCTTTTCGAATTTTCTATTTGTGAGAATAATTGAGAAGTGGTAATAAAAAAAATAAGAAAGAAAATAATTTTTATTTCTTTATTATAAATCAATCTATCTAAACTTATTTTTTTCATTTTTTTATATTAGCTCCTATCATTAGGCAAATTCCAGCATTAATTAGTATTAATGCAATAGTTCCAAACAAAAACCATGCCTCACCTCTATTTTTAAGAGTTAATGCTTCGCCAAAAATACATAATCCAGAACTAAAAATTAAAATACCCAAAATTGATAAGACAAACCATTTATTTTTTTTACTAAAATTCACTATCTAAAATGCTTTTTGTGCTTGAAATAAGAAAAGAAACCTAAAATAAAAACGAATGCTAATGAATAATAAACAAAATTAGGGGTTATAACCTTATCTCCACTAGCATATGAATGTAATCCTGTTAAATAAAAATTAACTCCAAAATAAGTCATCATAATTGAGGAGAAAGCTATAATTGACATTAGATTAAAAATCCATTTCCCCCTTAATCCCGGAATTATTCTCATGTGCAATACAAAAGCATAAATCATTATACTAATTAATGCCCATGTTTCTTTTGGATCCCAACCCCAATATCTTCCCCAACTTTCATTGGCCCATTGTCCACCAAGAAAATTTCCAATAGTCAACATAATTAATCCCACGGTTAAAGAAAGTTCATTAATTATTGTTAATTCTTCCAAGTTTATTTTAATCTTCTTCTTATTTTTTTTATTTGTTATAATTATAAGAAATAATGATACAATTCCTAAAATCATACCCAAGGTGAAAGGACCATAACTTCCTACAATTACTGAAACATGAATCATTAGCCAATAACTATCTAAAACTGGAACTAAATTTGCTATTTCAGGATCCATCCAATTCCAATGGGCTATCATCAAAATCATTGAAGCAACAAATGATGTAGCAGCAATTGTAAGATTAGATTTTCTAGAAAATGCAATACCCATACCAACTGTTGCCCAAGCAACATAAATCATAGATTCGTATGCATCACTCCATGGAGCATGACCTGAAATATAGGCTCTTGCTATAAGTCCAAAAGTATGTAAAATAAATAATCCAAAAATTGCATACTTTGATATATCAATAAGAAATTTCATGTATTTATTTTCATAAAATATTTGAATAATAAGAAATATAAACATTAGAGTTCCTATATACATATACCAGCTATAAAGGTTTTTAAAAATATCGTATTTATTATAAAGTATTTCCGCTTTTATTTTATCCTCAGAGGGAAGAACTTCATATCCATATTTAGTTTGAAAACCCTTAATACTCTCTAGTAGTTTCTTTGAATTATTATAATCTCCTGTTTCAATGTCATTTTCTAAAGCCCCAAAATAAAGCGGTAAAACATTTTTAACATATAAAGAGTCAACACCATTAAAATCATTTGGTTGTATATCCGAAAAAGAAACCCATTTATTATTTGAGTCATTTGGAATAGGAAAAATTCTTAAAATCTTACCCTCAAAAGCAGAAAAAAGTAAATTAATTTTTCTATCCAGTTCAATGAAATCTTTTTGAAATTGATTAGGTAAAGAAGATTTATAAGACTCTTCTAGTTGAGAAGAAATTTTATAGTTTCCATCATCATCAAAAAAATCAACAAAAGAAGCATATTTTTCTTTTTTATTTCTACCAGCTATCTTTCTTATACTATCATTTCCTCTCTTTAAAAAAATTAAGGGAACATTATACCAAACAATGGGATTTTTCGTAATTGAAATTAAAACTTGATTAGCATTTAATTCTTTATAGGTATCAGACTTGCTTACTTTTCTTAAAAGTTCTGAAGCAAAAGTATTTAAAGGTTTCATACGTCCTCCAGTATCTTGAATAACAAGATTGCCAAAATCAGCTGCATGTTCAATACTTACAGGGTTATTTATAATTGTAGAATCAGTTTGATTTAATATAGATTTAGTATGTTCATGGTCATTTTGAGCATAAAAAAATGTTGAAAAAAGAATCATAAAAATAATTAATGCATCTTTTTTTATTTTAAGCTTTGCCAATTTTATTGATAAATCTTTGAAACGAGTTTTCCCAAAAAACATAATACCTAATAAGCCAATATAAAGAAGAAAATAGCCGATATATGTAATAAGAGTTCCAAAATAATCATTATTTACTGAAAGTACTGTTCCTTTTTCATCTGGATCAAAAGAAGCTTGAAAAAACCTATATCCCCTATGATTTAAAATATTATTCATATATATATCATAATCGAAAGTCTTTTCATCTATTACAGTAACTTTACTCATAAAGCTACTATAACTCTTCTCAGTTCCGGGGTATTTTTCTGCTATAAAATCATTAAGTTTTATTTCAAATGGAAGAGATTTTTCTAAAGAACCATATCTTAAAGAAAAATCTAAATTTCCTACCGTAACTTTTTTATGCTGATTAACAATTCCTTTTCCTCCCAACAGTCCAACTGTTTTAGATTCTCCCAAAGTAGAAATTTCAACAAATAATCCATCTTGTTGAGTAACTTCATCAGATTTAATAATTTCAAATTTTCCTTTTATAATATTTTCTGGAAAAACAAACTGTAATCCAGCAGTATTATACAAGGATCTTAAAATTAAAGGTTGATTAGAATTTATAATCAAATCTCTTTGCATTTGATCTGCCATTCTCATATAGTTACCTTGAAATGGACTATTTATAAATAATTTTCCATCAATGTAATTAATATTAATAGCACCCTTAGTATCTTTATTAAGAGCAAATAAAATATTATGTATACTTGTTACCTGACCTGATTTTAAAAAATGATCATGTCTGTTACCATCACTTGCCTCTACAATTTTTAGATAACTTTCACCATTTATATCCTCAACTAAGTCTTCTTTAACATTTTCCAAGAAATTAATGTATTCAATTGAAAAATCTTGACCATTAAAATCATAATTCCAATTAAAATAATTTTTGGTATTTTCAGAAATTAGCAAATCATCCTCTAAAGATCTTCTTATTGGCTGACCTTGAATTTCACCATCAACATAAACGTTTAGAAAAGTTTTTTCAGATAAAAATTTGCTTGAAGAAGAGTTTTCTCTAATTGGCATTACCCCCTCAAAACCTATATACCTAGTTATACCTGCACCTAATATTATAAGAATCCAAGAAATGTGTAAAAGTAAAACTGGCCATTTTTTTAATGTTAATAAATTATATCTTTTAATATTTAAACAAAAACTAATTACAAAAAAAACCATCATTAACTCAAACCACCAAGCATTATAAATTAAAATTTTAGCTGTAGTTGTATTATAGTAACTTTCTATAAAAGTTCCTATTCCCATCGAAAGAGGGAATAAAATGAATAAAATCGCAGTAAATCTGGTTGAAATTAAAAAAGAAATTAATTTTTTACCCATTTGTTAGTAAAGTTACAGTCCTTATTATCTTGGTTAATATTAATATATGTTTCCTCAATTTTTTCAATCATCCAGTTTTGAATTTTTTTCAATTGTTTTTCTTTCAGAGCTAAGTCTTTGATTTTAATATAATCCTGGGAATAATCAGCAATATGTTCATCAAATCTATTGCTCACTTTGATAATTTTATATTTTTTAATACCTCTATTATCTTCTTCAAGTAAAGGTGCTGAAACTTCATTATCTTTTAATTTTTGGGCTTGTCCATATAAAACAGGATCCATTTTAGTCAGTTCAAATCTTGTATCACCTGTTGTTGGATTTATTAAAACACCTCCATTATTTCTTGTTTCCTCTTCATCAGATGATGATTTTGCAGCTTCTTCAAAAGTTAATTCACCATCTACTATTCTTTTTCTAATAATATCAATTTCTCTTTTTGCTTCTGATAAAGCATTATTTGTTATTTCTGGTATTAACAAAATATGTCTAACATCAACCTCTTGACCTCTAATTCTTTCAACATTTACTATATGCCATCCAAATTGAGATTTAAAGGGAGCTGAAATCTCCCCTTCCCTCAATCTATATGCAGCATCCCTAAATTCTTTAACCATTTGAGGACGATTCCTATTTAAAGTATATTTACCCCCAGTTGCTCTGGAACCTGGATCCTGAGAGTACAAAATAGCTTTTGTAGCAAATGAAGAGCCATTTACAACAACATCGTTCCTTATAGTTTCTAATCTCTTTACAACTTTTTGATCATCTTCTTCAGAAACCTTTGGTTTAATTACAATTTGGGCAATTTCAAGTTCTGCTCCAAAAACTGGTCTTTCATATTTTGGAATTGAATTAAAAAATTGACGAACTTCTTCAGGTGTTATTTCAACTTCATCAACTATCTTTGACTGCATCTTCTCAGATAATTGATTTATTTTATTTATTTCAAAAAGTTCCGATCTAAAGGATTGTTCATCTCTTTTTTTATAAAACTCTAATACTTTTTCTAAACTACCTAGTTGATCTACAAAATAATCAATTGTTCTATCTACGTATGAATAAATCTGATTATTATCAATATCCAAACTGTCTTGCTCTGCATGATGCGCATAAAGCTTATCTTCCATTAATTTTCCAAGCAAACTACATCTTCCTATATTTTCAGTTGAAACTCCTTGAGATTGGAGATCAATTAAGGTTTTGTCAACATCTGATTCTAAAATAACAAAATCACCAACAACTGCAGCTACGCCATCAATCTTAACTCTTTTGATATCACTTAAATTAGTTGAACTGGACTGAGAGTATGTGAAGAGTCCTAAATGAAAAATGAAAAATGGAAAAAAATATTTCTTAATTATTTTCATAAAACTCAAATTCTTTTTTTTGTATGGCATCGTTAATTAAATCTTTTTCAAAATCACTAATAAATTGGATTTTCTTTTTATTTAATAAAATTTGTTTTAATGTTGGTTTAATGAAATCCAATGGAGCAACATCATTCCTAAAAACAGATTTATTAATTTTTATCAAATATAATTCTAATGAATCTTCTAATTGATAAAATAAAGTTTTTTTTACAATATTATTTTTAATATAAGTTTTAATATCAGGAAATTTAGAAAAGAAAAGATCTTTATTTATCCAAGTAGAATCGTTTAATGAAAATAGTGAAAACTGCAATGAAATTGAATCAAGAAAAATAATATCCTCTTGATTGAATCTTTTAAACCTATTTCTTACATCTTTAATATTGTAATTATCTGCAGATATTTTTATATATCTAGCTTTAACTAAATCCTGATTTAATCTAAAATTTAACTTATTATTATAATAATAATTCTCTATTTCATTATTAGAAATTAAAGTATCCATTGAGATTTTAACCATTTTTTCTTTGTAATAATGAGAAAACAAATCACTTTTATATGATTCAACCATGTTGAAAAGATTTTTTTGTTCTTCAAAATCTAAATTAATTAAAGCCTTATCATTAAGAATCAGGTTTTTAGCCCATTTTATTATTTGATTATTTATATAAATAATACTATCCTCCGAAGATAAATTAATTGGCATATTATTTTTAATTTCTTCAAAAAACAAGTATTTATCTCCTAATCTAGCTAATGCTAATCTTGGTTTATTAGAAAAATATTCACAATTAATTAAAAACAAAAAAGATATTAATACAACAAGTGATTTTCTTATGCTCAAAATAATTTTTTATCTAGAATAATTTGGGGATTCCTTAGTGATCATTACATTGTGAGGATGACTTTCCATTAAACCAGCACCAGTAATTTGAATAAATTGGGCTTTTTCTTTTAATTCATTTATAGTCTTTGTTCCACAATAACCCATTCCAGATCTTAAACCGCCAATAAATTGATGAATACTTTCAAGTAAATCTCCTTTGTATGGAACTCTTCCTACAACACCCTCTGGAACTAGTTTGTTAGAATCATTTACATAATCTTGAAAATAACGATCCTTACTTCCTTTTTGCATGGCTTCTATAGACCCCATCCCTCTGTATGTTTTAAATTTTCTTCCTTCATATATAATCGTCTCACCAGGAGATTCTTTTGTTCCAGCTAAAAGAGATCCTAACATAACACAATCAGCTCCGGCAGCAATAGCTTTAGTAATATCACCTGTATATTTTACACCTCCATCTGCTATAAGAGAAACACCAGTTCCTTTAAGGACTTTAGAAACTTCATTAATTGCAGAAAGTTGAGGATATCCAACTCCAGCTATAACTCTTGTAGTACATATTGATCCAGGACCAATACCAACTTTGACTCCATCTGCACCAGCTTTAACTAAAAATGATGCCGCATCTTTAGTAGCTATGTTTCCAACTATAATATCTATATCAGAAAATTTTCTTTTTAATTTCTTTAATAAATCAGTCACACCTTTGGAATGACCATGAGCAGTATCTATAACAATTGCATCAACTCCAGATTTACATAGGGCTTCACATCTATTAACAGAATCATCAGAAACCCCCACAGCAGCAGCAACCTTTAATCGTCCATAATTATCTTTGTTTGAAGTTGGTTTTAATGAAATTTTTTGAATATCTCTGAAAGTAATCAAGCCTATTAACTTATTTTTTTTGTTGATAATTGGTAACTTCTCAATTTTATGTTTTTGTAAAATTATTTCTGCCTCTTTCATAGTTATTCCCTCCTTTCCAGTAATCAAATTTCCCTTAGACATTATTTTAGATAAAGGTTTTTTATTATCATTTTCAAATCTTAAATCTCTATTTGTTATAATTCCAATTAAATTATGATTGTTATTTACAATAGGTATTCCACCAATACTAAATTCTTTCATGCAATTTTTAGCTTGAGAAACTAGTGCTGTCTCAGGTAATGTTACTGGATCTAAAATCATTCCTGATTCTGATCTTTTAACTTTCTTAACTTTTTCTGCTTGAAGATCAATTGTCATACTCTTATGAATAACACCTAAACCACCTTCTTGAGCCATTGCTATAGCCATCTTGCTTTCTGTAACAGTATCCATTGCAGCAGAAACAATTGGAATATTTAAATTGATTTTTCTGGAGAACTTGGTCTTTAAATCTACTTGATTTGGTAAAAACTCAGAATATGATGGAACCAATAAAACATCATCATATGTTAATCCAATTCCAGTAAATTTATTTTGAAGATTGCTCATAGCAATTAACTTAATAATTAATTGCATGCAAATATAACAAAATTTGCAGCATAATTTTTTTTATGTCAAATCTCTCTAACTTAAAGAAGGCTTCCAGTCAAAACATAACATACCTTGAGAAGCTGATTCTGGATGACCACAAGAATCCATATTAAAGGAAATACAGTTACTACAATTTGAGTCTTTATTGAATACTTCTTTAAAATTATGACTATCACATACATTTAAAATGTCGACTTGAATATCGTGTTTAGAACATGTTAAGTTACTTACAAGGTTTTCACAGTTTAAACAGGTGTTATTAGTTCTTATGCTCATAATTAAAATTTGAATCAAAAATAGAGCAAAGTTTGTTTAGAATGAATTTAAATTTTCTTAAGCTTACTATTCAAAGAAATTACTGCACAAAGAATCAAAGAATATAAGATCTTCTGAATCATAATCAACATAGACACATTCCTTTTTTATTAAAGGTTTTTTTGAAAAGAAATGCCAATTATTATCATTTAATTTTCCTTTAATTTTATATTCTTTTCCTTGAAAAAAACATTTTTCAACAATAATTTTATTATTAGATTTATCTACAATTTTAACATTTTCTGGTCTTAAATAGTATGTTTTTTTCTTAATTTCAATTTGATTTAAATCTCCTAATATTTTAGCACAATAACAATTGGCAGGTTCACAATACATATTTATTGGATCATCATATTGTTGTAAAATTCCTGCCTTAAAAATTAAAATTCTATCAGCTATATTTAAAGAATCGTTAATATCATGAGTTACCAATATAGTAGTTGTTTGAGTCTCTTTAATGATTTTATATATTTCATCTCTCATAGAGAGTTTGATATTAGAATCTAGATTACTAAATGGTTCGTCTAACAAAAGTAATTCGGGTTCTCTAATAAGTGCTCTTGCAATACACGCTCTCTGTTGTTCACCTCCTGAAAGTTCGTGAGGATATCTCATCAACAAACTTTCTAAACCCGTTAAAGATATCATGTAATCTAGTTTTTTAAAATACTTAGCTTTTAAATTAAATATTATATTATCTTTTAAATTTAAATGGGGAAAAAGAGGATAATCTTGAAAAACAAACCCTATTTTTCTCTCTTGAGGTTTTATGAAAATATTTCTATTATTAAGGATTTTATTATTTAAGGAGATCGTACCTGAATTGATTTTTTCTAGTCCAGAAATACATTTTAAAAAGGTTGTTTTTCCAGAACCACTCTCACCAAGAAAAGATATAATCTCTCCTTTTTTTACTGAAAAGTTTAATTTCTTAATTACAGGATTATTTTCACTGTAATATTTTACTAAGTTTTTAACTTCAAGATACATTTAACTGCTTATTAATAACATTTTTTAAAATTAATAATAACAAACTACCAATTAAAATAATCATGAGAGAATAAATACTAGACAATGGTATCATTTCTTCAATTGCAAACTCGTAGGTTTGAGTAGCTAAGGTGTCAAAATTAAAAGGTCTCAGAATCAGTGTAATGGGCAGCTCTTTCATAAGGTCAATAAAAGTAACAATAAAAGCTGTTATCAATGCCAATTTATTTATTGGTAAATGGATTTTTCTTAAAAGTTTAAAAGGACCTAAACCTAAACTTTTAGCAGTATCATCATATGAGTCAGGATGTTTTTCTAGACTAGATTTTATCGGGGATTTTCCAACTGCTAAAAATCTAACTATATATGCGTATATAAGAAGAAAAAAAGAACCTAAGAAGGTAGAATAAAATGTCTTATCAATATAAGTAAACAGCATAATTAAGCCTAATCCAATAACTGCTCCTGGAATAGCATATCCCATAGAAATGGATTGACTTATAAAATAATTTATTCGAGTTTTTGAGATCTTTTCTACAAAGAGAAAAAACAATGCAATTAAAACTATTAAAAAAGCCGAAACACTAGATACTTTAATAGTATTATAAGTTAGCTCTAATAAATCAGTAAAATCAACTTGAGAAAAAGTCAAGAACACATTGTTTAAAATAAAAACAACTGGAATTAAAAAACCAATTAAAAAAGGAAAAAAACAAACTAAAATGGCTGTGATTTTTTTAAAACCATCCAATCCTTGTAAAGTTTGAATTTTTGAATTGGTTCCATAATGGAATTTTATTGTAGAATGATAATACTTTTCGATATAAAAAAACATAAAAACAACCAATAATAATATAATAGAAAGTTGAATAGCAGTACCAACATCACCCATAGATAACCATGCTCTAAAGATACCAGTTGTATAGGTATTGACTCCAAAATATTTAACCGCACCATATTCATTTAAAACTTCCATTAAAACTAAAAATAAACCAGAAAAAATTGCTGGTCTAGACAGAGGAAAGATGATTTTATAAAATGTCTTAAAGGTTGATAAACCTAAATTTTTAGAAATATCTATATAGTTTGTTCCTAGCAAACTAAATGAAACTCTACAAGCAGTATATATATATGGATATAAAGCTAAAGCTAAAATGATTCCTAAAACCTCAATCTGTAAATAGTCTTGATTAAAGATAACAGACAAATCATTAAAGTTTTTTCTTAAAAAACTTTGAATAGGTCCAGTATAACTTAATATATCGCTGTAAGTAAAGGCCATAATATATGAGGGAATTGCTAAGGGTAGATATAAAGCAATATCCAGAAAATTACGCCCTTTAAATCTATAGTTACTAATAAACCAGGCCGGAATAACTCCAAATAAAAGAGAAAAAAAAGAAGTAATTATTATTAAATAAAATGTATTAAAAGTGTATTCAAATAAAATGTTTTCCCATAAATAATTGAAAGAATTACCCTCTATATATATAAGTTTATAATGAGTTATTGCCAAAATAAAGCTTTGTCAAATATAATGATGAATATAGATAGGATTATTAGTTTTTTGAGAAAAAATGACTTTT
>PACX01000018.1 GCA_002702895.1 Flavobacteriaceae bacterium | reverse complement strand
GTATATTTGACCTCTTTTTTAGACCTGGTAGCTCAGTTGGTAGAGCATCTCCCTTTTAAGGAGAGGGTCCTGGGTTCGAGCCCCAGCCAGGTCACTACCTGATTTTGCGCACGTGGCGGAATTGGTAGACGCGCTAGGTTGAGGGCCTAGTGAGATTAAAATCTCGTGGAGGTTCAAATCCTCTCGTGTGCACTACTAATTTGTAATTTGATTTATTTTGGATAAATATGTTTTCATAATTGGTTCTGGATTTTCATCTCTATCAGCAGCGTGTTATTTGGCTAAAAAAGGTTATAAAGTAACAGTTGTTGAAAAAAATACCACTTTAGGAGGTAGAGCTAGACAATTCAAAAAAAATGGATTCACTTTTGATATGGGTCCAAGCTGGTACTGGATGCCTGATGTATTTGAAAAATTCTTTAAAGATTTCAATAAAGAGAGATCTGATTACTATAGCTTAACAAAATTAAACCCTGCATATAAAGTATTTTTTGGCAAAAATGACACAATCTCCATTGAGGATTCCCTTCATAAAATTAAAAAAGTTTTTGAAAAAGAAGAAAAAGGAAGTAGTATTCATTTAGAAAAATTCATAAATGAAGCTAAAAGCAATTATGATATAGCTGTAAAAGATATGTTATATAAAATGCCGGGTATTTCTCCTCTAGAACTTGTAACAAGAAAAACTATTTTAAAAGTAAGATCATTTATAAGCAATATTAGAAAAGAAGTTAATAAAGGATTTGTAAGTCATAGACTTAGAGCAATTCTAGAATTTCCTGTACTTTTTTTAGGTGCAAAAGCTTCCAAAACACCTGCTTTTTATAGTTTTATGAATTACGCTGATTTCGGTCTAGGGACATGGCAACCAAAAAATGGATTCTTCGATGTAGTTGAAGCTATGGTTGACTTGGGTAAATCTTTAGGGGTTAAGTATTTGATAAACTGTAATGTTGAATCAATTGAATTAGAAAAAAATAAAGTAAAAGGATTGATTATAAATAAAGAAAATCATTTATGTGATATAATTATTTCCGGAGCTGATTATGCACATACAGAAAGTTTAATCCAAAAGAAATATCGACAATATTCTAAAGAATATTGGATAAAAAAAACATGGGCCCCTTCTTCCCTTCTATTTTATGTAGGGTTTGACAAAAAAGTTCCTAATGTAGCTCATCACAATTTATTTTTTGATACTGATTTTGATAAACATGCAAAAGACATATATGACAATCCGAAATGGCCATCAAATCCTCTTTTTTATGCCAATTTTACATCTAAAACAAATGAAAAAACAGCACCATCTGGTTGTGAAAATGGTTTTTTTTTAATTCCAATTGCTACTAATATTGAAGATAATTACAAAATCAGATCTAAATATTTTAATATTGTTATTTCTAGATTGGAGGAATTAACTGGTGAAAACCTAAAAAAACATATTCTTTTTTACGAAAGTTTCTGTGTCAATGATTTTATAAAAGAATACAACTCATATGGTGGGAATGCATATGGTTTAGCTAATACATTAATGCAAACTGCATTTTTAAGACCAAATATAAGAAGCAGTAAAGTCAAAAATTTGTATTTTAGTGGTCAATTAACAGTTCCAGGTCCTGGTGTGCCCCCTGCAATTGTTTCTGGTAAATTAGTTTCTGATTTAATTATTAAAAATGAAAAAATTATTTGATGATGTTTCTGAAATTTGTTCAAAAGTAGTAACTGAATCTTATAGTACATCATTTAGTTTAGCCACAAAAATGCTATCCCCATCTATAAGACAAGATATTTATAATATCTATGGTTTTGTAAGATTTTCTGATGAAATTGTAGATAGTTTTCATAATTACAACAAAAAAGAATTATTAAATAATTTTGAAGAAGAATTAAAATATTCATTAGAAAAAAAAATTAGCCTAAACCCTATTTTAAATTCATTTCAAAAAACTGTAAATAAATATAATATAGATAAAGAATTAATTAATTCTTTTCTAAAGAGTATGAGGTGGGATCTTGATAAAAAGACATACTTGAATAAGTCTGAATTTAATGAATATGTTTATGGTTCGGCTGATGTTGTAGGTCTAATGTGTTTAAAAGTATTTGTTAATGGAGATAATAAAATGTATGAAGAACTTCGTATTCCGGCTATGGCACTTGGTTCTGCTTTTCAAAAGGTAAATTTTTTAAGAGATCTTAAAGAAGATCATGAGGGGCTGAACAGAAGTTATTTCCCAAATTTAAATATTAGAAATTTTAATGAAGAATCGAAACTAATTATTTTAAACGAGATAGACAATGATTTTTCTTTAGCAATTAAGGGTATTTTTAATTTACCAAATTCAGCAAGATTTGGAGTATATACTGCCTACAAATATTATTTAAAGTTGTTAAATAAGTTGAGAAAAACATCTCCTATTAAAATAAAATCAACTAGAATAAGGGTGCCTAACTATCAAAAAATGAATGTTTTAGCGAGATCTTATGTTCGTTATCGATTAAATATTTTATAAAATGGGTATTTTTCTATGGATTTTAATTTTAATAATAACATTCTGCACAATGGAAGTTGTAGCATGGGCATCTCATAAATATATAATGCATGGTTTTTTGTGGTATCTTCATAAAGATCATCATAAAAAAGATCATAAATCCTGGTTTGAAAGAAATGACCTGTTCTTTTTCCAATTTGCTGGAATTAGTGCAATTTTTGTTGTTCTGTGGGGGGAATTTAATGTTTGGTATGGTTTACCAATAGCCATCGGAATTTTTTTATATGGAATAGCATATTTCATTGTTCATGATATTTTCATTCATCAAAGATTTAAAATTTTTAGAAATATTGATAATAAATATGCAAGAGGAATCCGAAGAGGTCATAAAATGCATCATAAACACATTGAAAAAGAAAATGGAGAGTGTTTTGGAATGTTATGGGTTCCAAAAAAATATTTTAAATAAGAGCCATTTTTATAGCTGCAATGGCTGCTTCAGCACCTTTATTACCATATTTTCCTCCACTTCTATCAATTGCTTGTTGCATATTATCATCTGTTAAAACACAAAAAATTATAGGACATTTTCCAGAAATATTTAAATCTTTGATACCATTTGAAATAGCAGTAGAAATAAAATCGAAATGTTTAGTTTCCCCTCTAATTATACTTCCAATAGCAATAACTACATCTACTTTCTTTTCTTGCATTTTTTTACACCCATAAATGAGTTCAAAACTCCCTGGAACATTAATAACTTTAATATTACTATCCNAAACATTTTTAGATTTCAGAAGATCTAAACTTCCTTTTAGTAAATTGTTGGTAATATCACTATTCCAATTAGAAACAACTATTCCAAATTTTATTTTAGAAGCATCTGGAATTTTATTTAGGTTAATTTTAAAAGATATTGATGCCATATCAATTTGAAGAATTTTTTCCTATTTGAATATCAATAAGCATTGATTCAGGAGATTTTGGAAAATCATCTTTAATTTTTTGATAATAATTCAGGGCTTCAGATTTTTTGCCTAATAATGTTGCTATATTACCTGCTTTTAATAAAAATTTAGGAGATGAAAATTTATTTGAACTTGAATTTGCAGCTGACCTGTATGAATCTAAAGCATCATCCAACTGATTAAGCTCAGCAAATGAATCACCAATAACACCCATAGCCAAAGCATTTAAAATTTCATCATCACTTTTAAAATCTTTTAAGAAATCAATGGATTTTTCAAAATCATTTAAATTAAAATATGCCATACCTGCAGTGTAATATGATACATTAGAAGCATCCGTTCCACTATAATTATTAATTATATCTAAGAAGCCATATTTACCCTCAGCACCATTTAAGGATAATAAAAATAAAGAATCCTTATTTTCTGATGCGTTTAATGCTTCATTAAAATATTTTTGAGCTGTAAAAAGTTCATTATTTGCTTCATCTGACTTTGGTTTAAGTATAAAATTTTCATAACCTAAATAACCTAAAACTATAATAACTGACAATGCTACTATACCAATTATATAGTTTTGGTATTTTGAGACTATCATTTCAGTTCTTGATGCACCAACATCTAAAGTTTCAAAAACTTCGGCTGTTGTACTATCCTTTGATGATTCAAGATTTTTTGATCTTGACTTAAATCCCTTTTTCTTGTACGTTGCCATATTAATTTTAATAATTGCGTAAAAATAAAATTTTATTCCAATGATTTAGGAGAAAAAACTAATTATTTTATATAATTTGCAATATAGATCCTAATTATATCTTTAAACTTTAAAATGAATTCTCTAATCTTAAGTAGACTTTCTTTAATCAATTATAAAAACATTGATTCAAAAACATTTGTTTTTGATGACAAAATTAATTGTATTGTTGGTGATAATGGTATTGGGAAAACAAACGTTTTAGACTCAATATATCATTTAGCTATGACTAAAAGTTATTTTAACTCAATCTCTTCTCAATCTATTAATCACAAATCTGAATTTATGCTAATCGAAGGTAATTTTAATAAAGGAAAGAAGACTGAAAAAATTATTAGTAGTTTAAAAAAGGGACAAAGAAAGATCTTCAAAAGAAATGGAAAAATTTATAAAAAATTTTCAGACCATATTGGATTAATACCAATTGTCATGATTTCTCCATATGACAGAGATTTAATACAAGAAGGGAGTGCTAATAGAAGAAAGTTTATTGATAATGTTATTTCTCAAAANAATAAAACATATTTAAGTAATATAATTAATTATCAAAAAATTTTGTTTCAAAGAAATGCTCTATTAAAATATTTTAAAAAAAATAACAACTTTGATATTAAAATTTTGAAAGTTTACGATGATCAATTATTTGAACTTAGTTTGCCGATTTATAAAACAAGGATAGATTTTTTCAAAAACTTTGTTCCTGTTTTTGTTAAGAGATACAATTCTATTTCTAAAAACAAAGAAAAAGTTAGCATAATATATGAAAGTCAGCTTAATTATGAATCATTAGATTATTTATTAAAAAATAGTTTAGAAAAAGATAGAATTCTTCAATATACAACTTGTGGAACTCATAAGGATGATTTAATTTTTGAAATAGATAAATTTCCTATAAAAAAATATGGAAGTCAAGGACAACAAAAATCATTTTTAATAGCACTTAAACTTGCTCAGTTTGATTTTTTAAAAACTGAATCTAATTCATCTCCAATTTTATTATTAGATGATATTTTTGATAAATTAGATAATAAAAGAGTTAAAGAATTAATTAAATTAGTTAATGATGATGAATTTGGACAATTATTTATTTCAGATACTGATTTCACTAGAACAGAAACCATCATTAAAGAGATAAATTCATCTTATAAGATGATTAAATTATGAAAAGAAACTCTGATACTAAAAGCATCAAATTAATTATAGATAATTTTATAAATAATAATTCTTTAAGTGGAGGATTAAATAATGTAAAAATTCAAGGACTATGGAAAAGCACTATGGGTGCTAATGTAAATTCTTACACAACAGAAATAAACTTAAAAAACAAAACTCTTTATNTTAAACTTTCCTCGTCTGTTTTAAGACAGGAATTAAGTTATGGAAAACAAAAAATAATTGANATATTAAATAATGAGATTGGAGAAAATATTGTTACTAAAATAGTTTTAAGATAGAATTTCACTTGGATNAAAATGGAAAGANCCTTCGATTAATGCATTTTCATCACTATCAGAACCGTGAACTGCATTTTCACCCATAGATGTTGCGTACAATTCTCTAATAGTTCCTTTTTTTGCTTCTGCAGGATTTGTTGAACCAATCAATTCTCTAAAATCATCAACAGCATTACTCTTTTCTAAAATAGCAGCTACAATTGGTCCCCTGCTCATAAATGTAACTAATTCATTAAAAAATGGACGCTTATTGTGAACTTCATAAAATTTTTCTGCTTTTTCTAAACTAAGTTTAGTGTATTTCATAGCAATAATTTTAAATCCAGCTGAATTGATTTTTTCTAAAATTGCGCCAATATGACCATTTTCAACAGCATCAGGTTTAATCATGGTAAAAGTTTTGTTACTCATTTTTTTTTTTGCAAACCTAATAAAAAAAACTAGTTTAACATCATAATACATTATTTGTATTTTTGACAAATGTCAAACATAGTTATTATTGGAACTGGTAATGTTTCCCATCATTTTTGTAAAGCTATTTTAAAAAGTAAAAAACTTGAGCTAATACAGTTGTTTGGAAGAAAAAAAATATTACCAGAAAATTTTAATCAAAAAATATCTTACACCAATAATTTAAAAAAAATTAAACAAGCTAATTTTTACATAATTTGTGTAAATGATGATGCTATTTTAAAAATTAGCAATAAATTAAAAGTTAAAAATGCCATAGTATTACATACCTCTGGTTCTTCAAATATGAAATTATTGTCAAAACATAAAAATTATGGTGTAATTTATCCTCTTCAAACTTTTAGTAAAAATAAAGAAGTATTATTTAATAATATCCCCATTATAATTGAAGCAAGTTCTAAGATTATTTTGAATAAAATTAAAAAAGTTAGCTTACAATTATCTAATAAAATCCTAGAATGTAATAGTAATCAAAGAACATTAATACATATTTCTGCTGTTTTCACAAATAATTTTTCTAATTATATGAATATTATATCTGAGGAAATTCTTTTATCTCAAGATATAGATCCTGAAATATTAAAACCATTAATTGAGGAGACTAGTGANAAATTAAATTATTTGTCAGCAAAAGAGTCACAAACAGGTCCTGCAATAAGAAATGATCAAATAACAATTGAAAAACACTTAAATTTATTAAAGGAAACTAAATATTATGAAATCTATAATAATCTCAGTGAAAAAATAAAAAAATTGAAAAATGAATTATAAAGAAAAGCTAAATAAAATTAAAAACTTTGTTTTTGACTTGGATGGAGTATTTACCAATGGATTAATAATGGTTGATAATAAAGGAAATGAATCTCGTTTTTTTAATACCAAAGATGGAATCGCTGTAAAATATGCAATCGAAATTGGATATAATATTGCAATTATTTCAGGAGCTAAGAAAAACGATGGAATTAAAATAAGATTAAATAAAATTGGTGTTAAAAATATATATTTAGATTCAAAAGATAAGTTAATAGATCTAGAAAGTTTTTTAATTAACAACAGTTTATTAGCTGAAGAAACTGTTTATATGGGTGATGATTTANCTGANATAAGTCCCATGCAAAACATAGGACTGAAAACTTGTCCTTTTGATGCAATTCCGCAGCTTAGAGATATTGTAGACTATGTTTCACCAATTAAAGGAGGACAGGGTTGTGTGAGGGATATTATCGAACAAACACTAAAGGTTCAAAATAATTGGAAATTAAAAAATACTAATCAAAATATTTAGTTTTTATGATCTCTGATAATCTCAAAGACTATAANATATTACTTGCCTCAGCATCAAAAAGAAGGCATGATCTTTTGAGGGGGTTAGAAATAAATTTTAAAATAATTTCTCATAATGCAGATGAAACATACCCTCAAAATTTAAAAGGTTCAGAAATAACAGATTTTATTTCAAAGAGTAAATCTTTTCCCTTTTTAAATGATTTAAAAAAGAATGATTTATTAATTAGTTCAGATACTATTGTCTGGTTTAATAATAAAGCTGTTGAAAAACCCCAAGACAAAAATGAGGCAAAGAAAATGTTAAAACTTTTAAGTGGAAGCATGCATCAAGTTTTTACTTCAATTTGTATTTCTGTTAATGGAAGACAAAAAATTGTAAATCAAGAAACTAAAGTTTATTTCAATATTTTAAAAAATAAATACATTAATTATTATGTGGATAAATTTGATGTTTTAGATAGAGCTGGCAGTTANGGNATTCAAGATTTTATTGGTCACATTGGAATAAATAAAATCGAAGGTTGTTANAATAACGTTTTAGGTTTTCCAACCAGCTTATTTTGTCAAACTATTGAAAAAATGAAATTATAATGTATAAATGGGATAAGTCATACACAATTATAATAATCATAAACATCACATACATTGTATGTTTTAATATAATAACTAATTTGTTTTCATAAAACATGGAAGAAATCGATTGGTTAATTTTAATTAGCACTTTAGTTTTTATAGTAAGTTATGGTGTAATTAAAACAAGGAATAATAAAAATTTAGATGATTATTTAAAGGGTGGTAATTCATCAAACTGGTGGACAATAGGTCTGTCTGTTATGGCAACTCAAGCAAGTGCTATTACCTTTCTATCTACACCTGGACAAGCATTTCATGATGGAATGACCTTTGTACAATTTTATTTCGGAATTCCTCTAGCAATGATTATAATTTGTATGGTTTTCATACCAATATATCATAAACTAAAAGTATATACTGCGTATGAATTTTTAGAACAAAGATTTGATTTAAAAACTAGGACATTAGCAGCAATATTATTTTTAGTTCAAAGAGGACTAGCGGCAGGAATTACTATTTATGCNCCGGCTATAATATTATCTTCAGTATTAGGTTGGGATTTAAAACTTTTAAATATTGCTATTGGTACTTTAGTTATTATTTACACAGTTAGTGGTGGGACTAAAGCAGTTAATATAACCCAAAAACAACAAATGTTTGTAATTATGAGTGGAATGTTTGTAGCATTTTTTATAATATTAAATTCTCTTCCACCTAATATTGATTTTTATAATGCCGTTGATATAGCTGGATTGGGAGGGAAAATGCAAGTTTTAGATTTTTCATTTGATTTAAATGAAAGATACACCTTTTGGAGCGGAATTACTGGTGGATTATTTTTAGCTCTATCNTATTTTGGAACAGATCAAAGNCAAGTTCAAAGATATTTATCAGGAAGCTCTATTAAAGAAAGTCAACTAGGATTACTGTTTAATGCTGTTTTTAAAATTCCTATGCAATTTTTTATATTATTTGTTGGAGTTATGGTATTTGTTTTTTTTGAATTTAATTCTGCTCCTATTCATTTTAATCCTCAAGCAATTGAATATTTAGAAAAAAATGAAAAAATTAATTTCAATAAATTAAATAATAAGTATGAAGAACTAAAAAAAAATAAAAGAAAACTTCAGATTGATTTTATAGATAGAAGAAATAATAAACAATCTACATTTAAAATTGAAAATGAGATTCTAGAACTTCAAATGAAAGAAAAAAAACAGAGAAGAGATGTAAAAGAAATGATAAATAAAAGTAAATCTAAAATAGAAACAAATGATAAAGATTATGTTTTTATATATTTTATTTTAAATTATTTACCAAAAGGAATTATTGGTCTACTATTGGCTGTTATACTAAGTGCCGCCATGTCTTCAACAGCATCAGAACTTAATGCACTTTCAGCTACAACTGTTGTTGATTTGTATAAAAGAAATCTTAAAGAATCAAAATCAAAAAAACATTACGTTAACGCTTCAAAATGGTTTACACTAATGTGGGGTGTTGTTGCAATAATTTTTGCAAGTTTTGGAACATTGTTTGAAAATCTTATACAATTAGTTAATATTATAGGATCTATATTTTATGGAACTATTTTAGGTATATTTTTAATTGCCTTTTTTATTAAAAAAATAAAAGGGAACGATGTATTTTGGGCTGCATGTATTTCTCAGTTAGTGATATTTATAATTTATGGATTTACAAATATTGGTTACCTATGGCTTAACTTTATTGGTGCTTTTTTAACTATATTCTTATCTTATATTATAAACCAAATATTTGAAAAGAGGTTAGTTTAATTTGTATTTAATCTATCAAAAATAATTCTTAAAGTGTTTATTCCATCTGGAGTATTGCTATCCTTTGCTTGATTATAACCTTTTTGAGCATATTCTTTTGCTTTTTTAATTTTTCCAGCTTTTTCATAAATAAGTGCTTTGTATCTTAATTGCCAATATTTAAGATCATCCGAATCTTTAAAAGCTTTGTCAATCCATTTTACTGCTTTTTTAATATCTATGTTTTCCTCTAGATAGTAAACAGCTGCTTTTCTGTAATCATTTGCTGTTGGATTTTCTAACATAACCTTATTTATGTTTTTTATCATTTTTTCCTTGGTTAAAACATCAATTATATATATTGCTAATTTATTATCCCACATTATATTTAAAGTTGAACCATTATTTGAAATATTTTCCAAAGAAATTGTAAATGTTTCAACTGTAAAAGGTAAATTAATAAAATCACTTACAACTCTAGCCTTAATTAAGGATTCATCAAATTGAGACAATGAACCCCATGCATCGGTTTTTTGATAAATAACAAGGTCAAGNCTTGATTCTCTAGGAACAGAATAAATGTGATACTCCCCCTTTTTTACTAATTGATTGTTAATCTTAATATCNTCTGAAAAAGATATGGTAGTTGCATTATTTGCTCCTGTTCTCCAAATCTGATTATATGGAACTAATCCTCCAAAAATTTCTCTTCCCTTTTTAGATGGTCTAGAATAATCTAAATTAATATCAACTAAACCTACTTTTTGAAAAATTTTAGCTTTAGGACTCGAAACAGGTGCTTGTAATTGAGAATATGAGAAGTAAGAAATAAATACAAGTAAAAATGTTAAAGTAAATATATTTTTCATGATAAGTTTTTTATATAGTCAAATTTATTAAATCTATTTTAATAAGATTATACTGATTATTAAAAAATTTATATTTGTNAGTTATAAATTTATAATTTGAAATTATATCAACTAAAAANNAAACAAAAGCTTCCNATTTCAATTAATGAAGCCTGGACTTTTTTCAGTGATCCTAAAAATTTAAAAAAGATAACNCCTCCTGAAATGAATTTTAGAATTTTAAGTGGTGCTGAAAGATCTATTTATTCTGGACAAATTATTCAATACAAAGTAACACCCTTAATGGGTATTACAACAAGATGGGTAACAGAAATAACAAATGTTAGGCATAAAGAATATTTTGTAGATGAACAGAGGTATGGACCATATTCATTATGGCACCACAAACATTTTTTAAAAGAAATTAAAGGAGGAGTAGAAATGGAAGATATAATTGATTATAAAATTCCTTTGGGGATATTAGGTCAATTGGCACATATATTGTTTGTCAAAAATAAGTTGAAAAAAATTTTTAAATACAGAGAAAATAAATTAGTAGAACTATTTGGAAAAATTTGATTATGAAAAAAAATATTTTATTTATTGGTGGATCAACNGGAATTGGTTTAGAGACAATTAAATTATTACATGATAAATNTAATTTAATTGTAGCATGTAGAAACAATGAAAATTTAATTGATTTAAACGTAACACATTTAAAATTTGATGTTTTAAATGACGATTTAGATACAGAAAAAATACCTGAGAAATTAGATGGATTTGTATACTTTCCAGGTAGCATAAATCTAAGACCATTCCGAGGCTTGAAAGTAAGTACTTTTGAGGAAGATCTTAATATTAACTTTTTATCAATGGTAAAAACATTACAAAAAGTATTAAATAATTTAAAAAAATCTGAGAAATCAAGTGTTGTTCTTTACAGTACGGTTGCTGTTAAAATTGGNATGCCATTTCATAGTAGTGTTTCTGCTTCGAAAGGTGCCATTGAAGGCTTCGCAAAATCTATAGCTGCAGAATTNGCACCTAATATTAGGGTTAATGTAATTGCACCATCACTTACAGATACTCCCTTGGCTAGTAGATTTTTAAATAACGATATTAAAAAAGAGAAAGTAAGTAATAAACATCCCCTAAAAAGATATGGTATTGCAAATGATGTAGCAAATTCCACTGCTTTTTTACTTAGTGATGATAGTTCATGGGTAACAGGACAAATATTAGGAGTTGATGGAGGAATGTCGACTCTAAACACATCTAATTGAAAGAAAATATTGCAATTTTTTGGTTTAGAAGGGATCTTAGATTAAAAGATAATAATGGATTATACCATGCTTTGAAAAACAACTATAAAGTATTACCAATTTTTATTTATGATCAAAACATATTAGATAAGCTTAAATATTCTGATCATAGACTAGATTTTATTGAATCTTCAATAAATAATATTAATAAAAATTTGAATAAAAAAAATAAGTTTTTATCAACCTACTACGGAAAACCAAATAAGATTTTTTCCGATTTAATTAAAAAATTTAATATTTCAGGAGTTTTCACAAATAATGATTATACACCATATTCACTAAAAAGAGATAATGAAATAAAAAAGCTTCTTGAATCNAATAATATAGAATTTAAAAGTTACAAGGATCACGTTTTGTTTGAAAAGTCTGAAATAGTTAAAGATGACAANACCCCATATAAAGTGTATACACCTTATTCTAAAAAATGGCTCCTCAAAATGTCTGAAACAGAAATAGCATATTATAATTCTGAAGAAAATTTAAAAAATTTATGTATTGATAAAGAAAATAATATTTCAATTAAAGAAATAGGTTTTAAAAAAAATATTTTGAAACCATTAGAACTAAATTTATCAAAACAAATAATTGAAAACTATGAAAACACTAGAAATTTCCCTTCAATTAACGGAACTTCTAAGATAGGATTACATCTAAGATTTGGAACTATTAGTATTAGAGAAATGATTAAAAAAGCTAAATCATCCCAAAATAATACCTTTTTAAAAGAATTAATTTGGAGAGAATTTTTTCAACAAATATTATATCATTATCCATATACGACAAATAAAAGTTTTAAACCTAAATATGACAGAATTGANTGGATTAATAACGAGGACCAATTTAAAAAATGGTGTAAAGGTGAAACAGGTTATCCTTTAGTAGATGCTGGAATGAGAGAATTAAATCAAACAGGTTTCATGCATAATAGAATTAGGATGTTAGTAGGAAGTTTTTTATGTAAACATTTATTAATTGATTGGAGATGGGGAGAAGCTTATTTTGCACAAAAGCTATTTGATTATGAAATGGCTAGTAATGTGGGTAATTGGCAGTGGGTTGCAGGTAGTGGAGTTGATGCCTCACCTTATTTTAGGATTTTCAACCCTTATGAACAAATTAAAAAATTTGATAAGAATTTTAAATACACAAAGAAATGGGTTCCTGAATATAATTCAAATAAATATATAAAACCCATTATAGATCATAAGGTGGCCAGAGAAAGATGTCTAATTACATATAAAAAAGCCATAAATAATTGAATAGTATTAATATTATTTTTCCAAATCAACTTTTTGAAAAAAGTTTACTAATTGAAAATTTAAATCCTACCTATTTAATTGAAGAAGATTTGTTTTTTTCTCAATATAAATTTCACAAGCAGAAAATATTATTTCATAGAGATTCTATGCAAAATTATTATGATTATTTAACTAATAAAGGATTAAAGATTCTTTATATAGATTCACAAAATAACCTATCAGATATAAGAACTTTTTTAAAAAGTATTGAATCAAAAGAAATAAATATTTATAATCCAGTAGATTATTGGTTAGAAAAAAGAATTTGCTCTATTTGCAATGAAAAGAGAATTAAAATAAAATTTTATGAAAATCCTCTTTTTATAAATAAAAAAAATGAGCTTTTACCATTTTTTAAAGCAGATAAAAAAAAACTTTTTCAAACAAGTTTTTATAAAAACCAAAGAAATAAACTAAATATTCTTTTAGACGATGAAAAAAAACCCATTGGTGGAAAATGGACGTTTGATGATATGAATAGAAAAAAATTTCCTAAGAATAAAAATACTCCTACAATAGACTACTCGAAAATCAATAGTAAACACTACTTGAATTCTAAAAAATATGTTTCCAAAAATTTTAGCAATAATTTAGGTAAATTAAGTGAAAATCAAATTTATCCTACCAATTTTAAATCTGCTCAAATTTGGTTTAATAATTTTCTAGACAATAGATTTAATGAATTTGGTATTTATGAAGATGCTATTTTAAAAGAGGAATCAATAATAAACCATAGTATTTTATCACCACTTTTAAATGTTGGTATTCTAAATCCCAAATATATTTTAAAAACTTCATTAGATTTTTATAAAGAAAATAATATTCCTTTAAACTCAGTAGAAGGTTTCATTAGACAAATTATAGGCTGGAGAGAATTTATTAGAGGAGTTTATGTTTCTAAGGGAAATGAAGAAAGAACTAAAAACTACTGGGGATTTAAAAGAAAAATTCCTAAATCCTTTTATGATGGAACAACTGGAATAGACCCCGTTGATGATACCATAAAAAAAGTAAACAAAACAGGATATGCAAATCATATAGAACGACTAATGATTTTAGGAAATTTTATGGTATTATGCGAATTTGATCCAAATGAAGTTTATAGATGGTTTATGGAATTATTTATTGATGCATATGATTGGGTAATGGTACCTAATGTTTATGGAATGAGTCAATATGCTGATGGTGGATTAATGTCTACAAAACCATATATAAGTAGTAGCAATTACATAATTAAAATGAGTGATTACAAAAAAGGTCAATGGAGTGAAATTTGGGATGGACTTTTTTGGTCATTTATGGATAAACAAAGAGAATTTTTTACTAAAAATCCTAGAATGAGAATGCTTATAAGTAGTTTTGATAAAATGAATCAATCAAAAAAAGAAAAATTAATTCTAGATGCAAATAATTTCATAACAAAACTATAGCATGATAAAACTTAATTCCGATCAAATTGATAGAGTAATTGAAATGGCATGGGAAGACCGTACTCCCTTTGAAGCAATTTTATTCCAATTTAATTTGACTGAAAAAGATGTTATAAAATTAATGAGAATAAATTTAAAAGAATCCAGTTTTAAAAGGTGGAGAAAAAGAATAAACAGTGGAGTTAGTCAAAAGCATCTAAAGAAAAGAAATCCAAAAATTAGTAGATTTAAATGCACTAGACAAAAGCCAATTTCTAAAAATAAAATTAGTAAAAGATAAAAATTTTAAATTCTTTTAATTTTAGCTCCTAATACCAATAATCTTTCATCAATATTTTCATAACCTCTGTCTATTTGTTCAATATTGTGAATTATACTTGTTCCTTTAGCTGATAATGCTGCAATTAATAATGAAATTCCAGCCCTAATATCTGGGGATACCATAGTAGTAGCCTTTAATTGAGATTTAAAATTGTGTCCAATCACATTTGCTCTGTGAGGATCACATAATATAATTTTTGCACCCATATCTATTAATTTATCAACAAAAAATAATCTGCTTTCAAACATTTTTTGATGTATTAATACACTTCCTTTTGCTTGAGTTGCAACAACTAAAACTACGCTCAATAAATCTGGGGTAAAACCTGGCCATGGAGCATCAGAAATTGTAAGAACTGAACCATCAATATAATTTTGAATTTCATAACCATCACTGTGTTCAGGAATATGGATATCATCTCCTTTTATATTAATCTTAATACCTAATTTCTTAAAAATATCCGGGATTTGACCTAAGTTTTCAAGACTTACATTTTTAATAGTTATATTACTTTTAGTCATAGCAGCCATTCCAATCCAACTACCAATTTCAATCATATCAGGTAAAACTATATGAGAACAACCAGTTAACGACTTAACACCTTCAATTACTAATAAATTAGAACCAATACCTGAAATATCAGCACCCATACTAACTAACATTTTACATAATTGCTTTATATATGGTTCACAAGCTGCGTTATAAATTTGTGTTTTCCCATCAGCTAGACAAGCTGCCATCAAAACATTTGCGGTTCCAGTTACAGAAGCTTGATCAAGAAGAATATAACTTCCTTTTAATTTTTTTGATTCCACTCCATAAAAATGTTCCTCTCTATTATACCTAAATGAAGCTCCTAATTTAATTAATCCTAAAAAATGTGTATCTAACCTTCTTCTTCCTATTTTATCTCCTCCAGGTTTAGGGATAAAACCTTTTCCAAAACGAGCTAATAAAGGACCAACTATCATAATAGATCCTCTTAGACTGCTTCCCTTTTCTTTAAAAGATTTTGATTGTAAATAATCTATATTAATATTATTTGCTTTAAAGGAATATTTATTTTTTGAAATTTTATTTACATTGACACCAAGAAAAGATAAAAGATCTATTAATTTAATTACATCAATAATTTCAGGAATATTATCAATTACAACTTCTTCATCAGTTAATAACGTAGCACATATAACTTGTAATGCCTCATTTTTAGCACCTTGAGGGTGGATCTCTCCATTTAACTTAATTCCACCTTCAATTGAAAAAGTACCCATATGAATAGATGTTAGTTATTATTTCTTTTTTTATAATTTCGATATGATTTTTTATTTTTTGGACTATGCTTTGTGAATTTCTTATTAGTTAACTTAATCAAACTGTAAGAATCTGAAAGTGGTTTATTTGAAGAATCTACAATAAGTTTTCCATCTGATAATTCGGATAAATGTTCATAAATAACATCATCTTCAACGGTATCCTTATTCCAATTTAAAAAACATTTTTTCATATGATTTGCAATTACATATATTAATTGCTTTTTCATATCACCTTCTTCCCATCTAATAGCAACATCAATCATTCTTTTAATATTGTTACCATAAAATCTATATTTTGGAAAATTTTGAGGGTAATTTAATTTATCAGGTCTTTGAGAGAAAACTTCTTTTGAAGGAAATGGAAATGGCGAATCAACATCTAATTTAAAATCAGACATAATAAAAAGTTGATCCCAAAGTTTATGTTGAAAATCAGGAACATCTCTTAAATGTGGATTTAAATTACCCATTACTCCAATTATTGCCTTTGCCATTTTATTTCTTTCGACTTTATCATCACAATCTAAAGCCTGATCAATCATTTTATGAAGATGTCTACCATATTCTGGAATTATAAGCTTAGTTCTTTCTGTATTATACTCTAAATTTTCTATCAAAACTTTGGTGATTTAATTAGTAAGAATTTACAAATTTAATAAATTATTAATCATAACGATATTATTCCCTCTATTTCAGAAGCTAATTTATATTTTTTTATAACTTCTAAGGGTGATTCCATATTTGCAATTATTGTTATACTCATAAAATTCTTTGAAGAAGAGAGATTTGAAGAAATTTTTCTATCAATATCATTAAAAATATTTTTAAGTGTATCGATGTTTATAGAATCTGATTTTAAAATAAATTTGAATTTATAGATTGATGGCCAATCTGAAGAAAGGGAAAGTTGTTTTTCTAATCTTTTATAAAATTCCTTATTGTCTTTTAACATTCTTTCAAATATATATAAATAAAGATTTATTAATTGATAAATTTGTTTCAAATGAATAATAACAAAAAGATTTTAATTACAGGGGGACCTGGATCAGGAAAAACTAGTTTGATTAATGAACTTGAAAAAAGAAAATACAATTGTGAAAAAGAAATTGTTAGATCTCTTACTATTGATGGAAAACAAAATGGAAATGATCAGATTTTTCTAAAAGAGCCATTAAATTTCTCTAAAAAATTATTAGAACTAAGAATAAATCAATTTAATAAAGTACATTTTAAATCTTTAATATTTTATGATAGAGGAGTCCATGATACTTTAGCTTATTTAAATTTTATTAAAACTAAATATGATAATGATTTAATAAAAAAATGCAAAAAAATCAAATATGATATAGTATTTATACTACCTCCTTGGAAAGAGATTTATAAACAAGATGAATGTAGGTACGAAACATTTGAAGAGTCAGTAAAGATTTATAAAGAAATAATAAAAATTTATAGTTTTTTTAAAATGAATACAATAATAGTAGAAAAAGATTCTATTGAAAATAGAATAAATAAGATTTTAAGTTATATCAAAAAAATATTTTAAAATGAAAAAATTAAAAATTATTTTTATGGGTACATCCGATTTTGCTGTACAAAGTCTTGATTATCTACTATTAAATAATTTTGATATTAAAGCAGTTATTACAGCTCCAGATAAAAAATCAGGTAGAGGAAATAAAATCAATTTTTCAGATGTAAAAAAATATAGTTTAAATAAAAATTTAAAATTATTACAACCTGAAAACTTAAAAAAAATAGATTTTGTTAATGAATTAAAATCTTTTAACCCAGATGTATTTATTGTAGTTGCATTTAGAATGTTGCCAAAAGTAGTTTGGGAAATTCCAAAAAAAGGAACAATAAATCTACATGCATCATTATTACCAGAATTAAGAGGAGCAGCACCAATTCATTGGGCAATTATAAATGGGTTTAAAAAGACAGGTGTTACAACCTTTTTTATTAATGAAAAAATTGATTATGGAAATATAATTGAACAAAAAGAAGTAAAAATTGAAGATTTTGAAAATACTGGAAGCTTATATGAAAAATTGAAAAATAGTGGAAGTTTATTATTATTTTCTACTTTAGAATTAATATCTAAAAATAATTTAAAAATAATTAAACAAAGTAGTTCATTAAATTTATTTAAAGCTCCCAAACTAAATAAAAAAAATACAAGGATAGACTGGAATGAACCTGGATATAAAATTTTTAATTTGATAAGAGGTTTATCACCTTTTCCATCAGCCTGGACAAAAGATGAAAAAAATAATAAAATAATAAAACTATTAAAGGTAGTTTTTCATAAAGAAACAATAACAACAAAAAATTTAAATGGTATTATTTCTATGAATAATAATATTTTGAAAATCTTTTTAAATGATGGATATTTAGAGGTATTAGCAATTCAAATAGAAGGAAAAAAGAGGATGACCGGAAAAGAATTTATAAATGGATATAGAGATTATGATTCTATTAGACTTTTATAGTTATTTTAAATAAATTAAATAATTTGGTAAAAAAAGGGAATCTTTTAATAGCTGAACCTACTGGTTTCTCAGATTTAAATTTTAACAGGTCAGTAATACTAATAGTTGAACATAATGAATCAGGTTCAGTTGGTTTTGTTTTAAATAAAAAACTCGACTTTTCTACAATTGATTTAATTCCAGATTTAAAATATAAATTTCCAATTTATAACGGAGGGCCTGTTCAAACTGATAATTTATATTTTATCCATAATCAGCCTAAACTAATTCCAAATAGTTTGAAAATCATAAAAGAAATATACTGGGGAGGAAACTTCAATGAAGTTTTAAAATTAATTAATACTAAACAAATTAAGTTAGATCAAATAAAATTCTTTTTAGGTTATTCAGGATGGGATAAGAATCAATTAAAAAATGAAATAAACATGTCCTCCTGGGTTATTAAAAAAGAAAATAGTAATACAAATTTATTACTCAAAAGCTGTAAGGATATTTGGAAAAAAAAACTTTTGGAATTAGGAGGAAAGTATCTTATTTGGTCTAATTCGCCAGAAAACCCAAGTAATAATTAATAATCAGATATTTGTTTGTTTAAATAATTTATAATAGAAATAGCAACTTTATTCGAAAAATGTTTTTTTCTGTAATCTGTTACGGGAATTATTCCAGAAATTGAATTTGTCACCCATATTTCACTTGAAGAAATTAATTCATAGAGTGAAAAATCTTTTTCTTCAATCTTAAAATTTTTCAATTTATTAATTGTTTCTATAATCTTATTTCTCATAACACCGTTTAAGCATCCTGAGGATAAAGTTGGAGTTTTTATAATACTATCATTTACTATAAAAATATTGCCATTTAAAAATTCTGAAACAACTTTTTTATCATTTAATAATATACAATTATCTAAATCATTTTCTTCAGCATATATACTGCCAATAACATTTACAACTTTATTATTTGTTTTTAAATTAGAAATTAAGTTAGATTGAATTTGATATTCCTTAAATAGATCTATCTTATATGATTGTATATTAACATTAAATAATTTTTGATCTGTTTTTTGAGAATCAATAACAAAAATTGGATCATTATACTGTGGAAGATATAGTCCGCCCCCTTTTCTAAAAATTGTTAACCTGACTCTTCCACTAAAAAAAGGTTCTATTTTTAAGTTGGTTTTTCTTATTTCATCTTCAAAAAAATCAGGAGTGTATAAATTAGGAATTTCAATTCTAAGAATTCTCATCGAAGATATAAGTCTTAAGTAATGTTCTTCCCAATAAATAATTTTATTATCAACAACTTTTATTGTTTCAAAAATAGAATCCCCAAATAAAAAACCCCTATTACCAAAGTGATCTGAAGATAAATCTTTAAAATTTCCGTTGTAATTAATCATTAATTATTAAGAAGATCCTAAAACCTGTTTTAAATCAGAAATTTGATTATCCCACAACATTTTGGTTTCTTCGACTTCATCATCATATGCAAAATCTGTTACCATCAAAGAAACGTCTTTTGTTATTTCATCAACAACTATTTTTATTTCAAAGAAACATTTGTCCTGATCTTCACTATCATCTAACCATCTAAATTTTACAAAGCTATTTGATTTACTACTAATTAATTCAGCCTTTTCTTCAGATCCATCCCAAAAGAAAGAAAAGATTATTCCCCTGGAATTTACATTATCAGCAAACCATTCTGAAAGACCAGATGCAGAAGAAATATATTGATATAACATCTGAGGAGATGCATGAATTGGGAACTCTAACTCAAACTTTACTTTTAATTCCATAGATTGGCAATATATAGATTAAAATTGATGTAAAAAAAAATTAAATAATTTTTTATTCTATGTTTGAGTCTAGTTAATTTGTTTATATATTTACGCGCATTTTAATCTTGGCGAGGTAGCTCAGGTGGTCAGAGCGTCGGATTCATAACCCGGAGGTCGGGAGTTCAAGTCTCCCCCTCGCTACTTTTTTAAAATAACTCCGGATTAATTTTTTTAATTGAATAATTTGACTGACTACCACTTTTCATATTCTTAATAATGACTTCTTCCTTTTTGTATTCATCCTCGCCCATTATAATTGCATAATTAACATTATGTTTATTTGCATATGAAAATTGCTTATTTAATTTAACTTTATCAGGGTATATATCAATTTTTTTTCCAGCATTTCTTAGTTTGTTAATTATTGGGTATAATTTCTCTAAATAAGTAATTCCAAAATTTATTACAATAATATCAAAATTATGATTTAAATATTTTGGAAATAAACCTTGTAGCTCCATTTGCATAAAAATTCTGTCTAATCCAAAAGAAATTCCAACTCCACTCATATTTTTTAAATTAAAAAATGAAGTTAAATCATCATATCTTCCTCCACCTCCCAAAGACCCAATTGAGCTATTTGAATTCAAATTTACCTCAAGAATTGTTCCAGTATAATAATTTAGTCCACGAGCTAATGTTAAATCGAATTGAATTTTATTTTTAATACAATTATTTTTAGAAATAAAATTCAAAATAGTATTTATATCCTCAATACCTCTTTTTCCGTTATCTGATGCATTAAATAATATTTTTAATTTTTCAATAGTAATATTTTCTTTAGCCAACAAACTACTTAATTTAGAAACAGATTTACTATCCGATATTTTATTTAATTCATTAATTACACTGTTTACACCTATTTTATCTGTTTTATCAAGAATAGATATAAAATCAGTTAATTTATTCCCAAATCCTACATAATTTGCAAATGCATTCAAAATTTTACGGTGATTAATTTTAAAAATTATATCATTAAATCCCAGTTCTGAAAAAATTGTATCATATAGTTTTATGAGTTCTATTTCTTGAAAAATTGAATTAGTTCCTATAATATCAGCATCACATTGAGTAAACTCCTGAAATCTACCATGTTGTGGTCTATCAGCTCTCCATACATTTTGAATTTGAAATCGTTTAAATGGAAAAATTAACTCATTTTGATGTTGGGCTACAAATCTAGCTAGAGGCACTGTTAAATCATATCTTAATCCTTTTTCACTTATGGAATTAGTGAATTCTAGAAAATTATTCTTTTTGATTGCACTAAAATTTGCTTTTTTTATCTTATCACCAGAATTCAGTATTTTAAAAATTAGTTTATCCCCCTCATTTCCATATTTTCCAGAAAGAGTAGAGTTTCTTTCTAATGCTGGTGTTTCAATCTGTAAAAAACCAAACGAAAGAAAGTTTTTCTTAATAATATCAATAATATAATTCCTCTTTGAAAGATTTGAAGGTAAAAAATCTCTTGTTCCTTTTGGGTTGCTGGGTGTTTTAGACATTGTAACTTATAATATAAAACAAATATCTAATTTTTTAAAACAAACAAGCAATTAAAGGATAATTCTTTAATACTTAATTTAAATAAGATAATACTATTCTTGTGATTTAATTACTTCGAAAGTAATTTCATTAATTACATCTCTATGAAGTCTTATTGAAGCAGTATAATTTCCAAGTCTTTTAATTGAACCACCTTGAACTTTTATAATTTTTTTATCAAATTCAAAACCTACATTAGTTAATTCATCATTGAGGTTTGTATTAGAAATTGAACCAAAAAGCTTACCGGCTTTACCTGATTTAGCAGGAATTTTAATTTCTAATTTTTCTAATTTTTTAGCAATTTTTTTAGCTTCATCAATTAATTTCTTTTCTTTAAACTCTCTTTGTTTAATATTTTCTGCTAATATTTTTTTTGAAGAAGAAGTCGCTAATACTGCTAGACCTTTAGGAATTAAAAAATTTCTTCCATAACCATTCTTCACAGAAACAATATCATCTTTAAATCCTAAATTAGGCACATCATTTTTTAAAATTAATTCCATAATTTTTATTTTAACATATCAGCTTGATAAGGCAAAAGAGCTAAATGTCTTGCACGTTTGACTGCAACAGAAATTTTTCTTTGAAATTTTAAAGAAGTACCTGTTAATCTTCTGGGTAATATCTTACCTTGTTCATTAATAAATTTTAAAAGAAAATCAGGGTCTTTATAATCAATATATTTAATCCCTGATCTTTTAAATCTACAATATTTTTTTTTGTTTTTGGTAGCGATGTCTAAAGGGGTTAAATACCTTATTTCACCTTGATTTGTTTTTCCTGCTTGATCTATTGATGACATATCTATACTTTTTTAGTATTACGTTCTCTTCTTTTTACTGACCATGCATCAGCATATTTATCAAGTTTTACATTTAAAAAACGCATAATTCTTTCATCTCTTCTTAGCTCGACTTCAAATGAATCAATTACAGTTGGAGGTGCTTTAAAATCTATTAGATTATAAAATCCACTTTGTTTATTTTGAATTGGATAAGCTAATTTTTTCAAGCCCCAGTGTTCAGTTGAAATTATATCTGAGCCTTTTTTTGATAGTAAATCTTCAAATTTTTTTACTGTCTCCTTTACCTGATCGTCAGATAAAACGGGATTTAAAATGAAAACAGCTTCATAATGGTTCATAAATTTTATTAAAAAATTGGTCGCAAAAATACATTTTTAATATTGACTAGCAAAATTTCATACGCAAATTAATTGTAAGGATCTACATCAATTAAAATATCAATATTTCTAAATAAAGAAATCATTTTGAAACTTTTAAAACTTTTTTCTAATAATTTCTTTGATTTGGTTAAATTTTTACTAACTGGAATTTTAATCAGTATATTTTTTATAAACTTATTTTTAATTCTTGGTATTATAGGAGATTCTGGCCCAATTAATTGATCTTTAAAATGATTTTTTAAAGCTTCTGATAACCAATTTGATGCTTTCTCTAATTTTTCTAAATTTTTATGTTTTAAAATAATCTTAATTAATCTGGTATATGGCGGATAATTAAATAGAAATCTTTGATTTAATTGTTCATTAAACATGCCTAAATAATCATGCTTAACAATTTTGTTAAATAAATTATGATTTGGATTATAAGTTTGAATTATTACTTTTCCTTGTTTTTTAGTTCTTCCTGCTCTTCCTGATACCTGGAGAAGAAGTTGAAAACATTTTTCTTGTGATCTAAAATCTGGAAAATATATTAAACTATCTGCATTTACTACTCCAACTAAAGCTACATTTCTAAAATCGAGACCTTTTGTTAACATTTGAGTCCCAATCAATATTTGAAAATTGTTTTTTTCAAAAGAATCTATAATTTCTTGAAACGAATTTTTTCTTCTTGTAGAATCATGATCCATTCGTTTAACTTTAACATTAGGAAATATTATTTTTATTTCCTCCTCTACCTGTTGGGTTCCTAACCCTTTTTTTAAGATAGTTTGATTACTACACTTTTTACATTTAGTATTATTTTTTTGGCTAAAACCACAATGATGACACTTTAATTCATTGGTTGACTGATGATATGTAAGGCTTACATCACAATTAATACATTGATAAACATATCCACAAGAATTGCACTCAATATAGGGTGAGTGACCTCTTCTATTTTGAAATAAAATAACTTGTTCATTATTTTGAAATGTTTCTTTAATATTATTTAATATTTGAGTTGAAAAATTTCCATTCAAAGTTTTTTTTACAATTGACTCTTTTAAATCCTTAATTATAATTTTAGGCATACTAATATTCCCATATCTTTTTCTCAATTTTATTAAACCATATTTATTAGTTAGAGCATTATAATAAGACTCTAAGCTTGGAGTAGCCGAACCTAACAATATCTTTGCCTTGTGAATAGTTGCTAAATATATTGCAGAATCTCTGGCATGATAACGAGGAGAAGGATTAAATTGCTTGTATGCATTTTCATGCTCTTCATCAACTATAATTAGTTTTAAATTATTATATGGTAAAAATATAGAAGATCTTGCTCCTAAGATAATTCTTGCTTTTTTATCATTTCTGATTACTTTTTTCCATATCTCAGTTCTTTGTTCAAGAGAATATTTAGAATGATAAACAGATAAAGTATCACCAAAATATTTTTTTAAACGACTTATTAGCTGTGTTGTTAATGCAATTTCAGGAACTAAAAATAAAATTTGATTTTTCTTTTTTAAATTTTCTTCAATCAATTTAACATATATTTCTGTTTTTCCTGACGAAGTAACACCATGTAATAATGAAACACTTTTATTATTAAAATTTGTAACTATTTCATTAAATGCTTGTTCTTGTTCTTTGCTTAACTGTGCTGTTTTTATTTTTTTTACTGTATTGAATTGAACTCTGTCAATATTCTCAAATTTCTTTTCTATAATTTTAGACTTAATTAAGGCATTAATAGTTCCTCTAGAAACATTAGTCTTTTTTATTAGTTCTTTTATAGGAATACTATTTTCAGCATTTAAAAAAAGTGCTTTAATTACTTTTATTTGAGACTTTTTATTTTTAAGACTATTTATTATGGTTTTCTTATCTTGATTATTTATATAATTTCTATTTAAATATATCTTCAGAATTTTTTTTGGTTTGAAATAATCATAAATTTCTTCTTTTAAAGTAATCAAAGAATTATCTAAAAGTTCATTTATTGTTTTGTTAATATTTTTTCTATTTAAAATAGATATTACTTCACTGTAGGTTATTTTTTTATTTAATATTAAATTTTGATAAATTAACTCTGCATTATGAGATAAATCAAAATCTTTTATTTTAGTTGTCAAAATAATTTCACTTTCACTTTTCAATAACAATAAACTAGGCAATGCTACTTTTAGTACTTGGCCCAAAGGGCACATATAATATTTAGAAATCCAATTAAAAAACTTTAATTGATTATCATTTATTGAACATTCTTCATCTATGATAAACTCTATATCTTTTGGAATATAAAATTCAGGGGAGTGAGTATGTTTATTGGCTACTATAGCTGTAATAAATTTGGATTTTCCAAATGGAACTATAACCCTAAAACCAATTTTTAAAAATTTAAACTCTTTTTCATTTACTCTGTAGGTAAATAAATTATTTAGAGGAAGTGGTACTATAACATCAATATAATAATTCATCATTAATTATTCTTCAATTTATATATAACAACATTTAATTCAAACCCTAATAGTAATGATATAGAATTTATCCATATATATAACATCATAATTATTAATGCACCAATAGATCCATAAAGCTCATTATAATTTGAAAAATTGTCAATATAAAGTCCGAAGAAATAAGTTGTTAATATTAGTAAGAATGTAGTCATAATAGAACCAGGAGAAATAAATTTTAAATTTCTTCCCTGAATTGTTCCAAAAAAATAAAGAGATGAAAATGCAATAAGAGCTGTAACAACTAAAAAGATATATTTAAAATAAAAAAACAAGTAAGAAATAATTGAAATATTTTCAGCAATTAAAAAATCAAAAAAAATAGACATTAATGTTGCAAATAATACTACTATTACTAAAATAAAGCCAACCATTATAGCATATAAATATTGCTTGATAAAGTTTCTAGAAAATTCAATATGGTAAGAATCCGAAAAACCTTCAAAAACAGAATTAACTCCGTTACCAATAAGTATAATTGAGAAAAGAAGAGTTGATGATAATAAACCACTTCTTTTCTTACTATTAATATCAATAAAAACATCGTTAAAAAAACCAGTGGATTCTTTTGGCAATAATGATTCTAATAAGTCTAAAAATATTTTATCAAAATTTTCAATTGGAAAAAAAGGGATTAGATTTAAAACAAAAAGTATAAATGGGAAAAAAGCCATAAAAAAACTAAAAGAAATACTTCCTGCTCTAGTAGAAATTGCTCCCTTTAAAATCCCTGTAAAATACAGACTAAATAATTCATATAAAGAAAAACCATACAAACTTTGTAATTTAATTTTTTTTAAAAAGTTTGAAATATTATTAATAATTGAAACAATAAAATTAGTTTTAAACAATCCCATATATTTATATTAAATATAAATTAAAATTAACCAATTGTTTATTTAATGAAAATTAAGTTATTAGTTGTTGGAAAGACTACAGATTCATTATTAAATTCTCTAATTTTGAATTATAAGAAAAGGATAAATCGATACATAAATTTTGAAATAATTGAAATAAAAGTTCCCAAATTTAAAAATGGAAAAATTACAGATATTAAAAAGAAAGAGGGAATTAAAATTCTAGAAAAAATAAGTATTAATGATCAAGTTTTTCTTTTAGATGAAAAGGGAGATAATTATAACTCTATTGAATTCGCAAAATTTGTTGAAAATAATATAATATTAAATGGGAAATGTATAATTTTTATAACTGGTGGTGCATACGGTTTTTCAGATGAAGTATATTTGAGATCAAAATCAAAACTATCTTTATCTAAAATGACATTCTCTCATCAAATAATTAGGCTGATTATTTTAGAACAGTTATATAGAGCTTTTACCATAATTAATAATCATCCATATCACAATCAATAACTCATGAAATTAATTTTTGCATCAAGGAATAAAAATAAATTTTATGAAATAGAAAAAATGATTCCTAATAAATTTCAACTAGGAAACCTTTCTGATCTAAATTTTTTTGAAGAAATTCCTGAAAATGAAGATTCCATTGAGGGTAATGCTGCTTTTAAAGCAAATTTTATTCATTCAAAATTTAATGTAAATGTTTTTGCTGATGATACTGGACTAGAGGTTGAAGTCTTGAATGGGAAACCAGGTGTTCATTCTGCTAGATTTGCAGGTATTGCATGTAATGCTGATAAAAATATAAATAAACTAATTCATGAATTAAAAGAAGAAGAAAACAGAAAAGCTAGATTTAAAACAATCATTGCATTAGTAATCGATAACAAATTTTACCAATTTGAAGGAATAATCAACGGAGAAATATTAAAATCTAAAAAAGGAAATAATGGATTTGGTTATGATCCTATATTTAAACCAGATGGATATAAAGAAAGTTTTGCAGAATTGCCTATCGAAACAAAAAATAAAATTAGCCATAGAGCTATAGCAATCTCAAAATTAATTCATTTCTTAAAATAATCCATAAAAGTTAATATTATAATAAATAAAATTTAAATTTTAATAAAGATCTTTTAGTTTGTATTTTTGATTAATTGATGAATAAAATAAATAAGTCTGTCTTTTTTTACATTTTTTTTGGTTTGATAACTGGAAATGTAGTAGCTCAAGACCAAACTCTTACAGGATTTGTTGAAAATGCAGCTGATAATTCACCCTTATCTAGTGTTCATGTAATAAATCTCTCTCAAGTTATTGGAGTAATAACTGATAAAACTGGAAAATTTGAAATTTCAGCAAAACTCAATGACACACTGTATCTTTCATACTTAGGTTTTAAGTCTATAAAAGTTAGAGTTACTAATGATTTTCTTAAGTTTAAGAATTCAAAAATTCAATTAACAGAGCTAGCATATGCACTTGAAGAAGTAATTATCTCCCCTTATAAATTAACTGGATATTTAGAAATAGATGCAAAAAATATTCCTATTAGCAGATCTTTTAGATATAGTATCCCTGGATTACCTTCAAGAGGATATGAGGGTGGTTCAAGAAATGTTGGAGCTTTCTCTAAAGTAATAAACTCCATATTTAACCCTGCAGATTTTTTATATAATCTTTTTGGTAAAAATCCCAAACAACTTAGGAAATTAAAGCAAATGAAAGATGATTATAGAATCAGAGAATTATTAGCTTCAAAGTTTGATAGAGAAACATTAAAAGAGTTGTTACAAATTGAAAAGATAGATATTGATGAAATATTAAGAAATTGTAATTATTCTGACAATTTTATTGTTTCTGCAAATGATCTTCAAATATTAGATGCAATAAGTGGTTGCTACGAAGAATTCAAAGTACTTAACAGAAAGTAATCTATTAAATAATTAAATTATAAAAGATTAACTTTGTAAGCTTTCAAAAGAAAGTATATGCAATTTAATTCTTTAAATGCCATTAGTCCAATTGATGGAAGATATTGTAATAAAACTAAAAGCTTTAGAAAATTTTTTTCTGAGCAAGCCTTAATTAAATATAGAGTTTTAGTTGAAATAGAATATTTTATAGCATTAACTAAAACAGAAATTTCCACATTAAACGATTTTCCTAAAGATTCTATTAATAAAATAAAAGATATTTATAGAAATTTCTCATATGATGATGCTAATTCAATTAAGGAAATTGAAAAAGAAACAAATCATGATGTTAAAGCTGTAGAATATTTTATAAAAGATAAGTTTAAACATCTAAGTTTAGGTAAATATTTAGAATTTATTCACTTTGGACTTACTTCACAAGATATTAATAATACTGCTATTCCCCTTTCTATTAAAAATGCTTTGAATGAGTTATATCTTCCAGAATTATATGAACTAATTAATTTATTAGAAGAAAAAAGTAAGGATTACTCTAATATAACCCTGCTTGCTAGAACTCATGGACAACCTGCATCCCCAACAAGACTTGGAAAAGAAATTAAAGTCTTTCAAGAAAGAATTAATCAACAATTAAAGTTTCTATATACAATTCCAATTGCTGCAAAATTTGGAGGAGCTACCGGCAATTTCAATGCTCACCATTTAGCATTTCCAAATATTGATTGGAAAAATTTTGGCGCATCATTAATTAATGATTTAGGACTTCATTATTCTTTTCCAACTACACAAATTGAACATTATGATCATTTAGCTTCTCTATTCGATTGTCTAAAAAGAATAAACACAATTATAATTGATTTTAATAGAGATATATGGACCTATATATCAATGGATTATTTTAAACAAGAAATAAATAAAAATGAAGTTGGATCATCAGCAATGCCACATAAGGTAAATCCTATTGATTTTGAAAATTCTGAGGGAAATTTAGGAATTGCTAATTCCATATTTGAACATCTATCTTCTAAATTGCCTATTTCAAGGCTTCAAAGAGATCTTACTGACAGTACTGTTTTGAGAAATATAGGAGTGCCATTTGCTCACACTTCCATTGCATTTCAATCAACTATAAAAGGAATTAATAAGTTGATTGTAAATAAATCAAAGATTGAAAGTGATTTAAATGATAATTGGGCAGTAATTGCAGAAGCTATTCAAACAATTTTAAGAAGAGAAGCTTATCCAAACCCTTATGAAGCTTTAAAAAAACTTACTAGAAAAAATTCAATAGTTAATCAAAAAACTATACATGAATTTATTGAAAAACTTGAAATTAATAATGAAATAAAAATCGAATTAAAAAAAATAACCCCATTTAATTATACTGGAATTTAATTAATCATTCTTCATTTACAGGCCTATCAACTAAATCTGTTTCAATTCCAATTTTAAAATTTCCATCTGATATTTTGGTAATATCTTTATCAATTTTACCAAACTCTTTGGATGAATCATTGTAATGATTAACTGCAGCACTTAAAGATTTTCCTAATCTATTATGTGAATTTTGATAAGAATTTAAATGATTAGATAATTTATCTATATTCATAAGTATATCTTGAATAGATTTTTCAACTTTCAAATTATGTAATGCCTTTACAGTAATTTGTAGCATTGGAAACAAACTCATGGGTGATACAATCATGACTCTTTTTGAATATGCATATGAAACTAAATCTTTGGAATTGATCTGGAGTGTACCTACCCTACTATTTAATAAATCTTGATAAAGACCGTCAGCAGGTATAAACATGTAAGCATAATCTGTTGTTTTCTCATTTGGTCTTATATACTTTGAGGTTTCATCAATTCTTGATTTAATATCTTCTTTAAATTTTTTTTCTAATGACTGAATTTCAGTTGAATCTGAACTTTCTATCATTTTATTGTAATTATCCAATGAAAACTTTGCATCTACAGGTATGATATATTCACCAACTTTAACAATTGCATCAACTGTTTCACCACTATTAAAACTATATTGCATTTGAAATAATTCAGGAGGTAATACATTAGCAAGTAAATTTTCCAATTGAATTTCTCCAAGAATACCTCTTTGTTTTTGATTACTCAATATTTTTTCAAGTGACTTCATTTGATTGGCAAAATTTAAAACTTGTTGGTTTGTGCCTTTAATGTTACCCAGTTGTTCAGTTACATCTTTTATGACCTTATTAGATTCTGAAAACTGTTTTTTTATATCTTCTTTAGAAATTTTATGAAAATCAATGATTTCCTTATTTATTGACAGTAATTTGTTTTCTATTTCTTTTCTATTTTTTTCAGAATTTTCACCAACTTCTTTCCTTATATTTTGGATTTCATTACTAAGATTATTAGTTAATTGAATAATTAATTCATTCGAGGATTCACTTTTCTTATTTTTAACCGAATATATAAGAAAAGCTAAAGCAAATAAAATTACTGTAAGAAGAAAAGTTATTTCCATTTAACTAAGATAAAAATATTATTATTTACTTAAATACATTTTTCTTCTAGAATACAATTCATAAAATTGATCATCCTTTAAATCATCAATAAATAAAATACTTTCTCCGGTACTTTTCATCTCAGGGCCTAAACTTTTATTTACATTTGGAAACTTATTGAAAGAAAAAACAGGTTGTTTAATAGCAAAACCTTCAAGGTCAGGCTTATAGTCAATATCAGAAACCTTAAGTTTACCAAGCATTACTTTTGTAGCATAATTAACATAAGGCTGCTTATATGCTTTAGCAATGAAAGGAACTGTTCTAGAAGCTCTAGGATTTGCTTCAATTATGTAAACAACTTCATCTTTAATTGCAAATTGAATATTAATTAAACCAACTGTATTCAATGATAATGCAATTTTATTTGTATGATCTACTATCTGTTGCATTACCAATTTTCCTAAATTGAAAGGAGGAAGAGTTGCATTTGAATCTCCAGAGTGTATACCACATGGCTCTATGTGTTCCATAATTCCTATAATAAGAACATTTTTTCCATCGCATATAGCATCAGCCTCAGCCTCAATTGCTCCATCTAAATAATGATCTAATAAAAGTTTATTGTTTGGAATTTTTTGAAGTAAATCTACTACATGAGCCTCTAAATCTTTTTTATTAATAACAATCTTCATTCCTTGACCACCTAAAACATAAGAGGGTCTGACTAGAATTGGAAAATCTAGTTTATCTGCAAGAACTAAAGCTTCGTCAGCAGTTTCAGCGACACCAAATTCTGGATAAGGAATTTTGTTTTCTTTCAAAAGAGTTGAAAAACTCCCTCTATCCTCAGCTAAATCTAAAGATTTAAATGTGGTACCAATAATTTTAATTCCATATCTATCTAACTTTTCTGCAAGTTTAAGTGCAGTTTGACCACCTAATTGAACAATAACCCCCTCAGGTTTTTCATGTTGTATAATATCGTATATATGCTCCCAAAAAACAGGTTCAAAATAAAGTTTATCAGCAGTATCAAAATCAGTTGAAACAGTTTCTGGATTACAGTTTATCATTATTGTTTCATAACCACATTCTGATGAAGCAAGTACACCATGAACGCAACAATAATCAAATTCGATACCTTGTCCTATTCTATTTGGACCTGAACCCAATACAATAATTTTTTTTCTATCAGTTACCTTACTTTCATTTTGTGTGGTAATTGTACCATCAGATAATTGAATTGATTCCTCAAAAGTTGAATAATAATAAGGTGTAAGAGCTTTAAACTCAGCAGCACAAGTGTCAACAAGTTTATATACCCTTTTTATATTTAAACTTTTTCTTTTTTTATGGACTACACTTTCTAAACATCCTAGCATGTGTGCAATCTGCCTATCAGCAAATCCCATTTGTTTTGCTTCTAAAAGTAAGTCTTTTGAAATTTCATGAATAGTTAATTTTGAGATTTGTTTTTCCAGTGAAATTAATGACTCATATTGTCTTAAATACCATATATCTATTTTAGTAATTTCATGTATCCTATCAAGTGAAATTCCCATTTTTATGGCATCATAAATTACAAAAACTCGATCCCAAGAAGCATAAGTAAGTTTATTAATTACTGTATCGTAATCAGTATATCCCTTTCCATCGGCACCAATCCCATTTCTTTTTATCTCTAAAGATTGAGTTGCCTTATGTAAAGCTTCCATAAATGATCTTCCAATGCCCATAACCTCACCAACTGATTTCATTTGCAAACCTAAAACTCTTTCTGAGCCTTCAAATTTATCGAAATTCCATCTTGGGATTTTTACAATTACATAATCTAATGTAGGTTCAAATAAAGCAGAAGTAGATTTTGTAATTTGGTTATCAAGTTCGTCCAGAGTATAACCTATAGCCAACTTACTAGCAATTTTGGCTATAGGATAACCAGATGCTTTAGATGCTAAAGCAGAGGATCTTGAAACTCTGGGGTTAATTTCAATGGCAATTATATCCTCTTTTTCATCAGGACTAACAGCAAACTGAACATTACATCCACCTGCAAAATCTCCAATACTTCTCATCATTTTTATAGCCATATCTCTCATTCTTTGATATACAGTATCAGAAAGAGTCATAGCAGGAGCAACAGTTATTGAATCCCCTGTATGAATTCCCATTGGATCCATATTTTCAATTGTACAAATAATTACAACATTATCATTTTTGTCTCTTAAAAGTTCTAATTCATATTCTTTCCATCCCATCAATGCTTTATCAATTAAAACTTCATGAATTGGTGATGCTTCAAGACCTCTAGTTAATAATTCATCAAAATCTTCAGACTTATAAACTAATGAAGCACCACTTCCTCCCAATGTAAAAGAGGGGCGAATAACTAACGGAAATCCAAATTCTTGAGCTATTTCTTTTCCTTTTAAAAATGATGTAGCTGTTTTAGCAGGAGCTACAGGGATATTTATTTTTTTTAAAAGTTGTTTGAATTGTTCTCTATCCTCACAGATGTTAATTGCATCGATATCAACGCCAATAATCTCAACATTAAAATCATTCCAAATTCCTTTTTCATCAGCTTCAATACAAAGATTTAAAGCACTTTGACCTCCCATTGTAGGTAAAACTGCATCAATATCATGTTTGGAAAGAATCTCTTTAATAGAATTTGTTGTAAGTGGTTTTAAATAAATATGATCAGCCATTACAGGGTCTGTCATAATAGTTGCAGGATTAGAATTTATTAAAATTGTTGTAATTCCATCTTCTTTTAAAGATCTAAGTGCCTGAGAACCAGAATAATCAAATTCACAAGCCTGGCCAATGATTATCGGTCCTGAACCAATTATCAAAATGCTTTTTAATTCTTTTCTTAGGGGCATTAATTTTTTAAATTTTGGTTAATGAATATATATAAAAAAAGGTGTTACTTTATAAAGTAACACCTTAAACTTTTAAAAATTTTATTCACTTATTTTTTGTGTCTAGTTTCACAAGAAACTGAAACTTTATTTCTTCCTTTAGCTCTTCTTGAAGAAAGTACTTTTCTACCGCTTGGTGTAGACATTCTTTCTCTAAAACCATGTTTATTGCGTCTTTTTCGATTTGATGGTTGAAAAGTTCTTTTCATTTCAATTAATTAACTATTTTTACTCAAATTTGCGGCCAAATATACAATATCTTTTAACTATCTCAAATGTAATATTCAAAAACTTTTGAGTTTAATTTATAATAAAAATAACAATATATGTATCCAAAATATATTAAATTAATTCTAGCAACATTAACCTTAATTTATTCGATTTTTCAATTTTTTGAAAATAATATTGGAAATGGAATAGCATTGATTTTTTTGATGATTATTTTCGTTTTTTTATATTTTAAAAATGAGATTATTATTCTCGCTTTTCTTAGACTAAGAAAACAAGATTTTCTTGGAACTGAAAAATGGTTGAATAAAATAAAGAATCCTGAAAGTGCTTTAACTAAAAAACAAGTTGGTTACTATAATTATTTAAGAGGAATTATCTCCTCTCAAACGAATTTAACTACTGCTGAAAAGTTTTTTAAAAAAGCTATTTCAATTGGCTTATCAATGGATCATGACTTAGCAATGGCTAAATTAAGTTTAGCTGGAATTTTAATTCAAAAAAGAAGGAAAAGAGAAGCAACAAATTTATTAAACGAAGCTAAAAAAATAGATAAACAAAAAATGTTGACAGATCAAATAAGAATGATGCAGCAACAAATGAAAAGAATTTAATCCCTCTCAATAAGTTCTGGGATTTTTTTATTAATCCATTCTGCTCTTTTTAGTATCATAGCATGATCTCCTTTTGGCAACTCAATATAATCACGTAAAAAATTAGTTGGAAAAATCAAATCATTTGATCCATGTATATGAACTATATTTTTNANNGGTTTNTNTTGATTCCATTCAATTAATTCTCTNATAGACCAACTNAAATAGTTTTTATCTCTTAACAGANAGATATTTNNTATATANTTCTAGTCTTTTTTTAATTTTTGGACCTAAAACAAAAGANANAAGAGATTCAAAATCNTTTATCCACTTTAAAGGAAGTAATTTNTAACTTTTAGTAATTTTTGCAAATTTCATATGAGTTGGTAATTCATTATTACTTTTTATACTTGAAATAATTATTATCTTCTTGCATTTAATTATTTTTGCTATTTCCTGAACTAGAACCCCGCCAAAAGAGACACCAATTAGCACAGGATTTTTATAAATTATTATTTTTGAGAATCTTTTAGCATAAATCTCTAAAGATTCATTTTTCCTAGGGTCTATCCAATCTAAATAATGCAAAGTAAAATTTGAAGGAAATTTTATTTTTTCAAAAATTAATGAATTTGCAGACATTCCTGGCATTAAATAAACATGTATTGTTTTAATAGACATATTAATAAAATCTTCTTTAAGTTCTATTTTTAGTATATTTGTGGGCTGTAAAATTAGAGATAAAAATTAAATGGGTAATCTAATTATTAACGATAATACTTTTCTGCGTCAATTTGAAGTTGAAATTGAGAAAGATTTAGCAAAAATAGAATACGCTCTACAGGATAGAAAAATCTTTCTTACTAAATTAATTATTCCTAGTTCTAATTCTAATCCTGATTTTGAAGAAACTTTTATAAGGGAAGTTTTTGAAATAATTAAAGAAAAAAATATTAGGATTATGCCTACATCTCCACAGATTAGAAAGTTTATAAAAAAACACAAAGAGTTCAAAAATTTACTTCCTATTGGAGTTAGGCTGTAATAAGTTTTTTATAATTTTCAACAAGAATATTACCATCTTCAGAAATTTCCTTTAGATTATATTTTANAACACTNTTAACCAAGTTTTTTCTCCATGGNGTTTTGACTCTTACATAATTTTCTGAAAAACCATAAATAAAACCATTCTTATTTTCCGATTCAAATAGTATATTTTTATTAGCCCCTACTTGTGTAGAATAAAATTTTCTTTTCATTTTAACAGATAAGGATCTTAATAATTTACTTCTTTTAGATCTAACTGATTTGTCAACAATATTGGCAAGATTTTTTGCAATAGTATTGTCTCTTTCAGAATAAGAAAAAACATGTAAATAAGAAATTTCTAAACTTTGAATAAACCTATAGGTTTCCATAAACAATTCATCAGACTCACCAGGAAAACCTACTATAACATCGGCTCCAATACATGTATTTGGCATTAAAGATTTTATATACTTTACTTTTTCTTGATATAATTCTCTTTTATATCTTCTTCTCATTAATCTTAAAATTTGATTACTTCCACTTTGTAAGGGAATATGAAAATGAGGAACAAACTTTTTACTTTTGGAAACAAAATTAATTATATCATTTGATAATAAATTTGGTTCTATTGATGAAATTCTAATTCTAGCAATTCCCTCAACTTTATCCAATTCATTGATTAATTCTAAAAAGGTATTATCATGCTTTTTTTGACCAAATTCTCCTTTGCCATAGTCCCCAATATTAACACCTGTTAATACAATTTCTTTAACTCCAGATTTTGATATAGACCTAGCATCTGAAATAATATTTGACAATTTATCACTTCTTGAAATTCCCCTTGCTAAAGGAATAGTGCAATAAGTACATTTATAATCACAACCATCCTGTACTTTTAAAAACGATCTAGTTCTTTTTCCGATAGAATAACTAGATTTATAGAAATCAGTCTCACTTATTTCACAAGAGTGAATTTCTCCTAAATTGTTTTTACTTAAATCGTTTAAATAATTTAAAATTTTAAATTTTTCTTTACTACCTAGAACTAAATCTACACCATTTAGGTTAGCTAATTCTCTTGGTTTTAATTGAGCATAGCATCCAATAGCAATGATAAATGCTTTTAAATTTATTTTTAATGCTTTAGAAACCAGATTTTTAAATTGTTTGTCTGCATTTTGAGTAACAGAACAAGTATTAATTATATATATATCTGACATTTGATCAAATTTTACAATTTCATAGCCTGCATTAAGAAATTGCCTTGAAATTGTTGAAGTTTCAGAAAAATTTAATTTACACCCTAAGGTTGTTAATGCAACTTTTAAACGATTATTCATTAATATTGAAAAACTTAATTTTGCATGCAAATATAAGTTGAAATCTNATGATCAAAAATTNTGAATACATTATANCATTTATTTTAATNTTTATTCTTGGTTGCTCAAATAATTCAATAATAGATGAAAAAGATATCTTTAGATATAATGAACATTCAAATATTAGTTCTTTAGATCCAGCTTTTGCAAGTACCTTAAGAAATATTTGGCCTGTTAATCAATTATTTAATGGATTAGTTCAGNTAGATGATTCCNTAAATATTAANCCNGATTTAGCAAAAAAATGGANANTTTCACAAAATGGGATTAANTATATTTTTACAATNAAAAAAAATATCCCTTTTCACTATTCTAATGTTTTTGGTAAAGATTCTATAAGAAATGTAAATGCATATGATTTTGAATATAGTTTTGAGAGGTTAAAGGATCCTAAATTAGGATCTCCAGGATCTTGGGTTTTAAATAATGTTGAAGATTTTAAAGCTACAAATGATAGTACTTTCACCATTAAGTTAAGAAATCCTTTTGCTGCATTTTTAGGTATTTTATCTATGAAATACTGTTCTGTTATTCCAAAAGAAGCTGTAGATTTTTATGGTTCTAAGTTTGGCAAAAATCCTATTGGAACAGGTCCATTTAAGTTCAAAAGATGGGAAGAAAATATAAAATTAGTTCTAAGAAAAAACAATAAATATTATGAACAGGATGAAAATGGAACTCAACTTCCTTACCTTGAGGCAATTTCAATTTCTTTATTACCTGATAAAAAAAGTGAATTTATGGAATTTGCTCAAGGAAAAATTGATTTTATAAATTCAATTGATTCTACTTTTAAAGATCAACTATTAGAATCCAACGGAAATCTAAAAAAAGAGTACTCTGAATCAATAAATTTAATTAGTGGTCCTTATTTAAATACAGAATACATCGGTTTCTTTCTTGGTAATAAAGAATCATTAATTAATTCTAGAAAATTAAGATTAGCAATTAATTATGGATTTGATAGAGTAAAAATGATGAAATATTTGAGAAATAATATTGGTTACCCTGCNAATAATGGTTTTATACCATNNGGTTTAAATAANGACATAAATACGTTAGGATTTAGATATAATNTAAAAAANGCAAAACAACTTATTGAAGAATACAAAAAAGAAAGTGGAGAGAATATAATTGAATTGGTTCTTTCAACAGATGCTAATTATATAGACATTGTTGAATATATTCAGAGAGAACTATTGGAAATTGGTGTAATAATAAAAATAAATATTCTTCCCCCNTCAAGTCTAAGACAAGCTAANTCAAATGGAAAATTAGAGCTTTTTAGAGCCAGTTGGATTGCAGATTATCCTGATCCTGAAAATTACCTATCTCTTTTTANCTCAAAAAANAAAGCTCCAAATGGACCTAATTATACTCATTTTGAAAGCTCCAAGTATGATGATTTATTTTTTAAATCTTACTTAGAACAATCTTATAATAAAAGAAGAATTATATATTCCAAATTAGATAAGATGATAATTGAAGAAGCTCCAATAATTCCTCTATATTATGACAAAATAATGCGGTTTACTAAAAAAAATGTATTTGGTTTAAAAACAAACCCTATTAATCAATTGAATCTAAAAAGAGTATATAAAAAGTAAGTTACTTTTTTAGCTTAGCATACCTGTTTTTAAACTTGTCTATTCTACCAGCAGTATCTACAAGTTTTGTTTTTCCAGTGTAGTAAGGGTGAGAAGTTCTTGAAATTTCAAGTTTAACTAATGGATATGTTACACCTTCATGCTCAATTGTTTCCTTAGCCTCAACAGTAGATTTAGTTAAAAAAATGTCATTATTAGACATATCTTTAAAAGCAACCAATCTGTAATTTTCAGGATGAATACCTTCTTTCATATCATTAATAATTGGATGCAAATTTAATTCTTTTTTACAAATTTGCAACTAAAGTTAACTTATTTAAAAAAGTGAATTTGTTTCAAAATTAAGATTAATAAATTCTAACTACTTTTACATCTAAGATTAATAACCTAAAATTTAGTCAAATGGAAGATATTACAACTAAAAAATGTATGTTAGAATACGGTACTTGGACAGGAATTACTCTGATTAGCTTCGCTATTATGTTATTTTTTTTAGAAGCTCATTATGAAAACAGCACATCAACACAAATAATTAATACACTTATTCAATTTTCAGGAATTACAATTGCATGCTTAGCATATAAAAAAGCTAATTCTTCTAAAATTTCTTGGGGAGAAACTAGAAAAATAGGGACTGGTGTTTCACTGATTATAGCCATAATAGCTGTTATTTATACTTATCTTCTTGCAAATATTATTGAACCAGGTTATATGGACAAAGTTTTAGAAATAAGTTATTATGAAACACTTGAAAATTACCCTGAAGCTTTAGCTAATATGAAATTGAATCAATATATTGAAAATGCCAAACCTTTCACCTGGTTCACATATCCAGCAATATTATTTTTCACAATTTTTTTTGGATTTCTCTACAGTTTAATTTTAGGGTTTTTTATAAAAACTAAAAATACATAGTAATGCAACTATCTATTGTAATTCCTTTATATAACGAAGAAAATTCTTTAAAAGAATTAAACAAAACTATTGAAACGGTAGTTTTAGATATGGGAATTGAATATGAATTAATATACATTGATGACGGAAGTAATGATTCTTCCTGGAATGTCATAAAAGATATTGCAAAAGAATCTATTCATATAAAAGGAATTAAATTCCTTAGAAACTTTGGAAAATCACAAGCATTATCAGCAGGCTTCAAATCAGCAAAAGGAGATGTAATTATTACAATGGATGCAGACCTTCAGGATGACCCGAATGAAATTCCAGGTCTTTTTAATGGAATTAAAAAAGAAGACTTTGATTTAATCTCAGGCTGGAAAAAGAAAAGGTTTGATTCCCTTATTTTTAAAAATATTCCTTCAAAAATATTTAACTGGGCAGCTAGAAAAACATCAGGGATAAAGCTCAATGATTTTAATTGTGGAATTAAATCTTATAAAAAAGCTGTTATAAAAAAAATAAAGCTAACTGGTGGAATGCATAGATATATTCCAGTTTTAGCAAAAAATGCAGGTTTTAAAAACATTTCTCAAAAAATAGTAAAACATCATCCAAGAAAACATGGTAAAACAAAATATGGTGCTGATAGATTTATTAAAGGATTTCTTGATCTTACAACCCTATGGTTCATTCATAAATTTGGTAAAAGACCAATGCATTTTTTTGGACTAATAGGTACAATTATGTTATTAATTGGGTTTCTTTTTTCAGTTTATTTAGGTATTGACAAACTATTTATTGAAACTAGTGGAAGATTAATAACTGAAAGACCAGAATTTTATATTTCTTTAGCTACAATGATTATGGGATCCCAGTTTTTCCTTGCAGGATTTTTAGGTGAAATCATTTTAAGAAATAAAAAAATTAAAAATCAATATATAGTTTCTGAAAAAGTTAATGAATGAGTGAATTAAATATAATTGAAGAAAATTATAAATCTTGGACCAAATCACCTTTTGATAATAATACAATTTCTAAAATAATAAAGCTTAAAAAAAATAACCTTGAAGATTTTAAGGATTCCTTCTATAAAAATTTAAGCTTTGGAACTGGTGGAATGAGAGGAGTTATTGGTTTGGGGCCAAATAGAGTGAATAAGTATACTTTTGGAAGAAATACTCAAGGAATTTCAACATACATAAAAAATAGTTACAGGAATGGAATACCATCTGTTATTATCGCTTATGATTGCAGAAATCAAAGTGAATATTTGGCTAATAAAGTAGCTGAAATTTTTAGTGCTAATGGAATTAAGGTTTTTTTATTTAGTTCCATTAAACCAACTCCAGAACTTTCTTATGCATTGGTTAAATTAAAATGTGTTTGCGGAATAGTATTAACTGCTTCACATAATCCTCCAGAATATAACGGTTATAAAGTATATTGGGAAGATGGGGGGCAAATTGTTCCTCCTATTGATATGAATTTAATTTCAGAAATAAATAAAACAAAATATTCAGAAATAAATTTTAAAAAGAATGATCAATTCATTGAGTTGATTGATGAAAAAATAGATGATTTATTTGTTAATGACTCTATTAAAAATGGTAAAATTGGGATTTCTAAAAGAGAAGATTATAAAATTGTTTTTACTCCATTACATGGAACTTCATACTTAATTGGGCCTAGAGTTTTAAAAGAAGCTGGGTATACTAATTTAAAAATTGTAAAAGAACAAGCTATTCCAAACGGAAATTTTCCGACTGTAAAATCTCCAAACCCAGAGGAAAAAGAAGCATTAGAAATGGCATTAAATTTAGCTAAGGTTAATAATTCTGATATGTTTATTGGAACAGATCCCGATGCAGATAGGCTTGGAATAGGCGTAAAAGATCATTCTGGTAATTATATTACTTTAAATGGAAATCAAATTATGATTGTTTTAACTGAATATTTATTAAGTAAAAAAAATGTAAATAAATCGTATTTTATTGGATCAACGATTGTTTCTACTCCAATGATAATAAAGCTAGCAAAATATCATGATATAGATATTAAAATAGGACTTACAGGTTTTAAATGGATTGCCAAAATGATTAAGGACTTTCCAAATCAAAAATTTATTGGAGGAGGTGAAGAAAGTTATGGGTACTTAGTTGGTGATTTTGTTAGAGATAAGGATGCTATTACAAGTGCCTTATTAGCCTGTGAGTTAGGTTCAGAATGTAAAAGTAATGGAATTAGTATATATGATTATTTAATAGATTGCTATGTAAAGTATGGGTTTTTTAAGGAAAGGTTGATTTCAATTGAAAAAAAGGGAATTAAGGGCTCAAATGAAATAAAATCAATTATGGATAAATTGAGAAACAGTCAAATCAATGAATTAGTGGGAAGTAAATTAAAACTAATTCAAGATTTTGAAAATTTAGAAGAAACCAATTTATTAACTGGAAAAAAATCTATTTTAGAATTTCCTAAATCTAATGTTTTAATTTTTGAATCTAAAGATGGCACAAGAGTTGCGGCAAGACCTAGTGGAACAGAACCTAAAATAAAGTTTTACTTTAGTGTTAATATGGAATTGGAATCAAGGGAAAAGTTTAAAGAATCAGATATTATCCTTAATAAGAAAATGGATAAATTAATATCAGAATTTAATTTTTAAATATGATCTATTTTAATAAAATTTTTAAATTCGCAAAACCCTATTCAAAATACATTTTTCTTAATATATTTTTCAATATTCTTTATGCAATTTTTAGTGCTTTATCATTTCTTTCATTGATGCCAATGTTAGAAGTTTTGTTTGGTGACTCAAACAGGACCTATAAGAAGCCAGAGTTTGATGGTTTATCTAATTTTGGTAATAACCTAGAAGAATGGCTTAACTTTCAAGTAAATACATTTGCAGGTGATGATCCTAAAAAAGCATTAATATTTGTTATTTTAACAATCATAGTTTTATTTTTTCTAAAAAACTTTTTTAACTATATCGCAATGTTTTTCATTACATTTTTAAGAAATGGTGTTTTAAAAGATCTACGACAGAGTGTTTATGAAAAAATTATTGATTTGCCTTTACCATATTTTTCTGAAAAGAAAAAAGGTGATGTAATTTCAAGAATCACAGCTGATGTACTTGAAATTCAACATTCATTTCTCTCTGTTTTAGAATTAATAGTTAGAGAACCTCTAACCATTTTCTTTACAATTTTGGCAATGTTTCTTATTAGTTTTGAACTAACTGTATTTGTACTGTTTTTTATACCATTATCAGGTTTTATAATTTCTTTAATAGGTAAATCGCTAAAACCAACATCAAATTTAGTTCAAGCAGAACAAGCAGAAATATTATCTATTACTGAAGAAACATTACAGGGCTTAAAAATTATTAAAGGATTTGTAGCTGAATTATTTTTTATTAATAGATTTCAAAAAACTAATAATAAATTTTATAATTATTCCAATAAATTAATTAATCGTCAAAATTTAGCAAGTCCATTAAGTGAGTTTCTAGGAATTTCAGTTATCGGAGTTCTCCTATGGTATGGTGGTCAATTGGTGTTAATTGATCTTCAATTAAAACCAGCGGCTTTTTTGACCTATATGGGACTTGCATATGGTGTTTTAACTCCAGCCAAAGCAATTAGTAAAGCATCTTATTCAATTAAAAAGGGTAATGCAGCTGCAGAAAGAGTTATCGAAATTTTAGAATCTGAATCTACAATTAAAGAAATAAAAAATCCCATTAAAAAAGATAAATTTGAAAATGAATTAGAATTTAAAAATGTTTCTTTCAAGTATGAAAAAGTGACTGTGCTAAAAAACCTGTCTTTTAAAATTAAAAAGGGGCAAACAATTGCAATAGTAGGACAATCTGGAAGTGGAAAATCAACAATTGCTAATTTAATACCAAGATTTTATGATGTCTCAGAAGGTGAAATTGAAATTGATGGAATTAACATTAAAAATTTATTAAAAAAAGATCTTAGAAATCTAATTGGAATAGTAACACAAGATTCCATTCTATTTAATGATTCTATAGCAAACAATATTACTTTATCAGATTCTTCGTTAAGTACAAATCAAATTATTGAAGCTACTAAAATTGCTAATGCCTATGAATTTATAGATAAAATTGACAACAAACTTGATTCTAATGTTGGTGATAGTGGAGGTAAATTATCTGGCGGACAAAAACAAAGAATCTCTATAGCAAGAGCTGTTTTAAATAATCCGCCAATTATGATTTTAGATGAGGCTACTTCCTCACTTGATTCAGAATCAGAAAAACTAGTTCAAGATGCGCTAGATAATTTAATGAAAAACAGAACATCAATAATAATAGCACATAGACTATCAACTATTCAAAATGCTGATTTGATTTTAGTTATGGATAATGGTAAAATCATAGAATTAGGTAAACATGAAGAATTAATTAAAGTTAATGGAATTTATTCCAAATTAATAAAGCTACAGTCCTTTAATTAAACTTCCTTTTAATTGAGTTGTCTTAATTAATAAAATATGCAATTGAAAAATGAGTTTAAATTTATTGAAGATTTAAAAAATAAAGAAACTCAAAATAAGGCATTTGAATCTTTATTAAATCAATTCAAAGAACCTTTGTATTGGCATATAAGAAAAATAGTTTTAAACCATGATGATGCTGATGATGTATTGCAAAATACTTTTGTTAAAGTTTTTAAAGGAATTAAAAATTTTAAAGGAAAAAGCAAGCTTTTTACATGGATGTATAGAATAGCTACCAATGAGTCATTAAATTTTTTAAAACTTAAGACAAAAAAATACTTTAATAGCTCAGAAGAAATGATGAATTCCAGAATAAAAAACCTTAAAGAAGATCCGTTCTTTGATGGAGATGAACTTCAACATAAATTACAAGTAATTATATCTAAGCTTCCTCAAAAACAAAAATTAGTATTTCAAATGAAGTATGAACAAAACATGAAATTCAAAGATATTTCCGAAATATTAGGAACTTCTATTGGTGCATTAAAAGCCTCTTATCATATAGCTGTAAATAAAATAAAGAAAGAAATTAATGAAATTCAAACCTTTTTGTAATATAATTGTCTATATATAAATGGATTACAATAATAATATACCAATCAATAAAAAAAGATTCAAAACCCCTAAAGGATACTTTGAAAGCATAAGCTATGAAAATATTTCAGAAAATAAAATAAAATTTAAAGGATTTATAGTTCCAAGAGATTATTTCACATCAATAGACAAGCAACAAATATTTAATAGAATTTATATAAATAAAATAAAATATATTAGAACTAATTTTTATAAAGTAGCATCTATAGCCGCAATTTTTGTTTGTCTATTTTATATTTTAAATTATTCTGAAATAGATAGTCACGATATTAATTCTAATGATGTAATTAATTATGTAAATGAAGATTTTATTATACTAACGAACTCTGACTACACAGAATTTTTAGATTCAGATGATTTGAATTACACCAATTTAATAACTTATGGTGATATTGAAAGCTACTTTTTAGAATCAACTAATATAGATTTAGAAAATTTAATGATTGAATAGTATGAAAAATATAATATTTTTTTTAATAACTTTTTTAATGGTAAATACTATTTTCTCCCAATCTAAAAAATTAAGTAGGGAAAAAATAGATGCATATAAAAAACTATACTTAACAGATAAATTAAAATTAGATCCAAGTACAGAAACTTCTTTCTGGACAGCTTATAAAACATATGAAGACAGTTTATATAAACTTAATAGAGAAAGAAGACAGGACCTAAGAAAAACAAGAACAGATAATACATCTATTTCTGATGAGGAATTTCCTAAAATGATTGATAATTATATGAATCATGAAAAAAGAAAAGTAGAACTTAGGGGAAAACTAATTTCTGAACTAAAAGAAGTTATGTCATTTAGAAAAACTTTTATGTTATTTAGATATGAAGAGGATTTTAGACGAGAAATGATGGAAAAATTAAGAAAGCAGAAAAAAGAAAAATAAGATTAAATCTTATAAAGAAAATTTTATTATTTAGAGACTTCACTATTATATTATATTTACGCAAATTTTAATATGCGTCTTCACAGAAATTTAGTTTTAGCAGTAATTAGGGTACTTGATGGTATTTTTAACCAAAATTTATATGCTGATAAAACCATAGAAAAAATATTAAAACACGATAAAAGATGGGGAAGTAGAGATAGAGGTTTTATAGCTGAAACAAGTTATGAAATAGTTAGATGGAAAAGAATTTATTTAAAAATTGCTGAAGTAAAAAAACCATTTGATTATCAAAATTTATGGAGAATTTTTTCTGTTTGGGCTGTATTAAAAGGAATAGATTTACCTGATTGGAAAGAGTTTAAGGAAACACCTAAAAGAAGAATAAAAGGAAAATTTGATAAGTTTTCTAAAATCAGAAAGTACAGAGAATCTATTCCCGATTGGATTGATGATTTAGCATGTAAAGAAATTGGAGAAAGAACATGGGAAAAAGAAATTTCTGTTTTAAATAAAATGGCCCCTGTAATATTAAGAACCAATACTTTAAAAAATGACATTGATCAATTACAAAAAACTTTAGCCTCTGAAAAAATAATTACAAATAAAATAAAAGGATATCCAGATGCTTTAAAGTTAATAAAAAGAGTGAATTTATTTAATAAAGATTCTTTTCAAAATGGACTATATGAAATACAAGATGCTTCCTCACAACTTGTTGCTCCATTTCTAGAGATTAAACCAGGAATGAAAATTTGTGACGTTTGTGCAGGAGCAGGAGGTAAAACACTTCATCTATCATCTCTTACGAATAATAAAGGCCAAATAATTGCAATGGATATATATAAGCAAAAACTTTTTCATTTAAAGAAAAGAGCTAAAAGAAATGGGGCCTTTAATATAGAAACTAAACTAATAGAAAATAATAAATCTATAAAGAGGCTTAAAGGTAAAATTGATAGGTTACTCATAGATGCACCTTGTTCTGGATTAGGTGTTTTAAGAAGAAATCCTGATTCAAAATGGAAATTAAATCCTGAATTTTTGGAAAAAATAAAAAACCTACAATTTGATCTCATAACTAAATATTCTTCATTGATAAATTCAAATGGAAAAATGGTTTATGCTACGTGCTCTATTTTACCTTCAGAAAATGAACTTCAAATAGAAAAATTTTTAAAATCAAAGGAAGGGAAAAAATTTAAATTAGAGGAGCAAAAAAAAATAAGTCCATTAATTTCTGGTTTTGATGGGTTTTACATGGCAAGACTATCTTTAAAAGAAACATGTTAATAAGTATTTTAAAATCGTTATTTAAATTTAATTGATACGATATCTAGTTTGGTTTTTTTCTTATAAATTTGAATAAATTTTAAAATTTCTTAGTCCTTAATGGTTCTTTTCTTTAAAGACAAAAACGAATTAATATACGCAGTAGATTCAGTTGAAGGCTTAGACTCAAAAAACATCTCCAAATTAGAATGGTTATTTGTTGCAACCTATTTAAAAGATTGTAAAGTTGTTCCTAACAAATATTTAGGTCCAAAAAAAACAATGATTTCTCCATGGAGTACTAATGCTGTTGAAATTACTCAGAATATGGCAGTAAATTCTTTAAAAAGAATTGAAGTGTTTGAATTATTAAAAAGTAATTCTAAAAAGTTTGATCCAATGCTTTTTGAGATTTATAGTCAATTAGATCAAGAAATTTTTAAAAACTCCATAATTCCAGATCCTCTTATAGAAATTGAAAATATAGCGAGTTATAATATCAAAGAGGGATTGGCATTAAGCAAAGAAGAAATAATTTATTTAGAAACTTTATCAAAAAAAATAAAAAGAAAATTAACAGATTCTGAAGTTTTTGGTTTTTCTCAAGTAAATTCTGAACATTGTAGACATAAAATTTTCAATGGAAAATTTATCATTGATGGTAAAGAAAAAGATTTATCTCTTTTTAAATTAATAAAGAAAACCTCAAAATTAAATCCAAATGAGATTGTTTCTGCCTATAAAGATAATGTTGCTTTTGTTGAAGGTCCAAACGTAGAACAGTTTGCTCCTAAGAATCCTGAGATATCCTCCTATTTTGAAAAAACAAATTTTAAATCTGTTGTTTCATTAAAAGCAGAAACTCATAACTTTCCAACTACTGTAGAACCTTTTAATGGTGCAGCGACAGGATCAGGTGGAGAAATTAGAGATAGATTAGCAGGTGGAAAAGGATCTCTTCCACTTGCAGGTACTGCTGTCTATATGACATCTTACCCAAGAATAGATAACAAAAGATCTTGGGTAAATAATGCTAGAAAATGGCTTTATCAAACTCCATTAGATATATTAATTAAAGCTTCTAATGGAGCTTCTGATTTTGGAAATAAATTTGGGCAACCATTAATTTCAGGATCAGTTTTTACATTTGAGCATAACTCTAATAATTTAAATCTAGGATATGATAAAGTTATTATGCTCGCTGGTGGAATTGGTTTTGGAAAAAAGGATCAAAGTTTAAAAGATATTCCAAATGAAAATGACATTATTGTAGTTTTAGGAGGAGACAATTATAGGATTGGCATGGGTGGAGCAGCAGTTTCTTCAACAGAAACTGGTAAATATAGCTCTGGAATAGAACTAAATGCAGTTCAGAGGTCAAATCCTGAAATGCAAAAAAGAGTTGCAAATACTATTAGAGCTTTTGTAGAATCTAAGAAAAATTCAATTATTTCTATTCATGATCATGGAGCTGGAGGACATCTAAATTGTCTTTCAGAACTTGTTGAAGAAACAGGAGGAGTTATAGATTTAGACTGTCTTCCAATTGGTGATAATACCCTTTCTTTTAAAGAAATAATTGGAAATGAATCCCAAGAAAGGATGGGCCTTATTATATCAGAAAAAAATTACAGTACTTTAAAAAAAATTGCCGATAGAGAAAAAGCACCATGCTATAAAGTTGGTAAAGTAAAAAATGACAAAAACTTTATTATACATTCTGGTTCATTAAAAAAATCTCCAATAAACCTTTCTTTATCTGACTTTTTTGGAAATTCTCCTCAAACCATAATGAAGGATTTTAAGATAAAAACTAATTTTTCAGAACTTAACTACCAGGAACATAAATTAAAAGAATATTTGACTAATGTTTTAAGTTTAGAATCAGTTGCTTGTAAAGATTGGTTAACCAATAAAGTAGATAGATGTGTAACTGGAAAGGTTGCTAAACAACAATGTACTGGATCTTTGCAACTTCCTCTTAATAATTGTGGAGTTATGGCTTTAGATTACTTAGGAATGAATGGGGTTGCTACATCAATTGGTCATTCTCCATTAGTGGCATTAATTGACCCCGGTGCTGGATCTAGAAATGCTGTTGGAAAGGCATTAACTAATATTATTTGGGCTCCACTAGAAAAAAGCATAAAATCAGTTACTCTTTCTGCAAATTGGATGTGGCCATGTAATAATCCTGGTGAAGATGCGAGACTTTATGAAGCCGTGGAGGCATGTTCAAATTTTGCAATTGAATTAGGAATTAATATTCCAACTGGAAAAGATTCTCTATCAATGAAACAAAAATATAAAGATAAAGAAGTTGTATCTCCTGGAACAGTTATCATTTCCGCAGCAGCTAATTGTAATGATATTAATAAAGTGATTGAACCAGTATTCATTAATAATGAAGATTTTATTTATTATGTTGACTTTTCAAAAATGGACTATAAACTTGGTGGTTCAGCATTTGCTCAAACATTAGGAAAAATTGGATCTGAAGCATCAGATATAATAAATGGGGAATATTTCAAACGAGTTTTTAATGGATTACAAGATCTAATTAAAAAAGGAATGATATCGTCAGGGCATGATATTAGTTCGGGAGGTTTAATAACTACATTACTTGAAATGTGTTTTCCAGAAAATAAGATTGGTGCAGAAATAGATTTATCCTTTTTTAATGAAAATGACATTATAAAATTATTATTTAGTGAGAATATTGGAGTTGTTTTTCAAGGAAATAGAAGAATTGAAAAAGAACTTGATTCAAAAAAAATTACTTTTCAAAAATTAGGTAAAGTAAATAATAGTGGTGTATTAAGTATAATTAAAGAAAAAGCATTATATAATTTTAATATTGATAAATACAGAGATATTTGGTATAAAACTTCCTATTTATTAGATCTTGAACAAAGTGGAAAAATAAAAGCAAAAGAAAGATTTGATAATTTTAAAAAACAACCTCTAAAGTTCAAATTTCCAATGAATTTCAATGGAAAACTAAAAAAAGTAAATAATAAAAGAATTAAAGCAGCAGTTATTAGGGAAAAAGGGAGTAATTCAGAAAGAGAAATGGCTTATGCTATGAGTTTAGTAGGTTTTGAAGTAAAAGATATTCATATGACAGATTTGATTTCAGGAAGAGAAAATTTAGAAAATATTCAATTTATTGTTGCTGTAGGTGGTTTTTCTAACTCCGATGTTTTAGGTTCAGCTAAAGGTTGGGCAGGTTCATTTATTTATAATAATAAAGCTAAAAATAGTTTAATGAATTTTTATAAAAGAAAAGATACTCTTTCTTTAGGGGTGTGTAATGGTTGTCAACTCTTTATAGAATTAGGACTTTTACACCCTGAACATAACAAAAAACCAAAAATGGTTCATAACGATTCAAATAAATTTGAATGTATCTTCACTTCAGTTGAAATTGAAAAAAATAATTCTGTAATGTTTAAAAATTTGTCAGAATCTAAATTAGGTATTTGGTCAGCCCATGGTGAGGGAAAATTTATTTTACCTTATAATGAAAGTAAATATAACATTGTAGGAAAATATGGTTATGAAGACTATCCAGCAAATCCAAATGGGTCAAATTATAACACTGCAATTATAAGTAATAAAGATGGAAGACATATTGCAATGATGCCACATTTGGAAAGATCAACCTTCCCTTGGAATTGGCCATATTACCCAAAAAATAGAAATGATGAAATTTCTCCTTGGGTTTTAGCTTTTCAAAATGCTAAAACTTGGTTAGAAAAAAATTCATAAAAAATTTTAATAATATATTATGCGCGCATAGTATTTTTTTTTAAATTTGTTATAAACTTTTTGATGAAAAAAAAGACTATTGACCATGTGTTAAGATCTACTTGGCAAGCTATAGCAAAAATGTATAATGAAGAGGCATCTAAATATAATTCTTCAATGGCAGCTGGTTTTGCTTTGTTGAGTATTGATCCAAGAAAAGGAACTCCCTCCACTTCCTTGGGCCCTAAAATGGGTATGGAAGCAACTAGTCTTTCTAGAACTCTTAAATCTTTAGAAGAAAAAAATTTAATTAAAAGAAAACCTAATCCAGATGATGGCAGAAGTGTTCTTATATATTTGACTGAAAAAGGCAAAATAAATAGAGATGCGTCTAGAGTTGCTGTTTTAAAATTTAATCAAGCAATTAAAAATGAAATTGGAGATAAATCATTAGAAAATTTTCACAATACGATTGAAAAAATAAACGAATTAATTAAGAATAAAAAAAACATATTCAGTTTTTAATTTATAATTTAAATAGAAAAATGAACAGAAAAATTAATAGCGTTGCAGTGATTGGGTCTGGAGTTATGGGGTCTGGAATTGCATGTCATTTTGCAAATATTGGAATAAAAGTTCTTTTATTAGATATTGCACCTAATCAATTAGATGAAGCTGAAAAAAAACTTGGTCTTTCTTTAGAAGACAAATTAGTAAAAAACAGAATTGTAACTGAAATGTTTCAAAGGTGTATAAAATCTAAACCTGCCCCACTCTATCATAAGGATTTTGCTAAAAGAATAACTTTAGGAAATCTAACTGATGACATTAACAAAATAAGTAAATCAGATTGGATAATTGAAGTGGTTACAGAGAAATTAAATATCAAACAAATTGTATTTGAACAAATCGAAAAATACAGAACCAAAGGAACTCTTGTAACTTCAAATACTTCTGGTATTCCAATTAAACAAATGAATGAAGGAAGATCTGAAGATTTTAAAAGTAATTTTGCGGTAACTCATTTTTTTAATCCACCTCGTTATTTAAAATTATTTGAAATTATTCCTGGTCCTGATTGCAATCCTGAAATAATTGATTTCTTAAATGATTTTGGTGAAAGATACTTAGGTAAAGATTCTGTTTTAGCTAAAGATACACCGGGATTTATTGGAAATAGAATTGGAACTTTTGGAATGGTAAATATTTTAAATAATGTAGAAAAATTAGATTTATCAATTGAAGAAATTGATAAATTAACAGGACAAATCATTGGCAGCCCAAAATCTGCAACTTTCAGAACAAGTGATATAGTTGGATTAGATACAACTGTTAATGTAGCAACAGGTATATATGAAAATTGCCCAAATGATGAGTTTAGGGATACTTTTAAATTACCCAAATACATCTACAAAATGTTAGAAAACAATTGGTTAGGATCTAAAACTAATGGTGGTTTTTATAAGAGAATTAAAGATGAAAATGGAAAATCTACTATTTTATCGCTTAATCTTAAAACTCTTGAATATTCGCCAGTAAAAAAAGTGTCATTCGAAACAATTAATGATGCTAGAAAAATAAATAACGTTATTGATAGGTTTTCAGTATTACTTGAGGGAAAAGATAAAGCAGGAGATTTTTATAGATTTAATTTTGGAACCATGTTTTCATATATTCAAAATAGAATTCCTAAAATTTCAAATGAATTGTACAGAATTGATGATGCATTAAGAGCAGGCTTTGGATGGAAAAATGGTCCTTTTCAAATTTGGGATTCAATTGGTATAAAAAAAGGGGTTGAAATAATGGAATCATTAGGATATAAACCTGCTAAATGGATTTCTGAAATGATAAAAAATAATGTTGATAATTTCTATAAAGTAGAAAATATGAAAATACATTATTACGATTTAAATACTAAATCATTTATTTTAAAACCAGGTCAAGATTCATTAATAATTCTAAAAAACATAAATAAAAGCTCTATTGTGTGGGAAAATTCTGATTCCGTAATAAAAGATATTGGCGATGAAATTATCAACCTAGAATTTAGAACTAAAATGAATACTCTTGGTCAGGGAGTTCTTATGGGCATCAATAAAGCAGTAGATCTAGCTGAAAAGAATTATAAAGGAATTGTTATTGGAAATGAGGGTTCTCACTTTTCGGCAGGAGCTAATTTAGGTGCAATTTTCATGGCATCAGCCGAACAAGAATATGATGAAATAAATATTGCTATTAAATTTTTTCAAGATAGTATGATGAAATTAAGATATTCTAATATACCTGTAATAGCAGCTCCCCATGGTTTAACTTTAGGAGGAGGCTGTGAGGTTACAATGCATTCTGACAAAGCAGTTGTTTACAGTGAAAGCTATATAGGTTTAGTTGAAGTCGGTGCTGGTTTAATTCCAGGAGGTGGTGGGTGTAAAGAAATGGCTTTAAGGGCATCTAAAAAGTTTAGCAAAAATGATGTTGAACTCAATATTCTTCAAGAATATTTTTTAAATATTGGAATGGCAAAAACTTCTACATCCGCCTATGAAGCAATAGACTTAGGTTACCTCCAACCAAATAATGATTCAATTGTAATGAATAAGAATCATCAAATTTCTATTGCAAAAAAACAGGCAATTTTGATGTCAGACTATGGATATTTACCTCCATTTAAAGAAAAAAATATTAAAGTATTAGGTAAACAAGCCTTGGGAATGTTTATGGTTGGAAGTGATACAATGAAAGCAGGTGGATATATTTCGGAACATGACCAAAAAATTGCTAATAAAATTGCATATGTAATAAGTGGTGGAGATTTATCACAGGCTACTTTAGTTGATGAACAATATTTACTTGACTTAGAAAGGGAAGCATTTCTTTCATTATGTTCAGAGAGAAAAACACTAGAAAGAATTCAGTATATATTAAAAACAGGAAAACCATTAAGAAATTAAATCATGAAAGAAGCATATATAGTTAAAGCATATCGAACTGCTGTTGGAAAAGCTCCAAAGGGATTGTTTAAATTTAAAAGACCTGATGAGCTTGCTTCAGAGACCATAAATTATATGGTAAATCAAATACCAGATCTCGATAAAAAAAGAATTGATGACGTTATTGTTGGTAATGCAACACCTGAAGCCGAACAGGGTTTAAATATCGGAAGAGTTATTTCATTAATGGGATTAAAAGTTGAAGATGTTCCCGGTGTAACTGTTAATAGATATTGTGCCTCAGGACTAGAAACTATAGCAATGGCTTCTGCCAAAATTAAATCTGGAATGGCAGAATGCATAATAGCAGGCGGAGTAGAAAGCATGAGCTTTATACCTATGGGTGGATATAAACCAGTTCCAGATTATGCAATTGCTAAACAAGGAAAAGAAGATTATTACTGGGGAATGGGACTTACTGCTGAGGAAGTGGCCCAACAGTTTAATATTAATAGAGATGATCAAGATGAATTTGCTTTAAATTCACACTTAAAGGCTGTTGATGCAATTTCAAATGGAAAATTTAAATCACAAATTGTTCCAATAAAAGTTGAAGAAACATACTTGGACAGTAATGGAAAAAAATCTTCAAGAGCTTATACTGTTGACACTGATGAAGGTCCAAGAAAAGATACCAATATAAAAGTGCTAAATAAATTAAGGCCTGTTTTTAGAATGAATGGTAGTGTTACAGCAGGTAATTCATCCCAAATGAGTGATGGTGCAGCATTTGTGATTATAATGAGTGGGAAAATGGTTAAAGAATTAAATATTGAACCAATTGCAAGGTTAGTAAATTATGCAGTAGCTGGTGTTCCTCCGAAAATAATGGGAATTGGACCTATTAAAGCTATACCTAAAGTTCTTAAACAAGCTCAAATGAAAATAAATGATATTAATCTTATTGAACTAAATGAAGCATTTGCATCTCAGTCATTGGCGGTTATTAGAGAATTAAAATTAAATGATGAAGTAATTAATGTTAACGGAGGAGCAATTGCACTTGGTCATCCATTAGGTTGCTCCGGAGCAAAATTATCAGTGCAACTTTTTAATGAAATGAGGTTGAAAAAATCAAAATATGGTATGGTTACCATGTGTGTTGGAACTGGACAAGGAGCTGCAGGAATTTATGAATTTTTAAATTAAAAAAATGGAAGAATCAAATATTACAAGAGGCGGAGAATTTATTATTAAAGAAACAAGTCCTGAAAACATTTTTACACCAGAAGATTTTTCTGAGGAACAAAAAATGATGAAGCAAGCTGTAATTGACTTTATTGATAAAGAAGTATGGCCACATAAGGAAAGGTTTGAAAAGAAAGATTATAAATTAACAGAGGAAGTAATGCGAAAAGCTGGTGAATTAGGATTTCTAGGAATTGCTGTCCCTGAAGAATATGGGGGATTAGGAATGGGTTTTGTATCAACTATGCTAGTTTGTGAATATATTTCTGGATGTACTGGATCATTATCGACTGCATTTGGAGCACACACTGGAATTGGTACAATGCCAATTGTTTTATATGGTAATGATGAACAAAAGAAAAAATACGTTCCAAAACTTGCTTCTGGTGAACATTTTGGCTCATACTGCCTAACTGAACCTTCAGCAGGTTCGGATGCAAATAGTGGTAAAACAAAAGCTGTTCTTTCAGAAGATGGAACCCATTATAAAATTTCAGGACAAAAAATCTGGATTTCAAATGCTGGTTTTGCTAATGTTTTTATAGTTTTTGCTAGAATTGATGATGATAAAAATATTACTGGTTTTATTGTTCCTAATGAACCTGACAATGGAATTTCTTTAGGTGAAGAAGAAAATAAATTAGGTATTCATTCATCCTCAACTAGACAAGTATTTTTTAATAATACAAAAGTTCCTGTAGAGAATATATTATCTGAAAGAGGAAATGGATTTAAAATTGCTATGAATTCTTTAAATGTTGGAAGAATTAAACTTGCCGCAGCTTGTCTGGATGCACTTAAAAGAGTTACTAGTCTTGGAGTTCAATATGCAACTGAAAGGGAACAATTTAAAACTAAAATTATAGACTTTGAGGCAATTAGACAAAAAGTTGCACAAATGGCAACTGATAGTTATGTTGGAGAGTCTGCATGTTATAGAGCTGCAAAAGATATAGAGAATAGAATTAAAATTCGTCATGATAGTGGCAATTCTTTTCAAGAAGCTGAATTAAAGGGTGTAGAAGAATATGTTATTGAATGTTCAATATTAAAAGTAGCAGTTTCTGAAGATTGTCAAAACGCAACTGATGAGGGAATTCAAATATTTGGAGGTATGGGATTTTCAGCTGAAACTCCAATGGAATCAGCATGGCGAGATGCTAGGATTGCTAGAATTTATGAGGGTACAAATGAAATAAATAGAATGCTATGTGTTGGAATGCTAATTAAAAAAGCAATGAAAGGACATTTTGATTTTATCACGCCAGCAACACAAGTTGGAGAAGAATTAACTGGAATTCCATCTTTTGAAATTCCTGATATTTCAGAATTGTTTGCTCAAGAAAAAATAATAATTAAAAATCTTAAAAAAGTATTTTTAATGTTAGCTGGAGCTGGTATTAAGAAATTTGGAGAAGAACTTGAAAAACATCAGCAGGTACTTTTAGCTGTATCAGATATAATGATTGAAATTTACATGGCTGAATCTGCTATTTTACGAACTGAAAAAAACTGTAATAGATATGGAAAAGAGAAGCAAAAAGAACAAATTGCAATGTCTCAATTATATTTATATCAAGCAGTTGATATAATCCAGTCTAAAGGTAAAGAAACAATTATTTCATTTAGTGAAGGTGATGAACAAAAAGGTTTATTGATGGGACTTAAAAGATTCACTAAATATTATGATTTTCCTAATATTATGGATCTAAGAAATATAATTGCTGAAAAATTAAAGGAAGAAAACAAATATTGTTTTTAAAATTTTATTTTTTTAGACTAAATTTAGGTATGAAATATTTAAAATTCATACCTATTTTTTTTATCACTTCCCTGTGCTTCTCGCAAAATGATAAAGATTTTTATGATATTATTGAAAAAGTCTCAGAAAAAAGAATAGAAAACAACATAACTAAGCTGGTTTCATTTGGAACTAGGCACACACTCAGTGATACAGTCTCAATTAAAACTGGCATTGGTGCGGCAAGAAGATGGATTAAGAAAAGTTTTGAAAAAATTTCTAAAGATTGCAATAATTGTTTAGAAGTTTTTTATCAAAAAAACTTCTTTAAAAAAAACAAAAGAAGGTTAGTTAAAGATGTTTGGATAAATAATGTCATTGCTATTCAAAGAGGGAAAAAATACCCAAATAGATATGTAATTATGAGTGGTGATATTGATAGTAGAGTTAGTGATCCTAACGATTTCATCTCACCATCTCCAGGTGCTAATGATAATGCTTCTGGAATGGCTGGTGTTATTGAAGCAGCAAAAGTTCTAAGCAATTATGAATTTGATAATAGCATCATATACGCCGGTTTATCCGGAGAAGAACAAGGTTTGTATGGAGGAGCAGGATTTGCTAATTATACCAAAAAAAATGACTGGGAAATTATTGGAGTTTTAAATAACGATATGATTGGAAATATTGAAGGTGTTGATGGTATAATTGATAATATAAGTTTTAGAATTTTTTCCGAAGCAACACCTGGAAATGAATCTGAAGTTTCTGCTAAAAGAAGAAGATTTTATGGAGGTGAAATTGATGGAAATTCAAGACAATTAGCCAGATATATTCATAAAAATGTTTTAAAATTTATGCCTAATATGAATCCTATGCTAATTTATAGGCTAGATAGATTTGGAAGAGGCGGACATCATAAACCATTTAATGATTTAGGGTATGCCGGAGTCAGAATAATGGAAGCTCATGAAAATTATAATAGACAACACCAAGATATTAGATTTGAGAATGGTATTAGCTATGGAGATATAATTTCAGGTGTGAATTTTAATTACGCTAAAAAACTTACCGCTGTTAATGCAATTAATTTAGCAAGTTTAGGCTGGAGTCCACCGGAACCAAAAAATGTAAAAATCGGAGGTGTAGTTAAACCATCAACAACTTTAAAATGGAAAAAATCAGAAGATTTAAATATAAAAGGTTACAAAATTTATTGGAGACAAACAACTTCTCCGTATTGGGATAATAGTAAGTATGTTGGTAATGTAGATAGTCATACTTTGAAAGGAATTGTAATAGACAATTATTTATTTGGAATATCTAGTGTTGGAAATAACAATCAGGAAAGTATTGTTGTATTTCCAAAAGATATTTTTTAAATTTTATTTTTCAACTATTTTTGAAAAACTATTTATATCTGTTTTTCCTTCACTATTAAAAATTAGAACTCTAGAATCTTTATTTAATCCAATATGATCTTTTATTTTTTTTAATTTTTTATCTTTTATGCACTTAATCAATCCTGCTAATCCAGCGGCACCAGATTCACCAGAAATTATTTTTGAATCATCTGATAATGGTTTATAAAAAAGGTTCATTGCTGACATAACTTCAGCATCAGTTATTTTAATAACCCCATCACATCCTCTTTTAATTATTTCCCATGCTGATTTGGAAGGAATTCCACAATTTAGACCTGCCATAATTGTAGATAAATTTCCTTTAGGTGAAATTCTTTTATTCTCATTTAGAGATTGATAAACTCCACAAGATTCCTCTGGTTCAACTAGAACAATTTTAGGTTTATTTTTACCATATCTACTCAAATAATACCAAATACAAGATGCTGCCCAGGAACCCACACCACATTGTATAATAACAATATCCAAATCTGGTTGCTTTATTTTATTAATATTTTCTTCCATTTCAATAAAATGAGTTAAATAACCTGACATAATATATGCAGGGATTAATTCATAATTATCCCATGATGCATCTTGAACTAACTCCCAATTCATTTTAAATGAAATTTTAGCAGCATATTTACAAGTATCTTCATAATTCATTTCTAATTGTTCTACGCTAGCTCCTAATTCAGAAATAGATTTTATTCTTTGTTTTGATGTGTTCTTAGGTACGTAAACAATACATTTTTTTTTATATTTTTTTGCTGACCATGCTAATCCTTTTCCATGATTTCCATCTGTTGCAGTACAAAATATAGAAACTTTTGGTTTATTTTTTAAAATTTGATTAACTGCATAAGATCCTCCTAAAACTTTAAAAGAATCTAATCCAAATCTATTTGACTCATCTTTGACATATAGCTTTGAAATTTTTAAAAAATTTGAAAGAGCAGATAATTTATACAAAGGAGATTTTTTATAATTTTTAAAAGTTCTATGAAATGAAATAGACTTACTATCATTTAAGATTTGGTAAGTAATATCCTTTTTCAAAATATTTGATGGATAATTAAGAATAAAATCTTTCATAAAATTTTAATCAATTATGAAGCCTTGTTTTTTCATCCATTCATCATTGTAAATTTTTCCAATATATCGACTGCCAGAATCGTGTAGTAAAACTACAATTACATCATCCTTATTAAAATGTTTTTTTAACTGAATTAGACCTTTAATCGCTGCTCCACATGAATTACCTGCAAAAATACCTTCCTCTTTTGCTAACTTTCTGGTATAAATAGCAGCATCTCTATCATTAACTTTTTCGAATCCATCAATTATACTAAAATCTACATTTTTTGGTATAATGTCTTCGCCAATACCCTCAGTTACATAAGGATATATCTCTTTTTCATCAAAAACTCCAGTTTCGTGATATTTTTTAAAAACTGAACCATAAGTATCTATTCCCCAAACTTTAATTTTTTGGTTTTTTTCCTTTAAAAATCTAGATACACCTGAAATAGTTCCTCCAGTACCAACACCAACAACAAAATGAGTGATTTTTCCATTTGTTTGAGCCCATATTTCAGGTCCAGTAGATTCATAATGAGCTTTAGTATTTGAAAGATTATCGTATTGATTAACATACCAAGAATTAGGAGTTTCTTCTGCAATTCTTTTGGAAGTGGAATAGTATGATCTTGGATCCTCAGGCTTTACATTTGTAGGACAAACTACTACTTTTGCACCAACAGCTTTTAAAACATCAAATTTTTCCTTAGACTGTTTGTCAGTGGAAACACAAATAAGATCATAACCCTTTACAATAGCTGCCAATGCCAAGCCCATTCCAGTATTTCCTGATGTGCCCTCAACTATTGTTCCTCCTGGAACTAACCTACCATCATTTTCAGCCTCTTCGACCATCTTTAAAGCCATTCTATCTTTAACTGAACTTCCAGGGTTAAAATATTCAACCTTAGCCAGAACTAAAGCATCAATCTCTTTTGTAATATTATTTAATTTAACTAAGGGAGTATTTCCTATAGTTTCTAATATGTTTTTTGAATATTCCATTTAAAAATATAAAGTTAAACTTTAAGATTATTAATATCGAATTGAAATTAAGATTTTATCAATTAATTTTTAAAGATTGGGTTGGAGAAATTCTTCCAATAATATATGATGGAATAATTAGCATTAGTAAACAAAAAAACAAGGTTCCTAAATTCAAAATAATTACAGTGAATACATTTAAATCAACAGGCACTTCTGAAACATAATACGTTTCAGGATTTAACTTAATGAATCCCGTTGATTTTTGAAAGAAAATTAAACCAAGGCCAATAATATTACCAATTAAAAGTCCTATTGAAATTAAGTAAGCTCCGTTAAATAGAAAAATATATCTAATATTACTAATATTTGAGCCTAAAACTCTTAAAATTCCTATTAGTTGGGTCTTTTCTAAAATTGTAACAAGTAATGCAGTAATCATATTAATACCACCAACCAAAATCATAATTACAATTATTACCAAAATATTCATGTCAAATAAAGCAATCCAATTAAAAATATCAGAAAATTTATCTGAAATATTTATAACATCTAAATTAGAAGGAGTAGTAGAATACAATTTTTCTGAAGTCTTAGAAATATCATTAAAATTTTTAATGAAAATTTCGAAATTTCCAATTTGATTTGAATTCCATTTATTAATTTTTTGAATATGTTTTATGTCTCCTAAAAAATAAATTTCATCAAATTCAATTAAACCAGAATTAAAAATTCCGACTATTTTAAAATTTCTAATATTAGGAATAGAGGAATCTAATTTTAAAAAAGAGGTTTTGAATTTATCGTCTAATTTTAAATTTAATCTTTTAGATAAATATTCTGAGATAATTACCTCATTAGTTATTTTATTATTTATTTTAGGAATTTTACCCTCTATAATATATTCAGAAAAAATTTCCCAATTGAAGTCTTCGTTTATTCCTTTAAAAACAACCCCTTCAAATGTAGATTTTGTTGTAATAACACCAGACTTATAAGCTACACTTTGAATATGATTAATTTCATCAATTTTATTATTTGTATAAAATTCTTGATTAATTAAAATAGGAGTTAAAGATGACTGAGAAGAATTATTTTGAAAATTTGAAACTGAAATATGACCAAAAAATGATGAAATTTTATTTTGGATTGTTTTTTGAAGTCCAACACCCGATGAAATTGAAATCAACATAATTAAAAACCCAATTGTAATAGACAATATTGATATTTTTATTATTGGGGCGGAAATAGTATTTTTATAAGGTTTAGACCTTATAATCTGAGATGCTATAAATGATTCAAATCTCACAACTAATGAAACTTAATATAATTAAATTCAAAAGTACCTTTTTTTTAATTTTAATATGCTCTAGTTATTTTTCTTTTTCTCAAAACAGGGATCAATTAACATTAGGCGCTGAAAAAATAGAACTATTCATAGACGATTTAAAAGGAAAGAATGTTGCAATTGTCGCTAATCAAACTTCAAAAATAAAATCTGATAAGAAATACATTCATATTATTGATTCATTATTAAGCTTAAATATTAATATCAAAAAAGTTTTTTCCCCTGAACACGGGTTTAGAGGAGATGCAGATGCTGGAGAAAAAGTTGAAGACGGTATTGATATAAAAACAGGATTGCCTATAATATCTCTCCATGGATCAAATAAAAAACCTACAATTGCTCAAATGAAAGATATTGATATAGTTATATTTGATATTCAAGATGTTGGAGTTAGGTTTTATACTTACATTTCAACTCTTCATTTAGTGATGGAAGCAGTTGCTGAAAGTAATAAAAGATTAATAATTTTAGATAGACCAAATCCAAATGGACATTATATTGATGGTCCAATTTTAGAAGACAAATTTAAAAGTTTTGTTGGAATGCATCCAGTACCAATTGTACATGGAATGACTATTGGTGAGTTTGGAATAATGATTAATAATGAAGGGTGGCTAAAAAACAAAATTAATTGTGATCTAAAAATAATCAAAATTGAAAATTATGACAGAAAATTAATTTATAATTTACCTATAAAACCTTCTCCTAACCTTCCAAATAAAACATCAATTAATTTATATCCAAGCTTATGTTTTTTTGAACAAACACCAATTAGTATAGGACGTGGAACAGAAATGCAATTTCAAATAATGGGAAATCCAAATTGGGAAAAAACAGATTTTAAGTTTATTCCAAAATCTATGTCTGGAGCAAAATCTCCAAAACATTTAAATAAAATATGTAATGGAATTGATTTAAGAAATCATCCTTATTTAAAAGAAATAAATTTGGAATGGATAATTTATGCGTATAATAAATCTAAAAATAAATCTTCTTTTTTTAGAAACGGCTTCAATCGGTTAGCAGGAAATGAAAAACTGCAAAATCAAATAATTAATGGTATAAGTGAGGAAGAAATTAAATTGAGTTGGAAAAAAGGAATTGAAAAGTTTAAAACAATTAGATCAAAATATCTTTTATACAATTAAGAAATATTTAAATATTTATGTGTTTGTAATGAAACTTTCCATTTTGAATTATTCATAATATAATCTACTATAACTGGCATCATTTCATCTCTTTTGCTCCATTCAGGTTGCAGAAATAGAATACAGTTTTTAGAAACTTTTTTAGCTTCTTTCTCAGCAAATTTTAAATCATTCTTATTATATATGATAATTTTTAGTTCATCTGCTTTTTTATAAACTTGGCTTAATGGAATTTTTCTTTTTTTTGGTGATAAACAAATCCAATCCCAATTCCCAGTTAATTTATTTGAACCTGAAGTTTCTAAATGGGTTTTAAAATTGTTATTTTTTAATAATTCTGTTAATGGATTCATGTCCCAAATTAATGGCTCACCACCAGTTATAACTACAATTTCACATTTATTTTTAACATTTTGAACTATTTTCTCTATTGATTTGATGGGATGTATATTTGAATCCCAACTTTCTTTAACATCACACCAATGACATCCTACATCACAGCCAGCAATTCTTATAAAATATGCAGCTGATCCTTTATAATAACCTTCACCCTGAATTGTATAAAAAGATTCCATTACTGGCAAATAAAGTCCATGATCTAATTTCAAAATTTTTTTTTGATTCATTACACAAATATATATCATATAATTAATTAAGATTTAAAAGGAATTAGTACTTTTAGAAAAGTTTTTAGAATGAAAAAATATATCTTAATAATTGTAATTTTAATTTCTTTTGGTTGTTCCAATTATAGTATTGATTATAGTATTAGAAAAGGAAAAGTTGGAAAAATAAATTATGACACAATGGTTAAAGACCTTGATTCATTATTTTCAAATGACTCTATTGTAAAAAGAATAGGAGAAGGAGATTATATGTATTCAGGAGAAGACAAATATTTAATTTTCGATAAAGAACAAAATCATCTTCTTACTTTAACTCCAAAACAGCAACATGATGTGAATGAAAAAATTGAAACTATACAGGTCGTAAGTGAAAAGTTTGAAACTAATAAAGGAATAAATATTAATAGCACATTTAACGATATTAAAATCAATCATAAAATTTCATCAATTCAGAACACAATAAGTAACATTGTAATCTTTGTTGATGAAATAGACACTTATTTTGTTATTGATAAAACTAATTTACCTATTGATCTTAGAAAAGGTACAGACATAAAAATAGAAGAAATTAATATTCCGCCTAAATCAAAAATTAAAAGATTTATGGTTGGATGGAATTAATATAAATACATTTGAATAAATTGAACCCTTTTCATTTAGCTATTCCAGTAAATAATCTAGAAAAATGCAGAAAATTTTATAGAGAAATATTAGAACTTAAGGAGGGAAGAAGAAGTAGTAGTTGGGTAGATTTTAATTTTTTTGGCCACCAATTGGTTATTCATTATGATAAAACCAAAAAAGAATATGTTACTAACCCTGTAGATGGTAAAGATGTTCCAGTTCCTCATTTTGGAATCATTTTAGATTGGAAAGACTTTAATAATTTAGCTAAACTTTTAATTAATAAAGAAATTACTTTTATAATTGAACCTCACACAAGATTTAAGGGATTAATTGGAGAACAATCAACTATGTTTTTTAAAGATCCGTCTGGAAATGCTTTAGAATTTAAATCTTTTAAAGATCCTAAACTATTATTTACTAAAGAAATTAATTTATAAATCACTTAGATGATTAAAAAAGCTAATTTAATTTTAGCAACTTTATATGCAATAATTCTTGCTATTTTTGAAACAATAATGAACACCTACTGGGACGATTGGCAATATACTCCCTTATGGGTTGTTGATTATTTTATTGTTCTAATTTTATTATCTGCTGTATTTGTATTTAAAAAAAATATTCAAAATTTAATGTTATTATTAGGATGGTCTTTTTCAGCAGGAGTAACCTACATGGCTCTTTTTATAAGTTTAGAATCTAACAATTTAAAATCTCCAGAAATTGAAGATAAATTACCATTATTTGGATTAGCACTTATAGTTTCAATTATTGGAATAATATTGACTACTATTGATAATAAGAAATAAAAATTAATTAATAATTATTTTTTAATAAACTCTTAGATAACAAAGTATTTTTTAAAAGCATAGCTATTGTCATAGGGCCTACACCTCCAGGAACTGGTGTTATATAACTAGCCTTTTCTTTAACAGAATTAAAATCTACATCTCCTCTAATTACATAACCTCTTGTAGAATTATTATCTTTTACTCTAGTTATTCCTACATCTATAATAACAACTCCTTTTTTTACCATTTCCTTTTTCACAAAACCAGGTATTCCTAAAGCGGATATAATTATATCAGCATTTTTAGTGTAGCTTTCTAAATTTACTGTTCTACTATGAACAACGGTTACAGTTGAATCTCCAGGGATACCCTTAAGGTTCATTAAAATACTAATTGGTCGCCCTACTATATTACTTCTTCCAATAACTACAGTATTTTTTCCAGAAGTTTCTATCTTATATCTTTTTAGCAGTTCCATTATTCCAAAGGGTGTGGCTGGAATAAACGTTTTCATATTTAAGGCCATTTTACCAAAATTAGTTGGATGAAAACCATCAACATCTTTATTTGGGTTTACAGCTAATAAAATCTTTTCTTCATCAATATGTTTAGGCAATGGTAACTGAACAATAAATCCATCAATTTCTTTATTATCATTTAACTCAGCTATCTTAGATAATAAATCAATTTCCTTAATATTTTCAGGTAACTTAACAAGTGTTGATTTAAAACCAACTTGTTTACATGAGCTTACTTTACTTCCAACATAAGTTAAACTTGCACCATCTTCACCAACTAAAACAGCAGCTAAGTGAGGAGGTTTATCTCCTTTAGAAATAATATTCTGAACTTCATACTTTATTTCTTCTTTTATTTGATTTGATATTTTTTTACCATCTATAATTTCCATAATATAATTATTTCATTCCTTGCATCATCTGCATTAATTTACCTGATCCACCTCCTTGCATCATTTTCATCATTTTAGACATTTGCTCAAATTGTTTTAATAATCTATTTAATTCTTGAACATCTAATCCACTTCCTTTTGAGATTCTTTTTTTTCTACTAATATCAATAATTTTAGGGTTTGATCTTTCCTTTGGTGTCATAGAATATATAAGGGCTTCAATATGTTTAAATGAATCTTCATCTATTTCATTATCACCCATTGCTTTAGAAGCACCCGGAATCATATTAACCATGTCCTTTAGGTTACCCATTTGCTTAATTTTCTTTATTTGATCTAAAAAATCATCTAATCCAAATTGACTTTTAGCAATTTTTTTATTTAAAATACGAGCTTGTTTTCATCATATAAATCTTGAGCCTTTTCAACTAAAGAAACTACATCTCCCATTCCAAGAATTCTATCAGCCATTCTTTCAGGATGAAAAACATCAATTGCATCCATTTTTTCTCCTGTTCCAATAAATTTAATAGGCTTATTAACTACTGATTTAATTGAAAGAGCAGCTCCTCCTCTAGTATCTCCATCTAATTTTGTTAAAATAACACCATCAAAATTTAAAATATCGTTAAAGGTTTTGGCAGTATTTACTGCATCTTGACCTGTCATAGAATCTACAACAAATAAAGTTTCATTGGGAGTTATTGCCTGATGAATTTGTTTGATTTCATTCATCATCTTTTCATCTATTGCCAATCTACCTGCAGTATCAATAATGACAAGGTTTTTCCCATTTTTCTTTGCAAATTTTATAGAATCTTTAGCAATTTTTACAGGATTCTTTTCTTCTTCATCACTGTATACTTCAACATTAATTTGTTCACCAATTACTTTTAATTGCTCTATTGCTGCAGGTCTATATACATCACAAGCTACCAGAAGTGGGTTTTTTGACTTCTTTTTTATTAAATATTTTGATAATTTTCCACTAAAAGTTGTTTTACCAGAACCTTGGAGTCCAGACATTAAAATAATAGTTAATGTATTGGATAAATTAATACCAGCTGAATCTCCTCCCATAAGAGATGTTAGCTCATCTTTAACAATCTTAATCATTAATTGACCAGGATTTAGATTAGTAAGTACATCTTGACCTAAAGCCTTTTGCTTAACATTTGCAGTAAATTCTTTAGCAGTTTTATAATTTACATCTGCTTCAAGTAAAGCTCTTCTAACTTCCTTTAAGGTTTCAGCTACATTAATTTCAGTTATTTTTCCATGTCCTTTAAGAACCTGAAAGGCAGAATTAAGTTTGTCTGTAAGATTATTAAACATTTAAGATCTTTATTACAAATTTAATAATTTGAGAATATTTAATAACTAAAATTTCCTACAATTAATTTCCCTTTATTTTAAAAATAACAATAGTATGAGGAAATGTAATAGCAGCTAAAAAAGAAAAGAAAATGCTTAAAAGTAAGTTTTGATGATTTTTTAAAAAATAATATAAAATAAATAATCCTATTAAAGACAATATCCAATAGAAAAAAGCATGTCTTAAATAACTTCCAAATGATTTAATGTCAGAAGATCCAAAAATAAAATTAGATTGTTCAAATATAGATGGAATACTATGCCAAAAAACAAAATATACTCCAAAAGACCATATCAAATTTGAATTAAAAAAAAGTAAGAAAAGTAAAATAAGAAGGAGAAATTGAAATACTAATTGAGGTAAGAGAAACTTATAGTTTAAAATTCCAAAAAATAGTAGTCCAAAAATTGATAAACCCAATAAATAATCCAAATAAACTGAATTCACATAATTTCCGGTTATATCTAAAATAATATCAATTACTGAATTAGAATTTATCCAAAAGAGTAATGAAAATAAAAATAACCCATATGAAAAATAAAAATACCATAGTTTATTTTCTTTTTTCTGATTAAACATTGTCCATTGTTGTTCACCAAAATGATAGGAACTAAATAAAACAAAGAATGCTAAAGCAAAAGATGGGAAAAAATAAAAAAATATTCCAAAAAAAGAAACCATTATTATGTAGGGAAAAAATAAAGAAATCATAGTTATTTTTTTATTATTTAGGTTTTTTTTCAATAAAAGCAGATCATTTGCACCATGAATTATCCCAAAAGTTAGAATTCCACTAAAAATTAACAGATTTTGAAAAACTTCTCCTGTACTAAAACTGATAATTAAGCAGAGAATAGTAGAAAATATTATTAATTTAAAAGGAAAAGTGTTAAAAAAGTGAGATTTTAACAGCATATTGTTAAAAAGTTTATTTACAAATGTATGGATTAAGAATTGTTTTTATATATTTGACTATTAACAAAAACAATTAATTATATAATTATGGAAAATTTTTTAAATCTAATGTATTTTTTTGGTGATGCTCCAGCTGGTGATGATCTAGTTGGGATTACCTTTTGGATTGGAACAATGGCTATGATGGCAGCATCAGCCTTTTTCTTCCTTTCCCTTAATTCAGTTGACTCAAAATGGAGATCTTCTATCTTAGTTTCTGGATTAATTACTTTTATTGCTGCAGTTCACTACATGTACATGAGAGATGCTCATGCTGCTGGAGACAGTACAACAGTTTTTAGATATGTTGACTGGATTTTAACTGTTCCTTTAATGTGTGTTGAATTCTACCTCATTCTTAAGGGTGCTGGAGCAACTAAAGGTCATTTAAAAACTTTAGTTCTAGCTTCAACAGTAATGCTTGTTTGTGGATACGTTGGTGAGGCTGGATTAGGAAATGCAGCACTTTGGGGATTAGCCTCTGGTCTTGCTTATTTCTACATTGTTTACCTTATCAAATTTGGAGAACTTGCTAAGCTTGCTGCTTCAGCAGGAGGAGCAGTTCAGTCGGCTCACAATACTTTATGTTTATTTGTAATAATTGGATGGGCTATTTATCCTATTGGTTATATGATTGGTACAGGAAGTGGAATGTGGTATGAATTTATGACAGGACTTGTAGCTGCTGAGAATATGGACTTCATTTATAACGTTGGTGACTCAATCAACAAAATTGGATTTGGTCTTGTAGTTTATAACCTTGCTGTTTCTAAATAAGAAATACATATTTAATTATAAAAAAAACCGCTTAATAAGCGGTTTTTTTTTACATTTTTTCAGGAACTTCCATTCCTAATAATTTCATAGAGTTTCTAATAACATCTCCAACTTTTTCTGAAAGTGCTAATCTAAAATTTTTAATTTCAGAATCATGAATTTTAAGAATAGTGGTAGATTGATAGTAAGAATTAAATGTCTTTACTAAATCAAATATATAGTTTGCAACCAAAGCTGGGCTATAATTTTGTGCAGAATTTTTAATTGCTATTGGAAATTGTATTAACAGCTTTAATAAGTCTTTTTCTTTGTCATTAATATCAATACCTATATTTATTTTAGAATTAGATAATTTGCCTTTTCTAAGTAATGACTTAATTCTGGCATAAGTATACTGAATAAAAGGTCCTGTGTTTCCATTAAAGTCGATGGATTCAGTTGGATTAAATAATATTCTTTTTTTTGGATCTACCTTTAATATAAAATACTTTAAAGCCCCAAGTCCTATAGTACTATTAAGTTTATCTTTTTTAATTTTAGAAAAATCTTCTGTTTTTCCTAAATCTTTTGATAAATTACTTGCAGTTAATTTCATCTCTGAAATAATTTCATCTGCATCTACAACCGTTCCCTCCCTACTTTTCATTTTTCCTGAAGGTAAATCAACCATTCCATAACTTAAATGATGAAGATTTTTAGACCAAGTATAGCCTAATCTATTCAATATTTTAAATAAAACCTTAAAATGATAATCTTGTTCATTTCCTACAGTATAAATTACTCCATTAATATTTGGATGATCTTTATGTCTTAAATATGCTGTTCCTAAATCTTGCGTCATATATACTGAAGTTCCATCTGATCTTAATAAAATTTTTTCATCTAAACCTTCATTAGAAAGATCTATCCAAACAGAACCATCTTTTTTTTTATAAAAAATATTGTTTTTCAAGCCTTTATTAATAATCTCTTTACCAAGTAAATATGTATTGCTTTCATAATAATATGAATCAAAGTCTACTCCTAAATCATCATATGTTTTATCAAATCCTTCATAAACCCAAGAATTCATTTTTTTCCAAAGACTAATGACTTCTTTATCACCATTTTCCCATTTGATTAATAAATCTTTAGCTTCTAGAAAAATCGGCGCATTATTTTCAGCATAAATTTTATCATTTCCATCTTTAATTAATTTAGAAATTTCTTCATTATAAATTTTATTAAAAAGTATATAGTATCTACCCACAAAAGCATCCCCTTTTTCACTACTATCTTTTGGATTAGAATTTTTACCGAATTTTAACCATGCTACAATAGATTTACATATATGAATTCCTCTATCATTAATTATTTGAGTTTTATGAACATTTTTTCCATTTGCTTTTAAAATTTCAGAAATTGAATAACCCAAAAGAATATTTCTAATATGACCTAAATGTAGTGGTTTATTGGTATTAGGTGAAGAGTACTCTATTAAAAATAAAGGGTCATATTTCTTAGGCTTAAGAATCCCGTAATTTTTATCATCAATTATTTCATTAAAAAACTCAATGTAAAATTTGTTATCAATTGTTAAGTTTAAATAACCTTGTATTAAATTATAATTATTTACATATTTTAAATTTGACACTAAAAATGAGCCTATTTCATTACCAATTTCTATTGGAGATTTTTTAAGAATTTTTACCAATGGGAAAATAACAACTGTAATGTCTCCTTTAAAATCTTTTTTAGTAGTTTGAATTTCAATATCTTCAAAGTCTAAATCAAATTTTGACAAAACAAATTTTGAAATTTTATCTTTTAAAATATTATAAAAATTCATTTAATTGATTTGCAAGTAAATATACTTATAAAAAGAATAAATACATTCTAATTAAATATTTCAGCTATCATACATCTTACACTTCCGCCTCCATATTTTTCTATAGTTTTAACTGAAGAATATACCAAATTAGAATGTGTACTTAACCTTTCTAATTGATCTTTATCCAAGGATAAATAAGCTGTTTCACTCATAAATAAAAAACTAATTTTATTTTGTCTTAATTCAATCATATTACCAGCAAACAATTTTAGTTGAGTTTCTGAAATAGTTATTATTTCTTTATTATCATCCTTTAAACTTTCAATAACTTTTTTCATTTCATCTTTATCATCAATAGCATCTAAACATATTACACAGTAATTATTTGCTAAACACATCATTACATTAGTATGATAAATTGGTTTTCTTTTATTTTGATAAGTCTGAAAAGAATTAAATACTATTGGCATATATTCAAAATCATTGCAAAACTCATAAATAAGATGTTCACTAGTTCTTTCTGAAATTGAACAATACGCCTTTTTATTTATCCTGTCAAAAACCATACTTCCAGTTCCTTCTAAAAAAAGATCGTTATTTTCTGCACTTGAATAGTCAATTATTTCATTTATAAAAATTTTATTTTTTTCTAAAAAAGAAAATACATCTTCATTTCTTTCTGAACGCCTATTTTTTGCATACATTGGATAAATAGCTATTCTCTTATCTCTATGAAAAGTAATCCAATTGTTTGGAAAAATAGCATCTGGAGTATCTTTCTTTTTATTATCATTGAAAACATTGACAGTAATTCCACAATCTTTAATTTTAGAAACCAAATTATCAAACTCTAAAAGAGCATTTTTTAAAATAATATTATTATTTAAACTAAAATTTTTATTTTGAAAATAATTATTTTTAGCAGTTTCATCATTACTTCTAAAAGCTGCTGGTCTAATCATTAAAACTGATTGAACGTTATGATTCATAATTCAATTTCTTATTAAAGGTAAAGAACAACACCGAAACAAACCCTCTTGTTTAGAAATTTCATTAAAAGAAACTTTTTCAACAGTTAAACCATTTAACTCTAGCCAATTATTTAATCTTTTAAATGATGGTTCAGAAACAACCAAATTATGTTTTATTGATAATACATTACTATTCATTTCATACATTTCTCTATTACTAATCAAGAAAATATTTTCAACTCCAAAAAAAGATTCTAACCATTGAAAATCTTCTTTATAAGTGAAAGCTTCAGGATATATAATTGCTTTATTTTTTCCTACAAGTTGAAGACAACAATCTAAATGAAGAATATTATTAAAGGGATTTGTATTTGATTTTTTTAAATGCAAAGGTTTAATATTTTTTTTTGGAAAAAAATCTCGAAAAAAATCTACCGCATCCTTATTTGTTCTTGCAGTAATTAAATTAGAGTAATCATCCTTATCGTAATATCCAATAAAAATATTATCACGATTTGTTAATATATCTCCACCTTCAACATGTACATTTTCAGGAATATTTACTATTTCCCCTTTAAAATCGTTAAGGATCTCGCTAATTCCTTTAAATTCTCTGGATCTATTGGGAAGAATATTAGATTTAAAAAAATAATTATTAATAACAAAACCAATATCTCTTACAAAAATTTGATTACAATTAATAATATTACTTGGTCTATAAACCTTTACTCCATTCCTTTTCAAAGTATTAGAAAAGCTTTCTAATTCGGAAATCATATCTGATTCCAAAGGATATTTTCCTTTTTTTAAATTATCAATAGATTTAGGATCATATAGGCTTTTAATATTAGGGATTCCACCTAAACTATTAGCAATTCCTATAATAACAGAAACAAGCTTTGAGGTTTCGTCATTTACAGAAAAAATCATTTAGTTTATTATTATTGAAAATCAACGTAATCCCATTTCTAAAAATTTTCTTAAAGTTTCACCTGTATAAATTTGTCTAGGTCTACCTATTGGTTCATTATTTAATCTCATTTCACGCCAATGAGCAACCCATCCAGGGAGTCTTCCTAAAGCAAACATAACAGTAAACATTTCATTTGGTATTTCAAGAGCTTTGTAAATAATTCCAGAATAAAAATCTACATTTGGATAAAGTTTTCTTTCAACAAAATAACTGTCTTTTAAGGCCTCTTTCTCTAAGCCTTTCGCTATTTCTAAAATAGGATCACTAATTCCAAGTTCATTTAAAATTTTATTAGCAGTAACTTTAATAATTTTTGCTCTGGGATCAAAATTCTTATACACTCTATGCCCAAAGCCCATAAGTCTAAATGGGTCTGACTTATCTTTTGCTTTTAACATAAACTTTTTTGTATCTCCCCCATCTTTCTTAATTGCTTCTAACATTTCTAAAACTGCTTGATTTGCACCTCCATGTAACCTTCCCCATAATGCTGATATTCCAGCTGCAACTGAAGCAAATAAACTTGCTTCAGAGGAACCAACAATTCTAACAGTTGAGGTCGAGCAATTTTGTTCATGATCTGCATGTAATATCAAAAGTTTATTCATCGCATCGATAATAATTTTATTATTAACATAATCTTGGTTTGGTAACTGAAACATCATTTTTGTAATATTTTCAACATAACCTAAATTATTATCTCCATAATCTAATGGTAAGCCTTTTCTTCTACGATGCACCCATGCAACTAAAATTGGAACTTTAGCAAGAAGTTTAACAATAGAATTATACATATAATCTTGATCTCCATTTTGTTTATTATCAAGACTTATTTTTTTTTCAGGATTAAATGCAATTAATGCACTAGTTAATGAAGAAAGAATTCCCATTGGATGAGCAGATTTAGGGAAACTTTCCAAAATTCTCTTTATATCCTCATCAATAATTGAATTTTCTTTTATATCAATTAAAAACTTATTCAATTGAGTTTGATTAGGAAGTTCTCCAAAAATTAATAAGAAAGCTACTTCCAAAAAATTAGCTTTTTCAGCTAATTCTTCAATAGAATATCCTCTATATCTTAAAATTCCTTTTTCACCATCTAAAAAAGTAATTTTACTTTTACATGATCCCGTATTTTTATAACCAGGATCAAGGGTTATCATATTAGATTCGGTCCTTAAACTACTAATATCTAATCCGATCTCATTTTCAGATCCTTTAACTAAATTGAGTTCAATTTTACTATCATCTATATTTAAATCTACCTTATTCTTCATTTTATAAATAAAATTACAGAAAAAAACTTACTTTAGAATTGTATTTTGAAAGCCTTTTCTTTTGGAAAGTAAGCTGCTTTTCCTAACTCTTCCTCAATTCTTAATAATTGATTATACTTTGCAACTCTATCACTTCTAGAAGCAGAACCTGTCTTAATTTGACTGGTGAACAAACCAACTGCTAAGTCTGCAATAGTATGATCTTCGGTTTCTCCAGATCTATGGGACATGACACAAGTAAAACCTGCAGCATGAGCCATTTTAATAGCATCAATCGTTTCAGAAAGCGTTCCAATTTGATTTACTTTAATTAATATTGAATTTCCAATTTTGTTTTTTATGCCTCGATATAATCTTTCCACATTAGTAACAAATAAATCATCACCAACAAGCTGAACACTTTCTCCACATATTTTTGTTAAATATTCCCATCCATTCCAATCATTTTCATCCATTCCATCCTCGATAGAAATTATAGGATATTTTTTAGAAAGCTTTGTTAAGTAATCTGCTTGTTGTTTTGAATTTAAAATTTTGCCATTTTTTCCTTCAAATATTGAATAATCATACATTCCATCAATATAAAATTCAGATGAAGCACAATCCAAAGCTATCATCACTTGATCTCCTGGGAAATATCCTGATTTTTCAATAGCCAATATAATAGTGTTTAATGCATCTTCTGTTCCATCTAATTTTGGAGCAAAACCACCTTCATCTCCAACTGAGGTAGATAAATTCCTTTCTGTAAGTATTTTTTTAAGATTATGAAAAATTTCTGTTCCAATTTGCATTGCATGACTAAATGAATTTGCTTTAACAGGGATAATCATAAATTCTTGAAAAGCAATCGGAGCATCGGAATGAGATCCTCCATTAATTATATTCATCATTGGAACAGGAAGGGTATTTCCTTTACTTTTTGAAATGTAAGAGTAAAGAGGAATCTTTTTTTCATTACTTGCAGCTTTTGCTACTGCTAAGGAAACTCCTAAAATAGCATTAGCACCCAACTTTGACTTATTGGGAGTTCCATCAATACTAATCATCAATTTATCAATTTCTTTTTGATTGAAAACAGATTTTCCAACTATTTCTTTAGATATTATTTGATTTACATTATTTACAGCATTTAAAACACCTTTTCCCATATATTTTTTTCCACCATCTCTTAATTCAACAGCTTCATGTTTCCCAGTGGAAGCTCCAGATGGAACAGCTGCTCTACCTAAAAAGCCATTCTCAGTTAAAACATCTACTTCAACTGTTGGATTTCCTCTAGAATCAAAAATTTGTCTAGCAAAAATTTTAGCTATTTTACTCATATTATTTATTGGTATTTAACATTTCAATAAATTGATCAAAAAGATAATTTGAATCATGAGGTCCAGGACTTGCTTCTGGATGATATTGAACTGAAAAACAATTATTATTTTTTATTTTAATTCCTGCAATGGTATTGTCATTTAAATGAACATGTGTTATCTCTACATTAGGATTTGATTCTGTTTCCTCTCTATTTATTGCAAAACCATGATTTTGAGAAGAAATTTCACCTTTACCAGTATTTAAATTTATAACAGGATGATTTATTCCTCTGTGCCCATTATGCATTTTATAAGTAGAAATTCCGTTAGCCAAAGCAATTATTTGATGTCCTAAACATATTCCAAATAGCGGAATTTTTGTTTTTAAAATATCTTTAGCTGTTTGAATTGCATGTTTGAGAGGTTCTGGATCTCCTGGGCCATTAGATATAAAATAACCATCAGGTTCCCATTCTGACATTTTTTTAAATGATGTATTGAAAGGAAAAACCTTAATATAAGCTCCCCTTTTAGATAAATTCCTTAAAATATTTTTTTTAATTCCAAGATCTAAAGCTGCAATTCTAAATTTAGAATCAAAATCTCCAAAATAATAAGGTTTTTTTGTAGAAACTTTTGAAGCTAGTTCTAAACCTTTCATAGAGGGTAAATTCTTAAGATTTTTTTTTAATTTATCAATTTCATTTGTATTAGTAGAAATAACTGCATTCATTGCTCCATTGTCTCTAATATAAGACACAAGAGCTCTTGTATCTACATCAGATATTGCAACTATATTATGTTTAATAAAAAAACTTTGAAGAGAATCATCAGCATTAGGTCTAGAAAATTTTAAATTAAATTTTTTACAAATTAAACCCGCAATTTTAGGACTTTCTGATTCAACTTCTTGCTCATTAACTCCATAATTTCCTATATGTGAATTTGTAGTTACCATTAACTGACCATAATAAGAAGGGTCAGTAAAAATTTCTTGATATCCTGTCATTCCAGTGTTAAAACATAATTCTCCATAGGCAGTACCTTTAACACCTAAAGCTTTACCAAAAAAAATGGTTCCGTCTTGTAATAAAATTAAAGCTTTATTTTGATTAGATATTTCTTCCATCATTATCCAAAATTAATACAAAAAAAGGGAAAAATTTAATGTTTTTTCCCTTGATTTAATGAATTTTATTTGAAATTAATTAACAAATTTTATATCATTATTTTATGAATCTTTCGCTTTAGATTCATTATTATCATTAGGTTTTTCTTCTTCAACTACAGCAGTCTCTTCTTTAACTTCTTCAACTACAGCAGCCTCTTCTTTAACTTCTTCAACTACAGAAGCCTCTTCTTTAACTTCTTCAACTACAGCAGCCTCTTCTTTAACTTCTTCAACTACAGCAGCCTCTTCTTTCGTCTCATTAGACGTAGAGATGTTTTCAATATTTAAACTTTTAGATTTTCTTCTTCTTCTTTTTTTCTTACTAGGATCAGTTCCTACATTATAAATTGAATTATAATCAACCAATTCTATCATCGCCATACTAGCATTATCACCTAATCTATTTCCAAGCTTAATAATTCTAGTATATCCTCCTGGTCTATCACCTATTTTTTTAGAAATATTTCTAAATAACTCAGTTACAGCATATTTATTCTTTAAATATCTAAAAACTATTCTTCTGTTGTGAGTAGAATCATTTTTAGATTTGGTTATCATTGGCTCTATATATCTTTTCAAAGCTTTTGCTTTAGCTAAAGTGGTATTTATAAATTTATGCTCAATAAGCGAACACGCCATATTAGCTAGCATGTACTTTCTATGTGCTGTTTTTCTACCTAAATGTGCTGATTTTTTACCGTGTCTCATAATTTATAATTAATCCTTATCCAATTTATATTTGGATAAATCCATACCAAAATTTAATCCTTTAATAATAACTAATTCTTCTAATTCTGTTAATGATTTTTTACCAAAATTTCTAAATTTCATTAAGTCACTTTTATTGAACGAAACTAAGTCTCCTAAAGTATCAACCTCTGCTGCTTTTAAACAATTTAAAGCTCTAACCGATAAGTCCATATCTGTCAATCTAGTCTTTAATAGTTGTCTCATATGTAATGACTCTTCATCATAAGTTTCAGTTTGGGCTATTTCATCTGCTTCTAAAGTTATCCTTTCATCAGAAAATAACATAAAGTGGTGAATTAAAGTCTTAGCCCCTTCAGTAAGAGCATCTTTAGGATGGATTGATCCATCTGAAACAATCTCAAAAATTAACTTTTCATAATCAGTTTTTTGCTCAACTCTAAAATTTTCAATTGAGTAATTCACATTTTTAATGGGAGTAAATATTGAGTCCATAAAAATAGTTCCTATTGGAGCACCAGATTTTTTATTTTCTTCAGCAGGAACATATCCTCTTCCCTTTTCAATTGTTAATTCTAAATTAAAATTTATATTTTTTTCTAAGTTACAAATGACTAAGTCAGGATTTAACACTTGAAAGCCTGAAATAAATTTTTGTAAATCACCAGCATTTATTTGTTCTTGACCAAGAATTGAAACATTAATAGTTTCATTATCTACTGAATCAATTTGTCTTTTTAAACATATTTGTTTTAAATTTAAAACAATTTCAGTTACATCCTCAACAATTCCTGGTAATGAAGAAAATTCATGATCAATGTTGTCTATTCTAACAGAAGTAAATGCAAAACCTTCTAAAGAAGATAATAGAACTCTTCTTAGAGCATTACCTATAGTTAACCCATATCCAGGTTCTAAAGGACGAAATTCGAATTTTCCTTCAAATTCTGAGGAATCTATCATTATCACTTTGTCTGGTTTTTGAAAATTGAATACTGCCATAATTTTATTTGTTATTTATTTCGAATATAATTCGACGATTAATTGTTCTTTAATATTTTCTGGTATTTGTTCTCTTTCTGGAAGAGAAACAAATATCCCCTCCATTCTATCAATGTTCCAAGAGATCCACTCATATACTGAAGAATTATTTGATAGGGATTCTTCAATAGATGAAATAGATTTTGATTTTTCACGGACACCAATTTTTTCTCCAATCTTAATAATTCTAGATGAAATATTACAAATCTCATCATTGACTGTTATGTGTCTGTGACTAACAAGTTGTCTTGCAGCACTTCTTGATGATGCTATACCTAATCTAAAAACTAAATTATCAAGTCTAGATTCACATAATTGTAACAAAACTTCACCTGTTACTCCTTTACTACTATTAGCCTTTTTGAAAAGATTTCTAAATTGTCTTTCTAAAATTCCATAAGTATACTTGGCCTTTTGTTTTTCCATAAGCTGAATTGCATACTCAGATTTTTTACCTCTTCTTTTATTATTTCCGTGTTGTCCAGGAGGATAATTCTTTTTTTCAAAAGATTTATCTTCGCCAAATATTGCTTCTCCGAATTTTCGAGCGATTTTTGTTTTTGGACCTGTATATCTTGCCATATTTTATTTTTTAATTTTTGTGAATTAGGGTCTATCCTTCATCAAAAATTCTATTTTTATTAATTTTATACTCTTCTTCTTTTAGGGGGTCTACAACCATTGTGAGGTTGAGGAGTTACATCAAAAATTTCAGTAATCTCTACACCATTATTATGAATAGTTCTAATAGCAGACTCTCTTCCATTTCCAGGACCTTTTACAAATACTTTTGCTTTTTTCATCCCTGCTTCATTAGCAACTTTAACTGCATCTTCAGCAGCTAATTGAGCTGCATAAGGAGTGTTTTTCTTTGAACCTCTAAAACCCATTTTACCAGCTGAAGACCAAGAAATAACTTCACCTTTTTTATTTGTAATTGAAATAATTATGTTATTGAATGAAGCATTAATATGAACTTCTCCATATACGTCAACAATAACTTTTCTTTTTTTAGATACTACTTTAGCCATAATATATTATTTAGTAACCTTTTTCTTATTAGCAACTGTTTTCCTTTTACCTTTTCTAGTTCTAGAATTATTCTTTGTTCTTTGACCCCTTAAAGGTAAGCCAGATCTATGTCTAATTCCTCTAAAAGAACCAATATCCATTAATCTTTTAATATTAATTTGATTTTCAGATCTTAACTCTCCTTCAATTTTAAAATTACCAACAACTTCTCTTATTTTAGCTGTATCATCATCATTCCATTCTGAAACTTTTTTATCTTCACTAACATTAGCTAATTCTAAAATTTTCTTAGCACGACTTCTACCTATTCCAAAAATATAGGTTAATGCTATTACTCCTCTTTTTTGTTTTGGGATATCTACCCCTGAAATTCTTGCCATAATTTATCCTTGTCTTTGTTTGAATCTAGGATTCTTTTTATTAATAACATAAAGCGTACCCTTTCTTCTAACTATTTTACATTCTGGGCTTCTTTTTTTTACTGATGCTCTTACTTTCATAATTTTAATGTCTATAAGTTATCCTTGCTTTAGTTAAATCATATGGACTCATCTCCAATTTAACCTTATCACCAGGTAATAATTTAATATAATGCATTCTCATTTTACCAGAAATGTGAGCAGTAACTACATGACCATTATCTAGTTCCACTCTAAACATTGCATTAGAAAGAGCTTCTATAATAGTACCATCCTGTTCTATAGCTGGTTGTTTTGCCATATTATGCTAATTTTCTATTTTTTCCGGATTTCATTAATCCATCATAATGTCTATTCAATAAATATGCATTAATTTGTTGAATAGTATCTATTGCAACTCCAACCATAATTAGTAATGAAGTTCCACCATAAAACAATGCCCAACCCTGTTGCATTCCCATTATTTGAACTACAATTGCAGGTAAAACTGAAAGTGCAGCTAAAAATAAAGATCCAGGAAATGTAATCAATGACATTATTTTATCTAAAAATTCTGATGTTTCTGTTCCTGGTCTAATTCCTGGAACAAAACCTCCACTTCTTTTCAAATCATCAGACATTTTATTTGTAGGAACAGTAATAGCAGTATAAAAAAATGTAAAACCTACTATTAATAATCCAAACAAAATATTATACCATAACCCAAACATATCTGAAAATGAAGCTTGCATCCACTGACCAACATTAGAATTACCTAATAATTGACCCATATAAGCAGGAGCAAACATAATTGCCTGAGCAAATATAATAGGCATAACTCCAGATGCATTAAGTCTTAATGGGATATACTGACGAGTTCCCGCTTGATTTCTATCTAAACTTCCTGAGGCTGTTCTTCTAGCGTATTGAACTGGTATTTGCCTTACAGCTAAAACTAATAAAACACTTAATCCTATAACAACAACCCAAACAACCAATTCAATTAAAATTAAAATTAAACCACCATTACTTTCATAGACTCTTGAAGCAAATTCTTGAGCAAAAGATAAAGGAAGTGATGCAATAATTCCAACTGTAATTAACAATGAAATACCATTTCCAATTCCTCTATCTGTAATTTTTTCACCAAGCCACATAGCAAAGACACAGCCGGTAACTAAAATTATTACAGATGGAATCATAAATCCAGCTCCTTTCCCCATAATAAATGCGCTTTCAGGAACTCCCAGTGCTCCTAGGCTATATAGATATGCAGGAGCTTGAACAACACAAATAAGAATAGTAAGCCATCTAGTAATCTGATTTATAGTTTTTCTACCACTTTCGCCTTCTTTTTGAAGTTTTTGAAGGTACGGAATTGCAACTCCCATTAATTGAACTACAATTGAAGCAGAGATATAAGGCATTATTCCGAGAGCAAAAACAGAAGCATTTGCAAAAGCACCACCAGTAAAAGCATTTAAAATACCAAGAAGTCCTCCACCTTGAGTTCTGCTTGACAATTCATCTAATTGAACAGAATCAATACCTGGAAGAACTACTTGAGCACCTAGTCTATAGATTGCAATAAAAAAAAGAGTTATAAAAATTCTCTTTCTCAGCTCCTCTATATTCCAAATATTTCGTAATGTTTCAATAAACTTATACATACCTATAATACAATTACTTCACCACCACTTTTTTCAATAGCAGATTTTGCAGCTGCTGAAAATTTATGTGCGGATATTTTTAATGGAGAATCTATCTTTCCATTAGCTAAAATTTTTATCAAATCACTTTTTTTTGCTAAACCATTATCAATAAATGATTTTATATTAATAGAACCTTTAATTTTTTTGTTATCAACTAATGACTGAATTTTATCTAAATTAACTGCTTGATATTCAGTTCTATTTATATTTTTAAAACCAAATTTAGGAACTCTTCTTTGCAAAGGCATTTGACCACCTTCAAATCCAAGTTTTTTAGAATAACCTGATCTAGATTTAGCTCCTTTATGTCCTCTTGCAGAAGTTCCTCCTTTTCCAGAGCCTTGTCCTCTACCCAGTCTCTTTTTTGGACTATGTGTTGATCCTTCTCTAGGTTTTAAATTACTTAAATTCATAATTCTAATTTATTTTATAATAGAAACTAAATGTTTCACTTTATTTACCATTCCAACTATATTTGGAGTGTCTTGGTGTTCTACAACCTGACCAATTTTTTTTAACCCCAATGCTAAAAGGGTTTTCTTTTGATCACCAGGTCTTTTTATTTCACTCCTAATTTTTTTAATTTTAATTATTGCCATTTTATTATGCATTAAAAACTTTTTCTACTGAAATTCCTCTTTGATTAGCTATAGTATTTGCATTTCTTAATCTTAATAGCGCATCAAATGTAGCTTTAACAACGTTATGAGGATTAGAAGATCCTTGAGATTTAGAAAGCACATCCTGAACTCCAAGAGATTCTAAAACAGACCTAACTGCTCCACCTGCTATAACTCCTGTACCTTCAGACGCAGGCTGAATATAAACTCTAGCTCCCCCATGTTTTCCTTTTTGTTCATGAGGAAGAGTAGTTTTGTGTAAAGGAATTCTAACTAAATTCTTTTTTGCATCTTCCACTGCCTTAGCAATTGCTGTAGCAACTTCTTTAGCTTTTCCTAAACCATGACCAACTACACCATTTTCATCTCCTACTACAACGATCGCAGAAAAACCAAAGGCTCTTCCCCCTTTTGTTACTTTAGTTACCCTTTGAATACTAACTAACCTATCTTTAAGATCTAGACCTCCAGGCTTAACAAATTCATTTCTTTTCTTCTTCATAAATTAAAATTTTAGTCCAGCTTCACGAGCACCCTCAGCTAATGATTTTACTCTACCATGATACAAATACCCTCCTCTATCAAACCCAATCTTTTCAACACCTTCTTTAATAGCTTTTTTTCCTATTGATAATCCAACAAGTTTTGAAACTTCAATTCTAGTAATTGAATTATTGTTTATATCCTTATCTCTTGATGAGGCTGAAACTAAAGTATTACCACTAACATCATCAACAATTTGGGCATAAATCTCATTATTACTTCTAAATACAGATAATCTTGGACGACTATTACTGCCAAGTACATGATTTCTGATTCTTTTTTTAATGCGATTTCTTTTATTAATTTTTGATAAACTCATTATAAATTTTTTATGCAGACTTTCCTGCTTTTCTACGAATTTGCTCTCCAACATACTTCACTCCTTTTCCCTTATATGGTTCAGGTTTTCTAAAACTTCTTATTTTTGCAGCAATTGATCCAACTAACTGCTTATCAGATGAAGTAAGTTTAATAATAGGATTTTTTCCTTTTTCAGAAATTGCTTCAACTTTAACTTCATTAGGAATCATAAAAACAATATTATGAGAAAATCCTAAAGCAAGATCAAGTTTTTGGCCTTGTGTGGATGCTCTATACCCAACACCTACTAATTCTAATTCTTTTTTCCATCCAGAATGAACTCCATTAACCATATTAAAAAATAAAGAACGATACAGACCATGCTTTGCTTTAGAAGATTTAGATTCCGAAGATCTTTTAACCAAAAGTTCATTATCAACTTGTTCAACTGTAATTTCATCAAAATTCTGAGATAATTCTCCTAATTTACCTTTAACAAGTAAAAGTTTAGTTTGAATTTCAACAGAAACACCTTCTGGAATCAATACGGGACTATTTCCTATTCTAGACATTTTTATTTTTTTTAATATACATAACAAAGGATCTCACCTCCTAAATTTGACTCTTTTGCTTTTTTACCAGTCATCAAACCTTTTGATGTAGAAACTATAGAAACACCTAGTCCATTTAAAACTCTTGGCAATCCTTTTGAATCAGAATATCTTCTGAGACCAGGTTTACTAATCCTTTCTAATTTTCTAATAACAGGATCCTTAGTATATGAATCATATTTAAGAGCAATTTTAATTGAACCTTGTACAGAGTTATTATCAAACTTATAACTTAATATATATCCCTGATCATATAAAATTTTTGTCATTTCCTTTTTTAAATTCGAAGAAGGAACTGAAACTACTTTATGACCAGCACTATTAGCATTTCTAATTCTTGTTAAATAATCTGCAATTGGATCTGTATTCATTTTATATTTATTTTTTACCAGCTAGCTTTTCTAACACCTGGGATTAAACCTTTATTAGCCATTTCTCTAAATAAAACTCTGGAAATACCAAATTGTCTCATGTAGCCTTTTGGTCTCCCTGTTAATTTACATCTATTGTGAGCTCTTACAGGAGATGAATTTTTTGGCAACTTTTGTAATGCTTCATGATCACCAGCTTTTTTTAAAGCTTTTCTCTTAGCAGCATATTTTGCACATAATTTTGCTCTTTTAATTTCACGTGCTTTCATTGATTCTTTAGCCATTGTATTATTTTAAAATATTAATCTATTTTATTGTTTTTTTCTGATGATTTTTCCTCTGATTTAGCTTCATCCTCAACTATTGGTGCTTCTTCTGCAGTAACCTCCTCTGATTTAGCTTCATCCTCAACTATTGGTGCTTCTT
>PACX01000017.1 GCA_002702895.1 Flavobacteriaceae bacterium | reverse complement strand
GTTAGCGGTTTAGATAATCCAATTACAATAAAAGGTGCTAATAAAACTGCTACTGTTCCAGGTTTAGGTAAAGGAAAATACACTATTTGNTTTAAGGTAGATGGTCAATCCAATTATGAACAATGTTTTGAAGCAACTATTACAGAACCCAATGGAATATAAATAATAAATAATAATAACTTTTAGATATGAGAAGCATAATAAAATACATTAGTTTACTTTTTTTAACATTAACTTTTATAATTAGTTGTGATTGTGATTGTGAAGACATTTCAATTGTGTCAGGACCAGTTTCATCAGATAATTATAATGCGTCTGCTGCACCAGGTGCCCCTTCATTAGCAGCTCCTGCTAATAGTCAAAATTGTGAGACAGGAACATCTGTTGATGCACTTACAAGTCTTGTTACTTTTAGCTGGTCAGCTACACCTGATACAGACACCTATAACCTTACTTACACAAATCTGTCAGATAATACTACCAAAACAAAAACAGGTATATCATCAAATTCAACAAAAATTCTTTTGTTTAAAGGGAACCCCTACGCTTGGAATGTACAGTCTATTAATTCTAATTCTAATAGAGCCTCTAGTGCTACATGGAAATTTTATTTGAAAGGAAACCCTGTTTTAACTAATGTTCCTTTAGCTGCAGTATTAAAAACACCAACTACAAATGGAGGTAAAACAACCTTAACATGGACAGGAAGTGATCCTAATGTTGGTGATACACTAACATATACTCTTTATTTAGATAAAGTCGACGGAAAGCAAAGTCCAGTTTCAACTGGATTAACTTCAGCATCTAAAGAAGTTACCTTAGATTCTGGTACAACTTATTATTGGAGAATTAAAACTACCGATCAGACAAATAATAGTAGTTTTTCATTAGTCTCTAAAATTACTACATAGTAGAAAATCTTACTTTCGTAGTTTTTGTCTATTTATTTTATGATTTTTAAAACTAACTTTTGATTTTTTTAACTCAATCTTCTAACTGTTTAATTAAAAGGAAAAAAGATAAAAATTAAAAAATTTTTTTATGAAAAAATTAGAATTACATTGGAAAATATTATTAGGAATGGCACTAGGTGTTATTTTCGGACTTATAATGGCAAATTTTGATTTTGGAAAAAATTTCATTTCTGATTGGATAAAACCCTTTGGAACCATTTTTATTAATTCTTTAAAACTAATAGCAATTCCCCTAATACTAGCATCTCTTGTAAAGGGTATCTCAGATTTGAAAGATATTTCTAAATTGTCAAAAATGGGAGGTNTAACAATTAGCATATATATAGCAACAACAGTTTTAGCTGTTACTATTGGTTTAATTGTAGTAAATGTTATAAAACCTGGTGATTCAATTTCGGATGAAACAAGAATAGAATTAATAAATGCTTATGAAAGTGATGCAGATGAAAAAAGAGAAGTAGCTGCAAACACAAAAAATTCAGGACCTCTTCAAGCTCTTATTGATGTAGTTCCTTCCAACATAGTTAATGCTGCATCGAATAATAAGAACATGCTTCAAGTAATTTTCTTTGCAATTTTGTTTGGTATTTCAATGATCTTAATTCCTCCTAAGAAATCAAAACCAATAAAAGAATTCTTTGATTCATTAAATGAAGTTATCTTAAAAATAATTGATATAATAATGTTGTTTGCACCCTATGGTGTGTTTGCATTATTAGCTACACTAATTGTAGAAGCTCCAAAATGGGATCTACTTAGTAGCTTATTATTGTATTCAATTACCCTTGTTCTAGGATTATCACTATTAATTTTAATATATGTACTAATTGTAAAGATTTTTACTGGAAATGGACCTAATTACTTTTTAAAAGGTATTCTTCCTGCCCAACTAGTTGCATTTTCAACTAGTTCTAGTGCGGCAACACTGCCAGTTACTATGGACAGAGTTCATAATAACTTGGGTGTAAAGGAAGAAGTATCTAGTTTCGTTCTTCCAATTGGAGCAACTATTAATATGGATGGAACTGCATTATACCAAGCTATTGCAGCTGTATTTATTGCACAAACATTTGGTTTAGATTTATCATTGGGAGCTCAGCTTGGAATTATTCTTACGGCAACACTTGCTTCTATAGGAGCTGCAGCTGTACCTAGTGCAGGTATTATTGTTTTAGTAATAGTATTATCTCAAGCAGGTATACCTGAGGCTGGCCTTGCATTAATTTTTGCTGTAGATAGACCTTTAGATATGTGTAGAACCGTAGTTAATATTACTGGAGATGCTACAGTTTCTATGTTGGTTGCAAAATCTGTTAAAAAATCAGGAGATTAAAAGCCCAATAAACTTGATTGTAATTATAAATAAAGTTTAGAAAAAATTAGTAGATCAATTAATAATTACTAATAATAAAATATATGAGATTTGCATCGATCGATATTTTAAGAGCACTGACAATGCTTTTAATGATATGGGTTAATGATTTTTGGACCTTAACTAATATTCCAAAATGGTTAAAACATGCAAATGCTTTCGAGGATTATTTAGGATTTTCTGATATTATATTTCCATTATTTTTATTTATAGTTGGCTTAAGTATACCATTAGCAATCAAAAACAGAACAGATAAAGGCTATTCCAACATTTCTATTTCAAAGCATATTGTAGTTAGATCTATTTCTCTATTGATAATCGGAGTTTATATGGTTAATTATGAAACTGCACATGATGAAAGTATTTTTATAGGAAAAACCTACTGGACATTATTAATGGCTTTTGCTGTTATATTAATTTGGATAGACTGGAAAAAAAGTCCTATCAAATCCTATTGGCACCCTTATATACAGTTTTTAGGTTTTATTATTTTAATCTTTTTAGCTTTTATATATAAAGGAGGTGAAAATGGTTCACTTTGGATGACAACACAATGGTGGGGGATTTTGGGCCTTATTGGCTGGGCATACCTATTAAATTCACTGGTTTATGTGTTTTCAAAAGGTTCCCTGTTAATCATGTCTTTATTATGGTTGTTATTGATATCATTGTCTATATTAAATCATTCAGAAATGTCTATAGAATTCACAGGTTTCTCTGGGTACTTTTCAACTATATTAACTGGTACTATACCTGCATTTACTACAGCAGGAGTTGTAGCCACATTAATATTCAAAAAATTTCAAAAAACAGTTATTAAACGGAGCTATCTAAGTTTGATTTTTTTAGGAATTATTAATTTAATTTTTGGATTAGCAACTAGGCCGATTTGGGGTATTTCTAAAATACAAGGAACCCCATCATGGTTAGGGATTTGTACTGGAATTGGTTTTTTAATGTTTGCATTTTTATACTACATAGCAGATGAGAAAAAACATACGAATTGGGCTAAAATAATTGCTCCCGCTGGAACTGCTACCTTAACTTGTTATATGATACCATACTTTATTTATCCCCTTAGAACTATTACGGAGATAAGAATCCCAGAAATTTTAACTAATAATCAAATAGGCCTATTAATGTCTTTTATTTTTGCTCTTCTAGTAATTATATTTACTGGTTTATTAGAAAAAAAACGTTTTAAATTAAAATTATAAGAAAATAGTTATGAAAAAACTCGTTTTAATATTACTAATTTTTATATCCTGTACTAATAATGCAGATATAAAACCTCAAGTTATAGCTTATTATGCTGGTGATGAAAAATCAATTGATGAATTTAATTTAGATGGAGTTGACCAGATAATATATAGTTTTCTACACTTGAAAGGAAATAAATTAGCTGTTGATAATGAATTAGATAGTCTTGCTTTATTAAATGTTGTTAATCAAAAAAAGAAATATCCAAAATTAAAGGTTTTAGTATCGCTTGGTGGTTGGGGTGGTTGTAAAACCTGTTCTGATGCTTTTAGTACAGAAGAGGGTAGAGTAGAGTTTGCAATTTCCACTGCTAATATCATAGAATTATTTAATGCAGATGGTATTGATTTAGATTGGGAATATCCTGGAATTTCCGGATTTCCTGGACATGATTATAAACCTGAAGACAAAGAAAATTTTACCGACTTAGTCGTTCAACTAAGAAAATACATGAAGAGAGATGATATATTAAGTTTTGCTGCTGGTGCATCTACTAGATTTTTTGAAAATTCAGTTGAATGGGATAAAGTCATGCCTTTAGTTGATAATGTAAATCTTATGACCTATGATTTCTATGGATCAGGCTCTGGTAAAACAGGTCATCATACAGCTCTATCTTCTAATGAATTTCAAGATAGATCTGCAGAATCATCAATTGAAGCATTGATAAATCTAGGAGTAAATCCTAAGCAAATATTTATTGGGGGTGCTTTTTACATTAAAACATTTAAAAATGTTGAAAACATTAACAATGGTCTTAATCAAAATGCTGAATGGAACAGAAGTTATAGTCAAATTAATTTTGAAGATGCACGATCTAATTTTAGTTTTTATTGGGATAGTTTAGCAAAAGCGCCATACGCATATGATAGTATTAATAAGATTTTTGCAACATTTGATGATCATAAATCTATAAAACTCAAATCTCAATATGCAATAGACAATAATCTTGGAGGAATCATGTTCTGGCAACTTATGAATGATAAAAAACAAAATGGTTTATTAAAGACTATGGTAAATCATATTAAATAAAATAAATATTATGAGGAAACTTTTTTGTGTATTTATATCTTTTTTAATTATTTCTTGTGAAAATAAAGATGTAGAAACTAATTTTATAGTAATTTTTGTTGATGATATGGGATATGGGGATCTTGGGTCTTATGGACATCCCACAATCCAAACTCCTAATCTTGACAAAATGGCTAATGAGGGACAAAAGTGGACCCAGTTTTATTCTGCTTCTAGTGTTTGTACCCCAAGTAGAGCTGCATTACTAACTGGTAGACTTCCAATTAGAAATGGTTTAATTGGAAAAGAAGATAATTCATCAAGAGTGCTTTTCCCTGATTCTGAATATGGTATTCCAAGTTCTGAAATTACAATCGCTGAAAAATTAAAAGACAATGGTTATAAAACTGCAATTGTTGGAAAATGGCATTTAGGACATAAAATAGAATATCTTCCATTGCAACATGGTTTTGAATATTATTATGGAATTCCATATTCAAATGATATGGATAAAGTAAATGGATCTATTCCATATAAAAGATTTATGAAGAACCCTAATTGGGTAGCAGATACTAAGGAATACAATGTTCCTCTTATTGAAAATAATGAAATTATTGAAAGGCCAGTAGATCAAACAACGATTACAAAACGCTATTCTGAAAAAGCTGTTGAATTCATTAAAAAAAATAAAAAAAATAAATTTTTTCTATACTTAGCTCATAGTTTACCACATATTCCTCTTTTTGCTTCAAAAGATTTTTTAGGAACAAGTAAAGCTGGTTTATATGGAGATGTTATTGAAGAGATTGATCATGGTGTTGGAATGATAATTAATGAATTAAAGAAAAACAATATTGATAAAAATACTATTATAGTTTTTACATCTGATAATGGACCTTGGCTTCCATTTAAAAATCATGGTGGTTCAGCAGGCCTTCTGAGAGAAGGTAAAGGAACTACATGGGAAGGTGGTCAAAGAGTGCCTGGTATTTTTTGGGGAGGAGATATTAAACCAGGAATCGTTAATGGTTTAGGTTCAACAATGGATATACTTCCTACTTTTTTAGAAATTTCAAATTCTAGTCCAATAGATGATAGAATTTTAGATGGATTAAGTTTAAAAAACACATTGTTTTCTTTGGAAGAATCTAAAAGAGAAAAAGTTTTTTTTTATAGAGAAAGAGAAATATTCGCTTTAAGATTTAGAGAGTTTAAAGCTCATTTTATAATTAAGGGAGCATATAATTATCCTGAAAAGACAGAAAAAATTATTTTAAAAAATCCACTCCTTTATAATTTAAATCTTGACCCTTCAGAAAAGTTTGATATTGCTGAAAAAAACCCTAAAATCATCGAAGAAATTAAAGATTTAATAAATTTTCATAAAAAAGATTTAATTCTAAAAGATGATTTACTACAATATCGAATAAAAAACCAAAACTAATAATTTAGTAAATCATAAATCAGTATTAATATAAGATGTGTAATTATACAAATGCTTTTAATCATTTAAAAAAAGACATTATTATGAATTCTCTTATTAAAAAAATAGGAGATCAAATATCAATAAAAGATAGAAAAGAAAGTGATTTAGCATTGGCAATTTCATTATTAATTATTGAACAACAAGTAAGTTTTAAAGCAGCAATAACAATAAAAAAAAGATTTAGGAAATTAATAGAAAAAAAAACTCACATTCAGATTTTAAATATTAATGATAATGATCTACAATCTATTGGAATATCATTTAAAAAAGTAGAATATATAAAGAATATTTATAGATACTTTTTAAAAAGTAAATTTGATTTTTTTAAGGAAAAAGAAAGTTTAGTTATTAAGGAGCTAACAGCTATAAAAGGAGTGGGAAATTGGACAGCTGAAATGTTTTTAATTTTTATTCTATTTAAACAAAACATCTTTTCAAAAGGTGACTTAGCTCTAATAAATAGTATTAAAATAAATTATAAAATAAATAATTTAGATAATAAAAAATTAGATACAATAGTTGAAAAGTGGTCTCCATATAAAACAACAGCTTGTTTATTATTATGGAAATCTATTGAGGAAAATAAATTTGCAGATTTTGAATAATTTTATTTAATTGAAATACGATTTAATCAAAATTAATAATATGACATCTTCCTATATTAATTAGGCAATTCTTATATTTAGATTATGAAAATACCACACAAAAAGGGTTCAGCTAAATACTATGATTATATTATTATTGGAGCTGGATCTGCAGGTTGTGTTTTAGCAAATCGTTTATCTAAGAATCCTAAAAATTCAGTTCTATTATTAGAAGCAGGAGGGCCAGATTCTAATATGAATATTCATATTCCAGGTGCTTATCTTAAGATTCATAAAAGCAAACAGGATTGGGGATTTTGGTCTGAAAATCAATCTAATGTTTTGAATAGAAAAATTTATTTACCAAGAGGAAAAACCTTAGGTGGTAGTAGCTCTACCAATGCTATGGCTTATGTAAGAGGAAATGCTAATGATTATGATGGTTGGGCAGAACTCGGAAATAAAGGTTGGGGTTATAAAGATGTTCTCCCTTTTTTTAAAAAATCAGAAAATCATGAACAAATAGAAAAACTTGATTCTGATTTTCATGGGAAGTCAGGAGAGTTAAACGTTACACTTCCAACAAAATTTAAATCACCTTACGTCGAAGGATTTATTAAAGCTTGTAAAAACATTGGTATACCAAAAAATCATGATTATAATGGATTAAACCAAAAAGGTGCTAGTTTGGTTCATAGTACCATTAAAAACGGAAAACGTCATAGTGGAGCAGTAGCTTTTTTAAAACCTGTTTTAAATAGAACTAATTTAACTGCTATAACAAACGCTCAAGTTTCTAGGATAATTATAAAAGATAAAAAAGCTGTAGGAGTAGAATATATTAAAGGTTTAATAAAAACAAAGGTTAATGCACAAAAAGAGATTATAATTTCTGCTGGATCTTTTCAATCACCACAATTATTAATGTTATCTGGAATCGGAGAAACTTCTGAATTAATAAAACATGGTATTAATTGTATACATGAATTAAAAGGAGTGGGGAAGAATTTACAGGATCATTTATTTTATCCAATATGCGCTGAGTCAAAGACTCAAGAAGGAATAAATCATTACATTTCACCTTTTAATCAACTTAAAGCCGCTTGGAATTATTATGTTAATAATAAAGGAGTTTTTTGTACCGGTCCGTTAGAGGGGGTGGCTTTTTTTGATCTTAATCAAAGAGGAGGAAAAGTTGATTTTCAATTACACTTTTCTCCAATCTGTATTGATAATGAATATGGTTATGATGCTTATGATCTTTATGATTATCCAAGAATAGATGGCTTTACAATATTACCAACATTATTACATCCAAAAAGTAGGGGGAATGTTAGTCTTTCATCTTCTAATCCAGAGGAACCGCCAAAGATTCAGCCTAATTTTTTACAAGATAAAGATGATCTTGATAAGTTAATTGAAGGAGGAAAGCTAGTATTTAAGCTAATGAAAGATGAAGCTTTAAAAAAACATATTAAATTGAATAGACTGCCTTATAATCGATCTTCAGAAGATGCTCTCATTGAACATATAAAAAAAACTCTTGAAACAGTTTATCATCCTGTAGGTACTTGTAAAATGGGAATAGATAATATGTCTGTAGTTGATCCTTCACTAAAAGTGCATGGAATACAAAATTTAAGGGTTGTTGATGCTTCAATTATGCCGAAAATTATTTCTGGAAATACAAATGCTTCTGTATATATGATTGCAGAAAAAGCAGCAGACATGATTTTAAATACTATATAATATTAAAATTGATTAAAAAAATGTGTTAATACTAATTTATGAGATCAAATGATCCATCATCATTTATCTTTATTTTTTTATTAATTAAATCATTTTTCATTAAATCTTGTAGTTTGATAATAGCTTGATTTTTTTTATCAATTACAGGAATTCCATCACCAATTTGTTTTGTTGAAATAATATTTCCGCTTACTAAGTTTCCTTTTTTATTTATTTTCAATTTAATAATTGGAGAAAATCCTCTTATGCCGCTTAAATCAAATCTTCCATAAGTTGCAAAATTACCCAAGCTATAACTTATTATTTTTCCCTTATACATATCTATGGCTCTTGTTATATGTGGACCATGTCCAAAAACTATATCTGCCCCAGCATCAATCATATTTCTTGAAAATTGGTAAGGATTGCCACGGTTTTCACCTAAATAATATTCAATTTGATCATTAATTTGTTCAAAATTTTTTCCTTCTCCACCACCATGAAATGAGACAATAACTATATCTACTTTTTGTTTTAATGATTTAACTAAGGTCATAGCTTCTTCAGCATTATTTATAGATATTGTTCCTTTATTGGGAGAAAATGCGCAAAATCCTATTTTCCAGCCATTAATATTAAATTCAGCTATAGGATAGTTATGAGTGCCAGCAAATTTGATATTTTCTTGTTTTAATAATTTGACGGTATTATCAATACCTTTTTCACCAAAATCATTTATATGATTATTTGCAATACTTAGTAAATTAAATCCTGCATCTCTAAAATATTTTGCGTAATGATCTGGCATTCTAAAAGCGTAACATTTTTTAGGATCACTACACCTTTTAGTAGTTGGAATGTTTTCACTCATTATTACACCCTCAAGATTTCCAAATGTAATATCGGAATTGTTAAGATATTTAAATACATTATCAAAAATCTGTTTACCATCATTTGGAGGCAAATAAGATTTAGACGGGTAATTAGTGCCTATCATTAAATCACCAACTGCAGTGATGGTTAGAAAATCTATTTCTTGAGATTTTAAGACATTTAAGTTAAAAATGTTTAGTATAATACTTAAAATTATAAATTTTTTAAATTTCATATCCATAGCTAAAATTTAGTTAAATTTTAGTAAATGAAAAAACTTTTAATTGTATTACTTTTCTTATTTAGTTAAACATGGTAATAAAAAAAATTAGTAAAGTCAACGATTCAGGCAACCAAAATTAAAAACCCCTGTAAATCAATGACTTACAAGGGCTTTTGCGGAGGAAGAGGGATTCGAACCCCCGGAGGTGTGACCCTCAACAGTT
>PACX01000016.1 GCA_002702895.1 Flavobacteriaceae bacterium | reverse complement strand
GAACCAGAACCTGAACCAGAACCAGAGCCAGAACCTGAACCAGAGCCTGAGCCAGAACTAGAGCCAGAACCAGAACCAGAGCCTGAGCCAGAACCTGAACCAGAACCAGAGCCAGAACCTGAACCAGAACCTGAACCAGAGCCAGAACCTGAACCTGAACCAGAACCTGAACCAGAACCAGAGCCGGAATCAGAACCTGAAGATGTTAGTGAGAAGAAATCTTTTTTTAGGAGTCTTTTTACAAAAAAGAAAAAAGATTCACTAAATAAAGGTTTAAAAAAGAGCAGCACTTCATTTTTTAGTAAAATTTCTAAAGTAATAATAGGAAAAACTAAGGTAGATGATGAAATTTTAGATGATCTTGAGGAAGTCTTAATTACATCTGATGTTGGAGTTAAAACTACTTTAAAAATTATAGATAAAATTGAATCAAGAGTAGCGAAGGATAAATATATTAATACTGATGAACTTAATTCTATTTTAAAAGAAGAAATTATAGATATAATAGATCCTTCTGATGAAAACCAATTTAGGATTTCAGAAAATAGGCCGCATGTTATTTTAGTTGTTGGGGTTAATGGTGTTGGAAAAACTACTTCAATTGGTAAAATGGCACATCATTATAAGTCTATGGGTCTTAAGGTGATTATAGGAGCGGCTGATACTTTTAGAGCTGCAGCAATTGAGCAACTACAAATATGGGCAAATAGAGTTAATGTAGAATTGATAAAGCAAGAAATGGGCAGTGATCCTGCCTCCGTTGCTTATGACACATTAGAATCAGCAATTAATAAGAATGTAGATGTTGTTTTAATAGATACTGCTGGAAGACTTCACAATAAAACTAATTTAATGAATGAATTGAGTAAAATTAAAAGAGTTTTGCAAAAGAAAAATATTGAAGCACCTCAAGAAGTACTTTTAGTGATAGATGGTTCAACTGGTCAAAATGCTTTTGAACAGGCAAAACAATTTACTAATGTAACTGAGATTACTTCATTAGCAGTGACTAAATTAGATGGAACCGCAAAAGGAGGAGTAGTATTAGGAATTTCAGATCAATTTAAAATTCCTATAAAGTTCATTGGAATCGGTGAGGGTCTTGACGATTTACAACTATTTGATAAAAAAGAGTTTGTTGACTCATTTTTTAATAAATCATAATTTTATAATATTATTTTGAAATCAATAGATTCAAATATCACTGGACATTTACCTTCAATTTCACTTAGATATATTAATGGTGAAAATCGATTAACAAATTTTTTTAATAGAAATAACACTTTAAAAAATTATTACGATCAAATCAAAGAGAAAAAAAATAATTACAATAATGACTATAGAAAATTATTATTTGATTTATTAAATAATAATTATGAAAAAGTTTCAAAAAACATCATTCAATTAAAATCTATAAAATTATTAAAAGATAATAATACATTTTCTGTAACCACAGGACACCAAATTAATTTATTTACTGGGCCACTATATTTTATTTATAAAATTATTGATACAATTAAAATTTGTAATGAACTAAAATCTAAATATCCTGAATATAATTTTTTACCCATTTATTGGATGGCGTCTGAAGATCATGATTTTAAAGAAATAAATTTTTTTAAAACAAATAATAAAAGGTTTGATTGGAATATATCTACAACAGGTAAGGTTGGTGAGTTAAAAACCCAATCCTTAAAAACTTTATTTAGTGAAATGAAAGATTTTTTTAGAGAAGAAAATATTAATTCAAAAAAACTTTTACAATTATTTAAAGATGCCTACTTAAATAATAAAAAACTATCTGATGCGACTTTTAGTCTAGTTCATAGTTTATTTGGAAAATATGGTCTTTTAATATTAAATCCAGATGATATAAAACTTAAAAATATTATTTGTGATGATATTATTAAGGAAATAATAAATCAAGATTGTTATAAAAATGTAAAGGAAACTAATAGTAAATTAAATGATATAGATATTTCCCCTCAGGTAAATCCTAGAAAGATAAATTTATTTTACATTAAAAATAATTTACGTTCAAGAATTGAAAAAAATAATTCTCAATATAATATAGTAGGGACAAATAAATCCTTTTCAGAAATTCAAATTATAAATGAAATTAAAAATTTTCCAGAAAGATTTTCTCCTAATGTTTTATTTAGGCCTTTATACCAAGAAAAAATTCTTCCAAACTTAGCATATGTAGGCGGTGGAAGTGAAATTGCGTATTGGCTTCAATTAAAATCTTTTTTTAAAACAAAGAATATTCCATTTCCAATTTTAAAGGTTAGAGATTCTGTTCTAATTGTTTCTAAAAAACAAATTTCTAAATGCAAAAAACTTAATATTGATATTTCAGATTTATTTAAATCCGATAATGAATTAAATAAATTTTATTTAACTAAAATAAGTGAAATTAATCTTGATCTAACGAATTTAAAAAAATCTATAAATCAGAACTTTATTAAACTTTATAAATTAAGTGTTAAGACGGACAAATCGTTCATTGGCGCTCTAAAAGCACAAGAATCTAAACAGATAAAAGGATTAAATAATTTAGAAAAAAGATTATTAAAGGCTCAAAAACAAAAAAATAATGATAAATTAAACAGATTGAGATTAATAAAAAAGGAATTGTTTCCAAATAATTCCTTGCAAGAAAGAGAAATTAATTTTTCTGAATTTTATCAAAATCATGGTGATAGATTAATTGATTGTTTATTTGAAAATATATTACCCTTTAATGAAAAGTTTTTAGTTATTTCTTTATAAAAACAGTCTTTATATATTGTTTTAATATTAATTTTGAATATGGATGAAAAAGTATTAATTATTGACTTTGGCTCTCAATACACTCAGTTAATTGCTAGACGAATTAGAGAACTTTTTATTTATTGTGAAATACATCCGTATAATGACCTAAATATTGACCTTAAGTACTATAAAGCGGTTATACTTTCAGGTTCTCCATTTTCTGTAAGATCCAAAGATGCTTTGAAATTTGATTTATCAAAAATAAAAGGAAACAAACCTTTACTAGGTGTTTGTTATGGAGCTCAATATATTGCACATTTTGAAGGAGGTAAAGTGGTAGCATCAAATAAAAGAGAGTATGGAAGAGCTAATCTAAGTTCAATTGACAAGAATAATTTACTTTTTAAAAATGTAGAAGTTGGTACTCAGGTTTGGATGAGTCATAGTGATACAATTGAATGTTTGCCTAATAATGGTAAATGTATAGCAAGTACTAANGATGTNGAAAATGCNGCNTATTTCTATAGATGATGAAATGGTTTANGGCATTCAATTTCATCCAGANGTTTATCATACNNAAAAAGGAAAAGAAATTCTTAANAATTTNTTGATAAATATTTCNNAANTAAAACCTGATTGGACACCTGACTCNTTCTCNNATAGGNCAATTTCTGAAATAAAAGAATTAGTTGGTAATGAAAAAGTTATTTTAGGNTTATCNGGTGGNGTTGATTCNACNGTAGCAGCNATNCTATTACATAAAGCAATAGGTAAAAATTTACANTGCATTTTTGTAAACAACGGATTATTGAGAAAAAATGAATTTTCAGATGTTTTAAATCAATATAAGGGTATGGGTCTAAATGTCAAAGGAGTTGATGCTTCTGACTATTTTATAAATCTTTTATCTGAAATTATAGATCCCGAAGATAAGAGAAAAATTATTGGAAAAGCTTTTATTGATGTCTTTGATAAAGAATCAAAACTTGTTGACGGAGCCAAATGGTTAGCTCAAGGAACGATTTATCCTGATGTAATTGAATCTATTTCTGTAAAAGGTCCATCAGCAACAATAAAATCACACCACAATGTAGGTGGATTGCCTGATTTTATGAAACTATCTATTATTGAGCCGCTTAAAATGTTATTTAAAGATGAAGTCAGAAGGGTAGGAGCATCATTAAATATAGATTCAAATCTTTTGAAAAGACATCCATTTCCTGGTCCAGGGTTAGCAATTAGAATTTTAGGGAATATTACAAGAGAAAAAATCAGAATTCTTCAAGAGGTTGATGCAATATTTATTGATGGATTAAAAAATAATAATTTATATGATAAAATTTGGCAAGCTGGTGCAATGCTTCTTTCAGTCAAAAGTGTGGGAGTTATGGGAGATGAAAGAACATATGAAGATTGTGTTGCATTAAGAGCTGTAGAATCTACAGATGGAATGACAGCAGATTGGGTAAATCTTCCATACGAGTTTNTGCAAAACATTTCTAATAAGATAATTAACAATGTAAAAGGTGTTAACAGAGTTGTCTATGATATAAGTTCTAAACCTCCAGCAACTATAGAATGGGAATAATTAAAAGGTTGACCATACTCTTAATTCTATTTCCTTTGATCATATATTCTCAGGATACAAATAAAAACACATCAAATTCTTTTGAGATTGATTCAATAATACACAAGGTAAAAAGAAAACAAACTCTCTATTCAATTTCAAAAATTTACAAAGTTTCTATTGAAGAAATAAAAAGTTATAATCCTAAAATAAAAGGAAACAAATTATCAAGAAAAACGGAACTTGTTATTCCTGTAAGGCGTTATATTAAATTAAAACCTGTTTTAGTAAAGAAAAAAAAAGATTCATTAAATTATTTAATTCCAAAAATTCGAAAAATTAATTTGATAGACAGCACATTTAATATAAAAAATATAAAAATTGCTATACTTGCCCCATTCAAACTTGATGATATTGAGTTAGATTCAATAGAAAATTCAAAAAAATATTTAAAGAATTTAAATCTTACAAGTATTTCTTTGGATTTTTATAGTGGTGCAATAATGGCTTTTAATAAAATTAAGAATTATGGATTAAACCTAGAAGTAAAAATTTTAGATACAGAAAACGACTTTGGTTCAATTTCTAATATATTGACTCAATATAAATTTGAAGATTTTGATTTAGTTCTAGGCCCTTTAATTCCTCGAAATATTAATCAAGTTTCAAGAGCAATAATAAAATCAAAAACTCCTATTGTTTCGCCCTTAAGTTCAAATGAAATTGAAATTAATGAAAATGTAATACAATCTATGCCGTCCAAATTAATTCAAAGAAAAAGAATGCTTAAATATATTGATTCACTAATTGATAAAGAACCTGATCCATGTGTTATGATAATTTATGATAATCAAAACATTGATATTAAAGACCAATTAATTACCAGATTTCCATATTCAGAATTAATAAATACAGATGAATCTAACGGTTTTGTTGATCCTGAAATTACAGATTCTTTATTAGTATCAAGCAAAAATAATTTTGTTTTTTTAGAATCTGAAAATTTAAATGTAATTACTAGCGTTTCCTCATTATTAAATTCTCAAATTTCTCAAGAAAGAAGTATCTCAATGATGACAACTTTTAGATCTGATATATACGAAAATGAAAATATTTCATTCGAACATTTAGGTAATTTAAATTTTACTTACCCAAGTTACTATGTTCCAATTTATGATAGTGAAAAAGTAAATTTATTTAATGATTTATATTTAGAGGAATTTGGAAAACGACCTAATAAGATAGCTATAAGGGCATATGATATTACTCTTGACTTAATGCTAAGATTAGCAAATAGAAGCAAATTTGTAAAATCTATAAAATTAGGAGAAACTGAATATCTGCAAAACAAGTTTAATTATTTCACTAAAAACAATGGTTTTATTAACGGATCAATTTATTTAATTAAACATGAAAAATTAAATATTATTAAATTAAATGATAATGAATAAAGTCTTTTGTAATAATAATTTAATTACACTTCTTTTTATTTCTATTTAATAGAATCTCTTTGTTATTTCTTTTTGTATTTTTGAAACCTTAAAGAAACTCTAGATTAATATTTGATGTCTAAATCAAAATTTATTTTTGTAACAGGGGGTGTTAGTTCTTCTTTAGGTAAAGGTATTATATCAGCTTCATTAGCTAAATTACTTCAATCTAGAGGATTTAGTATTACAATTCAAAAATTTGATCCATATATTAATATTGATCCTGGCACACTTAATCCATATGAACATGGAGAATGTTATGTAACTGATGATGGAGCAGAAACTGATCTTGATTTAGGTCATTATGAAAGATTTTTAAATGTTCAGACTTCTCAAGCAAACAATGTAACAACAGGAAAAATTTATCAAACCGTTATAGATAAAGAAAGGAAAGGAGAGTTTTTAGGTAAAACAGTTCAAGTTATTCCTCATATCACTAATGAAATTAAAAGAAGAATAAAGCTTTTAGGTGAAGACAATTCATATGATTTTATAATTACTGAAATTGGAGGTACTGTTGGTGACATTGAGTCTCTTCCATATATTGAATCAGTTAGGCAATTAATATGGGAATTAGGTAAATTAAATACATTACTTATTCATTTAACATTAATACCTTATTTATCTGCTGCAAAAGAATTAAAAACTAAGCCTACTCAACATTCCGTAAAAACTTTAATGGAAAGCGGTCTGAATGCTGATATTTTGGTTTGCAGAACTGAACATGAGATTTCTAATGAAATTAAGAGAAAATTAGCACTTTTCTGTAATGTTGATGTTGAGTCTGTTATTCAGTCAATTGATGCTTCAACTATTTATGAAGTTCCCCTTCTAATGAAGAAAGAAAAATTAGATGAAGTAGTTTTAAAAAAGTTAAATTTAAAAGATTATAACCATGCAAATTTAGATTCATGGTCAGATTTTGTCAATAATTTAAAGTTTCCCAATTATGAAGTAAAAATCGGGCTAATTGGTAAGTATGTTGAGCTTCAAGATTCATATAAATCAATTTTAGAATCATTAATTCACGCAGGTTCTGAAAATTTAACTAAAGTTGATATTGTTTCTATCCATTCAGAATATATTAATGATAAACAAATTGATAATGAAATTTCTAAACTTGATGGTATTTTAGTGGCACCTGGATTTGGTGAAAGAGGAATTGAGGGTAAGATTAAAGCAATCAAATGTGCAAGACAAAAAAATATTCCATTTTTTGGTATTTGTCTTGGAATGCAAATGGCTGTAATTGAATATTCAAGAAATGTACTAGGGCTGGTTAATGCAAATTCAACTGAGATGGATGAAGAAACTCCACATCCCGTGATTTCTTTAATGGAAGATCAAAAGGAAATTATTAATAAAGGTGGAACTATGCGATTAGGTTCATGGGAGTGTGAAATTAAAGATAAATCAAAAGTTTATGAAATTTATAATACTAAAACTATTTTTGAAAGACATAGACATCGTTGGGAGCTCAATAATAAATATATTGATCAATTAAATGTTAAAGGGCTTAAATCTAGTGGAATTAATCCTAAAACTGGATTAGTTGAAATAGTTGAATTACCATCAAATGATTGGTTTATTGGAGTACAGTTTCATCCAGAATATAAAAGTACTGTAGAATCTCCACATCCATTATTTGTTTCTTTTGTTAAAGCATGTATAAATTATAGAAAATCCAATTAAACAAATGGAAGAAAATAAAATTGATCCATATCAAATTTTAGGCTTTGTTTTACTAATGACTGCATTTGTCTGGTATATTTATACTATTCCAGAACCACAGCAGGGTAATATTGAGAAAAATAAAGAAAATTTAGAAATTTTAATTCAATCAGATAACTCTACTTTTGATTCAGAAAATGATATAGCTAAAGGCATAAATTTAAAAGATGAAAATTCAAATATTTTTGATGCTTCTCAAAATAAATCTAAAATTAAATTTGATGATGTAGTGCTTGAAAATGATGATATAGTACTAAAGTTTAGTTCAAAAGGGGGTCTGTTATCTGAAGCATTATTAAAAAATTATACTGATTACAAAGGAGATCCTTTATATATGATAAAGGATGGAAATCAAAATATTAATTTAAAATTCTATTCATTTAATGGTCAATTAATTAATACCTCAAACTATCATTTTGAACCTATTATAAATAAAAGTTATGATGGGACAATATTAAGTATGATTTTGTCTATTTCAGAAAATCAATTTTTAAATTTTGAATATACTCTTCCAAAAAATGGTTTTATGATTGACTTTTCTATTAAATCATCAGGGTTTGATAATCTTATAGATAATCAGAGATCTGTTCAATTGAACTGGGATTTAAAAGCTATGAGACAAGCAAAAAGTGTAGAATATGAAAATAGATATAGTCAACTGTATTATCAATATGATGAAGATNAAACAGATTATTTAAGTTCATATAGTGATAGCGATAAAACTGAAAATTCTNTCTCATGGATCTCATATGGACAACACTTTTTTAATAGTATATTAATTTTAGACAAACCAATNGATGAAGTATATTTCGAATCAAAAAAACTTTTTGAAGATCAAGGAAAAGATGTTTTGTATACTAAAAATTATATTTCTTCAATTCCTTTAGTTTTAGAAAAATCAGAATTTAATTCAAAAATGAAATTATATATTGGCCCAAACGATTATGACGTTTTAAAGAATTATGAGAACGAAATATACGAATCTATATATTTTGGTTGGGGAATTTTTGGATGGATTAATAGGTTTATATACTTTCCTTTATTTGGTTTTTTAAGTAAGTATTTTTCAGCTGGTTTAGCTGTAATTTTTATGACAATTATTACAAGATTAGCAATGTCACCTGTGACTTATAAAACATATGTTTCTCAAGCTAGAATGAAGGTGTTAAAACCTGAAATAGCTGAATTAAATAAAAAATATAAAAATGATGCAGTAAAAAAACAACAAGAAACAATGAAGCTCTATAATAAAGCTGGTGCAAATCCTCTTTTGGGTTGCGTTCCAGCATTGTTTCAGTTACCTGTTTTTTATGCTTTATTCTGTTTTTTTCCAATAGCTTTTCAACTAAGAGGAAAATCATTTCTTTGGGCTGATGATCTATCTTCATATGATGTAATAGCAGAGCTTCCTTTTAGTATTCCATGGTATGGTGATCATGTNAGTTTACTTCCAATTTTAGCATCTATTGCAATTTTTTTCTATACAATGATGTCCTCAGGGGCTCAAATGCAATCTTCTCAACCAGGTATGCCCAATATGAAATTTATAATGTACCTAATGCCTGTAATGATGCTCTTCTTTTTTAATAATTATGCAAGTGCTTTTAGTTTATATTATTTTGTTTCTAATATCCTAACTATTTTGTTAATGCTAACTATAAAACATTTCATTATTGATGAAGAAAAAATACTTCTACAAATTCAGGAAAATAAAAAGAAGCCCACTACTCAAAATAGGTTCCAAAGAAAGATGCAAGAAATGATGGATAAGGCTGAAGAACAAAGAAAATTACAAAATAGAAAATAGTTTTTTTACTACTTTTATTAATCCATGTCTGAAAAAAAAAAATGTGTAGTAGTTGCTCTTTCTGGTGGAGTTGATTCTAGTGTTTCAGCTCATCTTTTAGTTGAGCAGGGTTATCATGTTATTGGTATTTTTATGAAAAATTGGCATGATGAATCTGTAACTATTTCAAAGGAATGTCCATGGCTGGAAGATAGTTATGATGCTATGATGGTTAGTGAAAAACTTTCTATTCCCTTTCAAACTGTTGATTTAAGTCTTGAATATAAACGAAGAATAGTTGATTATATGTTTGATGAGTATGAAAAGGGAAATACGCCTAATCCAGATATTCTATGTAATAGGGAAATTAAATTTGACATATTTTTAAAAATAGCTTTAAAGCTTGGTGCAGATTTTATTGCAACTGGCCATTATTGTAGAGTAAAAAAAAATAAAGATAATTATAGTTACTAATGGGATTGGATAAAGATAAAGATCAGTCTTATTTTTTATGTCAATTATCTCAGAATCAATTAAGTAAAACCCTGTTTCCAATTGGAAACTTAACCAAAAAAGAAGTTAGGGCAATTGCTAAAAAACAAAAGCTAGTAACAGCAGAAAAGAAAGATTCCCAAGGATTATGTTTTATTGGAAAGGTTAAATTACCAGATTTTTTACAGCAAAAACTAAAGCCAAAAAAAGGAAAAATAATTAAAATTTCTATTAATAGTGATAAACACTCATTACATAATACTAAAAATTTAATACACGAAAATTTATATGAAATTTCTAAACCTTTTGATTATAAATCAGAAGATGGTGAGTGTATAGGTGTTCATAATGGAGCTCATTTTTTCACGGTTGGACAAAGAAAAGGTTTGTCAATTGGAGGAACAAAAGATCCTTTATTTGTATTAAAAACAGATGTCGTTAACAATATAGTTTATGTTGGAGAAGGAAAAAATCACCCAGGTTTATATAGAAATGTTCTTTTTGTTAAAAATCAAGATTTACATCTTTTGAGAAAAGATAAGTTTATAGATAGAAATAAGAATTTTAATGTTAAAGCAAGAATAAGATATCGTCAACCTTTGCAAAATGCATTATTGATTTTTGTAAATGAGGGAGCTTATTTAGTTTTTAAAACAAAACAATCATCAATAACAAAAGGGCAGTTTGCTGTTTGGTATAATAATAAAGAGCTGCTCGGTTCAGGAGTTATTTCATAATTATTGTATTATAATTTTTCAAAATCTAATTCAACTTGATTATTTAAAAGATCATCAATAGTTTCCCTTTTTCTTATCTCAACAAGTTTATCATTTATATATAATATTTCAGAGGGTTTATATCTTGAGTTATAATTGCTTGCCATTGAAAAGCAATATGCCCCTGCATTTTTAAAGCATAAGACATCGCCCTCAGTAATTTTAGAAATTCTTCTATTTGAAGCAAAAGTATCTGTTTCACAAATATATCCAACAACTGAATAGAATCTTTCTGAGTCATTTGGGTTTGATAAATTTTCGATATAATGATTTGAACCATACATCATAGGTCGAATAAAATGATTAAAACCAGAGTCTACTTGTGCAAAAACAGTAGAAGTTGTTTGTTTAATTGAATTTACAGAGCATAAAAAATTACCTGCCTCACTAACTAGAAATTTACCTGGCTCAAAGGCTAGAGTTAATTCTTTACCATAATCTCTACAAAATTTTTTAAATCTTTTTGACAATTTTAAGCCCAATTCCTCAATGTTTGTTTGAGTATCTGTTGGAGAATATGGAACTTTAAACCCACTTCCAAAATCAATAAAGTCTAAATCTTTAAATTTTGATGCGGTTTCAAATAATATCTCAGCAGCATGAATAAATACATCAATATCTAAAATATCACTTCCAGTATGCATATGAATTCCATTTACTTTTATATTAGTATTATTTATAATTCTAAGTAAATGAGGTATTTGATGAATGCTTATTCCAAATTTAGAATCTATGTG